>NZ_JBLZQF010000029.1:0-640 GCF_049199325.1 Rahnella sp. PD4 | reverse complement strand
ATAACGGTTCATATCACCTTACCGACGCTTTTCGCAGATTAGCACGCCCTTCATCGCCTCTGACTGCCTAGGCATCCACCGTGTACGCTTAGTCGCTTAACCTCACAACCCGAAGGTGTTTCCACCGCCGCATTGCGATTATTTGAGAGACTCTGTTACAGACTAATCCACCACTCAGTACAGATACGGAGAGTGATGCTCAGCTGTAAACTTTCAATTTTCAGCTTGTTCCAGATTGTTAAAGAGCAATATCTTAAACATGACTCGTTAAAGTCATCTTTAAGTTATTTTCTGTTCATAAAGAACAGGGGATAATGTCTTTCACACATTATCGGATTGGCGTCCCCAAGGGGATTCGAACCCCTGTTACAGCCGTGAAAGGGCAGTGTCCTAGGCCTCTAGACGATGGGGACACGAAAAATCCGTACCAGACCACCTGAGTGGTTTGGCACTTTTCGCATCAGCGTAAGGTTGCCCTTACCGCATCAACAGGTGCTCTTGCTCATTAATTTCATCAGACAATCTGTGTGGACACTGCACAATGCGTATCTTGAGGTAAGGAGGTGATCCAACCGCAGGTTCCCCTACGGTTACCTTGTTACGACTTCACCCCAGTCATGAATCACAAAGTGGTAAGCGC
>NZ_JBLZQF010000028.1:0-708 GCF_049199325.1 Rahnella sp. PD4 | reverse complement strand
AAAACACCTTTGGTGTTGTAAGGTTAAGCCTCTCGGGTCATTAGTACTGGTTAGCTCAATGCATCGCTGCACTTACACACCCAGCCTATCAACGTCTTAGTCTTAAACGTCCCTTCAGGTGGCTTAAAGCCACAGGGAAGACTCATCTCGAGGCAAGTTTCGCGCTTAGATGCTTTCAGCGCTTATCTTTTCCGCATTTAGCTACCGGGCAATGCCATTGGCATGACAACCCGAACACCAGTGATGCGTCCACTCCGGTCCTCTCGTACTAGGAGCAGCCCCTCTCAATCTTCCAACGCCCACGGCAGATAGGGACCGAACTGTCTCACGACGTTCTAAACCCAGCTCGCGTACCACTTTAAATGGCGAACAGCCATACCCTTGGGACCTACTTCAGCCCCAGGATGTGATGAGCCGACATCGAGGTGCCAAACACCGCCGTCGATATGAACTCTTGGGCGGTATCAGCCTGTTATCCCCGGAGTACCTTTTATCCGTTGAGCGATGGCCCTTCCATTCAGAACCACCGGATCACTATGACCTACTTTCGTACCTGCTCGAGCCGTCACTCTCGCAGTCAAGCTAGCTTATGCCATTGCACTAACCTCACGATGTCCGACCGTGATTAGCTAACCTTCGTGCTCCTCCGTTACTCTTTAGGAGGAGACCGCCCCAGTCAAACTACCCACCAGACACTGTCCTCACCCC
>NZ_JBLZQF010000027.1:0-1055 GCF_049199325.1 Rahnella sp. PD4 | reverse complement strand
GTTGACCACGGTAAAACTACCCTGACTGCAGCAATCACTACCGTTCTGGCTAAAACCTACGGCGGTTCTGCACGTGCATTCGACCAGATCGATAACGCACCAGAAGAAAAAGCTCGTGGTATCACCATCAACACTTCACACGTTGAATATGACACCCCGACTCGTCACTACGCGCACGTTGACTGCCCAGGGCACGCCGACTACGTGAAAAACATGATCACCGGTGCTGCTCAGATGGACGGCGCTATCCTGGTTGTTGCTGCAACTGACGGCCCTATGCCTCAGACGCGTGAGCACATCCTGCTGGGTCGCCAGGTTGGCGTTCCATACATGATCGTGTTCATGAACAAATGCGACATGGTAGATGATGAAGAGCTGCTGGAACTGGTAGAAATGGAAGTTCGTGAACTTCTTTCTGCTTACGAATTCCCAGGCGACGACATCCCGGTCATCAAAGGTTCAGCGCTGAAAGCACTGGAAGGCGATGCAACGTGGGAAGCGAAAATCATCGAACTGGCAGAAGCACTGGACAGCTACATTCCATTGCCAGAGCGTGCTATCGATAAGCCATTCCTGCTGCCAATCGAAGACGTATTCTCCATCTCCGGTCGTGGTACAGTTGTAACCGGTCGTGTAGAGCGCGGTATCGTTAAAGTAGGCGAAGAAGTTGAAATCGTCGGTATCAAGGACACTGTTAAGTCAACTTGTACTGGCGTTGAAATGTTCCGCAAACTGCTGGACGAAGGCCGTGCAGGCGAGAACGTGGGTGTTCTGCTGCGTGGTATCAAACGTGAAGACATCGAACGTGGTCAGGTTCTGGCTAAACCAGGTTCAATCAAACCACACACCAAGTTTGATTCCGAAGTGTACATCCTGAGCAAAGATGAAGGTGGTCGTCATACTCCATTCTTCAAAGGCTACCGTCCACAGTTCTACTTCCGTACAACTGACGTGACCGGTACTATCGAACTGCCAGAAGGCGTTGAGATGGTAATGCCTGGTGACAACGTGAACATGGTTGTTACGCTGATCCACCCAATCGCGATGGATGACGG
>NZ_JBLZQF010000026.1:0-1326 GCF_049199325.1 Rahnella sp. PD4 | reverse complement strand
CGGCTGACCCCATCAATTAACCTTCCGGCACCGGGCAGGCGTCACACCGTATACGTCCACTTTCGTGTTTGCACAGTGCTGTGTTTTTATTAAACAGTTGCAGCCAGCTGGTATCTTCGACTGGCTTCAGCTCCGGGAGCAAGTCCCTTCACCTACGCGCCAGCGTGCCTTCTCCCGAAGTTACGGCACCATTTTGCCTAGTTCCTTCACCCGAGTTCTCTCAAGCGCCTGAGTATTCTCTACCTGACCACCTGTGTCGGTTTGGGGTACGATTTCGTGTTACCTGGAGCTTAGAGGCTTTTCCTGGAAGCATGGCATCAGCTACTTCACCACCGTAGTGGCTCGTTATCACGCCTCAGGGTTAATATGCAACCGGATTTACCAGGTCACACCCCCTACACGCTTGAACCGGGACAACCGTCGCCCGGCCAGCCTAGCCTTCTCCGTCCCCCCTTCGCAGTAACACCAAGTGCTGGAATATTAACCAGCTTCCCATCGACTACGCTTTTCAGCCTCGCCTTAGGGGTCGACTCACCCTGCCCCGATTAACGTTGGACAGGAACCCTTGGTCTTCCGGCGTGCGGGTTTTTCACCCGCATTATCGTTACTTATGTCAGCATTCGCACTTCTGATACCTCCAGCAAACCTCACAGTTCACCTTCGACGGCTTACAGAACGCTCCCCTACCCAACAACGCCTAAGCGTCGCTGCCGCAGCTTCGGTGCATGGTTTAGCCCCGTTACATCTTCCGCGCAGGCCGACTCGACCAGTGAGCTATTACGCTTTCTTTAAATGATGGCTGCTTCTAAGCCAACATCCTGGCTGTCTATGCCTTCCCACATCGTTTCCCACTTAACCATGACTTTGGGACCTTAGCTGGCGGTCTGGGTTGTTTCCCTCTTCACGACGGACGTTAGCACCCGCCGTGTGTCTCCCGTGATAACATTCTTCGGTATTCGTAGTTTGCATCGAGTTGGTAAGCCGGGATGGCCCCCTAGTCGAAACAGTGCTCTACCCCCGAAGATGAGTTCACGAGGCGCTACCTAAATAGCTTTCGGGGAGAACCAGCTATCTCCCGGTTTGATTGGCCTTTCACCCCCAGCCACAAGTCATCCGCTAATTTTTCAACATTAGTCGGTTCGGTCCTCCAGTTAGTGTTACCCAACCTTCAACCTGCCCATGGCTAGATCACCGGGTTTCGGGTCTATACCTTGCAACTTGACGCCCAGTTAAGACTCGGTTTCCCTACGGCTCCCCTATTCGGTTAACCTTGCTACAAAATATAAGTCGCTGACCCATTATACAAAAGGTACGCAGTCACCTAAC
>NZ_JBLZQF010000025.1:0-1417 GCF_049199325.1 Rahnella sp. PD4 | reverse complement strand
TGAACTGAACCCCGAATGTTGGACTTTTTAAACCTTCATTCGGAGTTCATATGAAATACAATTTTCAAATCAAACTTATGGCCGTCAGGCATTACCTTGATGGTCGTGACGGCTACAAACTCACTGCCCGCCAATATCAGGTTCCCGCTTCTTCACTTCGGGCATGGACTGCGGCTTACCGGCTTCACGGTCAGGCCGCTTTATTAGCCAAAACATCCATCACCTATCCTGCCCATTTTCGTGCCCACGTGGCAGATGTCGTACTTCGTGAACAACTTTCTATGCGTACCGCCGCTGCGCGGTTTAATATTTCTGACTACAAGACTGTCGGACGCTGGGTTCAGGAGGCCACAAAGGCCACCGCCCCGGCAAAGAAAGAGAGAAAACACATGGCGCAGAAAGCTCAAAAACCCGCAAAACAGCCTGAAGAAATGACGCCCGCAGAACTGCTGGAAGAAGTCCGCTATCTGCGCGCTGAACGTGCTTACCACGAAAAGTTAGACGCCCTGATGAAAGCAAAAGCGGAACAGAAGAAAAAATCAACGCCATCAGGGCATTAATCGGCGAGCATCGTCTGCGTGACCTGCTGAAATCCGCGATGCTGCCACGCAGCACCTGGTACTGGTGGCAATCGCGTGAAGCGATCGGTTGCGATGTGGCGCTGTGCGATATCATCCGGCAGATAGCCATCCGCCACAAACGGCGCTACGGCTACCGGCGCGTCACTGCCGCACTGCATAATCAGGGGCTACGGGTGAATCATAAAAAGGTCAGCCGCCTTATGGCTAAAATGGGCGTGCAGGCACGTGTGCGGGCTAAAAAATACCGAAGCTGGAAAGGCGAAACCGGCATGGGTCCGGCGCCGGATCTGCTCAAAAGAGAGTTTACGGCTTCCGGTCCCGGTGTGAAGCTGGTGACAGATGTCACGGAGTTCAACGTAGCGGGAAGCAAGCTGTATTTGTCGCCGGTCATGGATCTGTATAACGGTGAAATCGTGGCGATGAGTATGGGAGCGAGGCCGACTTATGAGCTGACAGAAAGAATGTTAAAGCAGTTGCTTACGTCAGGTCATGCGAGAAAAAATGCGTTATTTCACAGCGATCAGGGCTGGCAATACCGTATGAAAGCATGGCAGAAACAGGTGAGTGATGCGGGGTTGCGGCAGAGTATGTCGCGCAAAGGTAACTGCTATGATAATGCGGCGATGGAAAGCTTCTTCGCGGTGTTAAAAACGGAAATGTTCCACGGGAAAACTTACACGGGTACAAAAGAACTGGCGGCGTCGATAAAGGAATACATCGGGTACTACAATCGCGACCGGATCAAAATGAAACTGGGTGGTATGAGTCCGGTAGGCTACCGGACTCATATGTTCCCCTGACGTAGTTCTGATGTCCAACTTCAGGGGTTCAGTTCA
>NZ_JBLZQF010000024.1:1253-1682 GCF_049199325.1 Rahnella sp. PD4 | reverse complement strand
CGTTTGTCGTCTAATCAGTCAATATCTGGATCAGATGGGGTCTTTGTCGTCTTCGTAGTCATTTTTTAGATGCTACAACATGTTGCCAGACGTCGTCTTCATTCCTATGTGATTCCCGCAGGGGTATTGCCCTGCAAAGCGTGTCCCGGAATTGAAGTGTACGACGAGCTCAATCTGATTTGATTATGACTTTTCGTTCTTTAATTTACCGCTTTAAGACGTTCATTATAAAATGTCTCTGATTTCCACATACTTAACATCAATGTCGTCAGTTTTCGAGCCAGGGCAACAATAACCTTCTTGTCGTCTAATCAGTCAATATCTGGATCAGATGGGGTCTTTGTCGTCTTCGTAGTCATTTTTTAGATGCTACAACATGTTGCCAGACGTCGTCTTCATTCCTATGTGATTCCCGCAGGGGTATTGCCC
>NZ_JBLZQF010000024.1:0-1156 GCF_049199325.1 Rahnella sp. PD4 | reverse complement strand
GATTTGATTATGACTTTTCGTTCTTTAATTTACCGCTTTAAGACGTTCATTATAAAATGTCTCTGATTTCCACATACTTAACATCAATGTCGTCAGTTTTCGAGCCAGGGCAACAATAACCTTCTTGTAACCCATCCTGCGTCGGAGTCCATTTGCCCATATTGCCAGGCTTGTATCAGTACCATAACGCGTTAACAGGCAGGATGCTGCTTCGTAGATAAGCGTACGTGTCATTCTGTTTCCCTGCTTTGAGATTCCCCCATTTCTGTCAACTTCGCCGGATTGATACTTTTTGGGCGTTAATCCGAGGAAAGCTCCTGCATCGCTGACCCGTCTGAAGCGAGAGGGGTCGTCAATTGACGTTTTAAAACTTAATGCTGTCAGAACACCCACACCCGGAATAGATTGCAATATCTGGCAAACCGGATCTTTTCGGGCTAATTTTTCTAGCATGTAGTTAAATTTTCTTATTTGCCCGGAAAGATGTTCCCAAGTATCAAGCAACATAATAACTGCAGGTTTAACTGTTTCCAGCGAAGGTGATGACTCGAGTACGGCACGTTCAAAAACACTATTTTTCCCGGGTGGAAGAACAACCCCGAATGTTTTCAAAAGTCCGCGGATCTGATTCGTTACGGCAACACGAAGCTGGACCAATTTTTCCCGGCTGGTAAGAATGAGTCGTTGTTGATGGCATTGAAGACTTTTGACATGTACTGGCTTGTACCAGCCGGAAAGAACCAGTCTTGCTATACCAAAAGCATCATTTTGATCGGTTTTATTTAACTGCATAGATAAAGCCGCATGAACATGTCGTGCGTGGATACAGTCAACGTCCAGACCAAAATTCCTGAGAGAATGGTAAAGCCAGACGCAAAGCGGCCCTGTCTCCAGACCCACTTTCGACTTATCAAATCCTTCAGAAAAGAGATAATCAGCTATAACACCAGGATGCGTATCGACGTTAACCATCCGAATTTTATTACCGTTATGGTCTATAACGCAGATGCTTGTTTTCTTCTGGGAAACATCAAGTCCAACGAAAGTTTTCATGGCAATCACCTCAGATATCACAGACTGGGATCGTATTAAGATTACAGCATGTGGTTCCAGACGTGCCCCTGCCTGCGAAGTACCTGAAAAAGCTTCTTAAAAC
>NZ_JBLZQF010000023.1:0-2307 GCF_049199325.1 Rahnella sp. PD4 | reverse complement strand
CGGGTCTATACCTTGCAACTTGACGCCCAGTTAAGACTCGGTTTCCCTACGGCTCCCCTATTCGGTTAACCTTGCTACAAAATATAAGTCGCTGACCCATTATACAAAAGGTACGCAGTCACCTAACGAGTAGGCTCCCACTGCTTGTACGTACACGGTTTCAGGTTCTATTTCACTCCCCTCGCCGGGGTTCTTTTCGCCTTTCCCTCACGGTACTGGTTCACTATCGGTCAGTCAGGAGTATTTAGCCTTGGAGGATGGTCCCCCCATATTCAGACAGGATGTCACGTGTCCCGCCCTACTCATCGAACTCACAATCTGTGCATTTTTGTGTACGGGACTATCACCCTGTACCGTGCGACTTTCCAGACGCTTCCACTAACACACAAACTGATTCAGGTTCTGGGCTCTTCCCCGTTCGCTCGCCGCTACTGGGGGAATCTCGGTTGATTTCTTTTCCTCGGGGTACTTAGATGTTTCAGTTCCCCCGGTTCGCCTCGTTAGACTATGTATTCATCTAACGATAATGTGCCGGAGCACACTGGGTTTCCCCATTCGGGTATCGTCGGGTATAACGGTTCATATCACCTTACCGACGCTTTTCGCAGATTAGCACGCCCTTCATCGCCTCTGACTGCCTAGGCATCCACCGTGTACGCTTAGTCGCTTAACCTCACAACCCGAAGGTGTTTCCACCGTCGCATTGCGATTATTTGAGAGACTCTGTTACAGACTAATCCACCACTCAGTACAGATACGGAGAGTGATGTTCAGCTGTAAACTTTCAATTTTCAGCTTGTTCCAGATTGTTAAAGAGCAAAATACTTCGCAGCATACTGTTTCCAATACGCTCTGAAGTATTATTGAGGGGCTGTACGGTAATGGTGGAGCTAAGCGGGATCGAACCGCTGACCTCCTGCGTGCAAGGCAGGCGCTCTCCCAGCTGAGCTATAGCCCCATACAGTCACTTACAGATACCTTAATCACTCATCAGCCTGATGAGTCAGCCAATCACTTTCTCATCAAGGCGGAGTCATGCGAAGTTTGCCTGGGCAAACGAGACATGGCGACAACGAAGAGGAGGAAGGAATTGGTAGGCCTGAGTGGACTTGAACCACCGACCTCACCCTTATCAGGGGTGCGCTCTAACCACCTGAGCTACAAGCCTATTAAGGTATTTCTGCTCGTTACTTTCTATCAGACAATCTGTGTGGACACTGCACAATGCGTATCTTGAGGTAAGGAGGTGATCCAACCGCAGGTTCCCCTACGGTTACCTTGTTACGACTTCACCCCAGTCATGAATCACAAAGTGGTAAGCGCCCTCCCGAAGGTTAAGCTACCTACTTCTTTTGCAACCCACTCCCATGGTGTGACGGGCGGTGTGTACAAGGCCCGGGAACGTATTCACCGTAGCATTCTGATCTACGATTACTAGCGATTCCGACTTCATGGAGTCGAGTTGCAGACTCCAATCCGGACTACGACATACTTTATGAGGTCCGCTTGCTCTCGCGAGTTCGCTTCTCTTTGTATATGCCATTGTAGCACGTGTGTAGCCCTACTCGTAAGGGCCATGATGACTTGACGTCATCCCCACCTTCCTCCGGTTTATCACCGGCAGTCTCCTTTGAGTTCCCACCATTACGTGCTGGCAACAAAGGATAAGGGTTGCGCTCGTTGCGGGACTTAACCCAACATTTCACAACACGAGCTGACGACAGCCATGCAGCACCTGTCTCAGAGTTCCCGAAGGCACTTCGCCATCTCTGGCAAATTCTCTGGATGTCAAGAGTAGGTAAGGTTCTTCGCGTTGCATCGAATTAAACCACATGCTCCACCGCTTGTGCGGGCCCCCGTCAATTCATTTGAGTTTTAACCTTGCGGCCGTACTCCCCAGGCGGTCGACTTAACGCGTTAGCTCCGGAAGCCACGCCTCAAGGGCACAACCTCCAAGTCGACATCGTTTACAGCGTGGACTACCAGGGTATCTAATCCTGTTTGCTCCCCACGCTTTCGCACCTGAGCGTCAGTCTTTGTCCAGGGGGCCGCCTTCGCCACCGGTATTCCTCCAGATCTCTACGCATTTCACCGCTACACCTGGAATTCTACCCCCCTCTACAAGACTCTAGCTTGCCAGTTTCAAATGCAGTTCCCAAGTTAAGCTCGGGGATTTCACATCTGACTTAACAAACCGCCTGCGTGCGCTTTACGCCCAGTAATTCCGATTAACGCTTGCACCCTCCGTATTACCGCGGCTGCTGGCACGGAGTTAGCCGGTGCTTCTTCTGCGAGTAACGTCAATCA
>NZ_JBLZQF010000022.1:0-5204 GCF_049199325.1 Rahnella sp. PD4 | reverse complement strand
GCCTGGCGGCACTAGCGCGGTGGTCCCACCTGACCCCATGCCGAACTCAGAAGTGAAACGCCGTAGCGCCGATGGTAGTGTGGGGTCTCCCCATGCGAGAGTAGGGAACTGCCAGGCATCAAATAAGCGAAAAGCCCCGTACGAAAGTGCGGGGCTTTTGGCTATGGGGAATTTAGGGTATTTAGCTCTACACGCTCTGCTTATCGGGCCGCAAGCCCCTGTACCATCTTATAAAACTCTGCGTAACAGAGTATCGGATCGGTTAAACTAAGCACAAATAAGTCACTTATGAGTAATATGGCTATGTCGAATGGCGACACTTCTCTTCAATCCCTAAATACTTTTTCTCTGGAGGCCTATGCTGCTGAAATCACGCATGTCCGGAGCGCTGAACAACTCATCGTTGCATGGAAATCAGCGAAGAAAAAAGGGCAGCCTTTTTTACTTTTAGGGGAAGGGAGTAATGTTCTTTTCCTGGAGAATTTTGCAGGATCAGTGGCACTAAATCGCATAAAAGGTATTGAACTGACTGAAAACGCAGAGGAATGGCAGCTACATATAGGGGCTGGGGAAAATTGGCATCAATTGGTTTGTTATGCATTAGAGCATGATATTCCCGGCCTGGAGAATCTTGCGTTAATTCCCGGATGCGTAGGTTCTGCTCCTATTCAGAACATAGGTGCATATGGTATCGAACTGCAGAGTATTTGTGGTTATGTGGATGTATTGGATCTTCAGAATGAAAAAGTCATCCGCTTGCAATCCGATGAATGCCAGTTCGGTTATCGCGAAAGCATATTTAAACATTCCTATAAAGAAGGGTATGCCATTATTGCCGTAGGCCTGAAACTGACAAAGCAATGGCAACCGAAACTGACTTATGGGGATCTGACTCGCTTAGATCCTGAGACTGTGACTCCCCGTCAGATCTTTGATTTAGTCTGCGCGATGCGGCAGAGCAAATTACCAGACCCAACCGTTACCGGCAATGCAGGGAGTTTCTACAAAAATCCTACTGTTGATGCTTCTGTGGCAGAGAGAATCAGCAGCGAATATCCCTCTATGCCGTCTTATCCGCAAGCCAATGGGCAAATAAAACTGGCTGCAGGATGGTTGGTTGAACAGGCCGGTCTAAAAGGTTTTGCCATTGGTGGCGCAGCTGTTCATGATAAACAGGCGTTAGTGTTGATTAATAAAGATCACGCGAGCAGTGCTGATATACGCGCATTGGCTAAATATGTACGTGATGCAGTTGCAGCAAAATTTGGCATCTGGCTTGAACCAGAGGTTCGTTTTATTGCCGCGAAAGGGGAAGTGGACGCAATGGGAGCGCTGTCATGAAAGATATTACCGTTCCTCTGCAATTAATCTCCATTTTGGCTGATGGTGAATTTCATTCCGGTGAGCAGTTAGGTACAGCCATGGGGATGAGCCGCGCAGCGATTAATAAGCATATCCAGACGGTACGTGACTGGGGCGTTGATATATTTACGGTGCCGGGCAAAGGTTATAGCCTTCCGTTCCCTATCGAGTTGCTTGACGCAGAAAAAATCCACGCATTGCTCCCGACGGGCCATGTCGATGTTCTGTCTGTTATTGATTCAACCAATCAGTATCTATTGGACAGAATTGGAGAATTAAGCTCGGGTGACGCATGTGTTGCGGAATATCAGCAGGCCGGGCGGGGACGTCGTGGGCGAAAGTGGTTCTCACCTTTCGGCAGTAACCTTTACCTGTCAATGTACTGGAAACTGGAACAGGGACCTGCCGCCGCAATGGGACTCAGCCTGGTCATTGGGATTGTTATGGCTGAGGTGCTTCAGCGTCTTGGTGCTGAAGCAGTACGCGTGAAATGGCCCAATGATCTTTATCTTAATGATCGCAAGCTCGCCGGAATATTGGTTGAACTGACAGGTAAAACCGGCGATGCAGCACAGCTGGTTCTTGGCGCGGGGATTAACCTTAAAATGCGCGAACCTGCTTCTGATGCTATTAATCAGGGTTGGATAAATTTGCAGGAAGCGGGGGTTAATATTGACCGCAATGAACTTACAGCTACGTTGCTGAAAGAGTTAAGGTCAGCATTATTACATTTCGAACAGGAAGGATTAGCGCCATTTATTCCCCGCTGGCGTGGTTTAGATAATTTCCTCGACCGTCCGGTTAAATTACTCATCGGTGACCAGGAAATTCATGGTATTGAGCGGGGTATCGATCCTCAGGGGGCTTTGCTGCTCGAACAGGATGGTATACTTAAACCTTATATCGGTGGTGAGATTTCACTGCGCGCTATCTGATTACAATAAAGGAGAGCATGTGCTCTCCTTTATTTTTTAATTTCAGTATATTTATTTTCTCAACCGGACGCTTTCAACCGCATGGTTAGCGCTTTTCGTCAGAATTAAGCTCGCTCTTTCACGAGTTGGAAGGATATTTTCTTTTAAATTCAACCCATTAATCTCATTCCATAGCTGCGTTGCAATGTTCACAGCTTCTTCTTCCGGAAGTTTTGCATAATGATGGAAATAAGAATCAGGATCTGAGAATGCTCCCTGACGGAATTTCAGGAAACGATTAATATACCAACTTTGCAATAATTCTTCAGGGGCATCAACGTATATCGAGAAATCGACAAAGTCAGAAACAAATACATGATGTGGATCATGAGGATAATCCATGCCGCTTTGTAAGACATTAAGCCCTTCAAGGATCAAAATATCTGGCTGCTCAATGACTTTATTGCCCTCCGGTATCACATCGTAGATCAGATGCGAATAGACTGGCGCGGTCACATGCCTTGCACCGGATTTAACCTCTGAAACAAAATTCACCAGCTGGTGCATATCATAAGACTGAGGGAATCCTTTTTTCTTCATAATCCCACGCTCCTGAAGCGTCTTGTTGGGATAGAGGAAACCATCAGTTGTAATCAGTTCTACCGAACGGTGCTCGGGCCAACGACTTAATAATGCCTGGAGGACGCGGGCCGTCGTACTTTTACCTACTGCGACACTCCCGGCGATTCCAATGACATAAGGAATTTTCTGTCCATCTGTACCGAGGAACTGCTCAAGCACGGCTTGTCGGCGCAGGTTGGAACTGATGTAAAAATTGAGAAGGCGTGAAAGTGGCAAATAGATCTGTGCAACTTCCTCGAGGGATAAATCCTCGTTTATGCCTTTCAGGTTCACCACTTCTGCCTCTTTCAGCGTAAGCGGTACTGAATCACGTAAGGCTGCCCACTGCGCACGATCGAACTGCAGATAAGGAGTTGCCAAAGATGGGTCTCTTTTTTTCATAAGTTAAAGTCTGCCCGTTAGCGCAGGTCAGGAAAGGCGATCACGCCAACTCCAGACAGTAAACCAGCAGCATATTATAGACACCTTAATTTTTGAGGGAGATCTTTTTCTTATAACTTATCGATTTCTTTGATTGAGTTTAAAATTTTTTGAGAAAGTTATGTAAGCGCGGAAAGCCTATGAAAGTGCGGTGAAATGCTCACAGCACAATTTCAAGGCTAAAAGATGGATTGAGATGTGCTGGTAAAAGGTAATAACTGTTTGTAATAGACTACTTCATTTTTTCTGCTGTAACGGGAGAAATCCTGCCTGAGGAGCGCGCAGCGATACCCTTGTGCTCTGTAGAATGCTTCGGCGTCTGAACCTGACTTCATATCTGAAGACAAAATGGTGCAGCGCAGGCTCTGTGCGGTATTTTCCAGCGCACGTAGTAACAGACGACCCACGCCACGTCTTCGTGCTGTAGCGCTGACCAGCAGAGTACTTACTTCGGCCTGATGAGGTAAATCCGGTGAATGGACCAGAATAAGCTGGACGGTACCAATGACGCCTTTTTCATCCCTGGCGATCCAAAGCAATCGTTCATTTTGACTCAGAGCAGGGCATAAATCCTGAAAAGCGTCCTCAGCCTCTCTTTGACCGTTGACACAGGGGAAACCGACAGAAGCATTTGTCCTGTTAGCTTCAATCAATAGTCGCGCGAGTTCCTCTCTGTAAACCGGTAGCGTTGCGGCATTAAGCATGACAATTTTCATTGCGGCACTCCTTCCTATAATAAAACTCGCCTTCGAAAGGAGATATGCAAATGTTGCGCCAGTAGAAATAGCTCGGGAATCAGGCCTGACCGACAAAGAAATGCCTCTGGATGTACATTTGTGATGCAAAAGCACATTTATAGTGCATAAATCGAACAGCAGTGCGCTGCGAGGGATTTCTGGCGAGGATGAAGTATAAGTAAGGGGGGCGTATCCATCGCGAACGGGCCTGGAGAAATGACGTTTTTGAATACATTTTGACCCTTTAAACAGCAGGAAAGGAGAAAAAGCTTAGTTTTTGAATAAAACATGAGCGATAACGCAAAACATGCAATTTTTTTGTTGCATACCCTGCAAAGTCTCCATAGAATGCGCAGCACTTGATGCCGGCATAGCTCAGTTGGTAGAGCAACTGACTTGTAATCAGTAGGTCCCGAGTTCGACTCTTGGTGCCGGCACCATTCAAGTACTTAACAATTTAGGTGGGGTTCCCGAGCGGCCAAAGGGAGCAGACTGTAAATCTGCCGTCATCGACTTCGAAGGTTCGAATCCTTCCCCCACCACCATACAAGCCTTAGCAATGAGGCAGCTTGAAATGATAGAGTCGTTTCAAGTGAAGGTGAGGAATTAAGTGTCTCACGTCCTTTTCCCCGTCTTCGAAGTTCTTCAGAAAAATCAGGTAGCCGAGTTCCAGGATGCGGGCATCGTATAATGGCTATTACCTCAGCCTTCCAAGCTGATGATGTGGGTTCGATTCCCACTGCCCGCTCCAAGTATGTGCTGATATAGCTCAGTTGGTAGAGCGCACCCTTGGTAAGGGTGAGGTCGGCAGTTCGAATCTGCCTATCAGCACCACTTCCAAATTCTCCCTCCTGATTTTCTTTCTGTAAACTAATTCGTCAAGCAAATGCTTGGTTGATGTGGTGATACCACCGATTTAACCGTGTCTTAGAGGGACAATCGATGTCTAAAGAAAAATTTGAACGTAACAAACCGCACGTTAACGTTGGTACTATCGGCCATGTTGACCACGGTAAAACTACCCTG
The DNA here is from genome assembly GCF_049199325.1 of Rahnella sp. PD4. Lineage (NCBI taxonomy): Bacteria > Pseudomonadati > Pseudomonadota > Gammaproteobacteria > Enterobacterales > Yersiniaceae > Rahnella > Rahnella sp. PD4. The sequence continues at coordinate 103 of NZ_JBLZQF010000022.1, read as the reverse complement.
ACTGCAGCAATCACTACCGTTCTGGCTAAAACCTACGGCGGTTCTGCACGTGCATTCGACCAGATCGATAACGCACCAGAAGAAAAAGCTCGTGGTATCACCA
>NZ_JBLZQF010000021.1:0-7344 GCF_049199325.1 Rahnella sp. PD4 | reverse complement strand
ATCAAGTCCAACGAAAGTTTTCATGGCAATCACCTCAGATATCACAGACTGGGATCGTATTAAGATTACAGCATGTGGTTCCAGACGTGCCCCTGCCTGCGAAGTACCTGAAAAAGCTTCTTAAAACTGTAGCGGGGATAGCGCTCAGCGACCCCGGTCAGCCTCTGGACCACCGCTTCATCACGTCGCGTATCCGGTTGATAACGAAACACCGTCCTGCTCAGCGATAACATCCTGCATGCCTGGCGTATGCTCATCGTAAACTGCGTAGTTAGATAACTGACGAGCTCACGCTTTATCGCTGGTTTTAAAGCTTTTTGTCGATGACGTCTTTCAGCTCCCGACATTCCATACTCAGATCTGCAAACATCTGCTTCAGACGACGATTCTCGTCTTCAAGATCTTTGATTTTTTTGATATCAGCGGCTTCCATACCGCCATATTTCGCCTTCCAGTTGTAGTAGCTGGCTTCAGAAATAGCGGCCTCACGACACACATCTTTGACGGTCCTGCCAGCTTCGACTGATTTCAGGACGGCGATGATCTGGTGCCCGGTGAATCGGATCTTACGCATAGCGATCTCCTCAGGGGACATAATCAGTATGTCGGAAGATCTCTAAAAGTGAATGGGCCGTTTTGGTGGGATACTTACACCCTGAACTCTTAAACCTCCATTTTTGGCACACAGCCGATGAGCTAACGAATCAGAAGATCCGCGGTGAGCGATCAACGGACATTGCTAACAGCATTCTGTGTGTATCAAAGGGGAGCAGGTCATGACGGAGAAAGAAGATAGTTATTGAGTGCGATGAACAGAGTGCATTGCCCTGCAAAGGGATGTACAGTCTTAGTTGACCACTACGATAATTAAAATTCAAGTTAAAGAATAGCTTGAATGAACTGTGCATATTAAAATTCAACCAGTGCCATTTAGGTCGTAAAACACATGAATAGCGTACAAATAGAAGAAAATGTCAAGAGTTTGGTGAAACAAGTATCAAGCCAAAAAATTTCGAAAGATGATTTTGTCTACGAACTGTTGCTGGCATACGGACATCGTAAGTCGGTAGTGAACCGTGTTAAGTCTGGTGAGCGTAACCTAGCGAAGGATGGTGGTGAGGTGATCTTAAAGCGTCATCTTTACTTTAAACCATGTACATCAAACTTGTTCGCTGAAATAGATGCTCTCAAAAACAGCAAAACGGTTGCTACCAACAAGATTCGTTTTGTTGTTATCACTGATTTCTCTCAGCTTATTGCTATTGATACAAAGACTGAAGACACGCTTGATATCGAGCTTGGTCAGCTACCGAAACATTTTGATTTCTTCTTACCGTGGGCAGGTATGGAGAAAATGGTTTATCGCGGTGAAAACCCTGCGGATGTCAAAGCGGCTGAGAAGATGGCGGATTTTTTTGACCATATCAAAGCAACTAACTACCCAGCGAATGCCACGAAAGAACAGTTGCATGATTTGGTAGTATTTCTCAACCGCCTACTTTTCTGTTTCTTTGCAGAAGACACAAAAATCTTTTCTGAGAACCAATTCACAAACCTTTTGAATCAACATACGCAAGAAGATGGAATCGATCTACAAGGCGTATTTGAACGTTTGTTTTACGTATTGGATACGCCAGCACATCAGCGTAATGATTTTCCAAGGTATCTTAATGATTTTCCGTATGTTAACGGTGGGTTATTTAAGCGCCAGATTAGAGTGCCAACATTCGATGCCAAAGCTCGTCGTATGTTGCTTGATTCTGGTCAATTAGATTGGGCAGATATAAACCCTGATATTTTTGGTTCGATGATTCAAGGTGTTGCCGACCCTGAAACACGAAGCAAAATGGGGATGCACTACACCTCAGTATTAAACATCATGAAAGTGATTGAACCGCTGTTCTTGGATGATCTTTATGAAGAGTTTGATAAGTGCAATGACAATATCAACAAACTGAAGAAGCTTCAGGTTCGACTAAGCCGCATTAAGTTCTTTGACCCTGCGTGTGGTTCAGGCAACTTTTTGATTATTACGTACAAAGAAATTCGTGAATTAGAAATTGAGATCCTAAAGCGCATTCGTGAGCTAGAGTCAGAGTCTGACTCAGGAATTATAGGATTATTTGATGAATCTCATTCTGCGATTCACCTAGACCAATTCTATGGCATTGAGCTCGATGATTTTGCTCATGAGATGGCAATTCTTTCATTATGGTTAGTTGATCATCAAATGAACATGGTGTTTGAGACTGAGTTTGGTTACACAGCACCAACGCTCCCATTAAAGCAAAGCGGGCGGATTGTTGCAGGTAATGCAGTACTGATGGACTGGGAGTTGGTTTGTCCTTGTACCGATTCCGAAGAGGTATATATTTTAGGTAATCCGCCATATTTAGGAGGGAAGTATCAATCACCGAACCAAAAGGCTGATATGAAAAAAGCTTTTAGCGGCATAAGTAAATTTGGTGAGCTAGACTATATTGCTTGTTGGTTCTTTAAAGCATCAAAATATATAGCTGAATCTAGTGGCGTTTTTGCTTTTGTATCTACTAACTCGATAAATCAAGGCGCACAAGTCCATCAATTATGGCCTTTGATTTTTGATATGGGGTTAGAGATAGGTTTTGCTTATAAGCCATTTGTCTGGAGCAACAATGCTAGAGATAAAGCCGCTGTGATTTGTACCATACTAGGAATTCGGAAAATAAGTGGTACACCTAAATCAATATATGAACCCACGAATAAAAAAAATGTAAAAAATATCAGTGCATATTTAAACGAAGGCGATAACACAATAGTTCATCAAAGCCTAAAGCCTATATCATTGCTGCCAAAATTAATAACAGGTAATAGCCCTTACGATGGCGGAAATTTAATATTATCAATAGATGAAAAAAATTCTCTTTTAGATGCTTATCCTGAAGCAGGCAAGTTTATTAAGCGTCTTTGTGGTTCACAGGACTTTTTAAATGGACAAGAACGGTGGTGTATTTGGATCTCTGAAGAAGAATACGAAGAAGCTTACTCAATCCCTCCCTTAAAAGAACGAGTTGAACTCGTACGTGAGTTCCGCATCAACGGTGGTGATGTTGCTAGAGGGCTAGCAGATAAACCTTATAGGTTTAGATATACGCATCAAGCAAAAGAGCACCTGATAATAATACCACGAGTATCATCAGAAAGAAGAAAGTATATTCCTTTTGGATTTTTAGGTGCTGAAATTATTGTTTCAGATTCAGCCCAAGCTATTTATGATCCTGAAGTATGGGTATTCGGCATACTAAGCTCTCGTCTACATATGTCTTGGGTGAGGCTGACAGCAGGAAGATTGAAAAGTGATTACAGATATTCATCTGCTATGTGTTACAACACATTTCCTGTGCCTGAACTAACTCTAGCAGATAAAGAAGATATTATGGAGGCAACGATTGGTGTTATTTCAGCAAGAGAAATGCATGCTGAATTTTCATTGGCAAAATTATATGATCCAGAAAGAATGCCTGCAAATTTGAAAGAAGCTCATGTTTTACTAGATGAGTGTATAGAAAGAATTTTCTTTGGTAAGACCATTCCCGAAGAAGAGGAGCGTCTTGCAATTCTTTTGAGAATGTATGAAAAAGTAATGGGTAAAGTGAATGCCTGATTTAGTCAACGTAACCTATGCTCAAACAGGTGAAAGCACCAACATCAATGAGATGGGAATGCGAGCCATGCAGGCTCGCGCTTTTGAGCAACGCGCAAGCCAGTATTTATTGATTAAAGCCCCACCTGCTTCCGGTAAATCTCGTGCTTTAATGTTCATTGGCTTGGATAAACTTCACAATCAGGGTATCGACAAAGTTATTGTCGCTGTTCCTGAGCGTTCTATCGGTGGCTCATTTGGATACACTGAGCTAACTAAATTTGGTTTCTTTGCGGATTGGAACATCAATCCGCATTACAACCTTTGTACGTCTGCCAGCAATCAAAGCAAAGTTAAAATCTTTAGGGAGTTTTTAGATAGTGATGTGCGCATTTTAATCTGTACTCACGCTACCTTGCGCTTTGCATATCAAGAGTTAGAAGACTTCGCTTTTGACAATATCTTATTGGCAATCGATGAGTTCCATCATGTTTCTGCTGATGGTGACAACGTGTTGGGTGATGTGTTGCGTGCGCTCATTGAGAACAGTACCGCACACATCGTTGCGATGACAGGTTCTTACTTCCGTGGCGATAGCGTATCAATCCTGACTCCAGAAGATGAGATGAAGTTTGATAAGGTCTCTTTTAACTATTACGAGCAACTGAACGGCTATCAGCACCTTAAGTCTTTGGGTATTGGTTACCACTTCTATAAAGGTCATTACCTCACTGCAATTGCAGAGGTGCTAGATACTGATAAGAAAACGATTGTCCATATCCCCAACGTAAACTCTGCCGAGTCAGGAAAAGATGATAAATATGAGCAAGTCGCAGCTATCTTAGACATTATTGGTGAGCATCAATTCACCGATCCAGATACTGGTGTCATTCATATAAAACGTAAAGAAGATGGAAAAACCATTAAAGTTGCCGACCTCGTATGGGATGAAAATGATAGAGAGAAAACACAGGCATTTTTACGTGATATTGACCATGAAGATGATATTGATATCATCATTGCGCTGGGCATGGCAAAAGAGGGTTTTGACTGGAGTTTTTGTGAGCATGCTTTGACGATCGGCTACCGCAACTCTTTGACGGAAATTGTGCAGATTATCGGTCGGTGTACTCGTGATAGTCATAACAAGGCTCATGCTCAGTTTACTAATTTGATTGCTGAACCTGATGCTTCAAGTGATCAAGTCAATTATGCTGTAAACAATATGCTTAAGGCAATCACTTGTTCTCTTCTTATGGAGCAAGTATTGGCACCAAACTTTAAATTTAAAACAAAAAGTCCTATAGAAAAGGAACCAACACCGCCGGGGGTGATCAGCATTGGTGGTTTGAAAGAGCCAAGCACCAAGCGAACTAAGCAAATATTAGAAACAGACCTTGATGACTTAAAAGCTTCGATTTTGCAAGATGACAACATTGTTAAAGCATCTGCCGCAGGTCATGACCCTGAAGTTATTAATAAGGTGCTGATCCCTAAAATTATAGAGAAAAAATACCCAGACCTCTCTAAAGAGGAGATAGAGGAAATACGTCAGCGAGTTGTTGTGGACTCAGCGCTTTCAGCATCTGAAATTAAAGAGGAGGGTGGCAAGAAGTTTGTTCGCATGGCTGATAAGTTCATCAATATTGATGAGCTGCATATTGACCTTATCGACCAAGTAAATCCGTTTCAGAAAGCGTTTGAGATCCTATCAAAAGCGGTTAACACTGATACACTTAAGTTGATTCAAGACTCTATTGAATCGACTCGTATGCAAATGTCTAAAGAGGAGGCCATTGCGTTGTGGCCGAAAGTTCAAGCGTTTGCAAATGAGAACAATAGGAATCCAGACCTTAACTCTCGTAATGGGCGTGAGCGTGAGTTGGCTCAGTGTGTTATATATCTGCGTCGTCTGGCACAAGAGCAGGTAGCAAATACTCAAAAAGAGGCTATGTAAATGGAAGATTGGTTAAAAGCTATTCTAGCTTCTGATACACAAGGCTTATTAAAAACAAAGCCTAAATCATCGGCACCTACAGCCGATGACCACCTAATTGCTAAATTTAAGCAAATTAATGAATTTTTTGATAAACATGGGAGAAAACCGCAAGCTAATCGTAGCAATCCGATTGAGCTGATGCGCAGCAAAAGTCTAGAATCTATCCGCAGTAACGAGCATCATTGTCGTGCGTTGAAACAATACGATATTCATGGGCTTTTGCCACGATTTGAAGAACCTAAACCGGCTTCTATTGAAGCGATACTTGCGGATGATATGTTAGGCATATTAGATTTACCAGATGACAGTATCTTTAATTTAAAACACGTTAAAAAGACCTTGGGAATGCCCCAGCATATTGCCAAGCGTAAGAAGTGCGCCAACTTTGATGAATATGAGCCTCTGTTTCGGCAATGTCACGCTGATCTTAAAGCGGGTGAAATGGAGGCTGTTCAATTCACCGGTGAGCAGCAAATTAAAAAGGGTATGTTATTCATTCTTCACGGGATAACTTGCTATGTCTCTCATATGGAAGAGAGGCAGAAGAAGAATGGCAAGATAAACGCTCGATTACATCTAGTTTTTGAGAACGGTACAGAATCAGACATGCTGCTGCGCTCACTTGCTACTGAGTTGTATAAAGATGAAACAGGTCGTCGTATTTTAGCTAAAAGTGATACAGAGTTGGATGAATTGCTGAACATCACTCGTGACGATAAAAAATCAGGTTACATTTATATTCTAAAATCTTTAAGTAATGAACCAGAGATCAGTAGAGTGAATAATTTATACAAGATTGGTTATTCCACCACTCCCGTAGTGCAGCGTATTGCTAATGCAGAGAAGGAACCAACTTATTTAATGGCATCAGTTCAGTTAGTTTCTGAGTTTGAGTGCTACAATATGAAAACACATAAGTTTGAAGGGTTGCTACATACCTTCTTTGGACATTCCTGTTTGGATGTAAAATTGGCTGATCATAAAGGAATTGTTCACACACCGAGAGAGTGGTTTATTGCTCCCCTAGAATGCATCAAGCAGGCAATACAAATGCTTATTACAGGTGACATTGTCAACTATCGATATGATGCAATAACGCAAAAAATAGTAGAGAGAACGACACCTTGAGTATATCCGACGTTGTAATAGCTGCGTCTAAACCGGATACTTCACCAGTAAGACATAGACCTATATTTAAGGTGTGTCTGACCCGCTCCCCGCGGATCAATTCAGACTGTCTAAAGCAACGTCTGCTCATGGCACAAAGCTGCCTGTCAGATTAGGTTTGGCCCTATGTCGTAGTTGTGCCAGATCAAGTCTGAGCTAATACAAATTATCAGTATCTTTCTGAAGCATCTGAAGGCGCTGTTCCAGACTATCCAGTCTTTCTTCGAGGTCATGACTCTGCTGCTCAATATCTTCCATCGTTTCTGACAGAACATCACGTAGCAGCACAAAATTTGCCTGTAGAGCATAGACAAAATCGCTGCCGCCAGTCAGTAATGCTTCGCGCGGTATGTCCTCCAATGCGGAATGCGTCATCCACGTGACCAGCGCTTTTGCGCTCATTTTGGTCAGTACATCCGAAAGTCGGTCTGTAAGTATCCCAGCTTTAGTTCCAGGCACTTTTTGAGATTTCCGGTTTCTCAGCCATCAGCCGGTACTCTTCCGGCGTCAGGTTTTTAAGGGATTCATGAGGACGCTCACTGTTGTACTCATTCAG
>NZ_JBLZQF010000020.1:0-13727 GCF_049199325.1 Rahnella sp. PD4 | reverse complement strand
TTCAGGACGGCGATGATCTGGTGCTCAGTGAATCGGATCTTACGCATAGCGATCTCCTCAGGGGACATAATCAGTATGTCGGAAGATCTCTAAAAATGAATGGGCCGTTTTGGTGGGATACTTACATATCTGCCAGGCGGTATCCAGTCTCTCACCTCTTCCCTATACACGATGTCGAAATTAGAATCCTTACCCATAACCCACCTCACAAATACTGTTCATGCATACAGCATTATCACGATAATTTTAAATTATGAAGCGGGAAAAGCCGGAGAAATCTCAGGTGCCTGATCAGCAACGAAAGAATGATTGATGAAGGTTTCTTGTAAGGGGCCTTATTGCTACAATCTTGAGACAAAATTCAAAGGTATAATTTCATGCAAAGACTTAAAAGATCCGGTGGCGTTCGAGGTTTGCTAGCTATTTTTGTTGCATTAGCTTGTGTCTGGCGAGCAGGTTGTATCAAAATGTATAATAAGGAGAAGTGATAAATAATGGGAAAGCTACATAACCTTCACTATTTGAGAGGGGTCGCTGCTCTACTCGTTGTATTTCTTCACTATAACTTTGTACTTCCAGAATACGCACAAAAATATGTAACAACCGATGGCGTTGGTGTAGACACGTTTTTTATAATAAGTGGTTTTATTATAACTTATGCGACACAGAAAAAAGAGAGTGTAACAGAATTTGCAGTTAAGCGACTATTCAGGATATACCCACTTTTTATAGTGGTGTGGTTTATTGCTTCTCTGACAATATATAGTAACGCCTCATGGAAGGATTTAATAAAATCACTTCTGTTGTTTCACAATGATTATAATTACAGAAATGCACCAGCATACGGTTTCAATTTAATGGGTACCCCATGGACATTAACTTATGAAATTTATTTTTATACTATTTTTTGTGTCTCCATGGCAATCTCGCAAAAGTACCGCGTTGCTGTATGCTCTGCAATTATCTTAATTATTGTCGCTGGGATGCAATTAATATTCAATCATGAATTTTCATTTTCATCTCAAATGTCTGCAAAATTGTACATAAGCGAGTGGTGGATGGTTCCAACAAAAATATTGAGTACTACAGTCCTTTTTGAGTTTATAGCTGGGATGCTGATCGCTAAGGCTTTCATGCAATTCAATCATAAACCTGGCAAGTCTACTACCTGCTATATATTACTAACTTGTCTATTTGTAATCATTTCGGTTGTTATTATTTTCGGATTTGGACCCGTTGGTTTATTTGGAAGTTTCTGGGTTGCACTTCCATTGCTCATCGCTACTGTATGCATTGATAAGTATGGGCCTACATTTAAATCATCTTTCTTAAACAATGCGGGTAATATCTCATATTCACTTTACATCATTCACTTCCCTTTGATGACGTTTTTCAGGCAATATTTTTTTGAAAAACACCAACTAACCGACACGCAGAGATTTATATGCTTTAGCTTAATGATAGCACTTTGTTATATAGCTGCAAACATTGCACATACTTTAATTGAAAAACCTGCAATTAAATTATCACGTAAAATTTGCATGCGATTCAAAGCACCACCTCTTAATTTCAGTTAATTACATTTCAACCTATTAGAGTTACTCCAATGTGACTCTAATAGAGGTGGTAAAGCCTTCGCCATAATAAAATAACCCATCTAATTCATTATAATACATGCCGGTTTGGCAAAATATTCCATCTAATATTTCTATCAAATAATAACCTTCAATTTGAAATGTTTCATCGGCAACAATAGTGTTTACGACTAATATTGTTTCATTTGCTATGAGAGCATAACTCTTAATCATTATGCGTACTCCTCAAGTGTGATGCAGCCGTTAGCCCCTTTATCCGCACCGTATGAAGACTGGCCAGACGAACTACCGGCTCCACCGCCACCCGGGAAACCGCCAACATCACCGTTAGATGAGTACAAAGAGAAGCTGATTTCAGCGGCCACGCGCAGCCAATACCTTTCATTCATTCGCGGATTATTTCGGATCGCCGCTGATGAATGGAAGTGGCTAAGCAAAGCACCTGTCATCAAGACGAGAAAGCCAATCTCCCGCCGCATAAAATGGCTGACACGCGAAGAGGCATTAACGCTCATCGAATGCATGCCGGACGGCTTCAAACCGATTGTGATCTTCGCGCTGGCCACAGGAGTGCGCAGGTCTAAGATCTTGGATTTGGAATGGTCGCAGATTGGTATGCAGCGACGGGTAGCGTGGATACATCCGGAGAACGCCAAAGCGGGCAAGGCTATTGGCGTCGCACTGAATGATACCGCATGCAAAGTTCTGAAAGAGCAGATTGGTCGTCACCACAAGTTCGTATTTGTTCATAACTCAGCTAGCACCGCGCTGATGGAACAAAGACTGCTGAGGTGAGAAAGATGCGCGTTGATGATAACACGGCCTGGAGGACTGGTTTAAAGCGGGCTGGTATTACAGATTTCCGTTTCCACGACCTGAGACACATTTAGGCAAGTTGGTTGGTCCAGGCTAGGTTGCCACTTTCTGCACTGCAGGAAATGGGAGGTTGAGAATCTATCGAGATGGTACGCAGGTATGCACACCTGTCGCCAAATCACCTGACCGAGCACGCATGCAAAAATCGATGACGTTATGGCAATTCATGTGACTACTCTGGCGCTTTTGGATGGTGATGGTGAAGTGAAGAAGGCGTAACTAATTGATTTGAAATGGTCCCCTACAGGATTCGAATATAGCCATTACAACCCTTGTTATTACAGTATTTTTGCCTGTTCGAAAAACGCCGGAGCCCCCAATTAGGCCCCCAATCATATTTCGCTGAAAAAATAAGCAACTTCGAGGCTAGTGATTGTAACTGTGAATCACCACGCTGCCAACCTCTCTGAATATCGTCTTATTATTCAACAAATGTAGATGTGCTTTGATTTGCTTCTTGGCCTGGTCAGTTCAGACGTAGGAAAGTCTATTCATTCGCGGCACCGACTTTGTTGGTGCGATTCCATGTCTATGTAGTCCAGTCAGCATTAAGGGATATTTCAGCTAGCCCTTCATCCTTCAGTTCCTCCCGCCCCCTCCGTGATACAGGCGACGCCTGTGGTAAAACAATGGGATAATCGCTTAAGTTTTACGCCTGAGTGCCGATATTATTCTTAATAGCTTTCGACAGAATAATTAATGTCAGAGTTTTTTCATACGTGACACAACCTGTCAACTAGCGCATGTAAGCTTACCAACAGATGAACAACACGGAAGTGAAAAATGAGCAAAAAAAATCTCTTATTGGCTACGCGTCTTGCGGATATTTTATTACGTTTTAACCGTGGTGAAACTTTAACGCTTAGCGGTCTGGCTGAAGAATACGGGGTGCATCAACGCACCATTCGTCGTGATATAGAAGAGCGACTCTCCATCACAGGGATAGAGAAAAACGCTGCCCTCAATGGCTATAGTCTGCGTCCTGAGTATCTGGGAAAGTTTGATGCCTCAAGCATTGATACTTTTGCCTGCGTAGCGGGAGTAAAAGGATTATTTCCAGTATTGGACAGGAAAATGCTTCAGTCCATGTTTTACCCGACTTCGACGCAGAATATCCTTGTGATGGGCCATCACTACATCAAAAGTGAGCAGCAAACTGACAATTTCACACGTTTACAGCAGGCAATTGATGAACGTCGTCGTGTGTCATTTAGCTATTACAAACGCGCCGAACAGCGAAGTTACAGCGTAGAGCCCTATCAGTTGATTAACCACAACGGGGTCTGGTATCTCGCCGCGCAGCATGAAGAAAAAATTAAGAAGTTCACGCTCGGTAAAATATCTGCCTTAAATTGTACTTTCGATCTCTTTGAGCGCTCTCAGGCGCTAACGGAAACGTTGAAAAATGAAGAGAGTGTATGGAGTACTGAACAAAAATTTGAAGTGGTAATAAAAGTATCCCCTGAAGTGGCTGAATACTTTCAGCGCCGGGATTTGGTAGTTGGACAGATCATAGAAAAAGAACTGACTGATGGTGGGTTAATTATATCTACAAATGTATCGCATAAAAATGAAGTGTTGCCTGTGGTGCAATACTGGTTACCCCACTTGAGAATTATTTCACCTGAAAATTTACAGCAGGAAATGGAAAAAGTAATCAGAAATTATCTGGGAATATAAGGTAAGGGCATGGCAGAAAACAAACCAAGCAAAAAAAAGTCCGCCAGGAAACTATTTACCAGGCCGGAACATTGTAATGTAATTATTGCGGCTACAATGAGTGCAGGGAAAACTTCGCTTATTAACGCGCTACTTGGCAATGAAATTCTTTTTTCGGCTAATGAAGCAGCAACGGCGACGCTAACACGTATTACTCATAACCGCAGTTTACGTCAGCGCATCGAAGGAGTGAGCTACAACCAACAGGGCGAATGCCATGAACGTAGTAACAATGTGCAAAGTGCGACGCTCAGGCAGTGGAACAGTCATCAGGCAGTGAAATATATCGAGCTGGATTGCCGTATTGACAGCTTGCGCAAAACAGTGAAGCCGCTGGTTATTTACGACACCCCAGGGCCGAACAACAGCCAGGATGCCAGTCATAAACACCTATTGGACGCAGCGCTGACATTACCGGGGAAAAAACTGCTGGTATATGTGCTCAATGCAACCCAACTGGCAACTCTTGACGATAAGCAACTGCTGCTAGACATAAAAAATAGCCCGGCGTTAGCATCAGGCAACCAGATTATTTTTATCCTCAATAAAGTGGATCAGCTTGATGACGAGCGCGGCGAGACCATAGAGCTTTTTCTTGAAAAAGCTCGAGAATATCTGGAGCAAACAGGGTACCGGCAACCGGTCATTATACCGGCGATGATGCAAACATCCTTAATTGCCAAAAAAGTACTCAATCGCAAAAGTATTACGCGTAATCAAAAGCATCGTTTGCAGGCCGAACTCGAGCGTTTTCGAGAAAACAAATTTAGTCTGAATGAAGCATCGCATATTTCTGTGGCGATTAAGCGCAAAGTTCGCGCCGAATTGAAAAGGACACTGCCTGAAAATAAGCAGTCAGACATGTTTGATAAAACTGAGTTGATTCAATTTATTGCCTACAGCGGTATTCGCACCCTGGAAATTTTTCTTTCACAGCATAATTAATCCTTTGGAAATCTATGAACAGCATATATCTGGAACATAACCCCTTTACCGTGGAATCTACGTTTTTGGTCAACGGAACCGAGCCTGCGCCAGGATGTAAACTCTCCAGTTATAAAGAAGCGCGGTTACAGCTTTGGGTGGAATCATTGTTTAGCGAGATACAGGCGTTGCTTAACGGAGAAACACAGCTTGAGGTTGAGTTTAAAGGCGTTGAATCGGACTTTATGGATGTACAGGATGCCGCCACAAAAGCACGTGAGAGCGGCATGGAAATTAGCCTGCGCTGGCAACCAGTGCGTGCGACGGAAGACCGTCTGGACGAGATTAATGCGCTGATGGAAGAGGCGAAGCTCAACCCGCAGTTCAATGACTACATCGTCAACAACGAACAGGTGCGTAACGATTTTCGCGAAGCCTTCAACAATGACTTTAACGTATATGTTGTCGCAACCATGTCTTCGGGCAAATCAACGTTAATCAATGCCATGCTTGGCCAGGATCTGCTGCCCGCGGCAAACGAAGCTACCACCGCAACCATCGCGCAAATCATTGATGATAAAACCACTGGGGCAAATTTTACGGCGCGCCGCTTCTCAAGCGCAGGTGAGGAAGAGTCGCTGCCAGAAATCAACGTTGATACGCTCAAAGAGTGGAACCAGTTACCGGATACGCAGGAAATTGAACTGCGTGGCAATATCGTGGCGATGCAACCGCGCGATCATGTTCGTCTTGTACTGACCGACACGCCAGGACCAAATAACAGCCAGGATGCAGATCATGAGCTTAAAACCATGGGTTTCATTAAGGATTCAAGACGTAACCCATTGATTCTTTATGTGCTCAACGGTACGCAACTGGGCACTAACGACGATAAAAACCTGCTGGGTCTGGTCGCTGAAACCATGCAAAAAGGCGGTAAACAAAGTAAAGATCGTTTCATTTTCGTCGTGAATAAGATGGATGCTTTTGACCCTGAAAATGGCGAAAATGTTGGTGCAGCGCTGCAGCGGGTGAAGACCTATCTTGAAAGTAACGGTATCCGGAACCCGCAGGTGTACCCGGTATCAGCACACTTAACTCGTCTGTTACGCAAACACCCGGATTCCTTAACCCGCAAAGAACGCGGAGATGTGAATACCCTGACGGATCTGTTCCTCGAAGAGCCGACGATGAACTTCCCGGAATACATGCCGCTTACCTCACGCGTGCGCCGGAGTCTTGAAGAGCGTGGCTTTACCAATGTGCTAAAGCGCAGCGGTTTGCCCGCCGTAGAAGTGATGATTGATGAATACATCGATAAATATAACGTGCCAACTCGTCTGAATCGCGCTTATGCCGCGCTGCATCGTGCCATTGGTCTGGGGATGAAAGAAACCCAGCTTGCCGAGCAGCTCAAGAAAGATGAAAAAGAGCTGGTGCTGATTAATGATGAAATTACTTTGCTGCAGGAAAGGCATAAAAAGGGGCTGAATACCGAAGCTTATAAAGAGCAGCTTCGCCGTGAAGGGAAAGGGCTGCCGGCGTTCATTGCTGAAAGATTCACTCAGGAAGATATGAAATTCCGCCGCCTGTTAAAGGAACTGTCCAATGAAATTAGCGCTCAGGGAGAGGTGGATGTAAACCGTGCAAAAATTGAATTAGAAAATGCCGAGCGGAAACTGACGTTTGCCAGTAACGATCTGATCGGTAATTTTGAAATTGCCTTCTCGGACGGTCAACAGCATATTAAAGATGAATTACAAAAAGAGTATCTGAAATTTATCGCCGAGATATTTGGTGAAGCCCGCACCCTGGCTTTGCCTTTGCTGCAGGGCCTCAAAGAGAGCATGCAGGATATGTCGCTTAACCTTAGCCTCAACGATCGCGATGTTAAAACCAAAGAGGAACGCTATAACGGCCGCGAGGTCAGCGACTCCAACTGGTATAACCCATTCTCCTGGGGGCGTAAGCGTACCGAATACGATTACCGCACCGTCGAATATGTCGATATGAATGAAACCTGGAAAGAGAAACGAACCATCATCGAAAGCGAGTTTAATGACTTCCGGGCCAGCGCGCTGAAAAAATTTGAGTCGGATAAAGATAAGCTGGTGAAAAACTATCTGGCCTTTATTGAACGCGAATTTAACGAGAAGTTCGAAGCTTTAATCGGCGCGATGCAAGAGCAGCTAAATAATAAAGAGGTTCGCGAGCAGACTATCGCTGAGGCGAGAGAGCAGCAGCGCTGGATTATCGATTTTAAAGCGAAGCTTGATAATACGCTGGCCATTTAATAAGGAAGTCATGATGGACGATAAATCTAAAACACGGCAAAGCCTGCGCCAGAATTTACTTGAGCAGTTAACCCGTAACGAACTGGAAGGCGATGAAATACGCCAGATTGTTGCCTCCAGCGCCGCTATTGCTGATTTCTTTGATGACTACCTGGTCAACGAGATCTTCGCGGCCATTGAGCCGGATGAGCTTGACTGGAACGCCGGGTATTTCGACCGCCAACGCAAGCTGGCGCAGAACAACTTCGCCGAGAAGCGCATCAGTCATCTTATTGATGTTCGTGAGTATCTGATTCGTAATGATATTGCTGGATTTGCAAAAGCGCCGGTAACCGGGCGCACAGAGGGAACGAACACAATGAATATGCAAGGCTATTTACCCGGCGCTAATCTGGCAAGAATGGTTGAACAAGGCGTTACCAGCATGGTGCGTTCGGCCTTAATCAA
Organism: Rahnella sp. PD4; assembly: GCF_049199325.1. Classification (NCBI taxonomy): domain Bacteria; kingdom Pseudomonadati; phylum Pseudomonadota; class Gammaproteobacteria; order Enterobacterales; family Yersiniaceae; genus Rahnella; species Rahnella sp. PD4. Next base: position 5,872 of record NZ_JBLZQF010000020.1, on the reverse strand, counting down.
TGAGCTTGAAAACAACCGCCTTGAAGATAATGAAATCAACAAGGCCGTCGCCTGGACACAGGAGCGGGTCGCCGATTTATTTGTCGACTATGAAGAAAACTCTCTGGCAGGGAAAATGAATAACAACCCCAGCCAGTGGGATGCCGATTACTACGACCTGCAAACTTCTTATCTGAATAGCAACTTTGCCAAAGTCCGTTTCGAACACTTGATTACGGTACGAAACTCGCTGCGCCTGCACGGAGTTAAGGGTTTTGAGCACATCATTATCAAGCCAAAAACCCAGCCACAGCCTAAGTCACAGACAGCTCCACGCCCGCACTCTGATGCTTCCTCCCACCCACAGCCTGGCTTTCTGCGTATCGCGTTGATGGCTGGCGGGGCACTGGCAGTACTGGCGGCGCTGGTGATTTCTCTACTCTAAGGATGGATTTATGACGCAATTAACGATGACGCCAGCGCGCCTGAAAGAACTAGAGCAGCGCACGGATGTAACTTTGCAATCAGCAAGAACGCTCATCAATCGCAGCTATCTGGCGGAGATGAAAAATTACCCGTTGCAGTCTATATCCACTCAGACAGGGCTACCAACCAATCGTGCCGGGGATGTTCGTATTTTCCGCATCGAACGCATCGTGCAGGAAAACAAACAGTCGGTGCTTGAAAGCACCACGGCTGCTTACACCGCATTGGGTGCAGCCGGTTACGCCGTCTTTCTGTTCCTGAAATCCGATGGACGTGAAACCAATTTGTACATTGGCACACGCGGTACGCCGGGAAAAATGCTGGGGCATAACTCAGGTGAACTGCTGAAAGAAACCTTCAAAGGGCACTTTTCCGGCAGCAGCCTGGTACCGCTTGCAGCGGGTGAAACCGACGAACTGCTTGATGGGGCGCTGGCGCAACAGGATGAACCTTCGGCGACAATCACCGCTGTCACGGGCGTGCCATCCTTGTCTACCGATAATCATGAGCATTTCATGCAAGGGCTGGAGCATTTTATCGATGCAGCGGAAAGCCGTGTTTATCAGGCACTCATCCTTGCAGAACCTGTCTCGCCACAAAATCTGGAAGTGATCCGCACCGGTTATGAGCAAGTAGCGACACAGCTCTCTTGCCTGGCAAAAAGGCAGTATTCGTTTGGGGTACAGGATAGCGAAAGCGTTGGTCTGAGCATCAGTGAAGGGTTGAGCCAGTCGTTGGGTGAAAGCCTGGGAATGACTGAAACCAAAGGAACTTCCGATACCACCAGTAAATCGACCACGGAAAGCTGGGGAGAGTCGCAAACCGTAAGCACGTCCGACGCTTTCACGCGCACCTATGATGAATATCAACAGGCACGCGCTCAGGGCGATAGAATGGGGGTAGTCGGCGGTATCGGCACCCTGCTGAAAAATACAGTGTTACCAAGAAATATTTCTGCCAGCCAGAATAGTGGCGGGTCAGAGAGTCTTTCCGATAGTCATACTACTAACCTGTCACAAGCCAACAGTTCAACGACGAGCAAAACCGATACGACCAGCCATACCGACAGCCAATCGCTGAATAAAACCCAGGGTAACAGTCAACAAATTTCCTTTGAAATCAGCGATAAAACTATTGAAAAGATGCTGGAAAAAGTTGACCACCACCTGGAGCGCGTCAATGAAGCACGAACCTACGGCGGCTGGCAAACCGCTGCCTACTTTATCGGTGACAGTGCGGCCTCTTCGGAATCATTAGCCAGTATTTTCCTGGGCCTGATGCGCGGCAGTCGTTCCAGTACTGAAGATTTTGCACTCACGACCTGGCAGTCACAAAACAAAAAAATGGTGCTCGACTGGCTGGCAACGCTTACACACCCGCGCCTGACTCCAGTTTTTTCTGAAGGCATCAATATTGATTACCTGACGCCTGCAACGCTTGTTTCAGGCAAAGAAATGGCGATTCAGCTTAGCCTGCCGCGCCGCTCTACCTCCACCGTGGCGGTACTTCAGACGCAGGCTTTCGGGCGTAAAGTTCAACGCCTTGATAGCAACGGCATTAGAACGCATGCTGAACGCGAAATTTGCCTGGGCTCTATACGCCATCTTTGGAACGATCTACCACAAACTATCAACTTAGATGTCAACCAGTTAGCGAGCCACCTATTTGTGACGGGTTCAACCGGCGCGGGGAAAAGTAACGCTATTTACGAGGTGCTTTCCCAACTGGGCCATCATAAGGTTCCGTTTATGGTGATTGAACCGGCGAAAGGCGAATACAAGCATATGTTTGGTCACCGCAGCGATGTGCGGGTTCTGGGCAGCAATGCGAAGTACAGCGAATTGTTGTGCATAAACCCATTCCGCTTCCCGGATGAAACCCATGTCCTTGAGCATATTGACCGGCTGGTGGAAATATTCACCATGTGCTGGCCAATGTATGCCGCTATGCCAGCAATTCTGAAAGAAGCAATTCTGCAAAGCTATAGTGAATGCGGCTGGAATATGGTGAGTTCCGTCAACCGTTTCACCCCAGCGCTGTTCCCGACATTCAACGATCTGCTAACGCAACTGAAAGCGGTGATTGATGATTCCGCCTACTCTCAGGAACTAAAAAGCAATTACACCGGTTCGTTGGTGACACGCGTAAAATCGCTGACTAACGGATTGAATGGACTGATTTTCTGTGGTGAAGAAATTGATAACGCGGAGTTGTTCGACAGCAATGTGATTATCGATCTTAGCCGCATTGGCTCTCAAGAGACGAAATCCCTGATTATGGGGATTCTGGTTATCCGCCTGAGTGAACACCGCGCTGCATTTTCAGGTATGAACCAGCCGTTGAAACATGTCACGGTGCTGGAAGAAGCTCACAACATTCTTAGACGCAACGCCTCTGGCGGTGGCGGCGAAGGGAATGACATTACGGGAAAATCGGTGGAGATGCTCTCTAATGCTATTGCCGAAATGCGTACCTGGGGTGAAGGGTTTATTATTGCTGATCAATCCCCTTATGCCGTTGATATTTCTGCGATTCGTAATACCAACACTAAAATTATCATGCGCCTGCCAGAGGAGGCTGACCGGCGTATCGCGGGAAAATCCGCAGGTCTGAACGACGAGCAGCTTGATGAGCTGGCGCGGCTACCGCAAGGGGTGGCGCTAGTTTACCAAAACGACTGGCTGGAGCCGGTGCTATGCCGGATTAATAAATTTGCCGGTAAAGAAGAGATATTCCATTACGAAGCCACAGCCGTTGTTACCGACAATCACCAGCTCTTTAACCAGCAACTGATTGCCTGGCTGATGGCTCCGCGCCTGTGCCAGCCTCAGGAGATCCCCCTGGAGTCGCTGGAAGCTGGGCTGGAAGGTAGTTTGCTGGCAACCGGGCAAAAAATTGCGCTGAAAACACTATTTGATGAGTTCCGCGCAACCGGAGGAATCAGTCTGCAAAAAGAACAGCATTTTACTCGCATGGCAAAACTGGTAGTTAACCTTCTCAACTGCACCACCTCCATTGAACGATGCGTCCGCGCCGCTCCGGACTTCAATCAGTTGGAACAGTCGTTCCGCCAGCTTATTGCTAAGCAAACCGGTGAACTGCCCGCAGGACTTGAGCGGGCGGTGCAGCAGTGTTTTATGCGCGAACTGGCTGGCAGAAATGATGAATACCTGAAGGTCTATGCCGCATGGCGTAAACACGTCACCGCGGAGGCTGTAGCATGATTGAAATGGCTGTATTAAAAGAGCTGGCGATGGAAGCGCTGGGTGATCTGATGGAAAGTGTGAAAGACCTGAAGATCGAGGACATTAATGTTGAAGATCTCGACAGGCCCGTTGATCTGGATTTACCGCGCAACGAACTGACGCCGCTTTCTGACGAAACTAAAGAGGTTCTCAGCGAGGAAGGTTACAGCGACGAAGTTATCGATAGTATTGCCAGCGAAGAAGAGGCGGCGATTTATCAGGATGCAGGGCTGGAATGTCAGACCGTTAACGGCAATGATGCGTTAATTAATACTGAAATCGATTTGGACCAAACAGATTCCCTGGGTGACACCAATCTTGAACGTATGGAAAAGGGCAAAGCGCCGCTGGATGCCAATGGTAAACCTATAGAATTACATCATGTCGGGCAGAAGGCAGATTCCCCGCTGGCAGAATTAACGCACGCGCAGCATATGGAAGGTGGAAATAATACTATCTTGCATGACACTACAAAAGAATCTGAAATCGACCGTGGGGCATTCGGCAAAGAGCGCGAAGCGCACTGGAAAGCACGAGCGGAAGAGATTAAGCTACTTCAGGAAAAGGAGGCAGCATGAAAAAGTTAGAGCAGCAGGTTGCAACGCACGACGCCGATATTCGCCCTGCAACAGAAAATGAAATTAACGCTGCGGAACAGGCGCTACGTATGCATTTTTCAGAGGAATATAAAACCTACTTATCTGAGTTTGGTTTGGTCGCCTCTGGTGCTACGGAAATTTACGGTCTTGGCGTCCCTGCCACTTCACATCTGAATATTCTAAGCGCGATAGAACCGCTACGTGAAGGCAAGGATTATCCACAGCAGGCCGTACCACTTTATGATATCGGCGATGGTTACTATTCTCTCTACGACAATCGTCAGTGCAAAATCCTCACCTGGTCGATGATAACCGGGGTGGTGGAAATAAGTGATGAGACGCTTGAAGCCTTCCTGCTACGTGTCATTTTTGATGTTAAATAATAAATGCTTAGTATTCCGCTTAATTAGTCCATAAAATAAACCCGTCAGCTAGGAATAGCTAGCGGGTAATGCTGTAAATAAAAAGAGACAAATTTCGGGAGCGGATATCATAGTGCCCCTAACTGGAATCCTATAACTGAATCATCACAGTGACAGCATTAAGCACAGAAAAATAATTTGGGTTTGTCGTGATTCGCGCTGGATGGTATCCGGCAACATTCCTTATCCTTTCAGGCTGGCAAAAGCCACAAAGATATTCTCTGGACCATCCATCTCGCAACCAGCAACGGGCGCTTTTATCTGTCGGATTGCAAGGATTACACCTATAAGGTGAATGCGCATTCCATCACCCACCGGCGCGATTATTATGATGTCAGGGCACAAAGCTACATTGAAGTCATTGCGGAGATTATCCGGCTTGCCAGGCTGGAGGAAAACAAAGACATCAGCCTGTTTTTGTTCCGGCATGCTTTGGTCGAAGCTCGGTATTTTTTGGGACTTTACCGGAAAAGGGTTCAGAATACCTCTGGCATGAAAGCTAATTTCATATCTCAGATATCGCTGCACTGTTTATTCAAAGGAATAAGTAACATTAGTGATGCATTGTTTTTTATCAAGTTGATGAGAAAAATCTGGCTTTAGTGAAGGCGCGATCATTCAATTAATTAGCAAGCATCTAATCATTCAGACTTTTCGCTAAAGAAAAATCCGAGTGATTTGCGAGAATAGTCCTAATAAATCTCCACACCCTCCCTCATTAATAATTTCGTTACATTTTTCCGTGACCTAGTTTGCTTTAGTGCATCACTGACTTATGCTATTTTCTCATTTCGGGAACGGAAGATTTAAGACAATGGTGTGCTGTAAGTATTCTGTTAATGCAGAAAACTTAAACTCATTGATATATTCACACCATCAATGCTTTATTATTGGATTATGACCATCAATTATCATCGCCTTCCACTGCTGCACTATGGATTGATAAGCAGGAAGAGCTTTAGGTAGTCATTGCTGTTTACATAACGTGATTGCCCGTTATTTGGTTTCAGTTTTGGTATTCACGCCCATGAGCGTTAAAAGGACTTAAACGATGAGCATTCAGGAATACATTCTTGCTGGCAGTAAATTACCGGTCCACAACCATTACCAGTTAAGACTTAAACGGCTGGAATCCCGGCAG
>NZ_JBLZQF010000002.1:0-927567 GCF_049199325.1 Rahnella sp. PD4 | reverse complement strand
TTAAGCCACCTGAAGGGACGTTTAAGACTAAGACGTTGATAGGCTGGGTGTGTAAGTGCAGCGATGCATTGAGCTAACCAGTACTAATGACCCGAGAGGCTTAACCTTACAACACCAAAGGTGTTTTTGATTTGAGAGACAGGCTCGAGAGAGTAGATTTTCAGCGGAATGTTCCTAGATTGGTTCGTATGGCGGCGTGGGGTGAGCAACCCTGATGCGCTGCGGTACGGATGAAACAGAATTTGCCTGGCGGCACTAGCGCGGTGGTCCCACCTGACCCCATGCCGAACTCAGAAGTGAAACGCCGTAGCGCCGATGGTAGTGTGGGGTCTCCCCATGCGAGAGTAGGGAACTGCCAGGCATCAAATTAGTAAAGAACGTGTTCCTTTTCCCCTGACAAGGAAAATAACAGGAACAAACAGGCATCAGCCGGTTGCTGATGCGTGTGAAAGAACCGGTGGAGCGGTAGTTCAGTTGGTTAGAATACCTGCCTGTCACGCAGGGGGTCGCGGGTTCGAGCCCCGTCCGTTCCGCCAATTATTGCATAGTCCCTGAATCGAAAGGTTCAGGGACTTTTTGCATTTGTATCCTGGTGAAAATGCCAATAAAACCTCTTATCTTTCTGGGATATATTTTATTATCTCACGGATTCACGTTTATCTGATCTGCGCTCCTTTCAGGATTTAATTCTGAGAGAGTAATTAATATTAGAAGTATTATATTTTACTTAATATGATGACTGATTGTTTGAATCCGACAGGAAATAAGGCTGGCCGGATATCGAAAAAATACTTCGTATCAACTTGAAAAATTTCGCTTTTCAGATAACTCTCCATGTATCCAAAAAACTCATAATAAACCAGCACTAAAATTCTTAATGAAGTTTACTAAGTTGTCAGATTACAGATGCAAGTTTCAATAAAATATCATAAAGTCTCAATTTGGCAGAATCACTAAGATAATCATTATGAAATTCTCACTGGATATAGTGGACTGGCGGGCTGTGGCTCCGGGAGTCGATAGTTGTGAGCACTGGATCCAGTGGGCTCGGTGCTCAGACATAAATACATTTTCCGGCGCAAACCCTAAAAGCCAGCAAATTCCCATGATGTCTGCACGACGAATGAGTATCGGCAGTCGTTTTGCTGTGGATTCCGGGCTTGCGTTGCTCGTCAATAACAACGTAGATGCTGCAATTTTTACCAGTCGTCATGGTGAACTGGAGAAAACGGGGCGAATTTTGCATTCCCTGGCCGGGGGAGAGGCTTTATCTCCGACTGAATTCTCCATGTCAGTACATAATACCGCCGCGGGTTGGCTTACCATTATTAGCAAAAATCCGTTGCCGGTAACCTCGTTAACGGCCGGTAAAGACAGCTTTCATCAGGGAATGCTGGAAGCTCAGTCAATGCTGGCAACGGGGGCTTCCCGCGTTATGTTGGTTGATTTTGATGGTGAAATTCCTGATATATACAACGAATCGGTAAATTCTGAGTTTCTCCCTTACGCCGTAGCAATAATATTAACTGCTGGCGATACCTTGAAGTGTCAGCGTATTTCGTTGTCGGGTGAGGATATGAATCCAGAACTTCCGCAGAGTTTGCAATTTCTGCGTGGCTATCTTTCCTCCTCTCCTTTATTCCATATCAGTGTAGATAATCGCCATAGCTGGCAGTGGGTTCGTAATCTGTGATGAGAGAAACGTTAGTGCCCGAAGAAAAGTCTTCCGCAGCTAATTGTATCTGGCGGTGGTTAGCAACCGGATTCTTTTTCGCACTTTTCGGAATTGGCGGGCTGTTGCTTTCTATTATCTGGTTTAATCTGTTGCGACTTATCATCCGGCAACCTGAAAGATTGCACAGAATGACACTCAACAGCATTCGTAATAGTTTCAGGTTCTTCCTGAGTGGATTACGGAGGGTGGGAGTGATGGATTACCGGTTTATCGGTGATGAGAAATTTCAGCAAGATGCCGGCTGTCTGATAGTGGCGAATCATCCCAGTCTGCTTGATTATGTGATTCTGGCGTCGCGTATGCCTCGTTGTGACTGCATCGTCAAACAAGCTTTGCTGCAAAACCCATTCTTAAGCGGAGTGATAAAAGCGGCGGGTTACCTGATTAACACTGGCTCTGATGCTTTGTTGCAGGCCTGTGAAACCCGTTTGCAAGCAGGCGGTACGCTGTTAGTTTTCCCGGAAGGGACACGTTCCTTGCCTGGAAAACCGATGATACTGCAGCGTGGTGCCGCTAACATTGCGCTGAGGGCAGGATGTGATGTCAGAATTGTCCATATTTCATGTCAGCCGCCAATGCTGACAAAAAAGGGGAAATGGTACGAAATTCCCCGGGTAAAACCTCAGTTTGTGATTACCGTTGCCGATAAGGTAAAGGCTGAAGACTTTTTAGATGAAAGCGATCTTTCACCTGCCCTGGCTGCACGGCGATTGACACAGCATTTGTGCACTGAGTTGATGCGCAGTAATACGCAAAATAACGAGAAATAAGTCATGGATTCATTAAGTAACGACATAAAAGTACTTATCATTGAGACGCTAAATCTGGAGGGGATGGCGCCAGATGAGATAGAGACACAGGCTCCGCTTTTTGGTGACGGATTAGGGCTGGATTCTATTGATGCCCTAGAGCTTGGTCTGGCGTTAAAGAAGCAATACGGTGTGATCCTTTCGGCGGAAAGTCAGGAAATGCGTGAGCATTTTTATTCTGTTGAAAGTCTGGCCAGATTTATATCAGCACAGCGTGGTTAAAGAGATTCCTATGCAGAAGCAAGAAATTTACCAGCAGATTAGCGCGTTATTAATCAAGCTATTTGAAATCAATGAAGATGATATCCGGCCGGATGCAAAGCTCTACGAGGATCTGGAATTAGACAGCATTGATGCTGTTGATCTGGTGGTTCACTTGCAGAAAATCACTGGCAGAAAAATTAAGCCTGAAATGTTTAAATCTGTTCGTACCGTTCAGGATGTCGTTGATGCCATAGATGAATTACTTAATTCCCCCGCTTCCTAGTATGGGCGGATATCTTTTTTATGGATAAAACCCGGCGCTTCTCATTTCCTGTGGTTACGAAGATGGCCAGTTGGGTGATGCCAGTGGCGGTGATTGCTTATCCGCTGGTTGTATGGTGCGGTTTAAAAACGTGGGGAATTCGCATCCTGGCGCCCGTACTGATGGCGATCTTTATTCTGCGTTTACTGACTTTTCGCGGGAAGTTATCCCAGTTAACTTTTTTCGGAAAAGCGATTGCAGTTGCAGGGATTGTACTGGTCGGCACCAGCATTTTATTACGCGAAACATCGATGCTGTTGTATTACCCCGTCGCGGTAAATCTTTTATTGCTCGGATTATTTTTCAGTTCATTACGCGCCAGCCAAACGCTGGTTGAGCGTATTGCACGGCTGGATGAACCCGATTTACCGCCGGAAGGGGTGGTTTACACACGTCGTGTGACCCGGGCCTGGTGCATTTTCTTTGTGTGTAACGGAGCATTGGCTTTATATACCTGCCTGAAAGGCGATATGGCTTTATGGGCTCTTTATAACGGCGGGATCAGTTATCTGCTGATTGGCTTATTAATGGGTATTGAATGGATAGTCAGAAAGCGTCTGCGACACCCATGACGCAGCGAATGTGCGAATGGCTAAGCGCGGGAAGAGCAGACGAACATCTGGTTGCCTGGAGCGAAAGCCGGGAGTGGTGTCAGCGTGATTTCCGGCATGATGTCTTATCTCTGCTGACTCATATCAGCGCGACATCGCATTCCCGCTGGGCATTGTGCCTTGAAGATAACTATTCATTTGCCGTGGCACTGCTGGCGGTGCTTTACAGCGGTCATACACCCGTTTTACCCGGTCATTTTCGGCCCGCTGTTCTGGCCGGGCAACGTGATGAGTTCGATGCGTTAATCACCGATCTTCCTTTGCAGATTGATTGCCCTATTCTTCGTTTTCCCTTCTCAGCAGATCAACCGTTAACAGCTTTGCCCGAATGGCCGGAAAACGCCGTACTGATTTTATTCACCTCCGGTTCGACCGGTAAATCGCAAAAAATAATCAAGCCGGTTTCTTGTCTGGAACTGGAGAGTCAGTGGCTTTGCACACACTGGGGGGAGCAATGCGCAGATGCACGCTTTGTCGCCACCGTGGCGCCGCATCATATGTATGGTCTCAGTTTCGCTTTCATGTTGCCCCTGACTCTTGGGCGACCTTTTGCGGCGAAAAGGGTGGAGTATCACGAACAGTTACACTCGCTTGCCAGAGAGAATGCCTTGGTTCTGACCAGCAGCCCGGCCTTTCTTAAACGACTTGATATGGCTTTGGAGCCCGCAAATCTCCGGCATGTCTTTTCTGCTGGAGGCCCGCTGAGTCATGACACCGCGTTACGGGTGGAAAATATTTGTGGCTGCCGGCCGACTGAAATCTATGGCACGACTGAAAGCGGCATCGTCGCCTTCCGTACGCAACATCAGCCGGAAGCAGCCTGGACTCTTTTTGATAATCTCGAATTCTCACCACTGGCTGATGGCAATATCGCCCTGATTTCTCCGCTGATCCCGCAACCGGATGGCATGATCCTCAGTGATAAAATTCAGCTGTTGAATGCCGATCAACGTCAGTTTCTTCTTTTAGGCCGTAAGGATCGGATCGTTAAAATTGCAGAGCAGCGGATCTCACTGACTGAAATTGAGCAACGTTTGTGTGCGATGGATCTGTTAAGCGACGCCAGCGTACTGACGCTTGAAAAACAGGGGCGACTTTATGTTGCAGCCGTGCTGGTTTTAAGTCAGGTCGGCGAGCAGTTATTCCAGGTGCAGGGGCAGGCCGTACTGCTTGGGCAGATCCGCGGGATCTTGCGTGACTGGCTATCTCCGGTTTCTATGCCGCGATACTGGCGCTTTGCACCTGCGATTCCTCTTAACCAGCAAGGCAAACGCGCGACTGCTGAATTACAGGAAATGTTTTTATGATCCTGCCTGACATGCTGCATCGGCAACGCGCCAGCGACACCAGTCTGCTTCTCACGCTCCGGTTACCTGCGGATTTATTCTGGTTCAAAGGCCATTTCCCGTCGTCTCCGATTTTGCCTGGCGTGACACAGGTCAATTGGGTCATGGGTTACGCTGAAGAACTTCTTAGCCTGGATAAAGCATTTTCCGGCATGGAAGTGGTGAAATTCCAGCGACCGCTGTTGCCTGAAGAAATTGTGAATTTGCAGATCGACTGGCTTAAAGAAAAACAACGGCTGGTATTTCGTTACAGTGTGGGTGAGGCGATCGCCAGCAGCGGGAAAATCACCTTATGTCCATGACGCCGTCAGCCACTTTTTCTCCCTGTCTGATTATTCCCTGTTACAACCATGGACCGATGATGGCGGGTGTGCTGGAAAGTCTCCGGCCATTCGGTTTGCCCTGCATTGTGGTTGATGACGGCAGTGACCTGCAGACAGCAGAAGAGTTGCAGCATCTGGAGAGTCTGACGCCGTGGATGAGCCTGACGCGGCTCACTGTAAACCAGGGGAAAGGCGGGGCTGTGATGGCGGCGCTGCGGCTGGCCGCCGGAAAGGGGTTTACGCACGCCTTACAGGTGGATGCCGACGGACAGCATCAGCTTTCAGACGTTCCCGCGATGCTGGCTGAAGCCAGAAGTTATCCGGATTGCCTGATCTCCGGACAGCCGGTTTACGATGACAGTGTGCCGAAATCACGCCTTTATGGCCGCTATATCACCCATTTCTGGGTGTGGATCGAGACACTGTCATTTTCAGTAAAAGACAGTATGTGTGGATTCCGCGTCTATCCCCTCAGACCCTGCCTGCAACTGATGGCAAAAAAAAACCTGGGTTTGCGGATGGATTTCGATACGGAAATTATGGTGCGTCTTTACTGGCAAGGCACACGCAGCCGCTTCCTGCCCACGCGGGTGACTTATCCTGAAGATGGCCTCTCGCATTTTGATGCCGTGAAGGACAACCTGCAGATTTCGTGGATGCACACGCGGCTGTTTTTTGGCATGTTGCGACGCATTCCTTATTTGCTGAAGCAGCGGAAAAATCGTCCCGAACACTGGTCCTCGACGCAGGAACGTAAAGGGTTGTGGGGCATTCGCCTGATGTTATCGGTTTACCGGACGCTGGGATACAACGCCTTTCGTCTGTTGCTTTATCCGGTCATCACCTATTTTTGGCTCACCGGCCACAAACAGCGCAATGCCTCTGCCCGCTGGCTGGAGCGTGTGCGCGTGACGGCTGCACATCGCCATATTCCCCTGCCTTATCCGCTGAGCACTTTCCGGCATTTTATGCGGTTTGGTGAATCTATGCTGAGCAAACTGGCGAGCTGGCAGGGCGATAAAACATTGACTGATGCGGTGCTGGTCAATCCCGACATTTGCGAATCTCATATTACCTCCGGGCGAGGCACGCTGATCCTTGCCTCACATTTAGGTGACATCGAATCATGTCGGGCAATAGGTTCACTCAGTCATCGCATCACCGTAAATGCGCTGGTCTTTACAGAACATGCCGAGCGGTTCAATCAGGTAATGAAAGAGATTAATCCGCAGGCCGTGGTGAATCTGATCCAGGTTAACCAGATGGGGCCGGAGACCGCGATTTTATTGCAGGAAAAACTTGATGCCGGTGAGTGGGTGGCGATTGTCGGCGACCGCACCTCTGCCAGTCATCATCAGCGCGGTGAACATTCCCGCATAATTTACAGCGAGTTTATGGGCAAAACTGCCGCATTCCCGCAGGGACCCTTTATTCTGGCTGCTGCGCTACGCGCACCCGTTATGCTGATGTTTGGCATCATGCAGCAAAAGCGGTTGCATATTTATTGTGAGTCTTTTGCCGATCCTCTGATCCTGCCGCGTGCCAACCGCCTGCCTGCGTTACAGGCCGCAGTCGATCATTATGCCGCACGGCTTGAGCATTACAGCCTGCTGGCACCTCACGACTGGTTCAATTTTTATGATTTCTGGCAGCATCCCGCAGATGTCGCCTCTGACAGGAAACCTGAATGATATGACTTCCAAACTTGATCCGCGTTTTAACGATCCGCGATTTTCTACCTGCGTTGAAATCACGGTTCCTTTCCACGACGCAGATGCCATGGGCGTGGTCTGGCATGGCAACTATTTCCGTTATCTGGAAATTGCGCGCGAGCAGCTACTCAAGCAATTTGATTACGGTTATCGTCAGATGCAAGCATCAGGTTATGTCTGGCCGATTGTTGATACCCGCGTGAAATATATTGCGCCGCTGCTCTTTGAACAGCGTATTGCCGTTCATGCACAGCTGGAGGAAATCGAAAACCGTCTGCGCATCGGCTATCAGATTTACGATATCGAAAGCGGTAAACGTACAACAACAGGCTATACGTTGCAGGTCGCAGTGGACGCTGCCTCCAAAGAAATGTGTTTTGTCTCGCCGCAGGTTCTTTTCGATAAAACAGGAGTCAGCCTGTGAAGGTCTTACTGCTACTGGCTCTGACGATTTTCAGCGTCACAGCTAACGCTGTGACGCTGGAGGAATTACAACAGCGCTTCAGCCAGGTGCCGGTACTCCGTGCTGAGTTTGCGCAGCAAAGAACCATCAGCGGGATGGCACAACCGCTCAATTCCAGCGGGAATCTGCTGATTGCCCGGCAGCAAGGGCTGTGGTGGCAACAGGAAAAACCGTTCACCCTGACATTATTGCTGACTGAAAACCGCATGGTGCAAATCATGGCGGGGCAATCTCCGCAGGTGGTTACGGCGGACACCAATCCGCAGATGTTCCAGTTTAATTCATTGCTTAGCGCACTGTTTCACGCTGACCAACGGGCGCTCGGACAGAACTTCTCGCTTAATTTTACTGATCTGGGTAAAGGCGCCTGGACGCTTGTTCTGACACCAAAGGTCTCACCGCTGAACCGTCTGTTCCGCAGCATTACGCTCAGTGGCGAAACCTTCCTGAACAATATCGATATTAATGATATGCAGGGCGATGCCACGCATATTCGTTTCTTCAATCAGAAGACCACACCCGCCACGCTGACTGATGCAGAGAAACGCCATTTTGCCTCCTGATCTTCATCGAAAACTGGCGCAAAGCTGGCTGCTGATTATTGCGCTGCTGGTTGCAGCGCTGTTCTGGTTGTTACCACGCAGCCAGATTAACAGCAGCGTGCTGGCGCTGTTGCCGCAGCAACAGGAAACCCCTATTCCACAGGCATTGTCTGACGGCTTTACTCAGCGGCTGGATCGCCAGCTGATGTGGCTGGTCAGCCCTCCGCCGGGTGCCGGTATTCAGCCCGCCGCTGACTGGCTGAAGCAGTTGCAGGCGCTGCCAGAACTGAGTCAGGTGCAGGGACCGATGGACGTTCAGCGTCAGCAGGAGTGGGGCACTTTCTTCTTCAGGCATCGTAACGCCTTGCTTGATGATGCCACCCGTCAGCGTCTGACGGCAGGCGCGGAGACACAAAGTCAGTGGATCCTCGGTCAGGTGTATTCCGCCTTTTCCGGCGTCAGCGGCAAAGAGCTGGCGAATGATCCGTTATTGCTGGTTCGTGCCTCGCAGATGGCACAGCAGCAGAACAGCGGCGGCATGATGCTGGAACAAGGTTGGCTGATGGCCCGCGATCAACATGGCCGTAACTGGTTCATGGTACATGGCGAGCTGAAAGCATCTTCCTATGACATCACGTCGGCTAAACAAACCGTGGCGGCTCTTGGTGCGGCGAAAGAGGCTTTTGAAGCACGCTGGCCGGGTGCAAAAGTGCTTGAGCGCGGCACGATTTTCTACAGCAATTATGCCAGCCAGCAGGCTGAGCACGATCTTTCCACGATTGGTGCGGCATCAGTCACCGGCGTGTTTATACTGATCTTACTGATGTTCCGTTCGGTCCTGCCGATGCTGCTCAGTTTACTTTCAATCGCCATCGGTGCACTGTCAGGCACGGTATTGACCCTGTGGGTATTTGGTGAAATCCACGTGATGACACTGGTGCTCAGCACCAGCATTGTCGGTATTTCTGCAGACTACACACTTTACTTCCTGACCGAACGTCGGGTGCATGGCGACTCCTGCACACCGCTGGAAAGTCTGAAAAAACTGTTCCCTGCATTATCAATGGCGCTGCTTACCACGGTGGTGGCCTATCTGATGTTACTGATTGCACCATTTCCGGGTTTGCAACAGCTGGCAGTTTTTGCCGCTGCCGGGTTGAGCGCCGCCTGTATCACCGTGATGTGCTGGTATCCGTATCTGTCGAAGCGTTTACCGGTCGGCCCCGCACCTGGGCTGGCGATTATCATGCGCTGGTTGCTGGCATGGCGCAGCCGCAAAGCGGTACGCATCGGTCTGCCATTACTGATATTAGTGCTGGTAGCGGCCGGAATTTCACGGCTGAAAATCAACGATGACATTGCGGATCTTCAATCTCTTCCGGCCGGTTTACAACAGCAGGAACAGCAGATTGCTGCACTGACCGGACAAACTAACGATCAGAAATGGCTGGTGGTATACGGTGACAGCGCCGAGCAGACGCTGCAACGACTTGAAACATTGCGGCCCGCGCTCATCCAGGCGAGAGATAAAGGCGTAATTGACGGTTTCCGGGCGATAAACCTGTCTTCGCAAGCCCGGCAGCAGCGGGATTTATCTCTGCTACGCCTGCGTGCGCCGCAAATTATTGCACAGTTGCAGCAGGCGGGGATCACGGTGGCGGAACCGGATCTCAGTGCGCAGACGGTTGATGTGCCGGAATGGCTTAATAGCACAGTCAGTGAAGGCTGGCGTTTATTGTGGTTGTCCTTACCGGACGGGCGCAGCGCCACCCTTATTCCGGTGAATGGTGTGCATGACAGCGCCGCCATGGTGGCGCTGTCGGCGTCTGTACCGGGAACCGGCTGGATCGATCGCAAAACTGAATTCAGCGGTCTCTTCTCTCAGTACCGTATTTATCTGACCGGGTTGCTGGCCCTCGCCGTGGCGGTCATTGCGATCATTTATCTCTGGCGTTTTCGCCTGCCCCACGGGTTTATTTGTCTGATTCCGACCTTACTTTCCCTCGGGATGGGTGTCGCGGCGCTGGGCTTTAGTGGCCATAATCTTAATCTGTTCTCCCTGCTGGCACTGATTCTGGTTCTGGGGATCGGCATCAATTACACCCTGTTTTTCACCAATCCACGCGGCACACCGACGACGTCCATGTTTGCCATTTTTATGGCCGCCGTTACCACGCTGCAGACTTTCGGTATGCTGGTTTTCAGTTCAACACAAGCCATCAGTAGTTTCGGCATCGTACTAAGCTTTGGCATATTAACGGCATTTCTGTTGTCACCCCTGACTCTGCCGGCCAAAAAACGAGGACGTAAAAAATGACCCGGTTTAGGCTGCCTGCGCTGGCCCTGTTGATTTTTATGCTGGGCGGGTGTGTGACAAATCCCCCTTCAGATACACAGCCACAAGCCTGGCTGAAACGCGGCGTGCAGGTGAAATTACCCGCACCCACCCTGGATAAACCGGTCAGTCAGCAGCAGTTACTGACGGCCACGGTGAAAGGTAAACAACAGTCCTTGCTGGTCCTGCTCAATGCTGACGGAAAATCGTTACAGCTTGCCGGGCTTTCTCCTCTGGGGATCCGGCTGTTCAAAGTGGTCTACGATCAGACAGGGATCCACACTGAACAGACGATGAAAATTGATGGTTTACCTCCAGCAAATCAGGTTCTTGCCGATATTATGTTGAGCTACTGGCCGGCGCAGAGATGGCAACCCCTGTTGCCTGCAGGCTGGAAACTTGACGATCAGCCACTGCGCCGCACGTTACTGGATAACGAAGGCAACACGATCACCCGCATTGACTATCTGCCACAGGGCCGCGGACGTCGGCCGGTGTCGATCACGCAGATGGCGTTTCACTATCAGATAACTATCCGGAATGTGGGTGACTAACATGATTTACTTTTCGGCCGTCGGCATGGTGAACGCGCTGGGAAACAACAATGCGCAAATCGCTGCCAGCCTGAAATCAGGCTTTGCGCCGGGAATGTCGTTGCAGGAAGGCTGGCTGACGGAGGAACGGCCCGTCTGGCTCGGCGCGGTAACCGGCGAACTGCCTGCGATACCCGGCTCTTTGTCAGCGCACCGCAGCCGCAACAACCAGTTGCTGTTGGCTGCGCTGGCGCAGATTGACCCCCAGGTGCAGGCGGCTGTCAGCCGGTACGGACGCGATCGCGTCGCGGTCATTATGGGTACCAGTACGTCGGGCATTGCTGAAGGCGAAAACGCGGTGCGTCATCTTCACCGGCATGGGAAATTCCCGCAGGGCTACGATTACCAGCAACAGGAGCTGGGCGATCCTTCACAGTTTATGGCGGAACTTCTGGATCTCAGTGGTCCGGCTTATACCTTATCCACGGCCTGCTCATCCAGCGCGAGAGCGATTATCAGCGGGAAGCGCCTGATCGACGCCGGGCTGGCCGACGCCGCCCTGGTGGGTGGCGCTGACAGCCTGTGCCGGATGCCAGTGAACGGCTTCAACAGCCTGGAATCTTTATCCCGCGGGCGCTGTACGCCGTTCGGGCAAGACCGGGATGGCATTAATATTGGTGAAGCCTCGGCGCTGATCCTGCTGACCCGTGAGCCCGCAGACGTCGCTTTACTGGGCACGGGCGAGTCGTCCGATGCGTGGCATATGTCTGCACCGCATCCGGAAGGCCTCGGGGCTGAACGGGCAATTCATATGGCACTGGCGCAGGCCGGGCTGAGTGCGGCAGACATCGGTTATATTAACGCCCACGGTACCGCGACACCTCTTAACGATCAGGCGGAAGCCGCCGTCATACATCGGTTATTTGGCAACCAGACACCGTGCAGTTCGACCAAGCATCTCACCGGCCATACGCTGGGTGCGGCTGGCGCGACAGAGGCGGCGCTGGGCTGGCTGATCCTGACACAAAATCTCAAACTGCCGTCACAGGATTTCAGCCTTACACCACGCGATAGCCGTTTGCCGGATATACGGCTGGTACAAAAAGACGAAGCGCTGGCGAAGCCCGTTATCCTTTCAAACTCGTTTGCCTTTGGCGGGAATAATGCCTGCATTCTGATCGGGAGGCCGTCATGAGCATGCTCAGCGCGGGCCAATATCTGCCGCATGAATCACCCATGGTCTTACTGGATAAGGTCATTAGCGTCACAGCAGAGACCGCGCTGTGCAGCGTTGTGGTGTCCGAAAACAGCGTGCTGGCACCGTTTCTTAATGAGCGGGGCGCATTGCCCGCGTGGTATGCGATCGAACTGATCGCGCAAACTGTCGGTGTCTGGAGCGGCTGGCACGGCGCGCAAAGTGGCGAACCGCCGCAGGTGGGCATGTTGTTGGGCGGCAGGGCTTTGAAAACCAGCGTGCCGGAATTCGCGGCAGGCAGTGAATTATTCATCAGCGTCTTAATGGTGTTGTGCGATGAAAAACTCGCCAGCTTCGAAGGCGTGATCTGCATTAAACAAGAAAAAGATAACCTGCAGGTTGCAAAAGGAAGGCTGAATACCTACCAGCCAGACAAGGACGAACTCATTAAATTAATTCAGGGGAAACAGGAATGATGCGTTCGGTATTAGTGACCGGTGCCAGCAAAGGGATCGGCAAAGCCATTGCGAGTCAGTTAGCCGCTGATGGTTTTTTTGTTGTCATTCATTACCACAGCGATAAAGCAGGGGCAGAAAATACCCTGCAAAACATCACTGACAAGGGCGGCAGGGGTCGAGTTGTGCAGTTTGATATCAGCAACCGCCAGCAGTGTCGGGACGTGATTGACGCTGATATTGAGGCGCATGGCGCGTACTACGGCGTGATCAATAATGCCGGGATCACCCGTGACGCGGCATTCCCGGCACTGACCGACGAGGACTGGGACGGTGTGATCCACACTAATCTCGACAGCTTCTACAATGTCTTACAGCCCTGTGTGATGCCGATGATCGGCTTGCGTCAGGGCGGGCGTATTATCGCGCTTTCCTCGGTTTCCGGCATTACGGGGAATCGCGGACAGGTTAACTACAGTGCGGCCAAAGCCGGTATTATCGGTGCCTGCAAAGCATTGTCACTGGAACTGGCGAAACGCAAAATCACCGTAAACTGCATTGCGCCGGGCTTGATCGACACCGGCATGCCTGACATGGAAAAACCGGCGCTCGATGCCGCAATGAGCATGATTCCGCTCAGGCGGATGGGCCGTGCGGAAGAAGTCGCCGGACTGGCAAGCTATCTGATGTCAGATATCGCCGGTTATGTGACCCGTCAGGTGATCTCCATCAACGGAGGCCTGATATGACCCGGCGTGTAGTCATTACCGGCATGAAAGGCATAACAGCGTTCGGTAACCATTGGGACGAGATTTCCGTCCGCCTTCAACAGGGTAAAAACGCTGTCCGCCACATGGATGAATGGCTGATTTATCAGGGGCTGAACACACATCTGGGCGCACCGGTGGATGATTTTGTTATCCCGGCGCATTACACCCGCAAGCGCATCCGTTCAATGGGGCGCGTGTCCCTGCTGTCAACCCGTGCGGTGGAGCTGGCGCTGGAGCAGGCCGGTCTGCTGGAAGACACGATTCTTACTGACGGCGAAACCGGTATTGCCTTTGGTTCATCGACCGGCAGCACCGGCCCGGTCAGCGAATTTGCAACCATGCTGACGGAAAAGCATACCAACAACATTACCGGTACGACTTACGTACAGATGATGCCGCACACCACGGCGGTGAATGCAGGCTTGTTCTTCGGCCTGAAAGGGCGCGTGATCCCAACGTCCAGCGCCTGTACGTCGGGCAGCCAGGCCATCGGTTATGCCTATGAGGCCATTAAACACGGTTATCAGACGGTGATGGTGGCTGGCGGTGCGGAAGAACTTTGCCCGTCAGAAGCTGCCGTGTTTGATACGCTGTTTGCCACCAGTCAGCAAAACGAACACCCTGAACTGTCGCCGCGCCCGTTTGATATGCAGCGTGATGGCCTGGTGATCGGCGAAGGTGCCGGGGCGTTGATCCTCGAGTCACTGGAGCATGCACAGGCGCGCGGCGCGAAGATTTACGCCGAGATTGTGGGTTTTGCTACCAACTGCGATGCGGCGCATATCACTCAGCCGCAGCAATCAACGATGCAGATTTGTATTGAAAAAGCGCTGAAAAATGCCGGTATTCCTGCTTCCGAAATCGGGTATATCAGTGCGCATGGTACGGCCACCGATCGCGGTGATATTGCGGAAAGCCATGCGACTGCTGCGGTGTTTGGCAATCAGACACCTATTTCGTCGCTGAAAAGCTACTTTGGCCATACGCTCGGTGCCTGCGGCGCGCTGGAAGCGTGGATGTCGCTCGAAATGATGCGCGAAGACCGCTTCGTACCGACCATAAATCTGACGCAACCGGATCCGCTTTGCGGTGAACTCGACTACGTGATGGGCGAATCGCGCCATATTCAGACTGAATTTATTCAGTCGAATAACTTTGCCTTTGGTGGAATTAATACCTCTTTAGTTTTCCGTCGCTGGCCTTAACGATGAACCGGGCGCAGCTCATTACGGCGTCGCTGGATGACAACTTTTCATTGTCACGTGTGCCCGCGCAATGGTTAATGAAAAGTGAAGGAATGAATCCTGCCCGCCGCCAGCAATGGTGCGCGGGCCGGGCGCTTCTGGCCGAAGCGCTGTCAGTTTTCAGTGGTTGTGACAACTTACCCGCCATGCAGATTTCCGCGCAGGGAAAACCGTATTTTGCGGACGCCTCCCTGCCACACTTTTCTCTCAGCCACAGTAAACATCATCTGCAACTGCTGCTGTGTCCGGCGGGCGAAGACGGCGGCGATGTGGAGCAAATTCGCCCGCGCCGGCGTTATCTTGACGTGGCACGCGCAGCATTCAGTGATATCGAATGTCAGTGGCTGGTGGAACAGGCCGACCCGCAGACGGCGTTCTGGCAGTTGTGGTGTCTGCGTGAGGCATGGCTCAAACAGCAGGGTGGAAGTGTGTGGCAGATGGGCCGGATCCGCCTCGAACCGGGCCATCAGCGTTTTACTGCTGAATCTTCAGCGGACTGCCGTTTATGGTTCGCTGCGGATGGAAACGTGATGCGGGCGCTGGCGTTGCCTGCGGGCGTTTCTGAGGTAGAGGAATACAAGGTTGATGCTGCTTCCGGCGGTTTTCTCCGGCAGGTTTCACTGCCCTGGGCCCGCTTTTCCCCCTCCTGATTATTGCACTCTGGTCAAAAGTCTTCTGGCGATACGGTCGTTTTTATCCATGAATGCGCAGTCCATACTCTCTCCACGATTTATCCTCCAGAAAAATTTAAAGAGAGAACATGATGAGTATTCCTGCCTTCGGTTTGGGGACATTCCGCCTGAAAGATGAAGTGGTAAAAGCGTCTGTTGCCACCGCCGTTGAACTGGGTTATCGCGCCATTGATACCGCGCAGATTTATGACAACGAAGCTGCGGTGGGTGAGGCACTGGCTGAAAGTGGCGTTGCGCGTGAAGCGCTCTATATCACCACCAAAATCTGGATTGAAAATCTCGCTGCTGACAAACTCATCGACAGTCTGCAAGAAAGCCTGCGCAAACTGAAAACGGATTATGTTGACCTGACCCTGATCCACTGGCCGTCCCCGAATCAGGCCGTCAGCGTAGCAGAAACGATGCACGCGCTGGTTGAGGCGAAAAAGAGGGGACTGACACGTGAGATCGGTATTTCCAACTTTACCGTGGCGCTGATGCAGGAAGCGATCGACGCGGTGGGCGCGGATCAGATTGCGACCAACCAGATCGAACTGTCGCCGTTTCTGCAAAACCAGACCGTGGCAGATTACGCCCGCCGGAACGGTATCGCCGTGACATCTTATATGACGCTGGCTTATGGCGATGCGTTAAAAGATACGACGATTATCGAGATTGCCGCCCGACATCACGCAACGCCTGCTCAGATCGTTCTGGCCTGGGCATTGCAACTGGGTTACGCGGTGATCCCCTCGTCGACCCGACGCGAAAACCTGCAAAGCAACCTGCTGGCACAACAACTGACGCTGACAGAGGCCGATATGCAGCAAATTGCGGCGCTTGAACGCAATGGCCGACTGGTCAGCCCTGAGGGTCTGGCGCCTGCGTGGGATTGATGTCTTTGCTCCTTTTCCTTCACCGGGGAGGGAGCCAATGTTTAAACCCCGCGGGTTCCCAGCTTTTCACTGAGAAAATCAATAAAGCACCGGATCCGCGTGCTGACGGTTTGATCGCTGTAATACACCGCATGCAGCGGCATGGCGATGCGCATAATGTCCGGCACCAGCAGTTTCACCAGGTCACCTCGCGCCACATCTTCATCGGTCATAAAATCCGACAGACAGGCAATGCCATTACCTTGCAAACACAGCCTGCGCAGCGTTTCCCCGCTTCCTGAACTGATAAAGGGGGTGACCGTCAGTTGCTGACCATCGGCGCACAGCAGCGGCCATTTATTCAGCGCCATCACTTCGTTAAAGCCCAGGCAACGGTGATCCAGCAAATCATCGGCGCTTTGCGGTGTTCCCCATTTTTTCAGATATGCCGGCGAAGCCAGCACGCTGCGATAACTCAGCATCAGTTTGCGGGCCCGCAGGCTGGAATCTTCAAGCTCACCGACGCGGATCGCCACATCCACTTTATGATCGATCAGATTGATATTGCTCTCCGACGAGAACAGTGCCAGTGACATCTTCGGGAAACGTTCGGTAAATTCCGCCACCAGCGGCGAAATGACATGTAAAATGACCGGTGTTGCGGCATCGATGCGCAACAGCCCCTGAGGATCGTCGCGGTTCTCCAGTAAATCATCTTCAGCCGCCGCCATTTCATGCAGGATTTTTTGTACCCGGACAAAATAGCGCTCGCCTTCATGTGTCAGGCTGATCTGACGTGTGGTGCGGTTGAGCAGGGTAATGCCCAGTTTTTGCTCCAGCCGTTTCAGCGTCCGGCTGACCACGGAATTATCCTGCCCCAGTTGTTCTGCGGCACGGCTGAAACTGCCACTTTCTACCACGGTCACAAACGTAATCAGCTCTTCAGAACTGGCTCGCATTGTTGTTACTCCGGCATAAATAAATTGATACTTTGGTTATTTATGTCATTTAAGCACAAGCCGATAATAGCCGCCATCAAATCGACATTCATGTGGAGTAAAGGTTATGCCGCTTGCATTATTAGCACTGACCATCAGTGCATTTGCTATAGGAACAACAGAGTTTGTTATTGTCGGGCTGGTGCCGACTATCGCGCAACAACTGGGCGTTTCTGTCCCGTCCGCCGGTTTGCTGGTGTCCATTTATGCTCTCGGCGTGGCGACTGGCGCACCGGTTCTGACCGCGCTGACTGCCCGCGTGCCGCGTAAAGCGTTACTGATAGGCCTGATGGTGCTGTTTACGCTGGGCAACCTGCTGGCGTGGCAGTCACCGAATTACAGCACGCTGGTGATAGCCCGCCTGCTGACCGGCCTGGCGCATGGCGTTTTCTTCTCAATTGGCTCGACCATTGCCACCAGTCTGGTGGCAAAAGAAAAAGCCGCTTCTGCGATTGCGCTGATGTTTGGCGGTCTTACTGTTGCGCTGGTGACCGGTGTGCCACTGGGGACATTCATCGGCCAGCATTTTGGCTGGCGCGAAACCTTCCTCGCGGTGTCGCTGATTGGGGTTATCGCCATTATCGCCAGCGCGATCCTGGTACCGAATAACATCAAAAACAAACCGGCGGCGCGTATTGCTGATCAGGTAAAAGTGTTGATGAATCCGCGTCTGTTGCTAATTTACACGATTACCGCGCTGGGGTACGGCGGTGTATTCACCACCTTTACATTCCTTGCACCGATGATGCAGGAACAGGCTGGGTTCTCAGCCAGCATGGTGAGTTGGATCCTGCTGGCGTATGGTGTGTCAGTGGCCATCGGCAATATCTGGGGCGGCAAACTGGCTGACCGTCATGGTGCCGTTAAAGCGCTGACGATTATTTTTGCCGCCCTCACCGTGCTGTTGCTGATTTTCCAGTTCACTTCAGGTTTCGGTATTCCGGCGCTGATCACGCTGCTGGTGATGGGGGTTTTCGCCTTCGGCAACGTACCGGGATTGCAGGTTTACGTGGTGCAGAAGGCCGAAGAGGTGACGCCAAATGCCGTCGATGTGGCTTCCGGACTGAATATTGCGGCCTTTAACGTCGGTATCGCCCTGGGGTCAGTGATTGGCGGGCAGGTGGTTTCTACCCTTGGCCTGGCGCAAACGCCGTGGATCGGTGCAATCATCGTGGCGGGTGCATTGCTGTTTACCCGCCTGAGCGGGCGTCTGGACCGCAAACCTACGACTTCGCTGGCCTGATTTTTCTTACATTCTTTGTCTGCACGGCTCGCCTCTGGCGGGCCGTTTTTATGAGTTATGCTAGCCTGTAGATGTGACCAGGATGTATACCAATGTAAACAGATTTGGTCTGAGCGTCTGCGGGCGTATACTGAACTTTCGCGTGGGAATCTCTCTCATAAAGCAACGATATAACGGGTAAACAGGCGATTAGCGTGCGGAAAAAAACATATGCAATGAGGTATGTCGCAGGTCAGCCCGCAGAGCAAATCTTTCCAGGAGTCCTCGCTCATTTGGGGCCAGATTTGCCACCGGGTGCTGCGCTGCCCAATTCGAATATTTTGCGCGTGATGGTGTGGAATATCTTTAAACAACAGCGTGCTGACTGGTTGTCAGTTCTGCGTGATTACGGCAAAGATGCGCAACTGGTTTTGCTTCAGGAAGCCCAAACTACCCCTGAGCTGATTCGTTTTGCGACTTCCAATTATCTGGCCGCCGATCAGGTACCGGCATTTATGCTGCCTCAGCACCCCTCTGGCGTGATGACACTCTCTGCAGCGCATCCGGTTTACTGTTGTCCGCTGCGTGAGCGTGAGCCGCTTCTCAGGCTGTCTAAATCGGCTTTAGTGACGGTGTATCCGCTCATCGATGGCCGTTTACTGATGGTAGTGAATATTCATGCGGTGAATTTCAGTATCGGAATCGACGTCTACAGCAAACAGCTGGATCCGATTGGCGAGCAGATTGCGAACCACAAAGGGCCGGTGATCATGGCCGGGGATTTCAATGCGTGGAGCAAACAGCGTATCAATGCCCTGTTTGGCTTTGCGGGAAATATCCATCTGGAGGAGGTCCGTTTTCCTGCTGATTACCGCAAGCGGGCGTTCGGCAGGCCGCTGGACTTTATCTTCTACCGTGACCTCAGCGTCACCAGCGCGTCTGTGATGGAAACGCGCGCCTCGGACCATAATCCGCTGCGGGTTGAATTCCTGGCAGGCCAGCCTCTGGTACAGTAACGCTTATTTCGCAGGTTAAAAAATGCAGACAAAAAAAAGCACCCGGCATATTCAGGGTGCTTTTTTATTGCCGCGACCTTTCACGATCAGGTATCAGGGCTCATTTTGTTGCTCAGGAACAACGTTAACTTGTTGCCCGGTTGCAGGTTGTCGGCATTCGTATTCCAGCGCATCACATCCTTGATGTTGACGCCGTGACGCCTGGCAATGCTCGACAAAGAATCACCTTTACGTACCTGATAAGTGATACTGCCGCCATTGACACTGGTATCGCTGACGCTGTTATCCGCCACTTGCAGTGTTTGCCCAACTTTTAACGCGCCTGCTGAGCGCAAATTGTTCCAACGCTGTAAATCACGGGTCTTCACATTCAGCCGGGCTGCAATGCCAGATAAGCTGTCGCCGGAGCGAACCTTATACTGTTTTGCACCTGACGGAGTGTTGCTGGCCAGTTTGGTTTCCTGGACTGCGGCGATATCCCCATCAGCCAGTGAGTCTTTTAACTGGTCGGCATGCGCCTTCGGCAGAACAATGTAATGCGGGCCATTCGGCGCGGTCACATTTTTCTTATAGCCGGTGTTAAACGACTTGAGCTTGGTCAGGGACATGCCCGCCATCTCGGCCGCCTGTGTCAGTTGCATCTGTTGTCCGACTTCAACACGCGCCAGGGCACGGTCTTCACTCGGTTTCGGCAAGCTGATACCGTATTTCTTGCTGTGCTTGAGAATATCGCTAAGGGCTAACATTTTCGGCACATAAATCGATGTTTCACGTGGCAGCGCCAGCGCCCAGAAATCCGTTGAACGTCCCTTGGCTTTGTTCGCTTTCACCGCTTGCATGACACGGCCTTCACCGCTGTTGTACGCAGCAACGGTCAATAACCAGTCGCCACCAAACATCTTGTTCAGACGTTGCATCATATCAAGCGCAGCAGTCGTCGAAGCCACAACATCGCGGCGTCCGTCATACCACTGGTTTTGTTTCAAACCATAGTTTCGACCCGTTTGCGGCACAATCTGCCACAACCCTGCAGCGTTAGCTGATGAGGTTGCTTTGGGGTCAAAAGCGCTCTCCACTATGGGTAGCAGTACCAGTTCCATCGGCATATTACGTTTCTTAATCTGCTCGGTGATCCAGTACATGTACGGCTCTGCCCGTAATGTTACATCGTGGAGATAGCTCTTATTTTTTAAATATTTAACTCTTTGTTCGCGGATCCGGGGATTATCCGGAACCTTCATCTTCAGCTCGTCGCCTATGAAGTTCCACAAATTTTGTTGGGAGACGGCGTCGTTTCCATCCAGCCATCCCCCCGAGGCCGCACGGCCATCATCTGTGTACTGTCCTGCTTCACTTTGACTTGCTGAAGACAAACTCTGTGCATGTTGTTCCGGTACCTTCACGCCCTGCCTGGACGCCTGGCAACCTGTGAGCAACATGGAGGCGATTATTAAGATCGCGTTTGCCTTCATGTGTGTGTCATAGTTGCTTAAAAGACGAGCGATAATACTTTGCTTCGGAAAAAAACACAACCTTTGGGGCTAAAAGCTATCTTTGAGTGCCCTTAATCGGGCAAAAACCTGCCAGTCAGGTTTTAAGGGATCGTTAAGGTTTAATTTGTTTTGTAAATCAACGTCATCACATCGTAAAAAGAGATTAATTTTACGCTCAAGACCGAGGGTTGAAGGCAGGGAAGATTGTCCCTTTTCACGCATTTGTTGCACTTTGTGCTCATGAGAATGGATATCATCATCCTCAGGTAAAATAGCACGCGCAAACTTAAGATTTGAGAGAGTGTACTCGTGCGCAGCGCAGATTAATGTTTCATCGGGCAACGCCGCTAGCCGTTGAAACGACTGGTACATTTGCTCTGGCGTCCCTTCGAACAAACGGCCACATCCGGCGGAAAACATCGTGTCTCCACAAAAAAGATAAGGCGCGCTATAGTATGAAATATGACCAAGCGTATGACCTGGCGTAGCAAAGATCTGCCATTCCACACCGCCAATAACACATTTATCACCGTTTTTAAGACTAATCTGACGAAATTTATTCTCAGTTTCGTGAGGTCCGTACACTTTCAGACCCGGAAAATGGCTCGAAATCTCATCGACGCCTCCCACATGGTCGTGATGGTGATGTGTCAGAAGGATAGCTGTCGGGGTTAAATTCGCCTTTTTCAGTGCGGTTAAAACAGGGGCAGCTTCTCCGGGATCAACAATCACGCAATGTCCTTGCTGGTCATCGAGCATCCAAATGTAATTGTCCTGCAACGCAGGAATACTGATAAGATTCATGGCAACCTCTCTTTGGCAACTGCTTGAAAGAAGATAACAAACTATGCGACCAGCCCGCGCCCGTAAGACCATTGTTGCTCCGGCTTGCTGGGATGAGATCCCGTGCGGCGACTACTACCGTGCCGCGCTTGAGCAACAACTGCAACCCTGGTGGGGGAAACTCTACGGTTTCCACCTGTTGAAAATCGGCGCATTAAGTGCCGGAATCGATACGCAGGCTTGTCCAATCTCGCATCAGGTGAACTTCGCGCCCGAAGGCGAGGGGCTGCATGTGCGGGGGGATCCCTACTATTTGCCTTTCGCGGCAAAATCCGTGGATGCCTGCCTGCTCAGCCATACGCTGGCCTACGCGGACGACCCGCACCGTATTCTGCGTGAAGTCGATCGCGTACTGATTGATGATGGCTGGATGGTACTCAGCAGCTTTAATCCGCTCAGTCTGCTGGGGATAGGCAAACTGATGCCGCTCTTTCGTAAGCGTCAGCCGTACAGCAGTCGCCTGTTTACCCAAATGCGTCTGCTTGACTGGCTTTCGCTACTTAATTATGAAGTGATAGTGCACCGGCGTTTTCATGTTCTGCCGTGGAAAAAGAATGGCGGTAAATTACTGAGTACGCACCTTCCTGCACTGGGTTGCATGACGCTGATTATTGCCCGCAAACGGACCTTCCCGCTGACACCGACAGCGAAAAAAGTCACGGCGCAAAAGCAAAAAATCCCGCAGGCTGTGGGCGCGACGAAGAGTTACCGCAAAGAACACCGGGACTGACTGAGGCAGGAATTAACGAACAAGCTGAGGTCAGACAAGACGAAAACGGACGAAAAAACGCAGCTTATACCCGGTAGGTATGCATTTTATCACCGTTTTCAACCGTCCTTTTTCATCGCAGAATAGCCAGCGCGCAGCCGTTTAATTCTCCGCCTGATAGCCCACATCATCCAGGGTCGGATTTCCCGCTGCTTCTTTAGCCAGTACATCACAGCGTTCATTTTCAGGGTGTCCTGCGTGACCTTTCACCCACATCCATTTTAGTTCATGTGTCTGGATCGCGGCATCGAGACGCTTCCATAAATCGACGTTTTTTACCGGTTTCTTATCCGCGGTTTTCCAGCCACGTTTTTTCCAGTTGTGGATCCACGACGTGATCCCCTGGCGTACATACTGGCTGTCGGTGCTCAATGTCACTTCACACGGCGACGTCAGCGCTTCAAGCGCCACAATCGCCGCCATCATTTCCATACGGTTATTAGTGGTCAGACGGAAACCCGCACTGAACTCTTTTTCGTGTTGCTTGTAGCGTAAAATCGCACCAAAACCGCCGGGGCCCGGGTTACCCAGGCAGGAGCCATCGGTGAAAATCTCTACCTGTTTGGTCATTTCTGGCAGGCTCTGTCATCAAAAGTAAACGCCAAGTTTGACATAAACCGGCGTACCGGGCACAGCACTATCTTGGGGTATAACTGTCTGAAAGAGAGACGAAGAGGTGCCTTTGGCGCAGGTTATACAGGCATTCACCACTCTTTTGGCTGGAGAGCGCTGTCATTTGCAATATAATAGGAAAATGCAGAGTGCCAGTTCAAAACTCTGAGCGAGTCGAGCCTTTCATGGTTTTTTCACTGCCAATTTTTCAATGCTTTAAGGATGTCTGATGAGAAATGTAACGGTTTCTGCAACACAAATGAGCTGCAGCTGGGATCTGGAAAAGAATATTGTTAACGCCGAAAAGCTGGTTCGCCAGGCCCATAACCAGGGTGCGCAAGTTATTCTGATTCAGGAACTTTTTGCTGCGCCTTACTTCTGTATTGATCAGAGCCCTGAGCATTACAGTCTGGCGCAAGAACTGACTGACAGCCCGCTCATTCGTCATTTCTCCGCACTGGCAAAAGAACTGGAAGTGGTGCTTCCTCTGAGCTTCTTTGAGAAGTGCAATAATGCTTATTACAACTCGCTGGTCATGATTGATGCTGACGGCAGTGTGCTGGATGTCTATCGCAAAACGCATATTCCTAACGGACCGGCCTATCAGGAAAAACAATTTTTCATTCCGGGCGATACCGGTTTCAAAGTGTGGAACACCCGCTATGCGAAAATCGGCGTAGGCATCTGCTGGGATCAATGGTTCCCGGAAACCGCACGTTGCCTGGCATTGCAGGGTGCGGAAATCATCTTCTATCCGACGGCGATTGGTTCTGAACCGGCGTATCCGGAAATCGACAGCCAGCCACACTGGACCCGTGTTCAGCAGGGCCACGCTGCGGCTAACCTTGTGCCGGTGATTGCCTCTAACCGTATCGGCACGGAAAAAAGCAAATTTATTCCTGATTATGAAATGACCTTCTACGGCTCTTCCTTCATTGCTGATCAAACCGGTGCGCTGGTTGAACAAGCCAACAAAACCGACGAAGCTGTGCTGGTTCATACCTTTGATCTGGATGCTATCGCTGCACAACGCGCATCGTGGGGTCTGTTCCGCGACCGCCGTCCTGAAATGTATGGCGCCATCGCGACATCCGACGGTTCAACAAGGAAATAACTGATGTCTTCTATTGATATCAATCCTCAGGCTGAAGGTTTTGTGATGCCCGCTGAATGGGCCGCGCAGCAGGCTGTCTGGATGATCTGGCCTTACCGCACCGATAACTGGCGCTCCAACGGACGTCCGGCACAGCTGGCTTTCGCCAATGTGGCGGCAGCGATTGCGACTCAAACGCCAGTATTTATGGCGGTTCCGGCAGCAGAAATGGCCAACGCACGCGAAGTGATGCCGGCGCAGATTACCCTGGTGGAAATGGAAAGCGACGATGCCTGGATGCGTGATACCGGCCCGACGATTGTGGTCAATCCGCAAGGCGAGCGTCTGGCTATCGACTGGACATTCAATGCCTGGGGCGGCTTCAACGGCGGTCTGTATTCGAGCTGGGAACGCGATCAACGGGTTGCCCGTCAGGTGGCGAACTATCAGCACATTCCCTATGTGTCGACAGACCTGGTGCTGGAAGGGGGGTCCATTCATGTTGACGGCGAAGGCACCTTGTTGACCACCGCAGAATGCCTGCTCAATCCGAACCGTAATCCTCATCTTTCGAAAGCTGAAATAGAAGCGCAGTTGCAGAAATACCTCGGCGTGAAGCAATTTATCTGGCTGGAAGACGGCGTGTTCAATGACGAAACTGACGGGCACATCGACAACATGTGCTGCTTTGTTCGTCCGGGCGAAGTGGCGCTGCACTGGACTGACGACGAGCAAGATCCGCAATACGCGCGTTCTGCGGCGGCGTTGAAAGTGCTGGAAGCGGCGAAAGATGCTCAAGGTCGCAGCCTGAAAATCTGGAAAATGCCCTCACCTCCTGTCATGCATGCTACTGCGGAAGAAACTGTCGGCGTGTTGCCGGGCACGGCCATTGAGCGTGTGGAAGGCAACCGGCTTGCGGCGTCTTACGTCAATTACCTGATCAGCAATAACCACATCATCTTCCCGCTGCTGGATGCGACAACGGATCAGCAGGCCGGGAATTTACTGGCTGAAATGTACCCTGAGTACAAAATCACCGGCGTTCCTGCCCGTGAAATTTTGCTGGGCGGTGGTAACATCCACTGCATTACACAGCAAATCCCTGCGTAAGCTAAAGTGCCTGGCGCGAGATTTTATTTTCGTGCCGGGCAGATCGTTTCTGCAACTGACTGTCAGCGTTGGATAATGAGCCATGGATTTACAAAACACCTCTAACAGGATCGTCGTCCTCGATACCGAAACTACCGGTATGAATAAACTCGGCGTCCACTATGAAGGGCACCGGATTATCGAAATCGGTGCTGTTGAAGTGATTAACCGTCGCCTGACAGGGCGTAATTTCCATGTTTATCTCAAACCCGATCGTCTGGTGGATCCGGAGGCTTTTGGCGTTCATGGCATCAGTGATGAATTCCTCGCCGATAAACCGACGTTTGCCGACATCGCTGACGATTTTATTGAATACATTCGCGGCGGCGAATTAGTCATTCATAACGCAACGTTTGATATCGGCTTTATGGATTACGAGTTCGACATGCTCGGCCGTGACCTGCCGAAAACCGAAACGTTCTGTAAAATTACCGACAGCCTGGCGATGGCGCGTAAGCTGTTCCCCGGTAAGCGTAACAATCTCGATGCGCTGAGTGATCGCTACCTGATCGACAACAGCAAGCGTACGCTGCACGGCGCGTTGCTTGACTCCGAAATTCTTGCCGAAGTTTATCTGATGATGACCGGCGGCCAGACCAGCATTAAATTCAGCCACGAAGGCGAGCAAAATACCGGCGCGGACGGATTAGGGATCCAGCGCGTGGCGCGGCCAGCCTCCGGATTGAAAGTTATCGCTGCCACAGAGCAGGAACTGGCGTGGCATGAAGAACGTTTAGATTTAGTGGTTAAAAAGGGCGGTAACTGTTTATGGCGTTCGTAAGCCGCTTATCCGGTCTTTCGGATTGAAACGCACCAGACTGCGGAAAAACTGTGCGGTTGATTGAAAATATCAGGAAAAGCATTGACGTAAAGGCAGCCATTCCTTAATATCCGCTCCGTTCTTAACCAGAACACAGCGCGGAGCGGTAGTTCAGTTGGTTAGAATACCTGCCTGTCACGCAGGGGGTCGCGGGTTCGAGCCCCG
Organism: Rahnella sp. PD4; assembly: GCF_049199325.1. Lineage (NCBI taxonomy): Bacteria > Pseudomonadati > Pseudomonadota > Gammaproteobacteria > Enterobacterales > Yersiniaceae > Rahnella > Rahnella sp. PD4. Next base: position 901,242 of record NZ_JBLZQF010000002.1, on the reverse strand, counting down.
TCCGTTCCGCCACTATTCAGAAGCCCTGAGTGAGAAATCACTCAGGGCTTCGTCGTTTCAGCCATCCTGGCTTTTTTCTTCCCTGTCGTACCGATTTATTTATTCCACCTCAGTCTTCATAAAGCGCATTTCGCCGCTGGTTGCACGGTCATGACGGGCGATATAACGGTAAAAGCCACCGGCCAGAAACGCACCGATAAACCAGCTAAAATTCGCGACCTGATGCAGGCCTGGCGTAAAGCTGATAATCAGACCGATCACCACGGCGGGCACCAGCGCGGCAATCGCTTTCGGGTTGAATCCGTTGCGATACCAATAACGACCCGAAGGCGTGGCATTAAACAGCGCATCCACATCCATATGCCCGCGCTTAATCAGGTAATAATCGGCCAGTAAAATCCCGAACAAGGGTCCGATTAACGATCCCAGTACATCCAGCGTGTAGTGAATGATTTCCGGTGACTGAAACAGGTTCCACGGTGTCAGCAGAACAGAACCGACAGCAGCGATCATCCCGCCGGTACGGAAACTGATTTTCTGCGGTGAGCAGTTAGAGAAGTCGAATGCCGGTGAAACAAAGTTCGCCACGATATTGATACCGATGGTCGCGATAATCATCGTCAGCAGGCCAAGTGCCACCGCAACGCTGTTGCCAACACGACTGACGGTTTCGATAGGATCGGTGATCATCTGCCCGAACAGGGATTGTGTCCCTGAAACGATCACGACGGTCACAATCGAGAACAGCAGGAAGTTAAACGGCAGGCCCCAGCGGTTACCGCGGCGGATTTCGCCCATGCTTTTGCCGTAACGTGAGAAGTCGCCGAAGTTCAGCAACGGACCGGAGAAGTAAGACACCACCAGCGCTGTGGCGGTCAGCATCTCCCAGCCTTGCTGGCCGGCGGTCAGGGTTTTAGTCGACAGCGTGAAAGAGATATTGCTCAGGCCGGTTTTATACAGGATCCAACCCGCCAGCAGCAGCATAACGACATACACCGCCGGGCCTGCCACATCGATAAAACGCTTAATTGCGCTCATCCCGTGCCAGAACACCATCGCCTGCAATACCCACATGATGCCGAAACATACCCATCCCAGCGCCGACAATCCCAGCCAGTGCGGGAGGGTCATTGGCGTCAGCGACGGGAAGAACTTCAGCAATACCAGCATTAACGCGTTAGCCGCCAGATAGGTCTGAATGCCGTACCAGGCGAAAGCGATCAGCCCGCGGATCACTGCCGGAATATTCGCCCCGAACACGCCAAATGCCTGACGGCAAATCACCGCGTAAGGTACACCGGCCTGCTGGCTTGGTTTCGCCACCAGATTGGCACAAATCTGCACGATACAAATCCCGCACAGCAAACACAGCAAAACCTGCCAGCTGGTCAGGCCGAGCGTAAAGAAGCTCGCGGCTACAACATAGCCGCCCATACTGTGTACATCGGACATCCAGAAAGAAAATATGTTGTACCAGCTCCAGTTTTGGTCACGCGTCGGTGCTAAATCATCGTTACACAGCTTCGGGCTGTAATAAGGTTTGATGATCCCGGCGCTCTGTTCAGATGGCGCCGTGGCGGAGGTGATTTCCTGATTTGGCATAAATCGTGCTCCTGTCATAAACAACATGTGAAAGTCGGAAGCCGGCTGCCGGCTGTCCAAAGTTAAAAAGCAGTCACAGGAGCACTGCATGAATCAGGCCAAATTTCATTTTTTGTATACAAAAAATCACTTTCATGTATACGATTAATCTCTCGAACGGTATACGGAGTAACGGCAATGACCAGTTGGAACGGGCTGAATACGGCCTATTTTACCGAGGATAAGGACGACCATATTTATAACGCGCTGGTGAAATCTATCGTGGAACACCAGCTTTTACCGGGCAGCAAATTGCCGGAAGAAGCGCTGGCAGAGGTGTTTTCAGTCAGCCGCACGGGGATCCGCCGTGTCCTGCAGCGCCTTGCCGCAGTGCAACTGGTGACGTTATTGCCCAAGCGTGGTGCGCATGTCACCACCCCGGATGCGGAAGAATCGCGCGATGTGTTCGCGACCCGTAAAATCCTGGAGTGCGCCAACCTGCCGCTGGTCATTGCTCATTGCCAGTCGCCACATCTGGTGGCGCTGAAAAAACTGGTGCAGGAAGAAAAGCGTGCTCACGATGAACGTAATGGTGCCGCTGCGATCCGCCTTTCCGCCGCGTTCCACGTTCAGCTTCAGGCCATTTCCGGTAATAAAGTACTTACTGAGTCTGTCTCGCAACTGACCCTGCGTTCCTCGCTGGCAATTGCCGCCTGGGGTGCACCGTGGCAGCAGGGTTGCCGTTGTCATGACCATGATGACCTTATTGAACTGCTGAAAAAACGCGATGTTGCCGGGCTGACCGCGAGCATGGCACACCATTTCGACAGCATCGTGGCCAGCCTGCACTTTGAGCAGCACAGCGGGCAGACACCCGATTTTGCGCAGATTTTTGCCACGCACAAACCCGTTACCGGCAAGGAATCAGGCTGATGGTCAAATCACTTTGTATACAACTGATCAACCCGAATACCAGCCAGGCGATGACCGGGATCATGGCACAAACAGCCCGTTCGGTTGCGGCGCCGGAAACAAACATTCTGGCCGTTTGCCCTGAAGAAGGTGCACCGTCAATTGAAGGGCATTTCGATGAAGCGATTGCCGTGCTCGGCGTATTACAGCAGATAAAAGCGGGGCGCGATGCCGGTGTCGACGGGCATATTATTGCCTGTTTCGGTGACCCGGGATTACTGGCCGCCCGCGAGCTGGCGCGTGCACCGGTGATCGGTATTGCCGAAGCGGCGATGCATCTGGCAACGATGCTGGCGACGCGATTTTCTATCGTGACCACTTTGCCGCGTACGCTGACAATCGCCCGGCATTTGTTGCATCAATATGGATTCGAACGCCATTGCGCGGCTTTACACGCTATCGATCTGCCGGTGCTATCGCTGGAAGACGGCAGCGGGCTGGCGCAGGAAAAAGTCCGCAGGCAGTGTATCGCGGCGAAAAAATCTGACGGCAGCGGAGCGATTGTCCTCGGTTGTGGCGGAATGGCTGATCTGGCGCAGGAACTGACACTCGAGCTGAATATGCCGGTAATCGACGGCGTCAGCGCGGCGGTCAAAATGGTCGAGTCACTGGCTGCTCTGCGTCTGACGACCGGTAAACATGGTGATCTGGATTATCCCCTTGAAAAACCCTTGTCTGGCCGCTTTGCCGGGCTGAATCTGAGAGATAATTATGTCTGATTTTGAGTACGGTTTTACGGATGCCTATCCGCGCGATTTAATCGGTTACGCCGGACGCCCGCCGCATGCCAACTGGCCGGGCAACGCCCGCATTGCGGTGCAGTTTGTTCTCAATTATGAAGAGGGTGCCGAGAACAACGTTTTGCATGGTGATGCAGGTTCCGAACAATTTTTATCGGACATCATCGGTGCCGCCAGTTTCCCTGACCGCCACATGTCGATGGATTCGCTGTACGAATACGGCTCGCGTGCCGGTTTCTGGCGCATCCACAATGAGTTTCAGAAACGCGGCTTACCGCTGACCGTTTTCGGCGTGGCGATGGCACTGGCCCGCAATCCGGAAATCGTCAGCGCGATCAAGGCGGCGGATTACGACGTCGTCAGCCATGGCTGGCGCTGGATCCATTATCAGGACATGAGCAAAGCCGGGGAGGCGGAGCACATGCAAAAAGCGATTACCGTTCTGCGCGATTTGTTCGGCAAAGCACCGTCCGGCTGGTATACCGGACGCGACAGCCCGAATACGCGCCAGCTGGTGGTAGAGTCGGGTGGGTTCCAGTATGACAGCGATTATTACGGCGATGATCTGCCGTTCTGGACGCCGGTCAAACTGGAAAATGGTGAAACGAAACAGCATCTGGTGATCCCTTACACGCTGGAGACCAACGACATGCGTTTTGCCTCCCCGCAGGGGTTCAACACGGGTGAGCAGTTTTACACTTATCTGAAAGACACGTTTGACGTGTTGTACGAAGAAGGCGAAACCTCGCCGAAAATGATGTCGGTCGGGATGCACTGCCGGATATTGGGCCGCCCGGGGCGGTTTCGGGCTTTACAGCGGTTTCTCGATTACATCGGGTCACATGAGAAGGTATGGGTGTGTAAACGGCAGGACATTGCGGATCACTGGGTTAAACATTTCGGTGTTTAATCCCGAAATTCAAATTCAAATTCAAATTCAAAACCTTGGGCTCGCCGCCCAAACTGGCCTTAAGGGGCGCCTATCGCCGCACCCCTTAAGAATCCCAGGCTCTTTCACTGCGCGCTCTGCTCGTTGGCTATGTTTCATAAGCCATAGCGATAGCCGCAAAATCCCGCCGCTCCGCGGTGCCCTCTGTTCGGGTTACAACCCGCGCAAAAAGACGCGCGGTTTTCCACCTCTCCTCCGGCGCGATTTTGGAACCGGCCTCAGGCTTCAACTTCACAACCTCACTATATTTTTTTAAAAAGCCCACGGGCGATTCAGAAATCTTGCTGAACGGAGCGGCTTCGAGACCTATGGCTCGAAGACCGAGAGAAGGAACCGCAGAGCGGCAAGATTTCCAGCCTGTCACGGTGGTAACTGGAACATAGCCAGCGAGCGAAGCGCGTGTTGTAACAGCGAGGGGAAATCCAAAAGGGGAAAAGCACTTTCCCCTTTTGGGCGGTTTCGGCGCAGCGCGATAAGTGATCGCTATTATTGAGAAACCGAAATTATCACCGTTCAGATTTCCCCTCGGTGGTAACCAAAACTCCCCTTCGGTGAAACCGAAAAAAAGTTTCCTCAGCTTTCCAAAGCTGAACCGCCCAATGGTTCGGTCAAACCATCAGACTCACATGGGCCGCCACAATCTTCCATCCACTTGGCATCTTCACCCACGTTTGCTGCTGACGGCCAATCTTGTCGCTGCCTTCCCGGCGGAATTCCGTACTGGTGACCGCCATGTCGTCGCCAAAAGTGGTGATGGTGGTATTGACTAGTTCCCGGTCTAACCCTTGTGACGATCGTGCTATGCGGAATGCGCGGATGGCGTCAATGCCGTAAAGATTTTCTCCCGCGCCGTAGCGCACGGTACGCGGGTCGTGCCAGAACAGTTCGTCGAGGACGGCGGTATCGTTAGTGATCAGCGCCTGTTCATAGCGATAAAATGCCGCGTTCATTTCGGCAAGGATCGCCGGGCGGTCGATATGTTCAGTTTTCATAGTGACTCTCTTTACTCTTTTCACTTCACCCTGGAAAACGGGGATGCAGGCTGTCAGGCGGGCATCACCGGAGAACTGCTGACTTTCACGATCCCCTGCTGCTCAAGCGCCCGGGCAGCGCGCAGGCAAAGGTCTTCGCGCCACGGTGGCGCTATCAGTTGTAATCCTATCGGCAGACCGGTTGATGTGGTGACCGGCACCGTTACCACCGGCAGGCCGAGGAACGAAATCGGCTGCGTCAGCATACCCATACTGGCGCGCGTTGGCAGATCCTGACCGTTGATGTGAAAGGTTTCCTGACCAATGAGGGTCGCCGGACACGGTGTGGCAGGCGCGATCAGAATGTCCCAATGATCGAACAAGGACAAGATTTGCTGTTGAAACTGCTGACGGAAACGCTGTGCCTGAACATACCATGCCGCCGGGATCATCGCCCCCGCCAGTAAGCGCTCGCGCGACAGCGGCTCAAACTGTTCCGGTATGCTGCGCAGTTTTGGCAAATACTGATTGCCGCCCTCCGACGCACTGATAATAAACGCAGCGGAACGCGCCAGTTCGGCCTGTGGCATTTCAATTTCTTCCTGCGCTCCCAGTGCCTGCGCGACCTGACATACGGCTACTTTGGCGTGATCATCGCACCAGGTGGAAAAATATCCGCCCAAAACGGCACTGCGCAAACCTTCCTGCCCGCGTTTAAGCAGTGAAAATGTCCCGGTCACAGGCTTATCGGCCTGGAAGTGATCCTGCGGATCCGTGCCCTGAATGGCATCATAAACCTGCGACAAATCTTCGCTGCAACGGGCCATCGGCCCGATGTGATCGAGGCTGGCAACAAACGGCTGGCTGCCGCGACGTGAAATCCGCCCGAAGGTGGGCTTCAGGCCCAGAATACCGCTTAACGAGGACGGCACGCGGATCGAACCGTTGGTATCGCTGCCGAGGCTGAAATGTACCAGCCCGGCAGCGACGGCAGCGGCCGAACCGCCGGAAGAGCCACCGGCCACACGCGACAGATCCCGCGGGTTACGGGTGGTGCCATAATGGCTGTTTTCCGTGGTGAAGCCGTACGCGTAAGCATCCATATTCAGCATGCCGGAAAGCATTGCACCCTGTGAGGTCAGGCGTGAAACCGTCCAGGCGTCCTGACGTGCGGCGGCATTGTTGCTGTTAAGGCTTGCGCCTGCCAGCGTCACTTCCCCGGCCACGTCCAGCAGGTTTTTCACTGCATAAGGAATACCCGCCAGCGGAGGCAATGTTGCGCCGCTGGCCCGGATTTTATCAACTTTTGCAGCTTCACTCAGCATGCGTTCACGGGTGATATGCGTATAAGCATTGATGACCGGATTCGCCTGTTCAATGGCATCAAGCGCGAAAGTGGCTATTTCCCTGGCGGAGATATCCCCCTGCGCAAGTGCCCGATGTAACTGGCTTATCGTAAAGTGATCAAGCGATTTCATGCGCGATATACCCCGGCAATCTCCAGTCGGGCATCGAGCGGTAAATCCATCAGGGGTTGCGCCATTTGGGCGATGCGGCTGAACTGCACCAGCAATTCCTGACGACGTGCGTCGTCGAGTTCCAGCGCCAGAACGGATTCCATCTGGCAGATATAGGCGGCCCAGCTGGTCGCTGCGGATGTTTCTTTCATGCTGCTTCCTTATCAATTTTCATGAGCGAACTCTGATCAAAATCCGGCTGCGCTGCCGTTGCTGCGCGGGTCGGAGGCCCCTTCAAACATGCCGTTGGTATGGCGGACGATCGCGCCAGCGTGGCCGACGGCTTCGCTGAAATCTGGCAACAGTTCGACGTCGTGACCACGCTGTCTCAGGCCCGCCAGCGTCGGATAGGCAAAACGGCTTTCCAGTTTCAGTGAATCCGAACTCTCGCCCCAGGTACGGCCAAGCAGCCAGCGCGGGCCGCTGATCGCCTGCTGTAACGATTGTCCCTGGACCACATGGCGGATAAACACGGCGGCCTGCGTCTGCGGCTGTCCGTCTCCCCCCATTGAGCCGTAAACCATCGTGCGCCCGTCATATAAGCGTGCGGCGGCAGGATTAAGGGTATGGAACGGTTGTTTGCCCGGCGCCAGCGCCAGTAAATGCCCGGCATCGAGGCTGAAGGACGCGCCACGGTTTTGCCACAACACGCCGCTGCCCGGCAGCACCACGCCACTGCCGAACTCGTGATAAATACTCTGGATAAAAGAAACAGCCAGTCCGCTGCTGTCCATCACACCCATCCAGACGGTATCGCCCGGTCCTTTACCTTTGCCCCAGTCGGCAGCGCTGTGGGGTTTGATGCGGGTGGCGAGGGCATCCAGATATTGGGGATCCAACAGGCTCTGGGCATCCTGCGTCATCATGCGCGGATCGGTGATAAAACGGTCACGCAGGCCGAACGCCAGTTTGGTGGCTTCAACAATGCTGTGAATCGTCGCACTTTCATCCAGGGTTTCCAGCGGCAGGCGGTCAGTCAGGCCGAGGATCGCCAGTGAAACCAGCCCCTGCGTCGGCGGTGTCAGGTTGTAGATTTCGCCTTTACTGTGTTTGAGGCGCAGCGGCACACGACGCTGGGGCTTGTAAGCCGCGAGATCAGCGCGGGTGACCGGCATGCCGAGCTTTTCCATGTCGGCGGCCATATTGTCGGCCAGCTCACCACGATAGAAACTGTTCAGCCCGTCCTCGCACAGCATCGATAATGTCTGCGCCAGTTGCGGCTGGGTAAAGCGATTTCCGGCGCGGGGGACATCGCCATTAGGCAGAAAAACGTCGGCGAAGGTGCTGAAATTTTCAAGTTCGTGTTGTTTGGCACGGGTCGCAGCTTCCTGCGAGGCTGTTACCGGAATGCCGTCAGCAGCGTAACGAATGGCATCACGCAGCAGGCGGGAGAGCGGTTTTTGCTCGCCGCCAAATTCAGCCGACACATTCAGCGCTTCCTGCCAGCCGCCGACAGTGCCTGCGACTGTCAGCGCGGCTTTCGGTCCCCGATGCGGAATATGCGTTTCACCGGTATAGAAATCGAGAGTGGCGAGGGAGCCTGCGGCACCGCTGGCATCTATTGCCACCGGGTTTCCCTGCGGTGGCACAATCAGCCAGAAGCCATCGCCGCCCAGACCGTTCATGTGCGGATAGACCACGGCAATTGTCGCGGCCGCCGCCACCATCGCCTCGATGGCATTGCCGCCTTCGCGCAATACTGCAAGCGCACTCTGGCTCGCCAGATGATGGGGTGTGACCGCCATGCCCAGCGGCGCGCTGTTACTGTTAATCATGCGATGTCCTTTTTGAAACACTTTTTTTATGCTGCCCGCGCATGCAGGGATGTGGGCGCGTAGGGATAAAGTTAAGCAAGAGGTGTTCCACATCGGCAGAATCTTCACGCTTTCACTCATAATTTAGCTTGCATTGGCAAGCATAGTGCATGGTATGTTCCGCTGAAACATTGGTTACAAAAGGGACGGGGATGAAACAGATTGATGAACGTCTGCGTGACCATTACGCAGAACTGACGCCGCAGGAACAGCGGGTGGCCGACTTTATTTTTGCCAGTATTGACGACCTGATGAGTTATAACAGCGCCGAACTGGCACGGCTGAGCGGCGTGTCGAAAGCCACGGTCAGCCGGCTGTTCAAGCGCCTGGGATATCCGAGTTACCGTGACATGCGCGATGAAATGCGCACCCTGCGCCAGAGCGGTATGCCGCTGACGGACAGTCGCGATGCGGTGCAGGGCAACACTTTGTTATCGCGGCACTATAAGCAGGAAATGGCCAACCTGACGCAGTGGATTAATCAGATTGATGGCGTACAGTTTGGCGCGCTGATCGCCGCCCTCAGTCAGGCGCGTCAGGTGCGCCTGCTGGGCTTTCGCAACAGTTATCCGGTGGCGCTGCATTTGCGTCAGCAACTGATTCAGGTACGCACTGGCGTGATGATGATGCCGCAACCGGGCCAGACGCTGGCTGAAGAACTGGTGGATCTGACTGTGCAGGATGTGGTGATTTTCGTCGCCTTCCGCCGCAGGCCGCGCATGGCGAAGGCAGTTCTCACGCAATTACAGACGATGGGCGTGCCGGTGTTGTTGATCTGCGAGCCGCAGGCCCAGACGCTGATCCCACTGGCAACCTGGCATCTGGCCGCGCCTCTCGACAGCGTATCGGCGTTTGACAGCTATTCTTCCGCCATGAGTCTGGCGAATTTACTCAGCAACGCATTGCTGCACGAGATGCTCACCTCAGGCCGGCAGCGCATTCATCAGATAAGCGATTTGTATAACGATCTGGATGAGCTTGAGCAGCGCTGATTCCCGTTTGCAGAACAAACTGAGCGCTTTTCTGGTGCTTTTGCACATTTTTAGTGCGTCATGATTGTCTTCTTTTCAGTCCTTTTGCCCTGGTTCAGGGCAAAAAATCCCTCCTGATCGTATCCTCCGTTTTCTAATTCCTTGTGGTACCGTGATTTTGTCCGCATTTTTTCCGCTGTGCTGGTTTTGGCACATTCGTTGCAGAGTTATAAATATAAGAATCTATCGTTTCAAAAACCTTTCACCGGAGATAATCTATGAACATGAACAAACGGCTGTTGATGTGGGCAGGTGCGGCAATGTTGGTGCTTCAGGCATCTGCCGTCATGGCCGATCAGTTACAGGATATTCAGAAACGCGGTGTACTGCGCGTGGCCGTTCCTCAGGATTTCCCGCCGTTTGGTTCGGTGAGCAAGGACTTGCAGCCGGAAGGGTATGACATCGATATGGCACATTATCTGGCCGATAAGATGAAACTTAAGTTGCAACTGGTGCCGGTCACCAGCGCCAACCGCGTACCTTATCTGCAAACGGATAAAGTCGATCTGGTGATTTCAAGCCTGGGTAAAAATCCTGAGCGCGAAAAAGTCATCGATTTCAGCAATGCCTACGCACCGTTCTTCCTCGGCGTGTTTGGTGCGCAGGGGGACAAACTGTCCGACCTGAAAGCGCTGTCCGGTAAAACCATCGGCGTGACCCGTGGTGCCGTGGAAGATCTGGCACTGACAGACGTGGCGCCGAAAGATGCCAAAATTCAGCGCTATGAAGACAACAACACTACGCTGTCTGCATACCTGTCCGGTCAGGTGGAATACATCGCCACCGGTAACCTGGTGGTGGCAGCCATTGCCCGCATGAATCCGGCCAAGGCACCGGTTTCCAAAGTGATGCTGAAAGATTCGCCGTGCTACGTGGGTCTGCGTAAAGACGAGCCTGCGCTGAAAGACAAAGTGAATGCACTGATCGCCGAAGGCATCAAAGACAAGACGCTGAATACGCTGTCTGAAAAATGGATGAAGGCACCGCTGCCTGCTTCCATCGGCGCGTAATCAGGGTTTGACGGAGATCTTTCATGACCTATCAGCTTAACTTTAGCGCGCTATGGCCTTATATGCCGGAACTGCTGGCCGGTTTATGGACCACCATTGAGCTGACGGTAATGGCAACGGTTGGCGGTGTCGCAATCGGCATTTGCGGCGCGGCCATCCGCTGCGGCAACCATAAAACCCTGCGTGCGGTATGGGGCGTGTATGTCGAAGCCATCCGTAATACGCCGTTTGTGGTGCAGTTATTTTTCATTGTCTTTGGCCTGCCGGCTATCGGCCTGAAAATGACCGCCGGTGAAGCGGCGTTGCTGGCGATGCTGATTAACCTCGGTGCGTACAGCACGGAGATTATCCGCGCCGGTATTCAGGTGACGCCGAAAGGCCAGTGGGAAGCCGGACGTGTGCTGGGATTAACCCGCAGCCAGACGTTCCTGCGTATCGTGCTGCCGCCGTCGCTGAAACGCATTTATCCGTCGCTGGTCAGCCAGTGCATTATCGTGATGCTCGGGTCTTCTGTGGTCTCGCAGGTGTCCTATGAAGAACTGACGTTTGCCGCAAACTTAATTCAGTCGCGTACATTCCTTAGTTTTGAAGTGTATCTGGTCACCACGTTGTTCTATTTGATGCTGTCCGTCGCAATGCGTCAGTTGCTGCTGCTGGCCGGACGCCGTGTCTTTGGGAGTGAAAACTGATGATGACCTTCACCGACTGGGACATTGTGCGCAATCTCCTGCTGGCGGCGCGCTGGACATTGTTGCTGTCGCTGACTGCCTTTATTGGCGGCACGCTGGTGACGTTGCCGTTGCTGCTACTGCGTCTCACCAAACGCCGCTGGCCCGGAAGGTTTGTGCGTCTTTATGCCGAGCTGTTTCAGGGCACGCCGTTGCTGATGCAGTTGTTCCTGGCTTTCTTCGGGCTGGGGCTGTTCGGGATCAACGTCAGCCCGTGGACTGCTGCCGCGCTGGCGCTGACGCTGTATACCAGCGCTTATCTGGTGGATATCTGGAGCGGCAGTATTGCCGCGTTACCGAAAGGCCAGTGGGAAGCGTCGCGCTGTCTCGGCCTGAATTTTGGCCAGACGCTATGGCGGGTGATCACCCCGCAGGCGCTGCGCATTGCTATTGCGCCGACGGTCGGATTTTCCGTGCAGGTGGTGAAAGGTACCGCGCTGGCTTCGATTATCGGTTTTGTCGAACTGACCAAAGCCGGAACCATGCTCAATAACGTGACCTATCAGCCGTTCAAAGTGTTTGGATTAGTGGCGCTGGGCTACTTCCTGATGTGCTATCCGCTGTCCCGTTACAGCCAGCATTTAGAAAAATCATTGCGTGGAGAGAAACAGTAATGCCGCTGATCACCATCAATCAGGTTCAGAAATTTTACGGCCAGAACCACGTACTGAAAGGCGTGGATCTGGATATCGACAGCGGCGAAGTGATTTCGATCATCGGTCGCAGCGGTTCAGGGAAAAGCACGTTGTTGCGCTGCATGAACGGGCTCGAAGGTTATCAGGAAGGCAGCATTAAACTGGGCGGAATGACCATTACCGACCGCGATTCCCAGGCGCGTGATATCAGCCGTTCCGTTGGCATGGTGTTCCAGAGTTTTAATCTTTTCCCGCACATGACCGCGCTGGAAAACGTCATGCTGGCACCACGCCGGGTGCTGAAAAAATCTGCCGCTGAGTGCCGTGAACTGGCCGCACAGATGCTGGCGAAAGTGGGCCTCGCGGATCGCATGGATTATTACCCATCCAGCCTTTCCGGCGGTCAGCAGCAACGCGTGGCGATTGCGCGTGCGCTGGCCATGAACCCGAAAGTGCTGTTGTGTGATGAAATCACCTCAGCGCTGGATCCGGAATTAGTCGGCGAAGTATTGAAAGTGCTCGAGCAACTGGCGAAAGAAGGCATGACGCTGGTACTGGTGACGCACGAAATGAATTTTGCCCGTGAAGTGGGCGACCGCGTGGTGTTTATGCATCAGGGCACCGTGTGGGAACAGGGCGAAAGCCGGACGTTGTTTGCCAATCCGCAAACCCCCGAGCTGAGACAATTTATCGCATCCGTACGCGGCTTAAATGAGGCTGCAGCAAGCTAACATTGTAAAGGATTAACTATGTCAGATTTCATTACTCCCGGACAAATCAACCCGCCAACCCGTCTGCTGATGGGGCCGGGGCCCATCAATGCCGATCCGCGCGTGCTGCGGGCGATGGCGAGCCAGCTGGTCGGGCAATATGATCCGGTGATGACCGGCTACATGAACGAAGTTATGGCGCTGTACCGTGCGCTGTATAAAACCGACAATCAGTGGACGTTCCTGATCGACGGCACCTCACGCGCGGGTATTGAAGCCGTGCTGCTTTCCGGTATCCGTCCGGGCGACAAAGTACTGGTGCCGGTATTTGGCCGCTTCGGTCATTTGCTGTGCGAGATTGCCCGCCGCTGCCGCGCCGAAGTGCACACCCTCGAAGCGCCGTGGGGCGAAGTGTTTGACCCGCAGCAAATCGAAGATGCGATTAAATCGGTGAAACCGCGCTGGCTGCTGACCGTGCAGGGCGACACCTCCACCACCATGTTGCAGCCGCTGGAACAACTGGGTGAAATCTGCCGCCGTCACGGCGTCCTGTTCTACTCCGATGCCACGGCGTCTTTTGGCGGCAATCCGCTGGAAACCGACGCCTGGGGGTTAGACGCGGTATCTGCCGGTTTACAAAAATGCCTCGGCGGCCCGTCAGGCAGCTCACCGGTCACCATCAGCCCGCGCTTTGAAGAACAAATCCGCCGCCGTAAATGCGTCGAGCAGGGCATCCGTACGGCGGATCATGCTGACGGTGACGAAGAGATGATTTACTCCAACTATTTCGATCTGGGCATGATCATGGATTACTGGGGGCCAGAGCGTCTGAATCACCATACCGAAGCCACCAGCATGTTGTTCGCAGCCCGCGAATGCGCACGCATTATTCTGGAAGAGGGGCTGGATACCGGTATCGCACGCCACAAGTTGCATGGTGGCGCATTACTGGCCGGCATTCAGGGCATGGGACTGGAAGTGTTCGGTGACCTGAATAACCGCATGAGCAACGTGCTCGGCGTGGTCATTCCGCCGGGCGTTCATGGCGAACAGGTTCGCCAGATCATGCTTAATGACTTCGGCATTGAAATCGGTACGTCATTTGGCCCGCTGGCCGGAAAAATCTGGCGCATCGGCACCATGGGCTACAACGCCCGTAAAGACTGTGTGCTGCAGACGCTGGTGGCGCTGGAAGCGGTGCTTAACCGTCTGGGCTTTGCGTCGAAATACGGCGCAGGGGCGCAGGCCGCCTGGGACCATTACGCGGGAGGTCAGTAATGGCTGAAGCCTTTACGCTGGCTGCGGTTTCAGAAAGCGCAAAGCTTGCCGCTGAAAGGGTGATGGCGCGTTGCGACGCACTGGCCGCCATCAGCGAAACGCCGGGGCAACTGACCCGCGTGTATCTTTCGCCGGAGCATTTGCAAGCCAACCGTCTGGTGGGCGAATGGATGAGCGCCGCCGGGATGCGCGTCTGGCAGGACAGCGTCGGCAATATCTGCGGGCGTTATGAAGGGCTGGATGCGTCGGCACCGGCTATTTTGTTGGGATCACATCTTGACAGCGTGCGCAATGCCGGCCGTTATGACGGCCCGCTCGGCGTGCTGACCGCGCTGGAAGTGGTGGCGCATTTGCATCAGAACGCCATCCGTTTGCCGATGGCGGTGGAAATCGTCGGGTTCTGCGATGAGGAGGGCACACGTTTTGGCATCACGCTGCTTGGCAGTCGCGGACTGACCGGCACCTGGCCCGCCGACTGGCTGGAACGTCAGGACGCGCAGGGTATTACGGTTGCTCAGGCGATGCGTCACGTCGGGCTGGATCCGCTGAATATCGGCGCATCACAGCGTGCGGTCAGCGATTTTTGCGCCTATCTGGAATTGCATATTGAGCAGGGCCCGTGCCTGCAAACGGCGGACGTGCCGCTCGGCGTGGTCACGGCGATTAATGGCGCGCGTCGCCTTAATTGTGAATTCACCGGTCATGCGGGTCATGCCGGCACCGTACCAATGGGGCAGCGTCAGGACGCGCTGACTGCGGCAGCCGAATGGACACTGGCCATCGAAAGCATCACCACCGCCACCGGTCGCAATACGGTGGCAACCGTGGGTACGCTGGAATGTCTGCCGGGCGCGGTGAATGTCATTCCGGGGCAGGTGAAATTGTCGCTGGATGTGCGTGGACCGCGTGATGATGATTTATCGGCACTGCTGGAAACGCTGCTGGCGAAGGGCCGTGATATCGCTGTACGTCGCGGGCTGACGTTTACCGCCGAACAGTTTTACGCCATCAGCGCGACGGAATGTCACGCCGGCTTACAGCATCGTCTCAGCCAGAGCGTTTTACACTTGCAGGGACAGGCGATGTTGCTGCCAAGCGGCGCAGGGCACGACGCGATTGCTATCGCCGAATGCTGGCCGGTCGGCATGTTATTTGTGCGCTGCAAAGACGGCATCAGCCATCATCCCGATGAGTCTGTTACCTCCGGTGATGTGGCATTCGCGGTGCAGGCATATATTAATACTGTGCTGAGTTTTGGTGAGGGACATTTATGACACCGGAAGCGTTCAATGCGTTATCCGAAACCGAAGCCGTTTCCCTGTTGCGCCCGCTGGTCAGTATTCCGGCCTGGGCGAAAACGGTCAGTGAGGCGCGGCCTTATTCTTCTGTGGAAGATGTGCTGCGCTGTGCCGAAGCGGCCTGTGACAACTGGACGCAGGAAGACATTGCCCGCGCGCTGTCTGCGCATCCGCGCATCGGTGAACGGGCCAGCGGCACCGGCAAAGAAGCGCAGCTTTCCCGTGGCGAACAGGCGACGCTCAATATCAGCCAGCAGGCAGTGATTGATGCGTTGCATGACGGTAATCTGCGTTATGAACAGCGTTTCGGACGGGTATTTTTGATCCGCGCCAAAGGGCGCAGCGCAGAGCAGATTCTGGATAATCTGCAACGGCGGCTACAGAATTTACCGGACGATGAAGATCGCGAAACGGCGCAACAACTCAAAGAAATTACCTTGCTGCGTTTAAAGGAGATATTTCAGTCATGACCTCTGTTTCTAAAACGAAAGTCACCACCCATATTCTCGATACGTCGTCAGGGCAGCCTGCGGCCAATGTGCGCGTCTGGCTGGAAAGGGTGGAAGGGCACAACATCACGCTTGTCAGCGAAACCCAAACGGATGCCGATGGTCGTGCCGCAAAATTAACACCGGAACCGGTCGCCTCAGGGCATTACCGCTTGTGTGCGGATATCGGCGCGTATTTTGCCGCCACCGGTCGTGAGACGCTTTATCACTCGGCGATCATTGATGTGGTGATCGCCGGTGAACAGGATCATTACCATCTGCCGCTCCTGATCAGTCCTTATTCCTGCTCCACCTATCGCGGCAGTTAGACGGCGTCGTCATCAGCCCATCAGCCTGTGCGGATGTTTTAAACGCACGCTTTTGGTCAGTGCAGCGTGACTGACATCGCGGTCACGGTTGCACTGGCGCACCTGTTGCAGAAACGCCATCAGCAGCGGATTGGGCCGCTCGCGTCGTGACGTCAGCTCCGGTTGCCCCTGAACGCCTATAAAGAACGGATGATTGTTCAGCTCAACAGCCTGCGCCTGTTCACCACTTTCGTCATACCCTGAAACGTTCAGCCCTGCGCTTTCAAGCTCCGCCAGTAAATGCGGATTCAGATAGCGGCGCTGGTTGTAGCGCAGCAAAAATTCATTGCCCGTTTTATTGGCCAGCAGGGTGCCGCGGCGGGTGATGACCGGATGATTTCCCAGACGGGGCTGGGTGTGTTCGGCCAGCGGTAAACCGGTTTGCAGGCTGCCGAGCGTTGATGGCCCGTGCATGACTACACGTTCCTGTCCGAGCACTTTCTGCCCCAGCGCAGTGATCATCTGATGCATGCCCTGATTAATCCCTAACACCGGGGTCTGGTTTTCCAGTGCCCAGGTGGCGGTTGCCAGCGGTCCGGCCTGCGCATCGCTGCGGGTGATCGTTGCGCCCGGGAAGATAATGCCGTCGACGTCAGCCAGTGTGCAATCAAGCTGGCTGCCCAGTAACGTGGATGTCACATAGACAACATCAATGTTCATTGCCAGTGCATCGGCGGCGTCTCCCAGTGCAGCGAGCATTGCCGGATAACTGTCGCGCTGCTCGCTAACATCCCCCACCAGTGCCACGCGCAGGGTTTTTCCTGCCCGCATGACCGGCTGTGAAACCGAACCTAATGCCCAGCGGCCAAAGGCATCGCGTCCCCAGCCGTTACTGCGAATTTTGCCGGTGATGCAGTCTTCCAGCTGGAATTTATCCTGATTGCGCACCACGGTTAATGATTCAGTTTCAATGCCCTGTGCTGTAATGAATGCGTTCAACTCTGCGGATAACGGTTCACGCAAGGGCACGACGATATCTTCTTTAAGTGCCCGATAAATCAGGGATTCAATGCCGGATTCCTCACCCGCATCACGCCCGGTCAGGCGCTCCAGCCACACCAGCCCGCTGGTTATTGCCTGTCCCTGCGCCGTCACGTGCTGGCGCGCATTCGGGTAACGTTGCGCATCATGACTGACGGGAAAATGACACAGCGGCAAAGCGCGTAGCTCAGCAAGTATCGCTGCCATCGCGCCGTACAACGCGGGTTCGGGCGTGGAGTGTGCAATAAAGGTGATGGTCATCAGGGGTCCTCTGTCAGATGTTTTTGCGGGAGTAGGAAATGCAAGAATTGATCCACCGGGGGTTGTTTTTACATGCGCTGACAAAAAGAGCGGCGCACGTCGCAAACCTGACGTTCCGCCATCCTTCACTGCTATAAAACGTCACGCTGTTCAGACCGGAACGCGCTAAGGTAGCGCCGGTTGTTCTAAGTTGTTCTAACCCGTCATTCACTGAGGAAGCATCATGTCAGCATCGCTTTATGGCAGTACAGCGGCACAGTTTGTTCGTGGTTTACAGAATCTTTCAGCATTACTGGAAAAGGGCGAGGCATGGGCAAAGGAAAACGGCAAATCAGAAGAAGAAGTCCTGAATACCCGTCTGGCAGAAGATATGTATCCGCTGGCGCGTCAGGTGCAGATCACCAGTGATATGTCGAAAGGCGCGGTTGCCCGTCTGGCCGGTATTACCGCGCCGGCGATGGAAGACAACGAAGTGACGTTTGCCCAATTGCAGGAACGTATCGCCAACACACTGCGTTTTATCGAAAGCGTGGACGCACAGCAACTGGAAGGCGATGAATCCCGTGAGATCGTGGTGAAAGGCAGAAACCGTGAAATGAAATTTACTGCACACAGCTACGTGACAGTATTTGCCATACCTAACTTTTATTTCCATATCACCACGGCGTATAACATTCTGCGCCATCTGGGCGTGAATATTGGTAAAGCGGACTTTATCGGCGGAAATTAACCGCGGCGGCCACCCAACAGAACGGTATAAAGTAAAAATGCCCCGGCAGAGACGTCCGGGGCATTTTTTTGTGAAGGCTGTTTAAGCGCTAAACCTTCTTAATCATGAAGCAAAAAAGTATCGGCATCACGCCAGGCCGGGAAGGTTTCGCGGTAATCCTGTAGCGCTTCAAGCGACAACTCGGCATCGATAATCATCGCTGAGCCCGGCTCAGCACGCGCCAGTTCTTCACCCTGCGGATTAAAAATCAGGCTGTCACCGCTGTAGTAATGGCCGTTGTCATCGTGGCCGACACGGTTGCAACCGGCAACATAAGCCTGATTTTCAATCGCACGGGCGGCAAGCAATGTCTGCCAGTGGCGGCTGCGCGGTGCCGGCCAGTTGGCGACGTAAAGTGCCAGATCGTAATCCTGCCGGTTGCGTGAATACACCGGGAAACGCAGGTCATAGCAGACTTGCGGCAGAATACGCCAGCCGCGCCATTCCACGATTTCACGACGTTTTCCCGGCACATAATAATTGTGTTCACCCGCCATACGGAACAGGTGGCGTTTATCGTAAAAATGCACTTTACCCTGCGGTTCGACCAGCAGAAAACGATTCACTGCGCCTTCCGTGGTGCTCAATGCCACGCTGCCTCCGATCATTGCACCGAGCTGTTTCGCCCACTGTTGCAGCCATTGCACGACACGCGATTCAGGCAATGCGCTGCCCGGTGCCTGCATGGCGAAACCGGTGGTGAACATTTCCGGCAAGACAATCAGGTCGCGTGCGGTCAGTGCACCGAGCAGGCCGTCGAAGTGTGCGAGGTTAGCCTCGCCGTCCAGCCACACCAATGGCTGTTGCAATACGGACAGTTTTAAAGTTGACACAGGCGCTCCGAAGCCGCGTCCAGTGTAGCTTCCTGTTTGGCGAAGCACAGCCGGATCAGTTTATGTGGGAAAGGCGCGGCGCAGAAAACCGACATCGGAATGGCCGCCACACCGGCATGTTCAGTCAGCCAGTGGCAGAATGCAACATCATCTAAATCGGAAACGTCACTGTAATCGGCCAGCAGGAAATAGGTGCCCTGACCCGGCAAGACCTTCAGACGGCTGTTAGCCAGCCCCTGCGCGAGACGGTCACGTTTAGCCTGATAAAAGGCCGGTAATTCCTGCCAGTGTTCCGGCGCTTCACGCAGCATATCCGCCAGCGCCAGCTGAACCGGCGTGGTGATGGAGAAGGTGAGGTACTGGTGAACCTTGCGCAGTTCAGCGCTGATTATCGCCGGTGCCACGCAATAGCCCACACGCCAGCCGGTCATGTGATACGTCTTACCGAACGACGACACGGCAATGGCGCGCTGACGCAGTTCCGGATGACGCAGCACACTGGCGTGACCTTCCGGCGCAAAACAGATGTGCTCATACACTTCATCGCTCAGCACGAAAATGTGCTTATCCGCAATGCTCTGCCAGAGCTGCTCAATGTCGCTGTGGCTCCAGACGGTGGCCGACGGATTATGCGGCGTGTTGATGATCACAAGCTTTGTGCGATCAGTGATGTGATCCGCGAATTCCGCCCAGTTAACTTTGAATTCCGGTGGCTGCAACTGAATACGTTTCATTACGCCGCCCGCCAGTTCTACCGCCGGAGCATAGCAGTCATAGCTCGGATCGAAAGCAATCACTTCGTCACCTTCCGATACCAGCGCGGTGATGGCGATATACAGCGATTCTGTCGCACCCGCCGTGATGGTGATGTCGGTGGTGGCATCCGGTGCATAGCCGTAAATCTGTTCGGTTTTGGTGGCAATTGCCTCACGCAGCTGTGCCGTGCCGGTCATCGGGGCGTACTGGTTCGCGCCCTGGCTGACGTGATAAGCCAGACGGTTTTTCAGGTATTCGGGGCCGTCGAAATCAGGGAAACCCTGCGACAGGTTAATGGCATTGTGTTTCTGCGCCAGCGCACTCATTTGGGTAAAAATGGTAGTGCCTAAAGCAGGAAGTTTACTTTCGGGGATCAGTGCTGCTGTGCTCATGGCGGGTCAGTACTCCTGGACCGTTGACCTGACAGGCGTCAGGTGTGCAAATAGCGATGTTGCTCACAATATAACACGATGTTAATATTTGGCAATCGAGACGCTTAGATGGCTAAATGCCAATTCGGTCTAAGCCGCATAACATTGAATATATCGTCAGTTTCATCCCGAACTTCGTCCCTCAACCCACAGCTTTTCAGGAATACGATGACAGAGAATTTGCAACTGGGCGCGCTGCTGGCGGCCTGTCACTGGATTGGACAGAAGGGCTGGAGCCCGGCGACGGGCGGCAATATGTCCGTGCGCGAAGGCGATGCCCATTGCCTGATCACTGAATCGGGAAAAGACAAGGGATCACTGACCGCAGAAGATTTCCTGCGGGTGGAACTCGACAGTGGCCTGGCACCCGGCGGACGTCGTCCTTCAGCGGAAACCGGGCTGCACACCATGCTGTATTCCCGCTATCCTGAAACAGGTGCGGTGCTGCATACCCATTCGGTCAATTCGACGGTGTTATCCCGGGCAGAACGCAGTGGTGCGCTGGTGCTGGAAGGTTATGAGATGCAGAAATCGCTCAGCGGCCAGACCTCGCACCTTGATCAGGTGGTGATCCCGATTTTCGACAACAGCCAGGATATTGCTGCGCTGGCGCAGAAGATCATGACGTCAGCGGAGCACACACCGTTGCAGTATGGTTTTTTGCTGCGTGGCCATGGGCTGACGTGCTGGGGGCGGGATGTGGCCGAAGCGCGCCGCCATCTGGAGGGGCTGGAGTTTTTATTCCAGTGTGAACTGCAACGTCGCCTGCTGGAGGCTAAATGATCCGCGCTATTGTCACTGATATTGAAGGCACCACCACGGATATCCGTTTTGTACACCAGGTGTTATTCCCCTATGCCCGGCAGCGTCTCGCCGACTTCCTGCGCCATGAGCACGAACAGCCGGACGTCGCCGCTGCCCTGGACGCTTTACGCGCTGAAATCGACCGGCCACAGGCCAGCGTCGAGGCGCTGATCGAACAGCTCTTTACGTATATGGATAACGACGTGAAATCGACGTCGCTGAAAGTATTGCAGGGCATCATCTGGCGTACCGGCTATGAAAACGGTGATTTTCGCGGACATCTGTATGCCGATGTCGCGCCGCAGCTGGAAGCGTGGAAAGCGGAGGGGCTGCAACTTTGCGTGTATTCCTCAGGTTCGGTAGACGCGCAAAAGTTATTGTTTGGCTACAGTGATGCCGGTGATTTAACGCCGCTGTTCAGCAGATATTTCGATACCCGCGTCGGTGCCAAGCGTGAAACGGAATCGTATCAGAACATCGCTGAACAACTGATATTGCCGCCGCAGGATTTACTGTTTTTATCGGACATTCGTCAGGAGCTGGACGCCGCGCGTTTAGCGGGCTGGAATACCTGTCAGCTGATCCGCGATGACGCTGATGAACTCAGCGATCATCTGCAGGTTAATCGTTTTGATCAGATAGCCTTAGAAACATTCTTATAAGAGGGTTGACCATGAGTGCATTAACGATTTTTAGTGACCAGGATCCTTCCGCACCGTTGTGGGAAAGCCGAGACGGAGACGCGATCGCCGCCGAACTGAGCAAAATTGATGTACGTTTCGAACGCTGGCAGGCTGACCGCGATTTAGGCGCAAACCCGCAGCCGCAGGACGTGATTGCCGCTTATCAGCATGAAATCGACAAACTGGTCGAAGAGAAGGGGTATCAGAGCTGGGACGTGATCAGCATGCGGCCGGACAACGAGCAACGCGAGGTGCTGCGCACTAAATTCCTTTCCGAACATACGCACGGTGAAGACGAAGTGCGTTTCTTCGTCGAAGGCGCAGGGCTGTTTTGTCTGCACCTGAACGGCAAGATTTTCCAGATCCTGTGCGAGAAAAACGATCTGATTTCCGTACCGGCCAACACCCGCCACTGGTTTGATATGGGCGGCTCTCCGTCGTTCACGGCAATCCGCGTTTTCGATAATCCCGAAGGGTGGGTGGCGCATTTTACCGGCGATAAGATTGCCGATGCGTACCCGAGAATGGGTGAATAAGATTTGCGTACTGCAGAAACAAAAAAACCACCAGAAGGTGGTTTTTTTGTGCTGGTCAGGTTAGCGGCCTTTCCAGCGGGCTTCGTTACTGATGTAACGCAAGCGCAACCCAGCCACAACATAGTCTGCTTTCTGAACAATTTTGTCAAGTTGGTCGACAACAAGTGTATGATTATGGCGGCCCTTTACGCCGTCTTAGCAAACGGGCACCGGTTTCAGAAAAGGATGTCCAATGACCGTCAACGCAGGCGCAACCCAGCGCTTGTTTTCACGGAGATATCACCGGTGGTGTTGACGTGAAGCGGTCTTTGCAAGGACCGCACAATGAAACGGTACATCTGTATCTTTATCGTTGTCACCGGAGCGGCAATGTTTCAGGGCAAAGGAAGTTGGAGTATCTCCAATAATTCTCTCTCTGTGACAATTGACGCATCGGGCAAGTAAGCCAGAAAGCCGTCTCGTAAGGGGCGGCTTTCTTTAGGCCTTTATCGCATTGCCTGCTTAGCGTAATTCGGTGAGCGCGGGCCATACAGCAGGCCGTCGGTCTGAGATGCACTCAGCAGACGGTCGCTGGTGAGCCCGGCGATATCATGACCTTTGTCGGAAATCGTGCTGGAGATTTGCTTCACGGCAGCCTGAACCAACATGCCGATGATCCCACCGTTATTGTTGTTGTCATTTTCGCTGTCAGAAGCGGTGGCGTTACCGGTCCACAACACTTTGCCATTGCGTAAATCCACCAGTTTGGCATTAGCGGTCACACGGGTTTCGCTGGAAACCACCATGTAAGTGCTGCCGTAGCGGGTTATATCAATGTAAAGCGCGGCATCCGCACCGAAAATTTCACGCAGTTTGGCGGCGCTGACGGCACGAATATCTTCCGCACCGGTTATGCCGTTCTGCTTGAAAGTTTCCTCAACGACGGCCACCGGGAAGACATAGAAGCCGTCTTCAGCCAGCGGTGCGGTGACGGTAGAAAGCATGCTGTGACTGGCATTCACATCCGGAGAATGGTTCACCGGCGGGAGCACCAGAATCGATCTCGGTTTGCTCTCTTTAAACGCGGTGTAATCGTAGGACGCTTTTTTCGCACAACCCGTCAGCAGTAACGTCAGCACTACGCCGGTCAGCAGGAATAAACGTTTCATTTAACACTCCCTTTATTTTTCAGCAGGAAATCCATATAGGTTGCTGACTCCGGAAATAAACTTTTCTCAGTATTGAATTCCTGAAATGCCAGGTCGGTGTGGCCCGTATTGGCATAAAGCAATCCCAGTTGCGCGTGCAGGCCAGGTGGTACGGCTTTATTGGTGGCGCGGGATTTTTCAATCGATTCTTTTAATGACGCGATTTGTTCTTCAGGACCCACTTTGTCACCCTGATAATACTGGTATACCGTAGACTGGTATTTGTCCCAATTATAAAGTGACTTATCCGCCTGCTTTGCACAGCCCGCTAATAATAACGTTAAGGTAATAAGGCCACCCTTTATCAGGGCGCTTTGGTTTTTACATATTGTCATTTTATAATATCCGTATTATTAATTAGCCGGACGCCATGCGCCGCTTTCGATTCCATTGACCAGATTATTCACCGCTTCGCGGATAGCTAAATCCAGCACTTTACCGTTTAAGGTTGAGTCATAACTGGCGGTGCCGCCGAAACCAATAATTTCGCGGTTAGACAGGGAATATTCGCCCGCACCTTGTGAGGAGTACACCACTTCTGAGGTCTGTACATTAACGACATTCAGGCTGACTTTAGCGTAAGCGATTTGTTGCTTGCCGCGTCCCAGGATGCCCCACAGCTGGTTATCGCCGACTTCTTTGCGGCCAAACTCAGTGACATCGCCGGTGATGACATAGTTCGCGCCTTTCAGAGTTTGTGCCTGGCCTTTGATACCCGCTTCTTCTTTAATTTCCGCCATATTCGTGCGGTCTAATACATTGAAGCGACCCGTTTGTTGCAGGTCAGTGACCAGAATGGTTTTAGACTGATTGCCCAGACGATCGACACCATCGGAGAAAATGCCACTCATATAACTGGAGCGGTTATCGAATTTACCGACAGAAATCGGGCTGCGCGGACCATTATATTGCGTGTTATAAGAAGCCACTTTCTGAACTTCTACCGTGCGTGATGATTCTGTTGCGCACCCTGATAATGTGCCTGCCGCAATAATTGCCGACAAAACGAAAACTGATTTCCTCATGTTACTATTCCTTGTCCATTTAATGTCTTATTAACGGGTAATAGCTGCCCGTTCCAAATTAAAATAATTTGACTTAATGTCATCTCAATATGATGAAATTGATATTTCACTTAAAGGCGCGAATTATCTCAATAGCCAGATTTTCTATTTACGGCATCGAAAACCGGTGCAGAAAAGGGATAAATTTAAATTGGCTAAGAATAATCCTAACAGATATTGGTTTTCGATTTCCTTACATTTGTGAGTTTTTCTTATCAGTAGCTTAAAAAAACAGCGCCCGCAGGCGCTGTATTGCAGGCAGGCTGTTTTAACTTAATGCCTGACGGAAGATACCATCCTGTACCTGATCCGGTGTCACCACCCCCACATCCAGCACCCAGCCGCTGATCAATTCTGCCGGTGTGACATCAAATGCCGGGTTATAAACCTGCGCGTTGAACGGTGCCCATTGCACGGCCCCGAAACTGCCGGAAACGCCGGTGACTTCAGTCGCTGTCCGTTGTTCGATCGGGATGGCGGCACCGTTCCGGCACTGCGGATCATGTGTGGTATGCGGCGCGGCAACGTAGAACGGAATGCCGTGATATTTCGCCAGTACCGCCAGGCTGTAAGTGCCAATTTTGTTCGCGACATCGCCATTGGCGGCAATGCGGTCAGCGCCAACCCAGATAGCATCGACGCGTTTTTGTGCCATCAGGCTGGCGGCCATCGAATCACAAATCAGCTGATACGGAATGTTAAGTTCGCCAAGTTCCCAGGCAGTGAGGCGGCCGCCCTGTAACAGCGGACGGGTTTCATCCACCCATACCTGTTCCACATTGCCCTGTTCATGGGCACGGCGGATCACCCCGATGGCTGTGCCGATGCCTGCCGTTGCCAGACCGCCGGTGTTGCAATGGGTGAGCAGGCGACTGCCGGGCGTCACCAGCGTCGAGCCGTGTGTGGCAATGCTGTCACATAATGCTTTGTCTTCATCCACCAGACGGAGAGCTTCTTCAGTCAGCGCTTTCACGTAATCCGCCTGCTGCAATGCAGCCTTCATGCGGTCAAGATTGTTCATCAGATTCACTGCCGTCGGACGCGAAGCACGCAAGGTTTCCAGCGCGTGATGCAATTCATCCTGCGCCATGCCCTGTTCAGCCAGCAATGCCAGCAGCAGGCTGGCGGACAAACCAATCAGCGGCGCACCACGCACGCGCAGGGTCCGGATGTGATCCACCAGTTCACTGACGTCGCGGCATTCGCGCCAGTCTGAACGTTGCGGCAGAGCTTGCTGGTCGAGGATCCACAGCTGGTTTTCACGAATACGTAAACTGGTGGTTGTGAGGCTTTGCATTGTTGGTTAAATCCTTGTTGCCCGGTTGCATCTGTTCACTTATTCTGCCAACATGCTTCACGGATGTATAGACGTCTAAACGCTTTAAAGGCTAAAAAAGAATTCGAGAGGTCAGGATGTCACGTTACTACACCTTTACCGCCCAAGATGCCGTTGAATATGCCCGTCAGTTTGGTGGCGTGGCGGATCCGCAATCTCTGGTCACGGCCGATGAAATCGGTGACGGAAACCTGAACCTGGTGTTTAAGATCCGCGATACGGCGGGAAAAAGCCGGGTGATTGTGAAACAGGCTCTCCCTTATGTGCGGTGTGTGGGGGAATCCTGGCCGCTGACGTTAGATCGTGCGCGCATTGAAGCCGAAACCCTGATAATCCACGGTCAGTATTGCCCGCAGCACACGGTTAACGTGTTGCATCACGACGCTGAACTGGCCGTGATGGTGCAGGAAGATTTGTCGGATCATCATATCTGGCGCAGTGAACTGGTGCTGGGAAAACATTACCCGCAGGCAGCAACCCAGTTGGGCGAATATCTGGCTCAGACGCTGTTCCATACTTCCGATTTCTACCAGAATGCGCAGGCCAAAAAAACCGAAGTCTCCCGTTTTACTAACCCTGAATTATGTCAGATCACCGAAGATCTGTTCTTCACCGATCCGTATGTTGATCATGAGCGCAATAATTTTGAGCCGGTATTGCAGCCGGCGGTGGAGGTGCTGCGTCAGGATAAACCGCTGCGTCTGGCCGTCGCCGCGCTGAAACACCGTTTCCTGAGCAAGGCGCAGGCGCTGCTGCATGGTGATATCCACAGCGGTTCGATTTTCGTTGCCGAAGGCAAACTGAAAGCCATCGACGCGGAGTTCGGTTATTACGGCCCGATGGGCTTTGATCCCGGTTCGGCTCTCGGCAACCTGCTACTGAACTATTGTGGTCTGCCTGGGCTGGTTGGGGTGCGTGAAGCGGCGGATGGCCGCGAGCAGCGCCTGCAAGATGTGCGCGAACTGTGGCTGAGTTTCTCAGCGCGTTTTCTGCAACTGGCGCGGGATAAATCACAAGATCCGACGCTGGCAGAGCCGGGTTATGCAGAACTCTTCCTGCAGGAGGTCTGGCACGACGCGGTCGGTTACTGCGGCGCGGAGTTGATTCGTCGTACGGTTGGCCTGGCGCATGTTGCTGATCTCGATACCATTAAAGATGATGCCATGCGCGCTGATTGCCAGCGCCATGCGCTGAGCCTCGGGCAAAAACTGATCCTCACTGCGCAACAAATCGGCGATGTGGAGTCACTTATTGCACGGATCCGTCAGTTCAGCTAATCCTGTAAGTTTCTTGTATAATGCCCGCCTTCGAGGTGCGTAGGGGTAAACCCGGTGGCATTTCCTCGGTTTACTTTTAACAGGAATACAGAATTATGATGCATAACCATGTCTTACGCAGCGTGCGCTACATGTTGGATTTAAGTGAAGGCCAGCTGATCGAGATCCTTAAAACCACCGGTACGCCTGTCAGCCCCGACGTGATGTCGCGTTATCTGAAAAAAGAAGACGAAGAAGGTTACATGGAAGTGCCGGACGAAGTGATGGCAAACTTCCTTAATGGCCTGATCACTTTTAAACGCGGCAAAGACGATCGCTTCCCGGCACCGGAAGTGGAAAAACGCCTGACCAACAACATTATGCTGAAAAAGCTGCGTGTGGCGTTTGAGCTGAAAACCGAAGATATGATTTCTGTCCTGACCGCGGCTGATTTCAAAGTGTCTGAAGGCGAACTGAGCGCGTTCTTCCGTAAAGAAGGCCACAAAAATTACCGTCCGTGTGGCGATCAGGTGATGCGTTATTTCCTGAAAGGGTTGACGGCGAAAGTTCGTCCTAAAAAAGGCTAAGATATAAAATATTCGCCAGCTTAATATATCTGATGGTGTGTATTATAAATAATAATTAGCGGGGTGCTTTTATGAAAAAAGCGCCCCGTTTTACGTTTATTGGTTTTTCAGTGATGTAATTTCGTTATTACAGTTTTACTTCACGTTTCCCCGCTTTTATTTTTGACAGATTATTCCTTCGAAAACTATCTTCTGTTCTCATTATGAAACCTCCGGGCATTATTTTAATAAAAATGAAATAACACCGTTTATTTTAAAATGGCGAATTTAATTTGTATTGAAAGGACATCTTAATTATGAGAAAGATTACAACTTTGGCTTTATTAGTCGGGCTGGCTGTGTCTGCTCCCGCACTGGCAGCGAGTTCATCAGCCAGTCTGGAAGCCCGTATGGCGCAGCTTGAACAACGTCTTCAGCAGGCAGAAGCGCGCGCGGAAACGGCGGAAAAACAGATCCAGCAACTGACGAAGCAGGATGTGAAACGTGAGCAGCAAATAGCCAGCGTGAAAGAAGCCACGCCGGTAGAAGTTAAACAAGATGGAATATCGAAAGACAAATTGTTAACACTTAATGGATTTGATAATTTAAAACTATACGGCGATGTGGAATTTAATGTCGACGGTGCAAGCCGTAGCGGTCAATTAACCTCTGTCAGAACGCAGGATAATAAAAACTGGAAACCGGGAACCCATGAACGCTGGGATGTTAACGGACGGTTATTAATCGGGCTGGATGGTTATCGTCGTAATGATAACGGGCAATTCTCTGGATTTTCTGTACAGCCGACGGCTGACCTGAACGGTTCAATGACGCTTGATGATGCCGCCTTCTTCTTCGGCGAAGAAAAAGACTGGATGGCAAAAATCGGCCGTTTCGAAGCTTATGATATGTTCCCGCTTAATCAGGATACTTTCGTCGAGTACTCCGGTAATACCGCCAATGATCTGTACGCTGACGGCTACGGCTATGTCTATATGATGAAAGAAGGGCGCGGGCGCAGTGACAGCGGCGGCAACATCATGTTGAATAAAAACATCGGCAACTGGTATTTCGAGCTCAATACCTTACTGGAAGATGGTTCCGCGCTGTTTGCCGAGCAAAATTACCATGGCAATGAGCTTGAAAATGATAAAAACGTTGCGTATCTGCGCCCGATTATTGCCTGGAAAGGTGATGCATTCTCGGTGGCGGCCGCAATGGAAACCAATGTGGTGAATAATGCTTACGGTTACACCAACGATAAAGGCGATTTCGTTGACCAGTCCAAACGTAATGGTTACGGCATGACCATGACCTGGGACGGGCAGAAAGCTGACCCTGAAAATGGCGTGGTGGCTAACCTGAGCACTGCCTACATGGATGCATCGGATGAGAAAGATTTTACCGTCGGCGCCAATGCGTTGTGGAAACGCTTCGAACTGGGCTATATCTATGCGCATAACAAAATTGAAGATTTCAACATTAATGGCGTTCGTGCATCCGATTACGACGATGACTGGTTCGATGAGCCGGGCAGCTATGACATTCATACCATTCACGCCAGTTATCTGATCCCGAACGTCATGAACATGGAAAACTTTAACGTGTACCTGGGTGCCTACGTCTCAATGCTGGAAGCAGATAAAGCTGACAGTGCCGATGATGACAGTGATGAGCGTTACGGTGCGCGCGTGCGCTTCAAATACTACTTCTAAATTACCCGTTATATTTCGCGTCACAGGTGCGTTGGCTGCACATGCTCGCCCGAATCACTTACCTGAGTAAGCTCATCGGGACTCGCTTGTCTGCCGCGTTACTCGTCAAAGCCTCGCCCCTTCGGGGCCAGCTTGAGCGCTGTTCAAAGGCTAAAGCCTTTGTCCTGGGACAGGAACTCGTTAGGGTAATAGGTATGTATTTTCACAAATAACAAAAAGCCTGAGTGCGTAACACTCAGGCTTTTTTATCGGCTAACGGTTCACTCAGGCAGCTTCGGTGTGGCGGGGTTTCGCCTCATCCTTTTTTGCGTCGTTTTTCTCCGCGGCTGGTTTTTGCGCGGCCAGGGCATCCGGCTCGAACTCATCAACGTTAATCGAACGCAGACGGCTTTCTTCTGCACGGCTGAGAATACGGGCGTCATCAGCACTCAGATGACCGGCATCCAGACCTTTTTGCGCCAGCATATCCAGACGGGTAAATGGCAGTTTTTTACCCATCGCCTCACATAAACGTTTATGTACCGGCTCTGCCGCCAGAATATCCTGCAATGCTTCTTCCAGCAGGCCAACCGGGTTGTGCTCGCTTGGCGTCAGATACTGACCGCGGCCGATGCGGCTACGCGTGGCCGAAGGCACCTGAAGAATACGCGCCAGTTCGTGATCCAGACGATCTGACGGGGCGGAATGCGAACGGCCCAGCGGGAAAATCACCACCCGCATCACACCGGCCACAAAACGGTTCGGGAAGTTACGCAGCAGGTCATCGATAGCCACTTCAGCCTGGTGCAGACAATCCTGCACGCCCCAGTGCACCAGCGGTAAATCCGCTTCGTTACAGCCTTCTTCGTCATAGCGTTTCAGCGTCGCCGTGGCCAGATACATCTGGCTGAGGATATCACCGAGGCGGGCGGAAATACGTTCGCGACGTTTCAGGCTGCCACCCAGCACCCCCATCGACACGTCAGCCAGCAGGGCCAGATTGGCGCTCAGACGGTTGATGTGCTGGTAATAACGGGCAGTTTTATCATTAACCGGCGTATCGCTGGTACGACCGTCAGTCAGGCCAAGCCAGAAACTGCGCATTTGGTTGCTACCCACGTGGCCGATATGTCCGAACAGCGCGCGGTCGAAATCATCCAGATCATTTTTCTCCGCCGCCGCCATTTCACGAAGCACATAAGGATGGCAGCGGATCGCACCCTGACCGAAGATGATCATGCTGCGGGTCAGAATGTTGGCACCTTCCACGGTAATTGCAATCGGCGCGCCCTGATAAGAGCGGGCCACGAAGTTACTGGTGCCGAGCATAATGCCTTTACCGCCGGTGATATCCATCGCATCCATCACGGCGCGCTGCCCGCGGTGTGTACAGTGGTATTTCACGATAGCGGACAGCACCGCCGGTTTTTCACCCAGCATAATACCGTTAGTGATAAGCGTCGCGGCGGCATCCATCACATAAGCATTACCGGCAATGCGTGCCAGCGGTTCTTCAATACCTTCCATTTTACCGATCGGCAGTTTGAACTGACGGCGGATATAAGCATAAGCACCGGTCGCCAGCGCCAGAGATTTCAGGCTGCCGGTCGAGTTAGAGGGCAGCGTGATGCCCCGGCCCACAGAAAGACATTCCACCAGCATCCGCCAGCCCTGACCGGCCATTTTCGGGCCGCCAATGATGTAATCGATCGGGACAAAGATATCGCTGCCACGTGTCGGACCGTTCTGGAAGGGCACATTCAGCGGGAAGTGACGGTGACCAATTTCCACACCGGCGGTGTCGGTTGGGATCAGTGCACAGGTAATGCCTAAATCAGTTTCGCTGCCGAGCAGGTGATCGGGATCTTTCAGTTTAAACGCCAGGCCCAGTACGGTGGCGATAGGTGCCAGCGTGATGTAACGCTTGTTCCAGGTCAGGCGCATGCCGAGCACTTCTTTCCCCTGCCACTGACCTTTACACACGATACCGAAATCAGGGATGGCTCCGGCATCAGAACCCGCTTCCGGGCTGGTCAGGGCGAAACACGGGATTTCCAGACCGGCGGCCAGACGTGGCAGATAGTGATCTTTCTGCTCTTCGGTACCGTAATGTTGCAGCAGTTCGCCCGGCCCGAGGGAGTTCGGTACACCGACGGTGATCGCCAGAATGCCCGACACACCGGCCAGCTTTTGCAGCACACGCGCCTGTGCGTAAGCTGAGAATTCCAGGCCACCATATTCTTTCTTAATGATCATCGCGAAGAAGCGGTGCTCTTTCAGATATGCCCACAGTTCCGGCGGCAAATCAGCCAGTTCGTGGGTGATCTGAAAATCATTAGCCATGCGGCAGGCTTCTTCAACCGGCCCGTCAATAAAACGCTGTTCTTCTTCTGTCAGTTGCTGCTCAGGGTAATTCTGTAATTTCTCCCAGTCCGGCTTGCCACCAAACAGGTCGCCTTCCCACCAGGTAGTGCCCGCTTCAATCGCTTCTTTTTCCGTACGGGACATAGCAGGCATCACTTTACGGAAGGTACGCAGCGCGGGGCCGGAGAATAAGGCGCGACGCAGGGCAGGAATATTGAAAGGCAGAAGAATGATCGCCAGCGGCAATAACAACCACAGCGTCCACAGATGAATAGCGCCCATGGCCGCTGTAAACGCCAGCAAAATCAGGCTGCTAAGGGCAAGGTTGACCTTGTGATAGAACAACGCACCAAGGATCACGATAAATGCAACAATGCTAAGAACCATCATAGTAAAGCTCCTGAGTCGTAGGAGGTCTGACCTGTTGTAGGGATACAATGGTTGTAGTTCATGCTCATTTCTTTATCAATGTGTTTACATATTAATTACAACGCAGCTCACAAACCGGTCGCACGAAGCGTCAAAAACAGAAACTATCGGAATCATTACCGCTTCACTGCTTCTCGCTGTTTCGGCTTTCCGTTAAACTGCACAGCGGAACGTTTTATTGCTATCGGCCGTGCTGAAACCGGCTGTAAATGGACATAAAAGAGGCTGCTATGTATCTGGATATTATCCGTACTGAACTGAACGAAGCTGCTGATACGCTGAATAAATTCATCAGCGATCCGTCAAATATTGAGTCTATTCAACGTGCAGCAGTGCTGCTGGCGGATTCATTCAAAGCGGGTGGGAAAGTGATTTCCTGCGGTAACGGGGGTTCACACTGCGATGCCATGCATTTTGCAGAAGAACTGACAGGCCGCTATCGCGAAAACCGTCCGGGTTATCCGGCCATTGCGATTTCCGACGTCAGCCACATCTCATGCGTCGGTAACGATTTCGGTTACGAATATATCTTTTCCCGTTATCTGGAAGCCGTGGGTCAGAAGGGCGATGTGCTTCTGGGTATCTCCACTTCCGGTAATTCCGGTAATGTGATCAAAGCCATCGAAGCCGCGCGCGCCAAAGGCATGAAAGTCATCACCCTGACCGGTAAAGACGGCGGGAAAATGGACGGTTCAGCCGACGTGGAAATCCGCGTTCCGCACTTTGGTTTTGCTGACCGCGTGCAGGAAATTCACATTAAAGTGATCCATATCCTGATTCTCTTAATCGAAAAAGAAATGGCGAAATAATTCGCCGCACGTTTGTAATACGGCGTTGAAATCTGGCTCAGAATGCTCATTTACTCTGTGTAAACTCCGCTTCTTCGCCAGATCCCGCTTTGTTTCACCATAGTGCAGCGCATTATTAAAATAATAAAAAGGGGGCTGGTGATGTGCGAATTGCTCGGGATGAGCGCTAACGTTCCTACTGATATTTGTTTCAGTTTCAGCGGATTAGTGCAGCGCGGTGGCGGAACCGGCCCGCATAAAGACGGCTGGGGCATCACCTTTTATGAAGGCAATGGCTGTCGTACTTTTAAAGATCCGACGCCAAGCTTTAATTCGCCCATTGCCCGCCTTGTTCAGGAATACCCGATCAAATCCTGCGCGGTGATTTCTCATATCCGCCAGGCAAACCGTGGCGAAGTGGCACTGGAAAACACCCATCCGTTTACCCGCGAGCTGTGGGGACGCAACTGGACTTACGCACACAACGGTCAGCTTCGCGGCTATCGCCAGCTGGATACCGGTACCCTGCGCCCGGTGGGGCAGACCGACAGCGAATACGCGTTCTGCTGGTTATTGCATAAACTCACTCAACGTTATCCGCGCCGCCCTGCAAGCTGGCCGCCGGTGTTTCGCTATATTGCGTCTCTGGCTGATGAGCTAAGGCAGAAAGGGGTGTTTAACATGTTGCTGTCGGATGGCAATTTTGTGATGGCGTATTGCTCGACGAATTTACACTGGATCACGCGGCGTGCGCCTTTTGGCAAGGCAACGTTGTTGGATCAGGATGTGGAAATTGATTTTCAGCAGCAGACGACACCGGATGATGTCGTCACTGTGATTGCCACGCAACCGCTGACGGCGAACGAAACCTGGAACAAAATTGCTCCAGGTGAATTCGCATTATTTCATCGGGGCGAACGCCAGCTGTGAAGGCAGCGGGGTGTTGGACAACGGTTGCAGCACTTCATATTTACCGTCAGTGACCACGACATTCGGTGGCTGATGGTGTTTTTCAAAGTACGCATATCCTGGCTGCAACTGGTTCCAGAAACTGTAGTAGCTGGAGTTTTTATGCGCCTTCATGTTGGCATCGGTCATCCTGAACGGATAAATGCTAATCTTTAAACTGCGTTGCCCGAACTGGAATGCCGCCTGTACGTACGTAAAGATTTCGTCCATATAGCCGTCG
This sequence comes from Rahnella sp. PD4, assembly GCF_049199325.1. Taxonomy (NCBI): domain Bacteria; kingdom Pseudomonadati; phylum Pseudomonadota; class Gammaproteobacteria; order Enterobacterales; family Yersiniaceae; genus Rahnella; species Rahnella sp. PD4. The sequence continues at coordinate 867,225 of NZ_JBLZQF010000002.1, read as the reverse complement.
GTCATGGCATAGCAACCGATAGACTTACAGTTACCGTGAATCATCAGATACTTACCTGAATAACCCTGCGAGATATCGTAAGCATTCGGGAAACCGATGTTGATGGCGCGATAAAAGCGGCTGTCAGGCTTCAGGTGGTGAATATCCACGTTGTAGAAACCTTCCGGACTTTTAAAATCGCCTTCGCGACGTTTATTTCCCAAACCGCCGGAAAAATCGCAGATGCCATAACTGCCAATCAGGCGAAATTCGCCGTCGAGCTGGGCATACAATTCGAGTTTACGTTCTTGTTTGAAGATCTGAATATAAACCGGTGCGCCCAGTAATTGTTTTTTTAGTGTCGCGTTGACCGGGACAGCATCGCTGGCCACGGCGTAATTTGCTGTAAATAAAGGCAAACTGAGGAGCATCGCAAGAAACAGCGCGATTCTGATCATTCTAAGTCCTGCTCGGTAATAATTTTGATTATGTTGTCTACAGCTGAACTGCCTGTAAGACCGCCACTGATTTTCTTCTTATGTACTGCCTGTCTGAAACGATGCCATATTAATACTGATTAAATTTTTAGCAATCACCAAATAATGAATAATGACTTTCGAAATAGGAAATTTATTACGATGCCATTTCTGGTGATTCATTAAGCCAAATTAACCCGGATTTTGTGTGTTTGAAATTACGCCATCCCACTGTATACTTATACAGTTATCAGGGGAGGGCTATGCGTAAAATCATTCACGTTGATATGGACTGCTTTTTCGCGGCCGTCGAGATGCGCGATGATCCTTCCCTGCGCGACATTCCTATTGCCATTGGCGGCAGCCGTGACCGCCGTGGCGTCATCAGCACCGCCAATTATCCTGCGCGCAAATTCGGCGTGCACAGTGCGATGCCGACCGGTATGGCACTGAAACTTTGCCCGCACCTGAAAGTCATCCCCGGCCGAATGGAGGCTTATAAAGAAGCTTCAAACCACATCCGTGAAATCTTTGCGCGTTATACCCCATTGATCGAACCGCTGTCACTTGACGAAGCTTATCTGGATGTTTCCGACGCAACGCAATGCAACGGCTCTGCGACGCTTATTGCTGCAGAAATCCGTCAGGCCATTTTCGATGAAATCAGGCTGACGGCCTCTGCCGGCATTGCACCGATAAAATTTCTGGCAAAAATCGCCTCGGACCTGAACAAGCCTAACGGCCAGTTTGTGATCACGCCGGATAAAGTCGATGCGTTTTTACAGGATCTTCCGCTGGGTAAAATCCCCGGCGTCGGCAAAGTCACAGCCCAGCGTTTGCAGGCGCTGGGGCTGAACACCTGCGGCGATGTACAGCGCTATGATCTGGCGACACTGCTCAAACGATTTGGCAAGTTTGGCCGGGTACTGTGGGAGCGCTGCCAGGGTATTGATGAACGTGAAATATCCCCCGAGCGGTTGCGCAAATCGGTCGGTGTGGAACGCACGCTGGCAGAAGATATTCACAGCTGGGAAGAATGCGTGGCACTGATCGAACGTTTATATCCGGAACTGCACATACGCCTGAGCCGTGTCAGTCCGGATCTGCGCATCGCCCGTCAGGGGGTAAAACTCAAATTCCATGATTTTCAGCAGACCACGCAGGAACACGTCTGGCCGGTGCTCAATAAAGAAGATTTACTGAAAGTGGCGCGGGAGGCATGGGAGAAACGGCGTGGCGGACGGGGCGTCAGGCTGGTGGGATTACACGTGACGTTGCAGGATCCGCAGATAGAGCGGCAGCTTCTTTTGGATTTGAGCTCCTCCCCCTGTGATGAACTGAACTCCGAATGAAGGTTTAAAAAGTCCAACATTCGGGGTTCAGTTCACAGGGGAGGGAGCCAAAATATCATTTCTTTTCAGGAATTGCTTTCAGCAGGGCTGTCAGCAGTTGCCAGTACAGCCCGACGCTGGCGATTTCAACCTGTTCATCCGGCGAATGCGGGCCGGTGATAGTTGGCCCGATGGAAACCATGTCCATGTCCGGATACGGTTTTTTGAACAGACCGCATTCCAGACCGGCGTGGATCACCATGATGTTCGGGGTTTTGCTGAACAGTGACTGGTAAGTTTCACGCACCAGCGTCATCACCGGCGAGCTTGGCTCAGGTTTCCAGCCAGGGTAGCTGCCTTTTGCCAGACTTTTTGCACCAGCCAGTTCACTCAGTGAGCTCAGCATGCTGACCACATATTCTTTACCGCTGTCGATAAGCGAACGGATCAGGCTGTTGATCGCCACTTCGTCATCTTTCATCGTGACAACACCGACGTTGAGCGATGTTTCGACCACACCTTTCACATCATCACTCATGCGGATCACGCCGTTAGGCGTCGCGTTCAGCAGCGCAAGGAACTTATCCTGACTGTCCTGGCTCAGTGCCCTGGCGTTGCTTTCAGCCGTTTCCGCGACAAAAACGATCTTCTTCTCAACGGCTGACAGTTCAAACTGAATCGTCGCCAGGAATTCCTGTGCTGCCGCTTTCAGTGCGTCCGCTTTATCGGCGGCAACCGCCAGAGTCGCAATGGCTTCACGCGGGATGGCGTTACGCAGCGTGCCGCCGGTAAAGTCCAGCAGGCGCAGACCCAGGGTCCCCGCGTTGTCTGCCAGGAAACGTGCCAGCAGTTTGCTGGCGTTGCCCAGACCTAAGTGAATTTCAGCGCCGGAGTGGCCGCCTTTCAGGCCTTTCAGGGTCAGTTTCAGCACGCTGAAACCGGCCGGAACCGCTTCACGGCTCAGCGGCAGTGTGGCGGTAAAATCAATCCCGCCGGCGCACCCCATGTAGATTTCGCCTTCGGTTTCAGAATCGGTGTTGATCAGAATTTCAGACTGTAACCAGTTCGGTTGCAGGCCGAATGCGCCCGCCATGCCGGTTTCTTCGGTCATGGTCAGCAGCACTTCCAGCGGGCCGTGTTCTACGCTGTCATCAGCCAGAACCGCCAGCGCGGATGCCATACCGATACCGTTGTCAGAACCCAGCGTGGTGCCGCGGGCTTTTACCCAACCGTCTTCAATAAATGGCTGGATCGGATCTTTAGTGAAATCATGAACAGTATCGTTGTTTTTCTGCGGCACCATATCGAGGTGAGCCTGCAGGGCAACGGCTTTGCGGTTTTCCATGCCCGGGGTGGCCGGTTTGCGCAGCAAAATATTGCCAACTTCATCACGCTCAGCGTGGATACCCTTTTCCTGTGCCCATTCAACGATGTGTTTTGCCAGCGCTTCTTCGTGATAAGAAGGGTGCGGAATAGAACAAATTTTGGCAAAAATATCCCACAACGGTTGTGGCGAAAGCTGAGACAGTTCAGACACTATAAGTCTCCTGTAACAGTCAGCTCATTCAGGCTCCGTTTGCAGGGGAACTGACTGAGATGCTGTAGGTTTAAGGTTAAGTAATCCCCGCCAGACTGTGTGGCGAGTGGCCTGACAGAATATCACTTAATCTTAACCTGTGCGCGGGCACGGGGAGAAATTCCGGGATTTTTGGGGCGCAGGGACCCGATAATCGCTGGTTTTTGTGAGCCGGACTCACTATAATCTCGCGCAACCTTTTTTCCCCCCACTACTTTTTTAGAAGCCGTTAATTCACTGGCTGGGACACCTTTATGAGCGAAAAATACGTTGTAACCTGGGACATGCTGCAAATCCACGCCCGCACCATGGCTAAACGCCTGCTGCCGGCAGAACAATGGAAAGGCATTATTGCCGTCAGCCGCGGTGGCCTGGTTCCGGCAGCGTTGCTGGCTCGCGAGCTGTGCATTCGCCATGTGGATACCGTCTGTATCTCCAGCTACGACCATGATAATCAGCGCGAAATGCAGGTGCTGAAACGCGCAGAAGGCGACGGTGAAGGCTTCATCGTGATCGACGATCTGGTGGATACCGGCGGCACCGCGAAAGCGATCCGCGAAATGTACCCGAAGGCGCATTTCATCACCATCTTCGCAAAACCAGCCGGTGCTCCGCTGGTCGATGACTACGTGATCGACATCCCGCAGAACACCTGGATCGAACAGCCGTGGGATATGGGGGTTGTCTTTGTGCCTCCGTTAGTGGGTAAGTAATTTTCCCTTACTGTTGATAAACGCCTGGCTCATTGCCGGGCGTTTTGCTTTTGTTGACTTGAAATCCTTTCCGCTTGACCTCATACCTCAGTTGTCGCAACGTGGGCGGGTTATAATCCCGTCTAAATGATCGCCTGCGGGCGACCTGCTGCTTGCTAACGGAGGATCTTGCATCATGGCTCCAGCCAATCTTACGGAAAAACTGTTTAAACCTTCGTTCAAATACCCGGAAACATCGACGCTGGTTCACCGCGTTCATCACCATAATACGCACCCGCCGATGCACTCTGCACTGGAAGGCGACACGGTCCATTGCTGGTACCGTACGATTAACCGTTTGATGTGGATGTGGCGCGGGGTCGATCCGCTGGAAGTGGAAGAAGTGCTGTCGCGCATTGCTGTCTCCCAGGCGGAACACAGTGATCCGTTGCTGCTTGATACTGTAATTGGTTACCGTAATGGCAACTGGATCTACGAATGGTCAAAACAGGCGATGCACTGGCAGCAAAAAGCCGCCGAAGAAAAAGACCCGGATGTGGCGAGCGACTACTGGCTGAAAGCCGCCAACCTTTACAGTATTGCCAGTTATCCGCATCTGAAAGGCGATACGCTGGCGGAACAGGCGCAGGCGCTGGCCAATAAAGCCTTTGAAAAATCCTCGGAACATTCGCCTTATGAACTGAAAGAGCTGGAATTTAAGATCTCCGGCGGCACGCCGATCACCGGTTTCCTGCACCTGCCGGACGCAGGCAAAGCGCCGTTCCCGACGGTGATGGTGTGTGGCGGTCTCGATACCTTGCAGAGTGACCATCAGCGCCTGTTCCGTTCGTATCTTGCGCCGATGGGCATTGCCATGCTGACCATTGACATGCCGTCGATCGGTTTTTCGTCGAAGTGGAAACTGACCCAGGACACCAGCTTCCTGCATCAGCAGGTGCTGATGCAGCTTTCGGATGTGCCATGGGTTGATGCCAGCCGCGTCAGTTTGCTCGGCTACCGTTTTGGTGCCAACGTTGCCGTGCGGCTGGCGTATCTCGAACCGCGCCGCGTGCGTGCAGTCGCCACTCTGGGGGCGCTGGTGCATACACTGCTGAGCGACCCGAAATGCCAGGAACAAGTGCCGGACATGTATATGGATGTGCTGGCGAGTCGTATTGGCATGTCGAGTGCGTCTGATTCGGCATTGAAAACCGAACTTAATCGTTATTCTCTGAAAACGCAGGGGCTGCTCGGGCGGAGAACGCCGACGCCCATGCTGGCTGCATACTGGGAGAACGATATTTTCAGTCCTAAGAGCGAAGCTAAGCTGATTGCGGATTCTTCCGCTGACGGCAAGCTGTTGCCTATCCGCAGCGAGCCGCTTTACGGACATTTTGACAGCGCTTTACATGAGATTTGCAGCTGGCTGCAAAACCATATGCGTTAACTTAACAGTTGCTAATTCCTAACGGTTTGTTAAAAAGGATCGTCTTTCTATGGAGGTTGTACTATGACGTTACCAAGCGGTCATCCTAAAAGCAGGCTAATGAAACGTTTCGGTACACTGGGACCGTACATCAGAGAAGGGAAATGCGAAAACGACCGCTTTTTCTTTGACTGTTTAGCTGTCTGCGTGAACGTTAAGCCCGCGCCGGAGAAGCGTGAATTCTGGGGCTGGTGGATTGAATTACAGGCCGAAGCAGAACGTTTTACCTATGTTTATCACTTCGGATTGTTTGATAAAGACGGCATCTGGAAAGCGCAAAACATTAAAGATGCTGAAGTGCGCGAGAAACTTGAGACGACATTAAAAGGGTTCCACAAAAACCTGAATGCTATGATTGAAGAGATGTCCCTCAGACTGGAACCCGCTGATGATTTCAGCGAAGATCCGGTGAAGCTCTCCGCCTGACTTTCTGTACTACCCATTCCCACGATGAATACTGCTATTATAGCGTTATGCCGGTTGGCATAACGCTTCTCACTGGTTACAAAGACAAAGAAGCCCTTCTTTTTCACATTAATGGAACGATTATGAGTGGTAGTCAGACACTGGTTGTAAAACTGGGCACCAGCGTGCTCACTGGCGGCTCACGCCGCCTCAACCGTGCTCACATTGTTGAGCTTGTCCGCCAGTGCGCGCAGCAACATGCGGCAGGGCACCGGATTGTGATTGTCACGTCGGGCGCGATTGCCGCCGGGCGCGAACATCTTGGCTACCCCGAACTCCCCGCCACCATTGCTTCCAAACAACTGCTGGCTGCCGTCGGGCAAAGCCGTTTGATCCAGCTGTGGGAGCAATTGTTCTCGATTTATGGCATCCACATTGGTCAGATGCTGCTGACGCGTGCCGATATGGAAGACCGCGAGCGGTTCCTGAACGCCCGCGACACGATGCACGCGCTGCTTGATAACCATATCGTGCCGGTCATTAACGAAAACGATGCGGTGGCCACCGCTGAAATTAAAGTCGGCGATAACGATAATCTCTCCGCGCTGGCCGCTATTCTGGCGGGTGCTGATAAATTGCTGCTTCTGACCGATCAGCGTGGTCTGTTTACTGCGGATCCGCGTACCAACCCGCAGGCAGAGCTTATCCGCGAAGTCATGACCATTGATGATGAACTGCGCGGCGTGGCGGGTGACAGTGTTTCCGGTCTCGGCACCGGCGGCATGGCCACCAAACTGCAGGCGGCGGATGTCGCGTGCCGTGCGGGCGTCGATACCATTATTGCTGCGGGCAGCCTGCCGGGCGTGATTGGCGATGTCATTAACGGTATTTCGGTCGGCACACGTTTTCACGCGATGGAAACCCCGCTGGAAAACCGTAAGCGCTGGATCTTCGGCGCACCGCCAGCCGGTGAAATCACCATCGACGACGGCGCGGTTTCTGCCATGATGGAGCGCGGCAGTTCGCTGCTGCCAAAGGGGATCCGCGAAGTGAAAGGCGATTTCTCGCGTGGCGAAGTGATCCGCATCCGCAACCTGAACGGGCGTGACCTCGCGCACGGCGTCAGCCGCTATAACAGCGATGCGATGCGCATGATTGCCGGTCATCATTCTCAGCAGATCAGCGAAATTCTCGGTTACGAATACGGCCCGGTTGCCGTTCACCGTGACGACATGATTGTCAGTTAAGGAGCTACAGATGCTTAACGAGATGGGAAAGGCCGCGAAAGCCGCGTCCTGGCAGCTCTCCACCCTCAGCACCGCGCAGAAAAACCGTGCGCTGATGCTGATGGCCGACATGCTCGAGGCCAACAGCCAGAGCATTATTCTTGCCAACGAACTCGACATGGCCGCTGCCCGCGAAAGCGGCATGAGCGAAGCGTTATTAGACCGCCTGCTGCTGACGCCCGCGCGTTTATCGGCGATTGCCAGCGACGTGCGCGATGTATGCCGCCTGAGCGATCCGGTCGGGCAGGTGATTGACGGTTCACAGCAGGACAGCGGTTTGCGTCTTGAACGCCGCCGCGTGCCGCTCGGCGTGATCGGCGTGATTTACGAAGCGCGTCCGAACGTCACCATCGACGTCGCCAGCCTGTGCCTGAAAACCGGCAACGCCGTGATCCTGCGTGGCGGTAAAGAAACGCACCACACCAATCAGGCGACGGTTAACGTCATTCAGATGGCGCTGGAAGAATGCGGATTGCCGAAAGCTGCGGTTCAGGCGATTGAAAGCCCGGATCGCGCACTGGTCGCAGAACTGCTGCGCCTGGATAAATACGTCGACATGCTGATCCCGCGCGGTGGCGCGGCGCTGCACAAACTGTGCCGCGAACAATCCACCATTCCGGTGATCACCGGCGGAATCGGCGTGTGTCATACGTTTGTGGATGAAAGCGTCGATTTCGACAAAGCGCTGACCGTGCTGGAAAGCGCCAAAGTGCAGCGTCCGAGCGCCTGTAACAGCCTCGAAACCGTACTGGTGCATCAGGCGATTGCCGCCCGTTTCCTGCCGGAACTGAGCGACAACATGCACCGCGCAGGCGTTACGTTGCACGCCAGCGAATCCGCGATGCCGTATCTGCAAAACGGCCCGGCGAAAGTGCTGGCGGTGACCGAAGAAGATTATTCAGATGAATGGTTGTCACTGGATCTGAACGTGACGGTGGTGGATGATCTGGATGCCGCCGTGGCGCATATCCGCACCTACGGCACCGAACATTCCGATGCGATCCTCACCCGTTCCATCAGCAGCGCGGACAGGTTCGTGCGCGAAGTGGATTCCTCTGCGGTTTACGTCAACGCCAGCACCCGTTTCACCGACGGCGGCCAGTTCGGTTTAGGCGCAGAAGTGGCGGTCAGCACACAAAAACTGCACGCCCGCGGCCCGATGGGATTAGAAGCCCTGACGACTTACAAATGGATTGGTTACGGCGACGATTTAGTCCGTCCTTAACCCGCGGCACCGGTGGATTTTTCGTCATGAAGCCGGTGCTAAATCCCTATTTCATTCAGGGTGATGAGAAAAGCAGCAAACGCACAGCAGGGGGCTTGACGGCAGCGTCAGATTTCACTAATTTAGCACCCCGTAGTTCCCCGGTAACACTTCAAAATGCCGACTTAGCTCAGTAGGTAGAGCAACTGACTTGTAATCAGTAGGTCACCAGTTCGATTCCGGTAGTCGGCACCATTTCAGCTTTAAACTCCTTGATTATCAAACGTTCATGTAGAATGGCACCTCAGCTTTCTGTCTATTTTTGTTCCTGTATTCCCATCAAAATACCGACTCGGCCAGATCTCTCTAGCTTCAACCCCAATCGTCTTTGCAATAATCATTTCACCTTTCGGCCACGGTCTTGCCAGCGAATTGGAAAGGGTGGATGAACTCAACCCCGCGTCCCTCGAAACAGCTGCCATTGTTGTCCCTTTCTTTCTGATTGCCGGATGATATCTGCAGTGTGCCAATCTTTTGAACCTGTCATATAAGACTCCCTGTTAATGGTGAATACTAAGTTATCCTTAGCATGTGTGGCGCTTAAAAATAACACAATAGAAAACTAAGAATAACTTAGTAAAAGGTTGGCTCCGGCATCATGTTGATCAAGAGACTCAAGGAAGCGCGTTTGCGTGCTGGGCTTTCTCAATACAAGTTAGGCGTTCTGGCGGGTGTTGATGAGGCATCGTCGAGCGCACGGATGAATCAATATGAAAAAGGTAAACATCAGCCGGATCTGGAAACGGTGAAGCGAATTGCGAAAGTATTGGATGTGCCTGTGGCTTATCTCTATGCCGAAGAAGACGACCTTGCTGCGCTGATTATTGTATTTCATGAAAATAGAAAGCAGTCAGTTTAGTGTTTTCAAGCTCAGGGAGCCAAAAAAATGAGTCAGAAACTTTTAACCTTCGCCAGATCATTTATTAATGGCGAGATCTCAGCCGAAGATTTCGCCGACCCCTATCAGATGTTATGGAAAACTGAGGGTGAAAATGGTGATTTGCTGAAAGATCCCTATCAGGACAGCGAAAAATGTTCGACCATTTTTTGTCTTGCAGATCAATTCAATCCTGACAATGATCGTGAGAAAGATGAATTTGATGCTGATGAACTTAAAGCGCGGGTTCGGGCCGTTTTGGATAACGAATGACCCTCAGGTTTCAACTGAATCCAGATAAGAGAAAAATATGCAGCTCAAAGATACGTTTGAAGAATACTCGGAAACCGAATTTATTGCGCTGGTGAAAGATATTTTCGATGTGCATGGCAGCGAGTCATATCAGGACAGTTTACTGGAAAATTTCAGCCGGGTTACCGGGCATCCTTCAGGTACTGATTTAATTTTTTATCCTGAAGGCGATAAAACAGTAACTCCAGAGAGTATAGTTAACGAAATTAAACAGTGGCGGACTTCTGTCGGGAAAGCATTGTTTAGAATCTGATGAATCTCTATGTCATCCGAATTCAGGCGGCAGATCATATTTCTGTTGCCTGTGATTTATCACGAATGTTATTTCTCTGCATTTTGCGCAGCAGCGATAAGTTTACCGCATAATGCCTGGCTTTCAGCGGGGCAGGATTCAGATGACAGCGTAATGATCCGATTCAGGTCATCCGTATCGAGTGTAGAATCGAAGTAGTGCCAGAAATGAGAGCGAGTGACAGAACAGTTACGACAATTTTCATTTTATATCCATCAATTATCATGTGTTATTTTATGCGCTGACTGCATTTTAATGTTGAACGTAACCTTACATGAAGAAACCTGTAAGGGTATTTGTGCCATAAATATTTTATATACATTTACCATAACCCCTTATTAGTAATGATGGGTCTTTTTTGTCTTATCTGTTTATATGAATGAACCCGGTAATCTAAGCAATTTATCTCTTATGATTTAGCTCAATCTTTATGGGTTTATATTTATTGTTCGTTGTGGGTGTTTATTTTAGCTGCTTATCATACCGGTGAAACTCACCTCAACGGACGAAAAATAAATATGGAAATGCAATTCACTAATGAACTGAATCAGGAATTACTGGATGTTATCAACGCCTCTCCTTTCACCACTGAACAACTGGCTGAAATGGATGATAGCGCGCGGGCGGTGGTTGAGGAACAGACCGCGTTTGCCCGCCAGCATCCTGTGATTGCGATTTACCGGCTGGCGGTTCCGGGCATCGGAGCATAACGGATGGGGTATCGCTCAAATTGTTATGGTCGCGGGCAGGCGCTGCACGGTGATAAAACCACGACGGGCGCGGTGTGTCTGACCTCTCTGCCCAATGCGACGGAACACGGGCTAGGTGTGATCCGCATCGGTGATGTCACGACCGCCTGCCCGAAATGCGGCCTCACCGGAAAAATCACCAGCGGAGAACCGCATTCCACCTTTGACGGCCTCGCTTCTGCTGTGGACGGTTCGGATGTTTTATGTGGTTGCCCGCCGGGGACGAACCGGGTTATCGCACCGCTCGGACAGTGGATGGGAAAAGGTAAATCCCCTTCTGAACTCGCACAGGAAAAGTGGGAGGCAGGGCGGGCCGCAGTATTACAGGTTCAGGCTGAGAAAGAAGCGGCAGAACAGGCCAGACGCTCAATGCCGGTGTTTGCGAAATCCGCGGAATGTGGCGCAGGAAATACCGAAGCACGAACCTGTGAGGAGCAGCATCATAACTTCGGGCGGATGTCTTACGGCGTACCGACGCCGGTCGCAGGCATAAAGCCCGAAATTGAGCAGCACGCGCAGGCGGCGAAGCGTAAGAAGTCAGCCGGTGATAAAACGCCGTGGTACAAAAAGATGTTTGGCGGGAAGGCTGATACGCCCGCACAGTCTGGCATGCCGCTGGCACTCCCCGTGGCAACGGGGGGCAGCACTCAGCTAATCGCGTCGGGCATGAGTGCACTGTACGGGGTGACGTCAGTCCGCCTCGGCAGCCTGTTCGTGAATCCGGTAACCGTCGGTGTTATCGGAACCTTTTATTCGAACGAGCTGAACGCTGGTGAGGCGGATATTTTAAGCGACAGCCAGCTTGCGGCACTGGCCGGAAAGTCCGCCCCGACGCGGATCCGCTTTCAGTGGACGAAGGATAAATATGGGCGGTTAATTCCCGTGGCTTATCACACCGGCGCTGACAGCGGTCTGGATCAGGTTCGCGTGCGCCCGATGGAGCGGAACACATTCACGGGTAACTATGAGTTCTGGGCGGATGGCGCGGAAAAGCCCACCATCATCTGGACACCCGACGAGCTGGAGTTCAAAGTCCCCGGTAATACCGGTAGCCGTGATCAACCGTATTTACCTTCGACCATCACCGTATTACCGTTACCCGGCGCGGAAGAAATGGGCAGTACCTCAACCTCGCTGCCGATCCCGGATGAATCCTCATTTGATGATTACATCCTGGTCAATCTGCCGTACGGCATGCCGCCGGTTTATATTTATCTTAGCCAGAGCCGGTCGGGTATACCTAATAAAGATTACGATTACCATCCGGCTCCTGAAACAGAAGAAATCTCAGGTCTTTCAGGATTGAGACAATCCAAAAAGAAAACACCAAAGCAAAGTGGTGGTGGATTAAGAGAGCGCTGGGTTGATAGCAAAGGGCGCCGAATTTATGAGTGGGATTCACAGCATGGTGAACTTGAGGAATATCGAGCGAGTGATGGTGAACATCTTGGTTCCGTAGATCACAAAACAGGACAACAGCTGAAACCCGCTGTTAAAGGTCGAAATATTAAACGGTATCTGTGAGGCTTGAGATGGGATTAGCTCTGAAACTTGAATGGTTTGATAAAGCTGATGAATTGTTAGTTGGTAAAGAAGTATCTGTCGACCTGGGCAATGATGGCAGCCTTATAAAGAAATTTTCCCTGCCTTTTAATGGAAGGATTTACGATGGTGGATTTGATGTGTTACAGGCGTGGAGGAGTGATTTACAGCCATTATTTCAGCACAGAATTGATTTCAGTCGATATGATTATCAGTTGGTTTTCAAAAGAACAGATAGTTAATAAGTAGTGAATGCTGATGCCCTTATTGTAAACAGTAGCTTTCTATGAGAAGGCGGTAATGAGATTTGGAGATTAAGATCTCCAGGTCCTCAAATCATGAATAATCTCAGACTAAAGATAACTAGCCCTAATCCATCATATTAGGGCTTTTGAATTTTCAGCAATTGCTTCTTGTCAACCCAGTTCCGGCAGCCCCTCAATCAGTTTGTCCAGCGTGACCGGATAATCCCGCACCCTGACGCCCGTTGCGTTATAAATGGCATTGGCGATGGCGGCGCTGACGCCACACAGGCCCAGTTCGCCGACGCCTTTGGCTTTCATGGGTGAAGAAATCGGGTCGGTGTCTTCCAGGAAAATCACTTCCTGATCGGGAATATCGGCGTGAACCGGCACTTCATAGGCTGCCAGATCGTGATTCACGAAATATCCCAGATTCGTATCGACATTCAGCTCTTCCGTCAGCGCCGCGCCGATGCCCATGGTCATGGCACCGATCACCTGGCTGCGTGCTGTTTTCGGGTTAAGTATCCGGCCCGCAGCGCAGACGGCAAGCATCCGGCGGACACGGGTTTCGCCCGTTGCGATATCCACGCCGACTTCCGCAAAGTGCGCGGCGAAAGTGGATTGCTGGAATGTCTTGTCCAGTCCGCCGAATTCTATGGTGTCTTCCACGGTGAGGGTTCCGCTGGCAGCAGCCTGTGCGAGCGGAGCGGTGCGGGCGTCCTGACAAATCAGTCCGTCGGTAAACACCGCTTTATCCGCATCAAAACCGAGTTTTTCAGCGATGGCCTGGCGCAATTTTATGCAGGCGGCATACACACCGGCGGTGGAGGTATTGGCCCCCCATTGCCCGCCCGATCCGGCGGAGACCGGGAAGTCGGAATCCCCCAGCCGTACCCCCACTTTTTCCAGCGGTACGCCCAGCATCTCGGCGGCAGTCTGGGCGATGATGGTGTAACTGCCGGTGCCGATATCGGTCATGTCGGTTTCGACGGTCACGGTGCCCCGGGCGTCGAGATGCACCCGTGCGCCGGATTTCTCCAGCAGGTTGTTACGAAAGCCCGCTGCGACGCCGATACCCACCAGCCAGCGTCCGTCGCGAACCTGCGCCGGAATGGCATTACGGCGGTGCCAGCCAAATTTCTCCGCGCCGGTGCGCAGACATTCGATCAACTGGCGGCGTGAAAAGAAGCGTTCAGTATTGAGCGGATCGACCTGCGTGTCGTTAAGGATGCGAAACGCCACCGGATCGACTCCGGCTTTTTCCGCCACCTCATCAATAGCGATTTCCAGTGCCATCAGGCCGGGCGCTTCGCCGGGTGCGCGCATGGCATTGCCTTCCGGCAGATCTAATTGAGCCAGCCGCAGTCCGGTCAGACGGTTTTTGCCCGCATAGAGCAGCTCACTTTGCTGCACCGCCGTCTCAGGTGTGCCGCCGGGCAGGTTACCGGACCAGCTTTCATGGGCGATGGCACTGATGCGGCCTTTTTCATCCGTGCCGATGCGGATGTGCTGAATAGTGGCCGGACGGTGCGTGGTGTTGTTGGGGATCAGGGGGCGCGGCAGCATGACTTTGACCGGCCGGTTGGCGGCACGGGCCGCCAGCGCAGCCAGTACGGCATCACTGCGCAGGAACAGTTTGCCGCCGAAACCACCGCCGATGTACGGCGATATCACCCGCACGTTCTCTTCAGGGATATTGAGCGTTTTAGAAAGCTCGCTGCGACACCAGGCGATCATCTGGTTCGAGGTGCGCAGGATCAGTTTATCCCCTTCCCAGACGGCCAGCGAAGCATGCGGCTCCATCGCCATATGGCTCTGATCCGGCGTGGTGTACAGGGCATCATGCTGCACCGCTGAGGCCGCGAAGGCACGGCCAAAATCGCCAGCGGTTTTATCCGGCGTATCTTCCGGTGGCGTAGTGACAGCAGGCTTTTGCTCCGCAAGGCTGTACGCGCCTTTCCCGCGCAGGTAATCCACTTTTATCAGTGATGCCGCAGCGCGCGCCTGTTCGAAGGTCTCCGCGACCACCACGGCGATCGCCTGATGATAGTGTTCAATTTGCGGGCCGCCGAGCAGGGTCGCAGCATTCATGTCGCCTTTGCCCAGCTTACCGGCGTTGTCAGCGGTGACAATCGCCAGCACGCCGGGCGCGGTTTCGGCATCATGTAAATCCATGGCAGTGATCCGGCCTTTGGCAATGGCGGAACCGACCACATAACCGTACGCGGCACCCGGCACGTCATTCTGCCATTCATAGGCGTAGGGCGCGGTACCGGTGGTTTTTAACGGACCGTCGATACGGTCATGCGGTTTGCCCACCACTTTCATCTGGTCGATCGGATTGTCTGTTGCAGGCGTATCGAATTTCATCTGTTATGCCCTCGCTTCAGTCAGCACGGAGGTGAGCGTTCGCTTTGCCAGTATCAGCTTGAACGCATTCTCAGGTGTCGGTTGCGCATCGGCGAATAACCGCGCGTAAACTTCCCCCGCGCCTTGCGGCACCTGGGCATCCGCTTCTGCCAGCCGCCAGGGTTTATGTGCGACGCCGCCCAGCGCAACACGGCCCGTGCCATCGGGCTGAACGATGGCGGCGACAGACACCAGCGCAAAGGCATAAGAGGCGCGGTCACGCACTTTACGGTAAATATGGGTGCCGCCGGCGGGTGGCGGCAGGGTGACGGCGGTGATCAGTGCTCCCGCAGCCAGCACGGTTTCCAGATGCGGCGTGTCGCCCGGTGCGCGGTAGAAACCGGCAAGCGGAATACGGCGCACCGCACCGTCAGGGTTGACGGTTTCGACCACAGCATCGAGCAACTGCATCGCAACGGCCATGTCGCTCGGATGGGTGGCAATGCAGGCCGTACTTGCGCCGACCACTGCATGCTGACGACTGAAGCCTTTCAGGGCCGCGCAGCCACTGCCGGGCTGGCGTTTATTGCACGGCTGATGGGTGTCGTAAAAATACGGACAGCGGGTGCGCTGAAGCAGGTTACCGGCCGTCGTGGCCTGGTTGCGTAACTGGCCGGAGGCACCGGCCAGCAGGGCCCGCGACAGCACGGCATAGTCGCGGCGGATACGTAAATCTGCCGCCAGATCGGTATTGCGCACCAGCGCGCCGATCCGCAAGCCACCGTTACCGTCGGGTTCAATGGTATCCAGCGCCAGCCCGTTGACGTCGATCAGGTGAGAGGGTTGCTCAATCTCCAGTTTCATCAGATCCAGCAGGTTGGTGCCGCCTGCAATAAATTTTGCGCCCGGATGTTGTTGTGCGCTGCCTGCGGCGTCGGCGGGCGTTTGCACCCGTTCATAGGTAAAAGCTTTCATGGTTTTTGCCCCCCGGCGACGTCTTCAATGGCGGCAAGAATGTTGGAATACGCACCGCAGCGGCAGATATTGCCACTCATGCGTTCGCGGATCTCTTCTGCGGTTCGCCCTGGCGGTGAGACCAGATCCGGCGTGACGTGGCTCGGGATCCCTGCCTCGATTTCCTGCAACACCGCTACTGAGGAGCAGATCTGCCCCGGCGTGCAGTAACCGCACTGGTAGCCGTCGTGTCTGATAAACGCAGCCTGCATCGGGTGCAGATTGTCAGGTGTGCCGAGACCTTCAATGGTGGTGACATCGGCATCCTGATGCATAACCGCCAGCGTCAGACAGGCATTGATGCGGCGGCCATCAACAATAACGGTACAGGCGCCGCACTGACCATGGTCGCAGCCTTTTTTGGTGCCGGTCAGTTGCAGATTCTCCCGCAGCGCATCCAGCAGGGTGGTACGTGTATCAACGACCAGCTGGCGGATCTGACCGTTCACTTTCAGTTTCAGGTGGGACTGATGTATTTCGTTGCCATCGTTGTCATGGTTGCTCATACCAGACCTCCGGTATTACAAAAATTAAATCGGAAAAGGGAGATGTACTCGCGGGTTTTTTTCCGGAATTTTTTATCACGAAGCTTTAAGCATAGTCGGCGATGGCGTTGGGATTAATCCTGAAGTCCGGTTTCTCCGGTGTGTTCCTCTTTTCGTCCTGCATCTTGTGATCGCACATTTAGTTAACGATCATTAAATAAATTGCTTGCGCAACCTCTCGCAGGCGCTTAGTATTTACTTATCGAACGTTAATTAATAAATAACGTTGACCTGAAACCGGGACACCTGAAACAGGCTATCCCATCAAAATTCGAAGAACAGGAATTAACATCATGAAAACTATCGCAATGACTCTCGCCGCTCTGACACTGGCAACCGCTTCTTTCTCCACCCTGGCAGCAACTGAAGTGCAGTCAGCTCCCGCAGGTCAGCAATCCCTGGGTGTCGTCGGGGCGTCAACCACCGGTTCACTGTCAGGCCTGCAATCAGAACTGAATGCTAAAGCCACCCAGGCGGGCGCAAGTTCATACCGTATTATCGGTGCATCCGGTAATAATCAGCTTTACGGTACCGCAGAAATGTATAAATAAGCTGAGCAGTAACAAGCAGTAAGCAGAAGAGGCGGCGGTTGCCGCCTTTTTCGTGTCTGCGATTAGCGGAATTTATGGAAGTGGTTATTGCGGATTTTCCGGTTGATATAACCATGCAGGCCGCTGCCGGCTTTTGCCATGGCGATCATGTGGTCAACGTCCGTTACCCCCGGGCGGATGGTATTATAGATGTAATGCCAGCCGTCTTTGAACTTTACGGTAATTGAATCTTCCGTCGTCGTGAAAGCGATGATACCCGAATTGCCCCCCGGTTTTGGTACTTTTCCATATTCCCCTTCCTGATTGATGAAGCCATTCACGACCTGAATAATAATAGCTATAAATTTTTGCAGGTTATGTGAGTAAGAAAGCTTTTTTGGCAAAACGTCCCGGCGGCATCCCTGTGTAGCGGGTAAATGCCACACCGAAAGCGCTGACCGAACGGTAACCGGTGCGTTCGGCAATATCGGCAAGGGGCAGTTCGCCTTCTCTCAGCAGCCGTTTGGCGATCGCCATTCGTAAGGCCATCAGATACGCCATCGGCGGCATGCCGACGGCGCGGTTGAAGCGCTCGCACCAGCCGGATCGCGACATCGCCGCTGCCCGTGCCAGTTGTGCGATTGTCCAGCCCGCTGCGGGCGAACCGTGCATACAACGCAACGTGATGGCCAGTTTCGGGTCCGATAATCCGCGCACCAGGCCCGGTGACGCCGCAGTCACAGCCGCTGAGCGGAACGCTTCTATCAGCAATACTTCCAGCAGGCGGGTCATCACCATTTCCCGCGCGGGTTTATCCGCGCGATATTCCTCACCGAACATCTGCACCAGCGTCGATAAACGTTTTTCTCCGCGAACGTGCAGCCATTGTGGCAGCAACGACACCAGCAGCGCTGAATCCGGCGAACCGAAAACGCAATTTCCGACCAGCATCCGCATATCCACCACGCTGTCAGGGTTACCGACACGTGCGCCACCGGGCATAGGTGTGATGGGTGTGGTGATTGTTTCCCCGGTAACGGGCGGCTGGCGGTCAAGGCTGGAGGTTGAAAAACGCTTTGCTTCCGGGATCAGCACAAAATCGCCTTCGCTGAGCAGAAGCGTTTCACGATGATCATCGTTTTCTATTGTCAGGTAACAGGATCCCTCCAGCACCGCGAAGTAGAAAGGGCGTCCTGTTTCAGCGCGCTGAACCGCCCACGGTGCGGAGGCAGCCACCAGTTTTGAGAACGGAGCGCCAGGCTGAAGTAACGAAATAACGTCTGCTAAAGGATCTACCATTTGGACGATCTCGACAAAAAGATGGATATCTGAACATAGGGATCCCGGAAAGAGTTGCCTATCTTAAAGATCTTGTCCACTGTTACGGAGTTTTCCATGTCATCACCATCAACCATTCTGATCACCGGTTGTTCTTCAGGTTTCGGCCTCGACATTGCGCGTCATTTTCTTGACAAAGGCTGGCGGGTGATCGCCACGATGCGTACACCCAAAAACGATCTGTTGCCGGGATCCGACGCATTGCGCATTCTTCCGCTTGACGTCACCGACCCCGAAAGTATCCGTCGCTGTTTTGAAGACGCCGGGCCAATAGATGCACTGGTCAATAATGCCGGTATCGGCCTGATTGGTCCGCTGGAAGGGGAAAAATTCAGCAGCGTGCGTCAGATTTTCGAAACCAACACCTTCGCCACGATTGCCATGACGCAGGCGGTATTGCCGCAGTTCAGGGCGCGCCGGTCCGGGGTGATTGTAAATGTGACGTCGAGTGTGACGCTGAAATCGCTGCCGCTGCTCTCGGTTTACACCGCCAGCAAAGCGGCGGTGAATGCTTTCACCGAATCCCTCGCACTGGAGCTGGCGCTGTTTAACATCCGCGTGCGGCTGGTTCTGCCGGGGCGTGCGCCGGGCACCCGCTTTGGCGCTAATGCCCGACATCTGATTGCCGATACCCTTCCCGAAGCCTATGAGGAATTCAGGAACACGGTCTTTTCTTCGTTGCAGGACACCAGCACGCCGGTGACTTATTCACAGGATGTCGCCGATGCGGTTTGGGCAGCGGTCACCGATCCTGATGCGCCGATGCGAATTCCAGCCGGAGCCGATGCGGTGGTCCTTTCCTAAAGTTTAACGCCTGATAAACGAAGCAAAAAGAAGGCGCTTTTTAAGAATACGGGAGTAGATAACGCCAGGCGGCGGGGAATAGAATTGCCCGTCGTTTTACTCTCATTACGAAGGCTCAGAATGAAAAAACTCTTCCTCATTGTCATGGTTTCAGCGCTGGCGGGTTGCGTGGGTTATCACCATAAAGCCGAAAGACACCAGACCGGGATGGCGAATCCTGCCGCTGTGTATTGTCATGAAAGAGGCGGGAGATCAGTGAGTGTGCAAACGCCTCACGGCGTTCGTGCAGACTGCGTATTCCCTGACGGCCGCGGTATTGATGAATGGGAGTTATACCGCCGGGATCATCAGTAAATCTGCTGTCCGCAGGCTGAAAATCAGGCTTTCCCCGCAAGAGGAAAGCCTTTTTTAATCACCCGTTATCCGTGAGCCATTATGTGTGGATTTCCCGTTTATCGGTTCACGGCGGGATGTGATACTTTGGAACAGTATCGTGCCGGTGGGAATCTCTCACCGTGTTGAATTCAGAACAGCACAGAGGGTTTATGGCGGTCATTTCCGGACAGATTATCGAGCAGGCGAAGCAGTGGCGTCGCGACTTTCACAGGCGACCTGAACTTGGCCTGAATGAGCATGGCACCGCAAAAATAATCAGCGAACTGTTATTGTCTTTTGGTCTTGACGTGCACACCGGCATTGCTGTGACTGGCATTGTTGCCACATTGCGAAATGGCGAAGGCCCCGCGATCGGTCTGCGTGCGGATATCGATGCATTACCCATTCATGAACTCAATGATTTTACTCACCGGTCACAAAACCCGGGCCTGATGCATGCCTGCGGGCACGACGGCCATACCTCCATTTTGCTGGGCACGGCAAAACATCTGAGTGAGAATCGCCATTTTCGTGGCACTGTCCATTTCATTTTTCAGCCTGCTGAGGAAAACATCGGCGGCGGTGAAATGATGGTGAAAGAAGGGCTGTTCGAGCGTTTTCCGATGCAGGCAGTTTACGCGTTGCATAACTGGCCGGGGCTGCCGGTTGGTGAGGTGGCGGTCAGTCAGGGGCCGATGATGGCGTCGCAGGACAATTTCTATATCACGCTGACCGGCAAAGGTTGTCACGCGGCGATGCCGGAACGGGGAGCTGATCCTGTGGTTGCCGGTGCGCAGCTGATTTTATCATTGCAAAGCCTGATTTCGCGCCGTTTGTCACCGCTGGAACAAACGGTAATCAGCCTGACCCAGCTTCAGGCGGGCGAAGCCATCAATGTTATTCCTGAAACGCTGCATATGTCGGGTACGCTGCGCTGCCTGAGTAGTCATACCCGTGAAACCTGCTGGCGGCTGATTGAAGAATACGTCAATGCGGTGCCGTTGCCGTATGGCGTGAAAGGGGAAGTGCGCTGGGAATTAGGCTATCCGGTTACGCAGAACCATGCGGCACAGGCGGAAATTGTGCGCGATGCGGCGAAAAACACGCCGGGCATTGAGAAAGTGCATTTCAATAATGCGCCGTCGATGGCTGCAGAGGATTTTGCTTATCTGCTGGAAGCGTGTCCCGGCGCCTATTTCTGGCTGGGGGCCGATGGCGCCACGCCTTCGGACTCGCTGCATAGCCCGCGCTATGACTTTAATGATGACATTATTCCGCTCGGCATTGGTGTACTGACGTCACTGGTGGAACGCGAACTGAAAGCGTAATGTGGCGCACTGTCGGAAAAAACCAGACGCTTCACCGTGTCTGGTTTTTTTGTTAACGGACCAAACGGCCTGTCGGGTGAGTTACACCCGGAAGTGTCCGACTGCGACGGCCAGTCCGGTGGCTTGTTGCTGCAATGCGCCAGCCGCCCCGGTGGATTCCTGAACCATCGCCGCGTTCTGCTGCACCATGCCGTCGAGCTGGGTGATGGCACGGTTAATTTCGTGAATACTCAGCATCTGCTCTTCAGACGCATGGGTGATTTCCAGCATGACACTGCTGACGTTCGACACATTGCTGACGATTTCGCTCATGCTGTCGCTGGCGAGACGTACCTGCGCTGAGCCGGACGCCACGCTGCTGACTGTCGATTCGATAAGCACTTTGATCTCTTTCGCCGCCTGCGCGCTGCGCTGTGCGAGGCTGCGGACTTCGCTGGCGACCACCGCAAAACCGCGTCCCTGTTCACCTGCGCGAGCGGCCTCGACGGCGGCGTTCAGCGCCAGAATGTTGGTCTGGAAAGCAATACCGTCGATCACACCGGTAATATCCCCGATTTTTGACGAAGCGCTTTCGATGCTTTCCATCGTTGTTATCACTTTGGTCACCACTTCGTCACCGCGTGTGGCTGCTTCGGAAGCGGCTTTCGCAGTATCGGATGCCTGCTTAGCTGAGCTGGCTGACTGAGAAACCGTCGCCGTGATCTGCTCAAGTGAGGCAGCCGTTTGTTGCAGACTGGCCGCGGCAGATTCCGTACGGCCGGACAGATCGTTATTCCCGGCGGCGATTTCATCGGCAGCGATTTTAACGGATTCACTGGTGGTGCGGATTTCCGACATCACCTTACTGAGTTTATCGACGAAAGTGTTGAAGGCATGCGCGATTTGCGTCACTTCATCATGTCCGTCAACCGGCAGGCGCTGCGTCAGATCATCCTCGCCCGAACTGATCGCATTGAGCGTATCGCGCACCACCGACAGGCGGTGGAACGATTTGCTGATTATCAGCCCAATGACGGTGGCTGAAATCAGCACAATCACCAGCAGGGTAACGACCGATGAAGTCAGCAGCGATCGCATTCCGGCTGTGGACTCCTTCTTATCCTGCGCCACCAGCGTGAACCATTCCGTGCCTGCCACCGGCATTGCACGGACGCGTTTGATCGCGCCATTCAGACGAATATCCACCGGCGCATTCGCGGTAAACACATCCTGCAAATTCACCCCTTCTGCCAGTGCGGTAAACGGCTTCAGCGCCAGACTGGCGTCCGGATGGGCGATAATTACGCCGGATTTATCCACCAGCATGCCAAAACTGCCCGGCGTCGGATGAAGGGTATTAACGTTGTTAATGACGCTGTCCATCGATACATCGCCTGCCACAACCGCTTTCAGAGTGCCTGCTTCCATCACAGGTACGGCGAAAGTGACCACCAGTTTACCTGTGCCTGCGTCGATATAGGGCGGTGTGGCCACCGGATGGCCGGCGGCTTCAGCCTGCCTGTACCACGGGCGGCCGGTCGGGTCGTAATCTGCGGGCACACCGGCCGGATCGGAAAACTTCGCGGTGCGGTTTGCGTAACCGACGTACACGTTGGTAAACCCACCCGCACCGGCGATTTGTTTGAGCACCGGGATCGGATCTTCGGACATTGCGACCTGTTGCAGTGAAACGATCATCCTTGTTTTCGAACTTACCCAGTCGCGGATCCCTTGTGTCTGGCTGATGGTCAGGGCGTTCAGCGTGCTGTCTGTCGCCTGACTGTTGTACTTGTTTGCAACGGTATAACTCAGGAAGGTATTGATAATCAGTGAGCAGGCCACGATGGCGATGCAGGCCGTGATAATGCGCGAACGGATAGTCTTAAGCATGGGCGTTTCCCTGGAAGGAATCTTAAGTTTCAGGTATCGGCAAAGGGGCAAAAAACTTGACCCTCCGCCTGCCCGATCTCGCATCAATGTCCGAAGTCAGGATGAATATCCTGCCTTTTTGGCGTTTAGCGCAGCATTACGCCTCACCGTCCCCGCCGGCTTTCTTCTTATCTGCATGTCCCAGTGAACGTTCCGGGAAACAGATATCGCGTACACGCTGTTTGAGCGGTGCGGCGTCCGGAAAACCACCGTCGCGTTTGCGTTCCCAGATGACTTCGTCATCGACTTTAATCTCGTAAATGCCGCCCGTGCCGGGGATCAGCGTCACCGATGCCAGATCGGTACTGAACGAGTTGAGCAATTCCTGCGCCATCCATGCGGCGCGCAGCAGCCAGTTGCATTGTGAGCAGTAAGTGATGGTGATGGCAGGAAGTTTTTCCATGATATGAACCTCTTAACGCAGCTTTATCGAATTTTTAGAAAGCAGATAAAACCCAGAAAATAGCATGATGCGATGTGATTTTCTGCAACAGCAGATGTGGCCGAACGTTGTATCCGCTGATAATCCTCGTAAATCAGCAAATTAGCGTACAGGCAGAAAAAGCTTTCTGCCTGTTTTTCTTCTGTCCTTTCATTCCTTTTCAAATCCACGCAAAATCCCAATTCTGGCAGGCGATAATAAGAGATGCGGGCGTGAATTCAGGTTTGATGGTATTACATGGCAATCACTCAGAAGCACTGAGGGACGTGCTGGTCACGTGGATGGCGGCGCATCCGCTGTCGCCGCTGGAAAATGAAGTGATTCTGGTGCAGAGCAACGGCATCAATCAGTGGCTTAAACTGGCGCTGGCACGCGATGTGGCCGAGGGGGGCTGCGGGATTGCAGCGGCGCTGGATATCAGCCTTCCGGCGCGCTTTTTCTGGCAGGTGTACCGCGCGGTGCTCGGCAAAGACCAGGTGCCGGAATCGTCGCCTTTCGACCGTCCGCTGCTGACCTGGCGGCTGATCCGCTTGTTACCCGAACTGCTCACCGAACCGGTTTTTGCGCCACTGACCCGTTTTTTAAAAGATGACGGCGACATGCGTAAACTGCATCAGCTGGCGCAGCGTCTGGCGGATTTGTTTGACCAATATCAGGTTTACCGCGCCGACTGGCTGGAAGACTGGGGTAACGGGCTGGATGTTCTGCGCACCAGCCGCAAAGGCAGCGAACCTTTGCCCGAAAATCTGCTGTGGCAGCCACAGTTATGGCGCGCATTACTGGCGGATGTCCCTGAAAGCGAACGCGGCACCAGCCGTGCGGCGCTGCATCAGCGGTTCCTGCAACACGCGCAAACTATTCCTGAAGATCAGCGTCCCGACGGGTTACCTGCCCGGCTGGTGGTGTTTGGTATTTCCTCTCTGCCGCAACAATCCTTTGAAGTGCTGGCCGCCCTCGGCCGCTGGACGCATATCTTTATGTGCGTACATAACCCGTGTGAACACGACTGGAGCGATATCATCGCTGATAAAGATCTGTTACGCGCGCAAAGGCTACGTCAGCAACGCAAACCGGGAATGCCGCCGGTGATAGCCGAAGATGAACTCCATCAGCATGCACATCCGCTGCTGGCGGCGTGGGGCAAGCAGGGGCGTGATTATATCGGCCTGCTGAATGAATATGACAATCACGAATCTTATGCGTCACAGCTGGCACCGGTGATCCCGCGTATTGACCTCTTTACTTCAAACGGTACCGATACACTGTTGCATCAGTTGCAGGAGGACATTTTGCAACTGCGTCCTCTGGCCGAAACAATCAATGAATGGCCGGCCGTTGATGTTCAGCATGACGATTCCCTGCGTTTCTTTATTACCCACAGTGCTCAGCGCGAAGTGGAAGTGCTGCATGACCGGTTGCTGGCGGCACTGGCTGCTGACCCGACGCTGAAAGCGCGCGACATTATTGTGATGGTCCCTGATATCAACGGTTATGCGCCGCACATTCAGGCGGTATTTGGCCTGACGGAGCGCAGTGATCCGCGCTATATCCCGTTCACTGTGGCCGATCAGGGGCCGCGTCAGAACACCCCGTTACTCGGTGCGCTGGAAAGCTTGCTGGCGCTGCCGCAGTCGCGTTTTGCAGTCAGCGATTTGCTGGATTTACTTGACGTACCGTCGGTGCGTCAGCGCTTCGGGATTGAAGAACAACAACTGCCTCTGCTGCACCGCTGGCTCAGAGCCGCCAATGTACGCTGGGGGCTGCATGCTGAACAGCGTCAGAGCCTTGAGCTGCCGTTATCGCCGGAACAAAACAGCTGGTTCTTTGGCCTGCAACGCATGCTGCTGGGTTACGCCGTAGGCAGCGGCGATGCCTGGAAAAATATCGAACCACTCGATGAAATCGGCGGGCTGGATGCGGCGCTGATTGGCCCGCTGTCACATCTGCTGAACTGCCTCGATGACACCTGGCGTCAGTTACGTGAACCCGCAGCACCGCAGGTGTGGGGCGAGCGGCTGCGAACCCTCCTTTCCCGGTATTTTGCCGAAGATGACGGCGAAGACGGTTTTATTTTAGTGCGTCTTGTCGGCGAACTGGAACTTTGGCTCGAAGCCTGTGAAAGCGTAGATTTACAGGCCGAACTGCCGCTTTCTGTGGTACGTGATCACTGGCTGGCGCAGATTGACCAGTCGGGGCTGACCCGGCCGTTTTTCGGCGGCGCGGTGACGTTCGCCACGCTGATGCCGATGCGTGCCATTCCTTTCCGCCACGTGTACCTGCTGGGTATGAACGACGGCGATTATCCGCGTAACCGCGTGCCGATGGATTTCGACCTGATGGGGCGGGATTACCGCCCGGGCGACCGTTCACGTCGCGAAGACGACCGGTATTTGTTCCTCGAAGCGCTGCTTTCTGCGCGTGAGCGCTTACACATCAGCTGGGTTGGCCGCAGCATTCATGACAATACCGAACGCCCGCCATCCGTGCTGGTGGCCCAGTTGCGCGACCATCTGGCGGCAGGCTGGGAAGCAGACAATGGCGAAAAATTATTGCCTGCGCTGACCACCGAACATCGTCTGCAACCGTTCAGCCGCGACTACTTCTGTCAGGGCAGTCCGCTGTTCAGCTATGCGCATGAATGGCGCGCGGGGCTGGAAGCTGAAGCCGCCGCCGTGGCGACACAACCGCTGCAACCGGTAGCGCAGGAAGGCGCACTGACGCTGCGTCAGCTGTCAGATTTCCTGTCAGATCCGGTGCGCAGTTTCTTCCGCCAGCGGCTGAACATCTGGTTTGAGCTCGAAGATCCGGGCAGTGAGGATCAGGAGCCGTTCGACATCAATGCGCTGGTA
Source organism: Rahnella sp. PD4 (assembly GCF_049199325.1). Lineage (NCBI taxonomy): Bacteria > Pseudomonadati > Pseudomonadota > Gammaproteobacteria > Enterobacterales > Yersiniaceae > Rahnella > Rahnella sp. PD4. The sequence goes on along the minus strand of NZ_JBLZQF010000002.1, from coordinate 841,231 downwards.
AACTGGCGGTTGCAGGACGAGCTGATCCGTGCGCAAAAACGGGCGCTGGAAGCGGGCGTTTCGCGTCAGGATGTGTTGCGCCAGCAACTCGAACGCATTGAGCGACGCGGTGAGCTGGCACCGGGCGAATTTGCCGTCGTACTGAGTGAAGATCTCGCTGAGCCGATGGACACCTTATTCGCCAGTTATCAGCAGGTCCTCGATGCATGGCCGCAGCCGCTGGTGAATGAGGCGCTGGAATGGCATGCGGGCGAGGTCAGTTTCTCCGACTGGCTGGTGGATTTACGCGCCAGCCCGCAGGGTGACCGTGCGCGCGTGGTGCTGGAAAGCATCGGCATCATGACCAAAGAACGCAGCTACCGTTTCGACCGGCTGCTGCCGTATTGGGTCGCGCATCTCGCCGGTCACCTTGGCGGCAAGCCTATGCACACCGTCATTATCAGCAAGAATGGCACGGCTGAACTGCCGCCGCTGGAAATTGCACAGGCGCGTGCCCTGTGGGACACACTGATCGAAACCTGGAAGGCGGGGCAGTTGCGTCCGTTGCCGCTGGCGGTGAAAACTGCATTTGTCTGGCTGAAAAAAGAAGGGACAGAAAACAGCCCACCGGACAGCGACGCCTGGATTTCAGCCCGTGACAGTTATGAAAATCACGATCCGGCAAACATGAAATTCGGTGAGCGCGACAGTAATCGCTATCTGGCCCGCGCCTGGCCGGATTTCAGCGCACTCTGGTCTGACGGTGAATTTGCCCGCCTCGCGCAGACGCTGCTGGCGCCGCTGAGAAATCATCTTTCCCGCAGTAAAAAAGGAACGAAGGAATGATGGAACAATGTTTAACATCAGCATCAGCGGTGCCTTCTGTGGTGCCATCAGCGCTGAATGTGCTCAATTTTCCGCTGACGGGCAGTCGTCTGATTGAAGCCAGTGCCGGGACGGGGAAAACCTTCACCATCGCGGCGCTTTACGTACGGCTGGTACTCGGCCATGGCGGCAACAATGCCTTCGGCCGCCCGCTGACGCCGCCGGAAATTCTGGTCGTAACCTTTACCGATGCGGCCACTAAAGAGCTGCGGGATCGTATCCGCGAACGTCTTTCTACTGCGGCGATGTGTTTCTTAACCGATCCGCTGGCACCGTCTGCCTGCGACGAATTTTTGCAAACTTTGCGCGCGGAGTATCCGCCGGAGCAATGGCCTGGCTGCGCCCGTAAGCTGCAACTGGCGGCAGAATGGATGGATGAATCGGCCGTTTCGACCATTCACGGCTGGTGTAACCGTATGCTTGGCGAACACGCGTTCGACAGCGACAGCCTGTTCACCCAGACACTGGAAACCGATCAAACCGAACTGCTGATGAATGTGGTGCGTGATTACTGGCGCAGTTTTTATTTCTCCCTTGGCGGACAGGAAATCCGTACGCTGCGCGGATGGTGGCGTTCGCCTGAAGATCTGCACCGCAGCGTGATGCCGCTGCTGGAATATGCCGCAGAACTGGGCTCAGATCAGACGCCCGCCGATGTGTGCGAAACGGTGAATAACCAGAAAGCGGCAGAACTGGCGGCGCTCAAACAAGACTGGCCGCAATGGACTGAGGAACTCAATGTTCTCTTAGACGATGCTTCCTCTAAAAAACTTGTCAACGGAACAAAATTACGCCCCTCTTACTACGAGCCGTGGCTGCGTAAACTTCGGATCTGGGCAACCACAGATGACGTTAAACCTGATTTAGGCAAAGGCTGGGACCGTCTGACTCATGCAGGATTAAAAGATGCCTGGAAACAGGGTGAACCGCCTGTACACCCGGCGCTGACTGCGATGGAAACCCTGAAAGCCCGGCTGGAAAGCCTGCCGGATGCCCGCAGCGGGTTGCTGCAACACGCCTGCCGCTGGATCAAAAACCGCTTTGACGCCGAGCAGAAAAAGCGCGCGCAAATGGGCTTTAATGATTTACTGATCCGCCTGGATGCTGCGCTGGGCAGCGATAACGGCGAACGGCTGGCGGAGATCATCCGCACGCAATTCCCGGTGGCGATGATCGACGAATTTCAGGATACCGATCCGCTGCAATACCGTATTTTCGACGCCATTTACCGCGTGGCGGAAAACGTGCCGGAGCAGGGGCTGATCCTGATCGGCGACCCGAAACAGGCGATTTACGCTTTCCGCGGTGCCGATATTTATACCTATCTGCGTGCCCGCCGCGATACCGGTGGCCGCCACTACACGCTGGCGACCAACTTCCGTTCTACCCGCGCGATGGTGGCAGCGGTGAATCAGGTGTTTGAACTGGCCGAGAAACGTCTGGCCGGTGAAGGCGCATTCCTGTTCCGGCGTGGTATGGAGAATCAGGTGCCGTTCCTGCCGGTGGAAGCCAAAGGACGCGCTGATACGCTGGTGATTGATCATGCCGAAGCCGCTGCGCTGACGCTGTGGTATCCGGAAAACCAGCCGGAAGCATTGCCGAAAACGCAGTACGTTCAGCTGATGGCGGACGGCTGTGCGACGGAAATTGTTCGCTTACTGCAGCTTGGTCAGCAGGGCGCTGCCGGTTTTGGGATCCCCGGCGAAACGCTAAAGCCGGTGATGCCGGGCGATATTGCCGTGCTGGTGAATACCGGCCGTGAGGCGTCGGCCATGCGTGCTGCGTTGTCAAAACGTGGTGTGCGTAGCGTGTATCTGTCTGATAAAGAATCAATTTTTAAAAGCGCCCAGGCGGCTGAATTACAATACTGGCTGGCGGCCTGTGCCGCGCCGGAAAACGATCGTCTGCTGCGCGCTGCGCTCGGTACGCCTTCGCTGAACCTGAGTTGGGAAGCCCTCGACAGGCTGAACCAGGATGAAAGCGAGTGGGAACGCTACGTAAAACAGTTTCAGGATTTGCGCACCTGCTGGCGCAGGCAGGGCATTTTACCGATGCTGCGTCGCCTGATGTGGGAATTCGATGTACCGCGCCGCCTGCTCGGGCGCGGTGACGAACGTGCGCTGACCGATCTGCTGCATCTTTCCGAACTGCTGCAACAGGCCAGCGTTCAGCTCGACGGCGAGCACGCGCTGATCCGTTATCTGGCGCAACAGTGTCAGGATGAACATCAGGGGGGCGATGCGCGTAAACTGCGCCTTGAGAGTGATGCTGCTCTGGTGAAGGTGGTCACGGTGCATAAGTCCAAAGGGCTGGAATATCCGCTGGTGTTCCTGCCTTTTGCCTGCGCTTTCCGCGCAGTGAAAAAACAGGACTCACCGCTGAAATGGCATACACCGGAAGGTGAGCTGAAAGTGGGGCTCAGTGCCTCCGACGAGCAACTGGCTCTGGCCGACCGCGAACGTCTGGGGGAAGATCTGCGTAAGTTCTACGTCGCGTTGACACGTTCACGTTATGCATTGTGGTTGGGAATGGCTCCGCTGAAAGAATTTGAAAAGAGTGCACCTGGCTATCTGTTCCACGGCGGCGAGGCCATCGCTGCGGATACACTGCCTGCCAGTTTGCAGGCGCTGGAAACCGACACGATTCGCGCCTGGCCGCTGCCCGTTGCTGATAGCGCAATCTATCGTGGCGAACAGACGTTGCCTGAGCTCGGGCCTCGTCCGCCGCTGCGTACGCACAAAGCCCCCCGCTGGTGGGTGTCGAGTTTCTCCGGTCTGCAAATCGCCCCGGCGGGTACGTATATCCTGCCGGAAACGCTCCTCCGCGAGTCTCTGAACCGCGAACTCCCTGGTGAAATCGAAAGCGCGGCGCAGGACAGTTATTTAGAAGATCAAAAAGTGTTTGTGGAAGAAAAAGAGCCGGTGGCGGCTCTGTTGCAACCAATGACCGGTGAAAATTTGTATGCGTTCCCGCGCGGTCCTGCGCCGGGAAACTTTCTGCACGGTTTGCTGGAATGGGCGGGTGACGAAGGATTTGCGGCGCTGGCGGCCGATCCGGCGAAAATCGCCGATCAGATCGCCCGGCGTTGTAACCGGTGGGGCTGGGAAAAGTGGATTGTGCCGCTGACCGGCTGGCTGACAGCACTACTGACGCAGCCGCTAGGCCTGCCGGACGGCGAAGCCTTCATGCTGGCGGAACTGCCACCTTATCAGGTCGAAATGGAATTCTGGTTTTCACTCAAACAGGTGCCGACCCGTCGTCTCGACATGCTGGTTCAGCAATACACGCTGGAAGGCGCGGAGCGCGCGCCGCTGCTACCGGAAGATCTCAACGGCATGCTGAAAGGTTTTATCGATCTGGTGTTTGAACATAACGGGCGTTATTACGTGCTGGATTACAAATCCAACTGGCTTGGTGATGATGCCAGCGGTTATGACCAAAAGAATATGATGCAGTCGATGCTTGATCATCGCTACGATTTACAGTTCACGCTGTATCTGTTCGCGCTGCATCGCCTGCTGAAATCCCGCCTGCCGGATTATGACTACGACCGACACATCGGCGGCGCGGTCTATCTCTTTCTGCGCGGCAGCCATGCGCCGGGCAACGGCATCTGCGTTCAGCGGCCGGATAAAGCCCTGATTGAACAACTGGACGTTCTGTTCAGCGGCAGTGAGGAACGCGTATGAAAATCAACAGCCGTGAGGACATTGAGTCTCTGCTGGCGAGCTGGGTGGAATGTGGCTGGTTGCGCGAACTGGATCGTGCGCTGGCAACGTTTCTGGCGAAAGCAACGCCGGATGCCCACCCGTTGTTATTACTGGCTACCGCGCTGACCAGTTATCAGCTCGGGCGGGGACATGTGTGTCTGGATTTACAGGCCACACTTGATGACTGCGCCTTTTCTCTTTCGCTGCCGCCGGAGGGCGATCATGCTGACGGTGCGGTGATCCGCCCGGCTGCGGTGCTGGATAATCTGAGTTTGCAGGAATGGCTGGCGGCGCTGGCTCACCCGACGCTGGTCGGGCACGGAGAAGGATGTTCGCCGCTGGTGCTTACCGGCCAGCGCCTGTATTTGCGCCGTTACTGGCAGTACGAACAGAACGTGCGGGCGGCAATTGAACAACGTCTGGCACGCAGCGTGCTGCATACGCTCCCGGTGGCGTCGCTGCGTGCACCGCTCACTGCGTTGTTCCCGGCAGAGGGGCAATCCGCTCACACGAACTGGCAGAAACTGGCCTGCGCGCTGGCGGCGGGCAGTGCGTTCAGCATTATTACCGGCGGACCGGGCACCGGTAAAACCACCACGGTGGTGCGACTGCTGGCGTTATTACAGACGCTGGCGCTGGAGGAAAGCAATCAGCCGCTGCGTATCAGGCTGGCCGCGCCGACCGGCAAGGCGGCAGCCCGGCTCAATGAATCCATTGCCGGTGCGGTCTCAAAGCTGGATCTCAGCGCCCTTAGCAACGGCAATGCGGTGCGCGAAAGTATCAACACCGATGTGGTGACGCTGCACCGTCTGCTCGGCAGCCGCCCGGATACGCGGCATTTCCGCCATCACCCGGGCAATCCGCTGATGCTGGATGTGCTGGTCGTCGATGAGGCATCAATGGTCGATCTGGAGATGATGGCCGTATTGCTGGCGGCATTACCGGAACAGGCGCGTCTGATCCTGCTTGGTGATAAAGATCAGCTGGCGTCGGTGGAAGCGGGTGCCTTGCTGAGTGAGTTATGTCAGCGCGCCAGCAGCGGCCATTATCTGCCGCAAACCCGCGACTGGCTGCAAAGTGTGACCGGCGAACAGATCCCTGATGCGCTGGTTGATCCCCAAGGTACGGCGATGGATCAGGCGGTAGTGATGCTGCGACACAGTTACCGGTTTGATGCACAAAGCGGGATCGGTCAGCTGGCGGAAGCGGTAAATGACGGCGATGTGAAAGCGCTGAAACAGGTCTGGCAACACGGATACGCTGATCTGGCACAACTGACATTAAGCGCAGATGATGACGCCGGACTGCGTGACTGGGTGGTGAAAGGTGGTGCGAAACATTTCCCGGCATCGGCAACACGCGAGGGCGCGGAATCCCCGGCTGGCTATCAACATTACCTCAACGTAATGATCAGGGAACGGCCGGCAGACGATGAACCGCCGGAAGCGTTCAACCGGTGGGCGACCCGCGTACTTCTTGCTTACAGCCAGTTCCAGCTGCTGTGCGCCTTACGTGGCGGACGCTGGGGCGTGGAAGGGCTGAATCAGCGTATCGCTGACATCCTGCGAAAAGAAGGGTTACTTAAGGCCTCGCTCGGCTGGTATCCGGGGCGTCCGGTACTGGTGACCCGCAATGATTACAGTCAGCGCCTGATGAACGGCGATATCGGCATTACGCTGGAGATCCCGCAGCGTCTTACCGATGGTACTGTAGTGCCCACCCTGCGTGTGGCATTTCCGGCCGGAGACGGCACGCAGGATATCCGCTGGGTGATGCCGGGGCGTTTGCAGGCGGTGGAAACGGTATTTGCCATGACGGTGCACAAATCGCAGGGATCTGAATTTACCCATACCGCGCTGCTGTTGCCGGAGAATCTCAGCCCGATCCTGACGCGCGAGCTGATTTATACCGGCATTACCCGTGCGCGTCACTGGTTCAGTCTGGGATGTGTCGGCGGCATAAATGCTGTATTACCGGATGCGGTGAAGCGTCGGGTGTTACGTGCCAGCGGATTAATTGAAAGTGCGTAAGGCGTGTCTGAAGGCAGAAATCAGTATTCGTACGCGTGAACCCTGACGGGTTTACGCAAAGTGCGGGATTTACTGCCCGCCACTTTTGTGGCTTTGTCCGGATCGCCGGCGACAAATTCCAGCGTCGGCGAATAATAAAAAGGCAACCAGCCGCCGTAGCCATTCTCCCACTCCCAGCGAACCGGGCAGGGCCACAGAATGTCTTCATGCATGATGTAATAAGTCCATCGTCCATGTGGACGACGAGGTTTCGGTGTTTTCATAAACGGGCGAACGGGCTCTTAAAAATCACTCAGGATATTCTGGCTCGCGTTGCGGAAGGTTTCAACCCCCTGGCCGGGTTGATGCTTATTTAAGCGGTTTTAAACGGGATCCTTTGCAAAACTTTACCCCCAGATCATCGCCGCCCAGCGTAACAGCATCAGTGCGCCACAGATACACAGCAGTACCACAACCATTTTCCAGTGCTTGGTCATCATCCGTTTAGTTACCATTTCTCCTCCTGCCATCCGGGCGTTTTAGCCCGCCATGTGCTGGTTCACATAGTGAACAACATGTTCTTTCAGTTCAGGAACGGCCTGATCGGCGAGCCATTCAAACACCATCAGCAGCAGGGCCGCCGCAGCAATAACGGACAAAAGTATAAGGGTTTTGTGACGTGCTTCCATGATTCTCATTGGTTCTGAATTGCCTGTTTTTTACTCTATCAGAATAAGCCGCACCCTGCGCGGCTTCGATGTTCCGGTTCCGGAAAAATTTAATAAATTATACCTTTTCGCCGGTTCCGAAACTTTGATCCTGTTTCTGCTCTTCAGGGATGAGTACTGTCTCTGCATGACGTGCTCCGGGGCGGAAACCGTTCTTTCGGGCGCAGATGGCAATCATCAGCCCGGCGACGATCAGCAACTGCATGGCCCACGGAAAAACAGTAATGCCTGCGGTTTCCAGCACAATGCCTCCGGTTAACCCGCCACCGGCAATCGCCAGATTCCACGCTACCACCACCATCGATTGCGCCATGTCGGCATGCTCGCCGGTGGCGTCAGCAATTGCCGTTTGCAGCAAAGTGGCGGCGCCGCCAAAAGTCAGCCCCCATAGCGCGACACACACCGCTACCGTCAGCGGAGAAGAGGGGTTCAGCGCCAGTATCAGGGAAAGCAGGGCAAACATAAACAGGCTGGTCAGCAGGGTGCGCCGCAAATGCTTATCCACCAGCATGCCGGTAATGCCAATGCCTGCCAGCGCACCGAGGCCGAAAACCAGCAATATCTGATCGGCACTGGCGTCGAGCCCGGACAGGCGCAGGAATGGCACGATGTAGGTATAAAGCAGATTATGTGCCAGCATCCACAGCAGGATCACCATCAGAATACTGCGTACGCCGGGCAACATCAGCACCTGCCTCAAAGGCTGGCGCTCACCGGCGGACTGGCCAGGATAGTCCGGCACTTTCCGCACCACCCAGACAATCAGCAGCACCGTAATAACAGACATTACGCCGAACGCCATCCGCCATCCGAGTGCGGAACCCATCCAGGTGCCCAGCGGGACGCCGACAGACAGCGCCAGCGGTGTGCCGACCATCGCCACTGATAATGCGCGCCCTTGCTGATGTACCGGCACCATCCGCCGTGCATAACCGGCCAGTAATCCCCACGCCAGCCCGGCTGACGCACCGGCTACCCAGCGGGCGAAGAGCGTCAGGAAATAATTCGTTGAAAACGTGGTGAGGGTATTAAAAATCAGAAAGCCAAAGATTGCCGTCAGCAACGCCGTGCGGCGGTTCCAGCCCCGTGTCAGAGCCGCCAGCGGGATGACGGCCATCAGCGAACCGGCGGCATACAGCGTCACCAGTTGCCCGGCCATCGCCTGTGAAATATCGAGACTGGCCGCGATCTGAGGCAACAGTCCGGCGGGAAGGGTTTCCGTCATGATGGCGATAAAACCGGTCAGCGCCATCGCCAGTAAAGCCGAAAGCGGCAGAGGGGATTTCAATACAGGGGAATTCATGATTGAACTCCATACACAGCATCGCGCAGTTGTGTAACGAACGGGCCTGACATGCCCTCATACAGAGTATTGGTGAAGGCGACGACGCTCAGTCCGGCGTTACGGTCAACGAACCAGGAATGGCCGTAAGCCCCGCCCCAGCGCCATGTGCCGGCCGACTCCGGTGAAGCGGCGGCCTGCGGATCCCGTAATACCGAAAAACCTAATCCAAAGCCCAGTCCCGGCGATTCCGGCAGTTCGGCACCACGGGTCTGATCCCGTCCCATTTCATCGACCAGCGCCGCTGAGACTAACGGAGCGCCGCCGCAACGCAGCATTTCCAGCATTTTCAGTACGTCAGTCGCGCTGCTGACCATACCCGCGCCGCCGGAAGGATAAGCCTGAGCGTTGAGTGCGCGTAAGGGAGAATATTCAATCCCCACGGTATTGTCGAAAGCGGCGACCTTTTCTCCTTCGCACAGCCGGTGGGGTTGCGGCACATCACTGACATACGCCGTAGCCAGCCGCGCCGGGTCACGGGCGACAAAACCGGTGTCATGCATGTTCAGCGGGCCGGTCAGTTGCATTTCTACCACTTCAGGGAGAGGCCGTTTGCCTACCTGTTCCAGCACTGCGCCCAATACATCGACGGCCAGCGAATATCCCCATGACGTGCCCGGTGTATACAACAAAGGCACGCCCGATAAACGCCGCAGATTTTCCGCCAGCGAAATACCGCTGCTGTCCATTCCGTCAGAAACGCCTGCATGTGCATAAGGGCCATTTTCGTCCGGCTCAAAAAAGCGGTAACTCAGCCCGGCGGTATGACTTAATAACTGCCGTACTGTAATGCGTGCCGGTTGTCCGTCTGGCAGGACAGGGCGAAACTGTGGCAACACGGTTTCAATATTGTCATCCAGCGCCAGCTTTCCCTGAGTGATCAGCGTCATTGCTGCGGTCGTCACAATGGGCTTGCTGACCGATGCCAGGCGAAAAAGCGTGTTTTCAGTCATTGGTTGGCGGCTTTCCCGGTCGGCAAAACCGGCAGCCTGGTGATAAACAATCTCACCGTGAAGGGCGACCAGGGCAACGGCACCGACCAGTCTTTGTGAGTCAATGGCTTGTGCGATAACGCAATCAAGCCGGGATTTCAGTGAAGAGGAATTCATGAGATATCTCAGTTTCAGAAAGTGTTAAATCACGATAGAGATCTCCTCAGTGCGGAAAAAGTAGGGTAGATTTCCATAATATACGGACGCTGATGTCCGGAATCGGGAGCGACAATGGAAAATCTCAGTAGCCTGAATGTGTTCGTCCATGTGGCAGAAACCCGAAGCTTTGTCGCGGCAGGGCGGATTTTGGGCGTGTCGGCGTCGGCGGTGGGCAAAAGTATTGCGCGCATGGAAAACAAGTTGAATGTGCGGCTGTTTCACCGCAGTACCCGCAGCGTGGCGCTGACCGCCGAAGGGACGCTGTTTCTCGAACGCTGCCGCAGGATTGTGGCGGAACTTGAAGCCGCGCAAAGCGAGCTGTCGCAACTGGCGGAATGCCCGCGTGGCAGGTTGCGGCTGAGTTTGCCGCAGGTCAGCACATTACTTTTGCCGGTGCTGGGGGAGTTTATGCGCCGTTATCCCGATATCGAACTGGATCTGGATTTCACCGATCGGATTGTTGATGTGGTGGAAGAGGGGTTTGACGCTGTGGTGCGCACCGGCCAGCTGGCTGACTCCCGATTGTCGATGCGTAAGCTGGGCACTTTCCATCATTTACTGGTCGGTGCGCCTGCCTATTTTGAACAGCACGGTACGCCTGCGAAGCCCCAGGAACTGGTTGATCACTGTTGTCTGCATTTTCGTTTTCCCAACAGCGGCAAGCTTGAGATATGGCCGCTGCCGGAATATCAGGATTTGGCGCTACCGGTATCAATGGTTTGTAATAATATTGAAACCCGCCAATGCTTTGCGCTGCAGGGGCTGGGCATCGCTTGTCTGCCTGATTTCAGTATTCGCAAAGAGCTGGCGCGCGGGCAACTGGTGACCGTGCTGGATGATTACGTGAAGCGCAGCGGTGACTTTTATATTTTATGGCCGTCCGGCGGTTATATGACACCGAAGTTACGGGTGCTGATTGATTTTCTCAGCGAACGGGTTTTCCCTGAAAAGCCTGAGCTGGCGCTGCGATGTCCTAATTAAACCTATCTTTAACTGAGGGAGTGTGTGATGAGTCATTCTGTCTTAATTGAACGTTTTTGTGCCGACGATCAGCGCGGTGTGGTTGAAGTGATCCTCCCGATCCAGAATCACGAATTTGGTATTGCCATCACCGAAGCGCAGCAGCCTGATCTGCATGATATCCCGCAATTTTATCAGTGCGGCACCGGGGATTTCTGGGTGGCACGCTATGAAGGGAAAGTCGTGGGCACGCTGGGGCTGAAAGATATCGGCAACGCGCAGACGGCACTGCGCAAAATGTTTGTCAGCGCACCTTTTCGTGGCAGGGAATACGGCGTCGCCGCATTGTTACTCAACACGTTGCTGCACCATGCGCAGACGAAAAATGTGAAAGATATTTTTCTCGGCACGACAGACAAGTTTCTGGCGGCACATCGTTTTTATGAAAAAAACGGTTTTAAGGAAGTCAGGGTGCCGGATCTCCCGTCAGCTTTCCCGCTGATGGCGGTAGACAGTAAGTTTTACCGTCTAACTTTCTGATTTGTAAGGCTGTCAGGTCGCTGTCATGTCCATGTCAGGTTGCTGTCGTGTTGATTTCCAATCTTACGTTGCATGCTGATTGGGTGTTCAACATTCACTCTACAGGTAAAACTTATGCATCAGAGCAAAATCAGGCAACTTCGCATTTCCCGCGCATGGTCTCAGGAGCAACTGGCAGAACTTTCGTCACTGAGCGTGCGCACGGTACAGCGTATCGAAAATGGCGAGCAGGCCAGCCTTGAGACTCTCGGCGCTATCGCGGCAGCCTTTGATATCAAGGTGTCTGAACTGACAGAAAACGATGTGCAAACGGGCAGTTCGCCGGGGCAGGCGCTTGACGAACAGATAGAAAAAGCCAGATATCAGGTGGTGGAAGAAAGCGGTTTTTATCGTTCCGTTCTGTTGTGGGCGGTGATCAACGCAGGTTTGTTCGCGCTAAACCATTACACCTCACCGGATTCAAACTGGTTCGTCTGGCCTCTGTGTATCTGGGGTAGCATTTTATTATTACGTGGTTTACGCATCTTTGTATTTCGTGGAACGTTAGAGCGCTGGCAGAAGGCGCGTTTACAAAAATTAATACGCAAGCCCTGAGGGGAGACGTTCAGCTAAAGCGCCATGATTAGTCACAAGCAAGACCGCCCTGACTGAGACACATCAAAACCCTTGCCTGACATACTGCTATCCTCTGTAATATTCAGGGTCATTAGCTCAACGGACAGAGAATGGATCAGCAGTGGCGGTTTGCATTTAATCTTAAAAGACTGATATTGCTTCTTGCGCTGATGAGTACGCTTGTCACCTTGCTCAGCAGCTATCTGGCAATTTTCCAGGTAGAGAAGAAACTCCTCATCGAATCCTCCCTGCGGGCGAGTCAGTCGTTTGCAACCCGGCTGTCGCTGACGGCCGATTTGTTTTTCAATGCGGCACAGAAGCAGGTTACCTATAGCGCTGATTTACTCGGTGACCGGTTTAATAATGTTGATGCGCTGACCGAAGAAGCTGATCGTTTGCAGGTACAAAGTAAGCGCTTCAGTTCGGTGCTGGTGGTGGATAAAACCGGCGTTGTGCGCGCGGCTTCACGAAACTCTGCGGCGATGGTCGGTTTAACTCTGGTGTCTGAGGCCAATACCGTTGCACTGAAAACCCGCAATCCGGTGCTCAGCTCGCCCTTTCGCACCCCGCAGAACAATCACATAATTGTGCTTTCCTCCCCCATCCGTAATGCGCGAAGCGGCTATCTTGGGTATCTGGCGACTGAAATTGATCTGGGTAAAAACAGTATTGTGGATACGCTGATTAATGCCCGCAATTACCGCAAAGATGCCTACATTTATGTCATCGACCGTGAAGGTGACGTGTTGTATCGCGCCGCGTCAGGCTGGATCGAGAGTGCGCCGCAGGGGCATGTGAACAAGGCATTGCTGGGCGGCCGGGAACAGGGTTTTTTACGTATGGATAACCTGCAGGGCGAGGAATCCCTGGCCGGTTTTTCCACGATGGAAGTGGCGGGCTGGACGGTACTGGTGCTGCACCCGGCAAAAGATGATGTGGTGCTGTTATATCACGTCATGATGCAGGTTTTGTTATACACGCTGCCGATTGTCATTCTGGTGTTCATCTGCATCTGGCTGCTGACGCGCTATATTTCACGCCCGCTGCGACAGCTGGCCTCGAAAGCTGACACCATGGATTCACATGATGTTTCCGAGGAAATTCAGCAGATCAATGCCTGGTATTATGAAGCGTCGAAGCTGAAAACGGTGATGTTGCAGGGGATCAGGCTGTTGCATCAACGCATCGAACAACTGAGTGCCGAAGCCCATACTGACCCGATGACCGGGCTGCTGAACCGGCGCGGCTTTTATGAGGCCGTGGATAAACAGCTAACGGAGTCGTCGCGCATCGCGGTTATTACACTCGATATCGATCACTTCAAAAAAATAAACGATACCTGCGGGCATGATGTGGGCGATGTGGTGATCACCCAGCTGGCGCGCCATATTCTGAGTAATTCGCGGGAGGGCGATTTGTTATGCCGCATGGGGGGCGAGGAGTTTCTGTTACTGCTGCCTGATGCATCACTGACACAGGCTATTCAGCTTGCTGAACGTTTGCGTAAACAGGTTGAAGTGCAGCAGTTTGAGGGCGCCGGTCAGGTGACGATTTCACTCGGAGTAACGCTGTTTTATCCTGGCAAAGTCAATATTGACGGGGCATTGAAAACGGCAGACAAAGCGCTGTATCAGGCCAAAAATGAAGGGCGTAACCGCGTGGTAAATCTATAAGTACGACTGTACGCATCAGGCTCAATGGGGAGAAAAGGCTCAGGCACCGTGCCTGAGCTTATTTTTAGCGGGAACCCGGCAGCAGGGATTCCGTGCATTTGAAGACGTCTTCGCGGAATTTTCGTGAGGCGTCATCCAGATCAGCCTGGTTGGCGACATCTGCACGGTTGGCTTCCAGCGCCTGATTGACGGCGAGGGTGAAGGCATTTTCCTGGCTGGCATTAAGCACATTACCCACGCTGCCGAACAGCAGACGCATGGCGGAAATCTGCACCAGGAGCTCACGGTTTACGCGCTCAAGCTGGTCAACACGTTTGTTCAGGGTTTCATCACTCATAGGTGTCTCCTTATTTAATTGCCGCACACCATAACAAAAGCACTGCCATGAAAAAACCGTCTTACGGTGGCGGAGGCTTTGCCTGACGGATTAACGCACCATTTGCTGCATCTGACGGCTGAGTTGCATCAGTTGTGCATTCAGCGGCACCAGCTGTTGCTGAATGGCATTGTATTTATCCAGCTGCTTCTGGTTGGCGAATTGCAGACGATTGCCGGTGATGGTGACATTTTTACCCTGATTTTTGATGAAGTCGGCTTTCGCCACAATCAGGTTCAACACCTGCGGCAATAAATCGAATACCTGTTCCGTGATTTGTGTCGGTTTAACGATGGTTTTCTCGTAGGCCTGATCATAAATCTTCTTCAGGTCATCTGGCTGTTTCAGTGCCGCATGCCGGGTATCGGCCTGGGTTTTGAGCAGCACAATTTTTTCTTTCCATTTTTCACTGCTGTCAGCCATTTTCTTCAGATCATCGCGTTGTTCCAGCAGATTACTGACGCTGTTTACGCCGTTCATGCCGGCAAAAACAGGTACCAGCGAAGAATCCAGTTCGATATTCATCTGATGATGAAAACCGGTGATGATCGCGTAATCTTGGGTGTAATCGCCAAACTGTTTTTTCTGCGCTTCGGTCAGTTGCGGGACGGCCAGTGCGGGTTTATCGAGGATCCGCGACTGAAGAAAATCTATAAAAGCTTTGCGTTGCGCGGGTTCTTTATCACCGCAGCCGCTGAGGGCAAACATCATCAGCAACAACATAAAAGGCAGCAAAAATACGCGGTGGAAAGCCTGAGAGCGGGGCGCTGAATGCATAATTTCCGTGTTCCTTTATCTCCATCATCAGAGTCTTAACCTTAACGCATAAAGATAATTTTTTGCTAGATCGGTATAGCTATCTTCGCTAACGTCACCCTCAGAGTCATTTATTCAGGGAATGTATAACTTTGAAGCAAAAGTCATTTTCGATAAAACAGTTCGCGCCCGCGCTGGCCATAATGATCCTGGCCGGATGTACATCGACGAAAAAAAGCGAAACGCCGGTGCAAAATCCGCATGATGTGAAAGCGGATATTGTGAGGCTGATGCCAGCATCGGCCCCTGACAGAAAAGGTTGGGCGACTGATATTACGGCCGCTTTTACGACGCAGGGCATCCCGGCGACGACCGAAAACATCTGTTCCGTGCTGGCGGTGGCGCAACAGGAATCCAATTTCAACGCCGATGCGCCGGTGCCGGGATTAGGCAAAATTGCCTGGAAAGAGATTGACCGGCGCGCCGATGCGGTTCATGTGCCTAATTTCCTGGTGCACACAGCGCTGTTGCTGAAATCCCCGAACGGAAAATCCTACAGTGAGCGGCTGGATAACGTAAAAACCGAGAAACAGCTGAGCGCTATTTTTGATGATTTTATTGATATGGTGCCGATGGGACAGAAGCTGTTCGGTAATTTGAATCCGGTGCATACCGGCGGGCCGATGCAGGTCAGCATCGCGTTTGCCGAGCAAAACGCCAAAGGCTACCCGTATAAAATCGACGGTTCGATCCGCAACGAAGTGTTCAGCCGCCGTGGCGGTGTGTATTTTGGCGTCAGACACCTGTTGGGATATCCGGCGAATTACACGCAACCGTTGTACCGCTTTGCCGATTTTAATGCCGGTTGGTATGCCAGCCGTAACGCCGCGTTTCAGAGCGCGGTAAGTAAAATATCGGGCATTCCGCTGGCACTGGACGGTGACCTGATTAACTACGGCACGGATAAACCGGGCGGCACAGAGCTGGCGGTACGCACACTGAGCAAACGTCTGGACATCAGCAATTCGGCCATCCGTAAGGCCCTGGAGAAGGGAGAGCAACTGGGGTTTGAAGATACCCGGCTCTATAAGCAGGTCTTTGCGCTGGCAGATAAAACCACCGGCAAACGTCAGCCGCGCGAAATGCTGCCGGGTATCACGCTGGAAAGTCCGAAGATTACCCGCAAGCTGACCACCGCCTGGTTTGCCAAACGGGTGGACGGCCGCCGCGCAGATTGTATGAAAAGAGCGGGAGGATAAGGTTTAAAGCCTGCCGGAGCAGGGTGGGCTTTCTCATTATTTAATCGGACTACAGCCGTTGTCACGGGCGGCCTGAGCGTTATTTTCCCCTGGAATAAAAACACCGCTAATATCATTGTGTTGAAATAAAAGCTTGCTTAATAAATCCGGCTGTGTGTAAATAGCGTCAACGGTTTGTGGTTAAGACCTATTTATGTAAGACATTTTAGTAAAGCAGTTCCTGGTTCAAGTGATATAGCAAATCCTTTCTCCGACGAATTTCCTTCTCTGATGCATCCATAAGTATTTCAAATAAAAACAGACCTATATTGCCCTATGGCATCATAAAATAAAAACGAAGAAGGTATTTCCTATGTCTAATAAAATGACTGGTTTAGTAAAATGGTTTGACGCTGGTAAAGGTTTCGGTTTCATCTCCCCTGCAGACGGCAGCAAAGACGTGTTCGTTCACTTCTCTGCAATCCAGAGCAATGATTTCAAAACCCTGGACGAAGGTCAGAACGTTGAGTTCACCATCGAAAATGGTCAGAAAGGCCCATCAGCGGGTAACGTTGTCGTTCTGTAATGTCGCCTGATATTGAAGGCAAACACTCTGCAATAGCGAAGATGGGTTAAACCCGGAGCAGCCAGAATAATTGTTTCAATATCGACATTATTAATGACAAAAATAAACCCTGGCCAACGCCGGGGTTTATTATTTATTAAGCTTCTGAATTTATTTCTGGAGCCATAACAGAAAAGCCGGTTGAATTATTATTCCCCCCCAGTCGTTTTTTCTGTTATGAAAAGGTCGTGCTCAGGCCGCGCAATGTCGGAGTGTTCGATGGACGCTTGCGCCATAATATGACGGCCGGGAAAGCACCGGCACTTCTTCCCTTCATACTTTAAGCCGCAGATGCGTTGGCCGCACTCAGTCACCCGAATCACTTACATAAGTAAGCTCATCGGGACTCCTTCTCTTGCCGCCTTCCTGCAACTCGAATTATTCGTGAATAAGAGCAAATCGCTCATCTTCCCAAATCCCAAATCCCCATTGATGCCTTTGCCGGAAAACAGGCAAAAAAAAGCCCGCACGCGGCGGGCAAAATAACAGGGTTCTACAGGGGTATTACACAGGGACATCACACAACATTTGATGGATTTAAGATACCAAACCTTGTGTATGGTTTTGTCATCACCCGGTAAGGTTAATCCAGCAGATGTAAGCCTTATTTGTCCGCATAATGCGTAATCACCTGATCAATTTTGGCGTCCGCCAGCGCAATTCCTTTCTGTATCAACGACTCTGAACCGATGCCTGCCAGCACGATAACGACGGCAACAATCATTAATCCTTTGTATGTCATGGCTTGCCCTTTCGCATTTCTCAATCAATAGCAGCATTATGCGACGATACTCACGGTATCGCCACAAAGCAGGGGAAAACGCAGGGAAAGATGTTATGCGCCTAAATGGCCGACGGTGAAATAAGTTACCAGACCAACGATAACCAGCAGCGCGATGGCGGCTGCAGTATAGAGAATGATGCGCTTCGGGCTGTAAAATGCCATGAAATGTCCTTATTTATCCGTCGTCAATGCTGCTTCATCCGCGAAGTTCCATCATCAAAGCCATCACATAACCGATGCCGACGGAACCTCCCGCCATCATTAGCCAAAAAGCAGTTGCCTTCATGTCACACTCCTTGTGCGGGACGGTATGTCCCAACAATTTGTCAGAGAATAAAATTATAACAATCATATAATCCGTATGGATAAATAAGTGTTCTTATTTTAAGCAATCCGTCTGGAAATCCCTTTCTGAACTGTGAAGTTCCTCGCTAATCTGTCTAAAAGCAATGATGAAGCTGAGCGGGGGGTTGTGCTTATGCACATCGTTTAATGCATTGATAATATGCAATAACTGTGTGAGTTATTCCTTGCTGGTGATCAAAGCTTGGGCGGCTGCACAATGGCAAATCCCGGTGTTCCCATCTTACTTAGTGTTGCAGTTGTTCATAATTTCAACGCTAAGGGAACACCATGAACGGTCATGAAAACAAAGCGGTACGCAGTGCAAACCGCAAATTCTTTGCCCGCACCATTCCTATGCTCATCCTGATGTTGATCATTAATCAAATCGACCGCACCAACGTGGGCTTTATCAAACACAGCCTTGAAACTGACGTGGGCATCAGTACCGCCGCGTTTGGTTTCGGTGCCGGGTTGTTCTTCGTCGGCTACGCGCTGTTTGAGATCCCCAGCAATATGCTGATGGACAAGTATGGTGCGCGCGTCTGGCTGACACGCATCATGATCACCTGGGGTGCGGTAGTTTTTGCCATGGGCTTTGTCACGACACCGATGCAATTCTACGTGCTGCGGTTTTTGCTCGGCGTCGCCGAAGCCGGTTTCTTCCCGGGGATCCTGTTTTACTTTCGTAAATGGGTGCCGAATATTTACCGCGGCCGTGCCACGGCTTTGATCCTCACCGGTTCGGCGGCGGCATATTTGCTTTCCGGTCCGGTTACCGGCGGCTTGCTGGAACTGCATGACTTTATGGGATTGCCCGGCTGGCAGTGGGTGCTGTTTATTGAAGGTGCACTGTCGGTGCTGGTCGGGATCGTGGCGGCATTCTTTCTGGTGTCGAAACCTGAAGAGGCAAAATGGCTGACTGACGAGGAAAAACTGGCACTGAGTACGGCGCTGAACACGGAATCCAGTTCGCGTGATTTACATACACAGGGGCAGTCGCGGTGGAAGCTGATCACTGACGGGAAAATGGCGTATCTGTGTTTTCTGTTCTTTGTGATGTGTATGACCGGTTACACGCTGGTGTTCTGGCAGCCGGAGATCATCGGACGTATTCCGGGGCTGTCCCCTTTCCAGATTGGCATGCTGAATTCCGTGCCGTGGATTTGTGCGATTATCGCTATCAATATTCTTGGTCGCGTCAGCGACCGTTTCCGCGGCAGTCGTGAAACCATTCTGGCGCTGGCGCTGATTGTGGCGGCGGTCGGCACCTGTCTGTGCACTGTCGGCAGTCCGTGGTTTGGCTTGTTTGCACTGTGTGTGGTGTGTATCGGGACAAAATCCAGTGCCGTGTTGTTCTGGCCGATCCCGCAAAGCCAGTTGCCGTCATCGATCGTGGCGCCGGGGATTGCGCTGATCAATTCTCTTGGCAATCTTGGCGGTTTCTTCGCACCGGCGGTGTTTGGCTATCTGCAACAAACCACCGGCAGCACCACGGCGGGCTTGTATATCCTCAGCGGGATTTCAGTTTTTGCCGCTATCACACTGTTCTTCACCAAAACTCATCGCACCCCAACTCAACCCGAATATCACGCCCCGCAGGGAATGGAGCCAAAACATCATGTCTGATACGCCAAAAATTGTCGAAATGCAGGTCATTCCGGTTGCCGGTTACGACAGTATGCTGCTGAACATTGCCGGTGCGCATCACTGCTATTTCACCCGTATTTTGCTGGTGCTCAAGGACAATGCCGGGCATACCGGCGTGGGGGAAGCGCCCGCCACCGGTGTGGTGCTGAAGATCCTCACGGATGCCATCCCGCATATCGTCGGGCAGGAAATTGGCATCATGAATCAGCTGGTCAGTGATTTACACAAACGCGATCTGGAGGAAAACCGCCAGCCGAAGCCTGTGTTGCCGGGTTTCCGTCCGTGGGATCTCGAACGTCATCATAATGCTGTTGCGGTGCTGGAAACCGCACTGCTGGATCTGATGGGACAGTTTCTCAATCAGCCAGTCGCGCAACTGCTCGGGCCTGGTAAACAGCGCGATGAAGTTCCGGTGCTTGGTTATCTGTTTTATATCGCTGACAGGCAGAAAACCGATCTGGAATATCAGGACGGAAAGCGGCAGGAGGGGCAGCATCCGTGGTACCACCTGCGCCATCAGGAGGCGATGAGCCACGACAAGGTAGTACAACTGGCGGAAGCGGCGCAGGATAAATACGGCTTTAAAGATTTCAAACTCAAGGGCGGTGTACTGGCAGGCGAAGTCGAAATTGAAACGGTAAGGGCGCTGAAAAAACGCTTTCCGCAGGCACGGATCACGGTGGATCCGAATGCGTCCTGGTCGCTGGATCAGGCGATTTCGCTGTGCAAAGACATGCACGGGATTTTGTCTTACGTGGAAGATCCGTGCGGCGCAGAGCAGGGGTTTTCCGGGCGCGAAACGCTGGCGGAATTTAAGCGCGCCACCGGATTACCGGTCGCGACCAATATGATTGCTAACGACTGGCGGCAGATGAGCCATGCGCTGCAACTGAATGCGATCGATATCCCGCTGGCTGATCCCCATTACTGGTCGATGCGCGGGGCGAATATTATCGGTACGTTATGCAATGCGTGGGGGCTGACGCTTGGCTGTCATTCGAATAATCATTTTGATGTATCGCTGGCGATGCTGGCGCATCTCGGAGCCGCCGCGCCCGGTGAAATCACCCCATTCGATACGCACTGGATCTGGCAGGAAGGTCAACATCTGACCAAAAATCCGTTACAGATTAAAGACGGTAAACTGGCGCTGAATGAACTGCCGGGGCTGGGCGTTGAACTGGATATGGATGCGGTCGGCATTGCCCATCAGCGTTACAACAACCTGCGGCACAAAGATCGCGATGATGCGATCGCCATGCAGTATCTGATCCGCGGATGGGCGTTTGACGGCAAGCGCGCCACACTGGTTCGCTGACGTCAGGCTGACCGGCGTGGGGTTACGGCCGGTATTTTCGCTTTCAAAAAGATTACTTCAGATAGTCGGTGCTGGCGTTCAGTTTGGTATGTGCGCCTGCATCGATCGTCGTGGACGGTCTGGTGCCGCTTTCGCTGGCTTTACGGTTCAGTTCGGAAGCCACTTCCTGTGCGCTGGAAGGATAAGCCTGAGCCAAACTGTTGAAAGTGGTCATGGCTATCATCAGGCCAAAAAGAGCGAGGGTGGTGCGTTTCATTTTGCGGGTGTCCGGTCTGTTCACATTTTGTCATAAGGGGGTGTGATTCAGCGGCCGATTTTATATGCTTTATTCATAAGAAACGGGAGCAAATTGTGCTCCCGTTCATCATTTATGCTGCGCTCAGCTGCTGTGTTACACGTGCTGGAGCGTATTATGCGCTTCTTGTGACTTATTCGGTAAGCGAATCGTGGCAGAAAGAACCAATGACACAATCAATAATGCGGTGATGATGCTGAAGGTCACTGCGAAACCACCAAACAGAGAAGCCACCAGGGAAGCAAAGATGCTGCCGATACCGAAGCCCAGATACAGCAGGCCGTAGTTTTTGGTCATGTTGTTCAGGCCGAAGAAATCGCTGACCAGTGACGGATAAACGGTGATAGTACCGCCGAAGCTGAAAGCGACGCAGGCCACGGAGAGGAAGAACATCATTTCGTTCATCTGGGTGAACAGCATCATGCTCATACCCGCCAGTGAAACAATCTGTGCAATAGAGATAACGCGGATACGCTGCATTTTATCAGACAATACACCCAGCACCAGACGACCGCTCAGGTTGGCAATCGCAATCACGGTCACGGCGTTAGCCGCCGTCAGCGCATCCAGTTTGACCAGGCTCTGACCGATATCTTTCGCCACACCAATCACATACAAACCGCTCATGCAGGCGGTCAGGAACATCAGCGCCAGCATCCAGTATTGCGGCGCACGAATCGCTTCGGCCAGCGTGAAATCACGGCTGTCGTTGCTGTTGTCATTCAGACTATTTTCTTCGCGGGTTACGGCGGCCGTTTCTTGTTTCGGTGCATCTTTCATCATCAGTGCGCCGGCAATCACCATGACCATCGCCACACCGCCCCAGATCATAAAGGTGCTTTGCAGACCTTCTGTCGCCAGCAGGTGACCGCAGACAAATTTAAATAACAGGCTGCCCAGGCCGTAAGCACCGATTGAACAGGCTGAAATCATCCCCTTACGTTCAGGGAACCATTTCACACAGTTAGTCAGGGTCAGCAGATAACCGGCACCGTCCGCCAGACCGACCAGCACACCTGCGCTGATGTACAGCATGATGACGTTATCGGAATGCGCGGTCAGTGCGAAGCCGGCAGCCATCAGTAAACCGGCGGCGATGGTGACGGTACGCACACCAAAACGTTCCTGAAGTTTACCCGCAACGGAAGAGGCGAGAGCCAGACACAGGCTCAGGATACCGAAAGTCAGCGCTACGCGGCTGATCGGTTCGCCGAGTTTTTCAGACAACTGACCGTTAAACAGACTCCAGGTATAAACGGAACCCAGCGCCAGCTGAGTAAGAATAGTACCGGCCAGTGTGAGCCAGCGGGTACGGTTGTTGTTCTGCATGCCAGATTTGTCACTCATAGTGGGTTCTCCCGAGCGAAGTAGATTCAATTAACTGTGGCTATGATAAGTCTGCTGAATGGATGCGGATGATTTGTGGCGTGAGATGCATGAGTTGCGGAATGAAATGCATCCATGACGGCATGAGTCGCCATTTTCGGGCTAAATTCATCCCAAAATTGGACTTAAAGCACCGCTGCAGGCCTTGCGGGACGCGGGTTTTAGTTGATCTGGATCACTAATCCGTCATTTAGTTTTTTCGGGCAGGGTAACAAACTTTTTTGGAAGGCATTGTTGTGCCGTCGGAGACGTCCGGCTCGGGAGATTTAAATGATTACGCTGTAAAAACGAGCCGTTTTGGCTCGTTTTCGTTTCTATGCTCTGACCTACAATGCCCCGGCATTCAGCGCAGCATTAATCGCAGCCGCGACGCCGGTCGGGTTTTCCCACATCATTGAGTGACCGGCTTGCGGCACAATGGCGGTCTGAATACCCTGTTGCGGCAGAACGGCGACATCCGGTTCAGGCAGTGAAAATTCACCAAACAGTACCGTCGCAGGCATTTCCAGCTGATAAAGCTGTTCGCGCCATGATACCGCTTCACCTCTGACCAGCCCGGTTGCCTGACGGTGGATAGCCAGCGGCGAGGCGATGCCCATACACCCTGCCCAAATGTGATCGTTACCGCGTACTGCGACATTAATCAGGTGTGCATGGCCCTCGCGCAGATACTCTTCTTCTGAGTACTGAGCAACCGCGCGGCTGAAGGTGCCACCGCCGGCATCCAGATTTGGCTCGGCGACAATCAGACGCTGGATCAGATCAGGACGTTGCGCTGCCACCATAATGGCGATGCTGCCGCCCATGCTGTGACCGATTAAATTGACTTGCGGCACACTCAGACTCTCCAGCCAGGCAATCACACAATCAGTATGCGCCTGCAGGCTGTAGCTGAAATTATCGGGTTTATCGCTGTAACCTGAACCGGCGAAATCCAACAGCAGCGAGCGTCGCGGACGCAGGAAGGCATCTGTCGCCACCCGGGGAAAATCGCATGAGGCCGCACAGCCCAGACCGTGTAAGAAAACCAGCGGGACGCCCAGCCCTGACAATTCATGGAAACGTAAATGCATTTCCGTACCGGGAACTTTGAACGATTTCATCTCAATCCTTTGTTAACAACTTAAATGCAATCTGCGGATTATAGGCAGGATCTTTCCAGGTGGCAGCACAAAAAACGAGTAAACGCGCTTCCCTGAACGGGGTTATCATAAATGATGGCGGATTTTAGTTAAGTCATTCAGCTTGCGAATATTTTTTTCGCGAGCGCTTTCTATCAGTCAGACAAGTGATAGCATGGAACTCTTGCTCACTTTATGGATTTATCTGATGGTCAGGTTAGGCAGTTATGTGGCGGTTTCCCTGGTGCTGGCGTCGTTTTCAGCATCTGCTGTCACTCAGTATCAATGTGTATTAACGCATCATACTCAGTCCGATGATGGCAACGATGTTTCTGAGGTCGTCAATAAAAATGCACAGGTTTATGACGCAGGTAACACGTTCAGTTTTTCTCCCGATGGGAGCAAAATGGTGACCAGCCCGGAACTGACGGACATCATTGGCAAAGACAATCAGCCAATGAAAGCCGGTGCGCAAGATAACCTCATGTATATTCACGTAAAAGACAGTTTTGTGGTCGCGACGCAAACTGAAGGTTATGTCTACGGCGATTGCAAAGTGAATACTGCGAAATAAAAAGCCCGGCCACCACATTTTCTGAATCCGGGGTGTTACGCCTGTCCGCAACGCCCTGCAATAAATAGAAACACTCCAGCCAGTTCATTAGCACACTTCTTATAGTCGCCTGTTGCCCGACGGGCTATTCTTGCGCACTTTTCCGGTATCCAGTTTTTTCATTTTCGCCCGCTTCAAGAAGCAGACAAAAAAGGTATTTGCCCGCTTATGGCCTTACTTAACGACGAAATCCGCGACCATACCGCCGAGTCCGTCCTTTTCGTTCGTCGTGCCGTGATCGCATTTCTGGTCGTGATCCTCCTGTCGTCTGCACTGGTGTTTAATCTGTATCACCTGCAGATAGGCATGCATGATTTTTACCAGACCCGCTCAAATCAGAATGACATCAAAATGCTGCCGATCGCACCCAGCCGCGGGTTGATCATGGATCGCAATGGTGTCGTGCTGGCGCAAAATATCACCCTGTATCAGATTGAAGTGATCCCGGGAAAAGTTCCTGATCTTAAAGCTACGCTAAATGCGCTGAAACCCATTGTCGGTCTGACGCAGGATGATCTGGACAGTTTTCATGATGCGATGATCCATGGACGACGCTTTGCGCAGATCCCGCTGAAACTGGCGCTCACGGATGTCGAAGTCGCACGCTTTTCCGTTAACCAGTTTGATTTTCCCGGCGTCTCCATCAGTACCTATCAGCAACGCCGTTATCCGTATGGCGCAGAACTGGCACATGTCGTGGGTTATGTTTCGAAGATAAACGATAAAGATGCCAAACGTCTTGAAGCAGAAGGTATCGCCGAGAATTACGCCGCTGATCACGATATCGGCAAGCAGGGCGTTGAAAAGTATTATGAAAATATTCTGCATGGCCGCACAGGTTATCAGGAAGTTGAAGTCGATAACCATGGTCATGTGGTGCGCTTACTGAAAGAGGTTCCGCCGCAGGCCGGGCAAAATATTTATCTGACGCTGGATCTGGATTTGCAGCAGTACATCGAAAAAGTGCTGAAAGGGCAGCGTGCGGCGGTGGTGGTGATGGATCCGCGTGACGGCGGGATCAAGGCAATGGTCTCCAGCCCGAGTTATGATCCGAACCCGTTTGTGAACGGCATTTCCAGTAAACAATACAGCGCGTTGCTGAAAAATCCGGATCTGCCGCTGATCAACCGTGTGACACAAGGGCTGTATCCGCCGGCTTCGACGGTGAAACCTTTTATGGCGACATCGGCGCTGTTTGAAGGCGTTATCACGCCACAAACCACTTTCTTCGGCGCGCCGACCTGGACGCTGCCGGGCACCACGCGCCATTACCGCGACTGGTTAAAAACCGGTCACGGTATGCTGAATGTGACCAAAGCTATCGAAGAATCTGCCGATACATTCTTCTATCAGGTGGCCTATGAAATGGGCATCGACCGTATCCATACCTGGCTGAGTAAATTTGGCTATGGTCAGTCGACCGGTATTGATCTGGATGAGCAATATAACGGTGTGCTGCCGAGCCGTGAGTGGAAAATGAAGGTTCACAAAAAAGGCTGGTTCCAGGGGGATACGGTTTCGGTAGGTATCGGCCAGGGTTACTGGGTGGCGACGCCGATTCAGATGGTACGGGCGCTGAGCGCACTGGTGAACAACGGCAAGCTGGAAACGCCCCATCTGCTGTATTCTGCAAAAAGTGGAAAAGTAGTTACCCCTTATAAGATGCCGCCAACGCAGCAAATTGCTGATCCAAAATCGCCGATCTGGGGCATCGTGAAGAACGGCATGTTCGGGATGGCTAATCTCCCGAACGGTACCGGCTATAAACTTTTCCATACCGCGCCTTATCAGATCGCGGCCAAATCCGGCACATCACAGGTATTTAGTTTGCGGGAGAATCAGGTCTATAACGCTAAAATGACGCCGGTACGTTTACGTGACCACATTTTCTATACTGCGTTTGCGCCTTATAAACATCCGACAGTGGTGATGGCGTTGATCATGGAAAATGGCGGCGGCGACGGCGTCGTAGCAGGGCCAACGGCGCGTGCGATCCTCGACCATATTTTCCTGCCGCCACAGGCGGCAATTTGTGATCCGGCGAAAGCGGATAATCCGGCTGACTGCGAACAGCCGGTACCGACACCCAATTCGCTGGGCTTTAGCGAGCATTGATGCCGGGCGTCGGATCACATCATCTTGCGTTATTAGATCGGCAAGGTGTGCAACTTGCTGATATCCCTGCCGTTAAACAGCGAAGCTGCGTTCTGGCGGCAGAGCGGGATTTCGTTTGAATAAGGGCCGGATACTCATCCTCAAATAATCAGTATCTTATAAAACCGGGTGTCATTGTTAGGGGACGACATCAGGGTATACCCCATACTTATCGATATTGACTCAAATTATCTCGTATTCTAACTGGTTGATTTCTGCCGCTTTAGCGGCGACTGCTTCGGGTGATTCCGCACAATAATCATACATATCGTTACTTTCTGTATGTTCGACAACCACTATTTTGCGCACCCGGATCCTTTGTGTTGCCGGCAGACCGGCATATATCTTAACTCCCGGGCGACCGATAATGAGCACTTCATTATGCGATTCAATATGGCGTTTTTTCTTATCTTCTGACAATAGTGTCTGAGGCGTCAGCAGTCGTTGATATCCTCCTTCACACCGGTAGTCGTCTTTACCTTCTCCGCGGAATATCGCACGACTAAGGGCTGAAGCATCGATAATCCTGCCACCGGCATAGCCATTTTTACGCCCGACGTGATTAGGAAACCAGACGTCAGTCGGATGCGTCCCCAGAATATTTTGTACCGGGACTTCCAGAATTAAGGCAGTGGCGCAATACATTCCGGTATACCGCTTGGTTTTGCTTAAGGGTTGGATATCTTTTAAGTCAACCAGCGAGGTGCTGATAATATCCCAACTGCTTAAAAGAGATTCGGCGCGTTGGTGGCAAAACGGACTCTCCGCGCCTTCAAAGGCATGAATCAGAACATAGTTTTTTGGCAGGGAACGCCAGTTGTTGAGTATTTTTTCTCTGTCCCCGGATAAATATTTAATATCCTGTTTTTTAATAAATGTAATTCCCGACTTTTTATGTGAAAACATACTGCCTCAGTGGTTTATTTTTAGGGTTATCCCCGAAATATAACACGTGATCCTTTTTGAATGGCTTAATACATAATTAAAAATAATTGGATTGTTAATAATTATTTGTTTTTGCTATGGTTTTGACAGTATTATCTGATGTGTTTTAGATGTTCTTATTTCCTGTGGGTAAAACAAAATTGTATGATCCCAGATGTCATAAATTAAGCGTTTTTAGAGGGTTCACCTCCTGAGAAATAATAATCCTTTGAAACTGCAAAGATAATTAACAGGAAATCACTCTGTTGTGAGTTTTTAACCCCACGCGATCCGGTTATTCGTTTTTACACCGGTTGTCGGCTGAGTGTACCCAACGGCAGGCATCCGACGTAGCCGACAGGTGTGTGGAGGCCTTACCGGCCGGCTCAGGCCCGGCGATGTGCAGCGATAAGCTGCTGAGCAAAAAAGCCGGCATTAACTCCTGACAGGATGTGTCTAAAAATAGCGACAATAGCCTTTTGGGTTGTCTCCATTTGGAGACATTTAACTGTTTGATAATTAACGATTCGGTTTGCGCGGTGGGATACTGTTGCGATTCAGCGACACCTTGGGTGTTTTTCCAACGGATTATTGCGCCTTATGAGGAAGCTTGAAATATTATTAAAATAAAAATTATTAAAATTCATACGCTTGAATATTTTCCTTTAAAGTTGGCACGTATCCTGCTAGATTGCAGCAGTTGCTCATTCACCTGATTATGATTGGCTCACGCGAAAGCGTTGATATGCTCATAATGTCCGAATGACGCCAAAGAAACGGTGCCTATCGTTCACCCGACCGATAATCGTTGCGCAAGCACGTTATCAAGCATCGAACGACACGTTGAGTGAGGCACCACCTTTTCCGGCCTGCTGAATTTTCTGAAGAATATTCAGCAGGCCAACCCTTCGCCGTCTGTCTCTCCTGTTTCCCCATCTTGTTAACCTCCCCGACGACACTGGCTGTTTAAACCGTTGTCCGCTAGCATGACTTTATCTGTGGTAAATGAGATGAATTCGTTGAAAAGAAGACGTTTATTCCCCGGTTCGTTACGTCAGCTGGTCTTAATGGCTTTCCTGCTGGTGATGCTGCCGTTACTGGTATTGGCTTATCAGGCTTATGACAGTCTGGATCAGCTCAGCCGGCAGGCGGCGCGTATCAACCGCACCACGCTCAGTGATGCGCGCCGTAGTGAATCGATGTCCGGCATTGCGCTGGAAATGGAACGCAGCTATCGCCAGTATTGTGTCCTCGACGATCCGACGCTTTCCCGCCTTTATCAGAATCAGCACAAACAATATGCCCAGTTGCTGGATGCGCATGCGTCTGTGCTGCCGGATCTGCGCTATTACCAGACGCTGCGCACTTTGCTGACACAACTGACACAACCAACCTGTCTGAATAACTCACCGGATAAAGACTCCTCTGCACGACTGGAAAATTTCTCACGCACTAATGCTGAGATGGTTCAGGCAACCCGGGAAGTGGTGTTCTCGCGCGGACAGCAACTTCAGCGTGCGATTGCCGAACGCGGCCAGTTTTTTGGCTGGCAGGCGCTGGTGCTTTTTCTGCTCAGTGGCGCATTGGTGGTGCTGTTCACCCGCATGATTATCGGGCCGGTAAAAGGCGTCGAGCGGATGATCAACCGGCTGGGCGAAGGGCGCAATCTGGGGGATGTGGCCCGCTTTAAAGGGCCGCGGGAGATCCGCTCGCTGGTACAGCGTATCGTCTGGCTGAGTGAACGCCTTGCCTGGCTGGAGTCACAACGCCACGAATTTCTGCGTCATATTTCTCATGAACTCAAAACTCCGCTCGCCAGTATGCGTGAAGGCACCGAGCTGCTGGCGGATGAAGTGGCCGGGCGGCTGACGCCGGATCAGAAAGAAGTGGTGGCTATTCTTAATAACAGCAGCCGCCACCTGCAAACGCTGATTGAACAACTGCTCGACTACAACCGCAAGCTGGCGGATGCACCGACGCTGAGTGTGGTTGTTGATCTTAAAGCGTTGGTGGACGACGTTGTGACCGCTAACAGCCTGCCTGCCCGCGCAAAAAAAATCCGCAGTGAAGTGACGATCGAAGCGCCCCGGTGTCTGGCAGAACCGACTTTACTGAGACGGGTGCTGGATAATCTCTATTCCAATGCGGTGCACTACGGGGCTGAATCCGGTACTATTTGGGTCCGCAGCCGGCACGAAAACGGACGGGTGATGATCGAGGTGGCGAATACCGGAATGCCGATCCCGCAGGCCGAGCGCGCGATGATTTTTGAACCTTTTTACCAGGGTAGCCAGCAGAGAAAAGGGGCTGTAAAAGGCAGCGGTCTGGGGTTGAGTATTGCTCAGGACTGCATTCGTCGCATGCATGGAGAGCTGCAACTGGTTGCCGTTGAGGATGCGGACGTTTGTTTCCGTATTGAATTGCCCCTGACGGCTGAGAAGAATGAATAATGATCAAATTTTTAAGCGGTTTGTATGCGCTGTTACGCTGCCGGGTGGTCTTAGTGGGTGCACCGCTGGTGCTGGCAGGCTGCGTGCCGCATTCCGGCAATAACCATTATTATCAGCAAGTTTCCGATCAGATCGTGCCAGACAGCAAAGTGATCGACTTTCGTATTGCACCTTGTGAAACGCTCTGGGCGCTGGACGACAGCGACGCGATGACCAATTCACTGTACTGGTTACGGGCGATGGATTGTGCTGACCGGATGAGTGACGCGCAGGCGCGTTATCAGGCGCAGCAGATCCCGGCAACCCAGTGGGAAAGGGTGTTTAAACAAAGCATTCTGCTTTCCGGTGCGGATCCCGATCAGCAGCAGCGTCGCGCGTTGCTGGCGAAAGTCAGCGAGTACCGCGGCCAGATGCCGGGCTCGATTCGCCCGCTGGTACAGTTATGGCGTGAACGGCAGAATCTGCAGGTAGTACTGGGGGATGAAAAAGCCCGCAATGCCCGCCAGCAGGCGCTGAATGAAGAAAAAATTCAGACGCTGACCGCCGGACAACAGGTGCTGGAAAATAATCTTACGGATATGCGGCGTAAGCTGGAAAACCTGACCGATATTGAGCGCCAGCTTTCCTCGCGCAAACAGAGTCAGGGCGATTTGCCGGATAACGATACCAGCACGCCTGTGAAGGCAGCTTCCGGTAATGCGGTCAAACCTGCCGAAACCTACGTGCCGCCCGCTAAGGATCAGAACGCAAAATGACGATACGTAAAGCTGCCAGCTTATTGCTGGTTGATGACGATGCCAGCCTGTTAAAACTGTTGGGCATGCGCCTGACTAGCGAAGGTTTTCGTGTCACCACCGCCGAAAGCGGTGCTGAAGCGCTGCGTGTGCTGCACCGCGAACGTATTGATCTGGTGCTGAGCGATTTGCGCATGGATGAAATGGATGGCATGGCGCTGTTCGCCGAAATCCAAAAATTCCAGCCAGGCATGCCGGTGATCATTCTGACCGCGCATGGCTCTATTCCCGATGCGGTCGCCGCTACCCAGCAGGGCGTATTTGGATTCCTCACCAAGCCGGTTGACCGCGATGCGCTGTATAAGGCTATCGATGAAGCTCTGGCGCAGTCCAGTCCGTCGGCTGATGAAAGCTGGCGCGAATCGATTGTTACCCGCAGCCCGATCATGTTGCGTCTGCTTGAACAGGCCAATATGGTGGCGCAGTCTGATGTCAGTGTGCTGATTAACGGCCAAAGCGGCACCGGTAAAGAAGTGCTGGCACAGGCCATTCACGCTGCCAGCCCGCGCGGCAAAAAAGCTTTTATCGCCATTAACTGCGGCGCTTTACCGGAACAGTTACTGGAATCCGAGTTATTTGGCCATGCTAAAGGCGCATTTACCGGCGCGGTGAGCCATCGTGAGGGGCTGTTCCAGGCGGCGACCGGCGGCACGTTGTTCCTTGATGAAATCGGCGATATGCCGTTGTCGCTGCAGGTGAAATTACTGCGTGTACTGCAGGAGCGTAAGGTGCGTCCGCTGGGCAGCAATCAGGATATTGATGTGGATGTACGCATTATTTCTGCAACACACCGTGATTTGCCGAAAGCGATGGAGAAGGGTGAATTTCGCGAAGACCTGTTTTACCGCCTTAACGTCGTCAGCCTGAAGTTGCCAACGCTGAGTGAAAGATCAGAAGACATTCCGCTGCTGGCCAATCATCTGCTGCGTGTCGCGGCACAAAGGCATAAACCTTTTGTGCGCAGTTTTTCTACGGACGCGCTCAAACGGCTGATGGTCGCCAGCTGGCCGGGCAATGTGCGCCAGTTAGTGAATGTTATCGAGCAATGCGTGGCGCTGACTTCTGCACCGGTGATCAGCGAAGCTCTGGTGCAACAGGCACTGGAAGGAGAAAACACCGCACTGCCAACGTTTGCCGATGCGCGGAATCAGTTCGAACTGAACTACCTGCGTAAGCTATTACAAATCACCAAAGGTAATGTGACGCAGGCGGCACGTATTGCCGGGCGTAACCGCACCGAGTTTTATAAGTTGCTCTCCCGCCATGCGTTAGAAGCGACCGATTTTAAAGAGTAACGGGAATTTACTTTCAGAGGCTTGAGGTACATTCCTGCCGCTGAACTATGATACCTTTAGCGCCTTCGCATGCCACAGGCATCCGAAACCAGATTGTGAACCATGCTGCCGCGCAGGAAGGCGGAGAGCAAACGAATGATTATAAGGGTCCGCCATGAAAAAGATTGATGCGATTATCAAGCCATTCAAACTCGACGATGTCCGTGAAGCATTAGCGGAAGTCGGGATTACCGGGATGACTGTGACCGAAGTGAAAGGCTTTGGCCGTCAGAAAGGTCACACCGAACTCTACCGTGGTGCGGAATACATGGTCGATTTCCTGCCGAAAGTGAAAATCGAAATTGTCGTGGCAGATGATATCGTGGATACCTGTGTGGAAACCATTATGACTACCGCGCAGACCGGTAAAATCGGTGACGGTAAAATCTTCGTGTTTGATGTAGCACGAGTGGTCCGTATCCGTACCGGGGAGCAGGACGAAGAAGCGATTTAATGTTTCATCAGGGCGGGTAATTGCCGGTTACCCGCTCTGTATTTTCCCTTTCCTATCCCTGTTGATCCCATCTTGTTATACCAATCACTCTTTAACCAAATCACACCCAACCCTCTGTTTATTCTGTTTCGATGACCCGCTTTTGTTCCGTAGACGGAAAAACCCTGTTCGGCGATCACCACAAAAAATGCTATTTGTTAGTTTTTTGTGAAGGTTGAAGGGTTTTTATTGTGACTTCGTTGAAAAAGTGAGAGTAAAATCACACTTGTTGTTATACCAGTTAGAAAAACTTGTCAGGTACGTTGTAATCACTCACTAAAATAATTCAGGGTGAAAGTATCCGGCAACCAACACTGGTGTGGATTGATCTCCGTTGATCGTGGTTTTCACGCCCATTCAAAAGGCTTTGCAATGTCACAACAAGAAAAACCCATACGTATTTCCCGTCGCGTATTTTTAGGGGGCGCACTGGCGGCGCTTTCCGTTCCGCTGATGAATAAGCTGCTGCTCAGCCCGGTCTATGCCGCGCCGGTTGCCGGTTTGTCTCAGGCAAAACAGGATTTCACCCAACTTTCTCTGTATCTGACCGGTCACGAACAGTTAGATCCGGCCCTTTCTGAACGTTATTACCAGACGATGTTGCAGTTGTACCCGGACTTCACCGCACAGGTTCAGGCATTGCAGGGATTTATCACGGCGAATCATATTGACGCCGCTGATCTGCAAAAAACGCTGGATGCACAGCAGCCTGCGCTGGCGAAACTGCCGCGCAGCATCCTTCAGGCGTGGTATCTCGGGGTGGTCGGCGAGGGTAAACAGGCCGTTTGTCTGGCGTATGAAAATGCGCTGATGAATGTTGCGGTTCGCGATCACCTCAATCCGCCGAGCTATGCCTACGGCGCTTACGGTACCTGGGCAAAACAGCCCGTCTGAAAATAACGTTCCAAAAGGGTTAAGCAATGAGTGAACAACTTTCCGCTGACGTCGTCGTCATCGGCTCAGGGATCTGCGGCTCGCTGGTCGCACAGCGTCTGGCAAAACAAGGTATCTCCGTCATTATTCTGGAGTCCGGCCCGCGCATTGACCGCGGAACGCTGACTGAAAACTTCCGTAATTCGCCGCGTAAAAAAGACTTTATGTCGCCGTATCCGTATTCCGACTGGTCGCCACATCCGGTGTATAAACCGGAAGATAATGATTATCTGCAACAGCAGGGGCCGTATCCGTTCCCGGCGGAATATATCCGTATTATGGGTGGCACCACCTGGCACTGGGCGGCACAGGCGTGGCGTGTTCTGCCAAACGATATGAAGATCAACACGCTGTACGGTGTCGGGCGTGACTGGCCGTTGTCATACGAAGAACTGGAACCGTTTTATTACGAAGCTGAAGTGAAAATGGGCGTCTCCGGTGCACCTGACAACGGCTCACCGCGCAACCAGCCCTTCCCGATGGAACCGGTCGCCGAATCCTGGCTGCAACAGCGTTTTCGTGAGCGACTGGCACCTGGCGGTTATGACGTGATTGTTAACACTACCGCGCGTAACAGCCGTAACTATGACGGACGTCCGGCCTGTTGCGGTAACAATAACTGCATGCCGATTTGCCCGATCGACGCACAATATCACGGCGGCATCGCTGCGCAGGCTGCTGAGGCGGCGGGCGCAAAACTTATTACCAACGCCGTGGTTTACCGTCTGGAACATGACGAAAAAGGCCGCATTGTCGCCGCGCATTATTATGATCCGGATAAAGGTGAGCATAAAGTCACGGCGAAAAACTTCGTTCTGGCAGCCAACGGCATTGAAAGCCCGAAACTGCTGCTGATTTCTGCCAGTGATAAATATCCGGACGGGCTGGCAAACAGTTCCGGCACCGTCGGGCGTCACCTGATGGATCACCCGAGTAATTCTCTGACGTTTGAAACCGAAGAACCGTTGTGGGCAGGGCGCGGGCCGATGAGCCCGGCTTCAATCAACAGCCTGCGCGACGGCGATTTCCGTAAAGATTACGCCTCGTTCCGTATCGATATCGCCAACTCTTCCCAGGTGCAGTCGGTCACGCAGGATTTGCTGGCGGAAGGCGTCTACGGCATCAGTCTGGATAACGAAATTCGTCGCCGGGCGTCGCACCAGACCAGCCTGAAAAACGTGATGGAACAGCTGCCCAATTACGATAACCGCATCATTCTCAGCGATAAAAAAGACAAACTGGGTATTCCGAAACCGGCAGCGATTTACCACATGGATGATTATGTGCATCGCGGTATGGCGCGTGCGGTGAAGGAATACACCGAAATTGCCCGACTGATGGGGGGCACCAACTTACGCTTCAGTAAGCCGGGCGTTTACGGCAACAACCAGCACATCACCGGCACGATGAGCATGGGTCATGACCCGAAAGATTCTGTGGTAGATGCATTCGGACGCACCCATGACCATGAAAATCTGTTCATCACCAGTACCGGCGTGATGCCAACCTCGGCCACGGTCAATTCCACGCTGACCGCTGTTGCGCTGGCATTACGTACCGCTGATCATCTTGCCAAAACTGCGCTATAGGCTGACTGACATGACTCTGAACCGTTTCACTTACAAACGTCTGACGGGCGCGTTGCTGGCCTTTGGCCTGAGCCTGACTGCGGGCACGGCTTACGCCGCGTTATCGCCGGAGCAGGATGCGCTGATCAGGAAAGGCGAATATATCGCAGTAGCCGGAGACTGTGTGGCATGCCATTCCACCGAAGGTGGCAAGCCGTTTGCCGGCGGCCTCGGGCTGGCGACGCCGCTGGGCACCATTTATTCGAGCAACATCACACCCTCTAAAAAAGACGGTATCGGTAATTACACGCTGGAACAGTTTGAACATGCAGTGCGCGACGGCGTGCGCGGCGATGGCGCGAATCTGTATCCGGCGATGCCCTACACCTCGTATGCCAAAATCAGCGATGACGATATGAAAGCGTTGTATGCCTATTTTATGCAGGGTGTATCACCGGTGGATGTGCCATCAACGCCGACAGCATTGCCGTTCCCGTTCAACGTGCGTCTGTCGATGGCGGGCTGGAACTTGTTGTTCCTCGAAAAAGGGGCGTTTAAAGCCGATCCGTCGAAAAGCGATCAGATCAACCGGGGGGCCTATCTTGGCGAAGCACTCGCACACTGCAGCACTTGCCATACGCCACGTAATGCGCTGATGGCAGAGCAGGGCGATAAAGCGCTGAGCGGCAGCAGTCTGGGCACCTGGTTTGCACCGAACATTACGTCGGATGCGGTCAGCGGTATTGGCAACTGGAGCACGGATGAAATTGCCGGTTACCTGAAAACGGGTCACGCACCGGGCAAGGCGCAGGCGGCAGGGCCGATGGCTGAAGCGATTGACCACAGCCTGAGCCATCTGAGCGACAGCGATTTGCAGGCGATTGCCGTCTGGCTGAAACAAACCACGCCGGTCAGTCAGGAAGGACAGGCGAAAGCCGCCGATCAGTTCGGATCACCGGCGAATTATGTCGATACGCTGCGTGGCGTTCCGCGTCCGGCTGACGCCGGAAAAATGACCGGCTGGCAGGTGTATGACGGTTATTGTGCCAGTTGCCATCAGCCCGACGGGCGTGGCAGCAAAGACGGTGGCCTGCCGTCGCTGATGAATAACACTGCGCTGGGACATCTGAACAGCGACAATCTGGTGATGGCGATTTTACATGGCGTGCAGCGCGGGCCGGAAAACAAAGATGTCGCGATGCCGGCCTTTGAGCATTTACTGTCAGATACGCAGGTCGCTACGCTGAGCAATCAGCTGTTGAAGCAGTTTGGCAACGATCAGGCGAAAGTTACGCCGGAGCGGGTGAAAGAATTGCGTGCAGGCGGCAAACCTTCGCCGCTGCTGGAACTGGCGCACTGGGGAATGGGCATTGCCGGGCTGGTGGTTATCCTGCTGATTGCTTTATTCTTTATGCGTCGCCGTCGTCCTTAATACCTGCTGACGCAGCAATAATAAAGGCTGACATTCTGTGTCAGCCTTTTTTTCGTGCAGGGATTAAATCACTTTATGCGGGCCGAAACATTCGTAGTGAATGTTAGCTTCGCTGATGTTCATCGCCAGCAGTTGTCTGGCGACGAACTGCATAAAGCCCACCGGTCCGCACAGATAGAAATGCATGTCCGGGGTGCTCAGTGACCCGCTGACTTTGCTCAGATCCATCAGTCCCTGATACTGGAAATCTTCTCCGGGTAAATCATCAGCCTGTGGCAGGTTATACCAGACATGATGTTCCAGTTGCGGCAGGCTTTCCTGCGCGTTTTTCACTTCACCGGCAAACGCATGCACCGCGCCGTTTTCCGCGGCGTGCAACCACTGAACCGGGGCAGGGTGTCCGCGCTGTGCCAGTGTGTTGAGCATGCCTAACATTGGCGTCTGACCGACACCGGCGGATATCAGCGCCACCGGCGTGATATCGCTGATGTCCATAAAGAAATCACCGTGCGGGGCGGCAAGATGAATAATATCGCCCGGTTGCGCGAAATTATGCAGGAAGTTGGACACCGCACCTTGCCCTTCGCGTTTTACCGCGATGCGGTAGCTTTTGCCATTCGGTGCCTGTGTCAGGGAATACTGACGGATTTCCTGATTCTCCAGTGAAGCATCACGAATATACACCGCCAGATATTGCCCCGGTTTGAAGTCCGCCACCGGTTTACCATCGACAGGCTCCAGCACGAAAGAGGTAATGAGCTCACTTTGCGGTTGTTTTTCGGCAATACGGAATTCACGCGTACCGTGCCAGCCACCGGTTTTTTCTGCACTGTCCTGATAAATTTCAGCTTCACGGTTGATAAACACATCCGCCAGCACGCCATAGGCTTTGCCCCACGCATCCAGCACTTCCTGGCCCGGACTGAACATTTCATCCAGCGTTGCCAGCAGGTGAGTCCCGACAATATTGTATTGCTCAGGCTGAATGGTAAAACTGGTGTGCTTTTGCGCGATGCGCTCCACGGCAGGCAGCAGCGCCGCCAGGTTTTCAATATTGGCGGCGTAAGCGCAGATGGCATCGAACAGCGCCTGACGCTGATCGCCGTTGCGCTGGTTGCTCATATTAAAGATGTCTTTCAGCTCGGGGTTATGTGTGAACATGCGGTCATAGAAGTGTGCGGTCAGTTTCGGGCCAGTCACAGCGAGCAAAGGGATAGTGGATTTAACGGTGGCGATAGTGGCTGAATCAAGCATGGTGAACTCCGGCTCTGTGAGAATTTTATATAACATGCATTTAAAATGCATGTTATATAAACCGACTATTGCTGTAAACCCCCCTAAAGGGGTAAGGGCTTTCCCCCGCAGGGGCCGGGTCACAAAGCTGAAATTTGTGCATGACCGGGTGAATAAATATCTCTTGATTATGGGCAGAGGTTCGCAGATCAAAGCCTTGCTGTATCTGGAGCCAATCGTTTGCCTAAAAACCTCAAACTGACCCTATCCGAAGGCCGCTTAAACATTTACACTGTGGCGCAGAACCCGGAAGGGGCTTTTTTTTAGTTTGTTGAGTCAGGAGATGCGGATGTTAAAGCGTGAAATGAACATTGCCGATTATGATGCTGAGCTGTGGGCAGCAATGGAAAAAGAAGTTGTTCGTCAGGAAGAACATATCGAGCTGATTGCGTCAGAAAACTATACCAGCCCGCGTGTCATGCAGGCTCAGGGTTCGCAACTGACCAACAAATATGCCGAAGGCTATCCGGGCAAACGTTATTATGGTGGCTGTGAGTACGTCGACATCGTAGAACAACTGGCCATCGACCGTGCAAAAGAATTGTTCGGTGCAGATTTCGCCAACGTTCAGCCGCACTCCGGCTCACAGGCAAATTTCGCGGTGTATACCGCATTGCTGCAACCGGGCGACACTATTCTGGGGATGAACCTTGGCCATGGTGGTCACCTGACTCACGGTTCACCGGTTAACCTTTCCGGCAAACTGTATAACGTGGTGCCTTATGGCATCGACGAAAGCGGCGATATCGATTACGAAGACGTGAAACGTCAGGCCGAAGCGCATAAACCAAAAATGATCATCGGCGGCTTCTCCGCATTCTCCGGTATCGTTGACTGGGCAAAAATGCGTGAAATTGCCGACAGCGTTGGTGCTTACTTCTTCGTTGATATGGCACACGTTGCCGGTCTGATTGCTGCAGGCGTTTACCCGAACCCGGTTCCTCACGCACATATCGTGACCACCACCACGCACAAAACGCTGGCCGGTCCACGCGGCGGTCTGATTCTGGCGAAAGGCGGTGACGAAGAGTTCTATAAAAAACTCAATTCCGCTGTCTTCCCGGGTGGCCAGGGCGGCCCGCTGATGCACGTGATTGCCGGTAAAGCAGTCGCACTGAAAGAAGCGATGGAGCCTGAGTTCAAAGCTTACCAGCAACAGGTGGCTAAAAACGCACAGGCCATGGTGGCTGTGGTGCTGGAACGCGGCTACAAAGTGGTATCCGGCGGCACACACAACCATCTGTTCCTGATGGATCTGGTGGATAAAAACCTGACCGGTAAAGAAGCGGATGCTGCACTGGGCCGCGCTAACATCACTGTGAACAAAAACAGCGTGCCTAACGATCCGAAGAGCCCGTTTGTGACTTCCGGTGTGCGTATCGGTACACCAGCCGTCACCCGTCGCGGTTTCAAAGAAGCCGAAGCGCGTGAACTGGCTGGCTGGATCTGTGACGTGCTGGACAACGTGAACGATGAAGCAACCATCGAACGCGTTAAACAGAAAGTGCTCGACATCTGTGCACGCTTCCCGGTTTACGCGTAATATTTGCGAAGCCGTTAAGCTGCGAAAACCCGCTCCGGCGGGTTTTTTTATGGGCATGTATCAGAATTTGTGAGCTGGCAGACATTCCTGAAGTCAGAAAGCGTCTGCGGATTGCTAGCGATTGTGAGCTTTGTCAAAGTATTGGCCTCACACCGGAGGATTTATGGAATTGCGTTCCACGCGCTGGCTTGCACTCAGTTATTTCACCTACTTTTTCAGTTACGGTATTTTTCTTCCCTTCTGGGGCTTGTGGCTCAAAGGCGAGGGGATCTCCTCCGAAAGCATCGGCCTGCTGCTCGGTGCCGGTCTGGTCGCCCGCTTTCTCGGCACGCTCATCATTTCTCCCTCCATCAAAGACCCTTCTTACCTTATTACCGGTCTGCGTATTCTGGCGCTGCTTACGCTGGCGTTTGCCGTCGGTTTCTGGTTTGGCAACGGCTGGGCATGGCTGATGATTAACATCGCCGGATTCAGTCTGTTCTTCGGTCCGCTGGTGCCGCTGACCGATGCGCTGGCAGGTACGCTACAACGGCAGATCAATATGGATTATGGCAAGGTGCGCGTCTGGGGTTCCATTGCCTTTGTGATTGGTTCGGCGGTCACAGGCAAACTGGTCGAGGTGTATGGCCATAACGCGATTCTCTATACGCTGACCGCAGGCGTGGCGGCGATGCTGCTCGGCATGTTATTGCGCCCGAGCGTGAAGCCGGCGGGAGAGCCGCGTGCAAGCGGGGCGCCGGGTATTTCGTGGAAAGCGTTGCTGAGCGAAAAACCGGTCTGGCGTTTTCTGTTATGTGTGACGCTGTTACAGGGGGCTCACGCAGCGTATTACGGTTTCAGTGCCATTTACTGGCAGGACGTGGGCTATTCTTCCACAACTATCGGCTATTTATGGTCGCTGGGTGTGGTGGCGGAAGTGCTGGTATTCACCTTCAGTAAACAGCTGTTCAGCCGCTGGTCGGCACGGGATCTTCTGCTGCTTTCGGCCGTATGCGGCGTGTTGCGCTGGACAATGATGGGGGCGTTTACCGCTTTGCCGTGGCTGATTGTGATGCAGATTTTACACTGTGGCACGTTTACGGTCTGCCATCTGGCGGGCATGCGGTTTATTGCTGCACGGCCAGGTGATCAGGTGATCCGTCTGCAATCGGTGTATTCCGCACTGGCAATGGGGGGCGGCGTGGCAGTGATGACCATGTTATCCGGTTTCCTGTTCGAACATCTGCATGCCGGATTATTCTGGGTGATGGCGTTGCTGGCAGTGCCGGCTATTTTCCTGCGTCCGGCTGTGACGCCGTCAACGGTTGCGACATCAGCCCGTTAGGGAGCTTCGAGCAGCGAGCGGATACGTTTCCGCTGCTCTTTTGCCAGCGGTAACTGCGTGTGGATCACCAGCGGATCGGCGTCAGTGCTGCGGGTGGCGTAGGGGGTGACAATCATCGCTACGCCACTCGGTGCGCCGAATTTATAGAAATCCGCCAGCGTCTGATATTTGATGTTCAGCGGCAGCAGCGTCGCCTCGCGGATTTGCTGCTCGACGGCTTCTTCCAGCTGCGGATTATCGTGGGTCAGCAGCAAAATTTGTTTCTCCTGCAAGGCGTTACCCTGCATCAGCCATGCACCAAAGGTGATGGCCACCAGCCCGACTTCATCTTCTGAAAGCGTAATCAGGTATTCGTGCTCAAACCCCTGTAACGCCTCGCGGGTGGTACGCACCAGACGCGGATACATCCGGTTCACTTCTTCCTGCATCAGGTTATCGATGCCGATGCCGAAATGACAGCGTTCAATTGCCGGGCCCAGATGAGCGAAAAGCTGACCGACCAGTCCTTCGTAACTGCTGAATTTCATGCCGGCAATATCCTGAAAACGCGCCACCATATTTTCAATTTCTAATAACAGGCGCTGATCTTCCGTTGAGCCGGAACTCTGATAACTGTGGATTTTCAGCATCCGTAACATCAGCGTGAAAAACTCACATTCGCAGTCATCCAGACGGCCTTTGCTGAGTGCCTGCAACTGGCTAAACAGTTCGCGGGCGGCAGGATATTCCGGTTTTTCACGCAACCAGCGCCGCTGTTGTTCGGTAAAACGCAAGCCGGTCGGGCCGTTGTTTTGCCACAGACAGTATTGAAGACAGATAAGCATCAGCTGGCGGTCATGTCCGCTCAGCGGCCTGGGCAGCAATGCACCGCAATCTTCGAGCATCAAACCCAGAATATCGGTGCGCAGTGCCGCTTTCGGGCAGGTCTGGCCTTCAAATGCGATGTGCAACCATGGGATGAAATGGCGCGAAACGAAATCCGGGGAAATACGTAATGTGCGGCGCAAACCCTGAAATAAACACAGCCGCTGAGCAAGCGCGTCGCCCTGAATACGGCACTGTTTTTCGCTATATTGCAGCACATCAAGCTGGTGGATCCGCTGAATTTCGCAGGTCACTTCTGCCAGATCTTCCCACGTGATGTCTAATGCGACGCCATTAATTTCACTGATGATCTCCAGCTGAACCGCCGTCAGCGGCGCGTAAAGCATCAGCAACACATGGCAACGGCGTTGCGTAGCGGAAAGCGCAGGGGAGGGCTGTTTTTCTGGATTCATATCACCTGCCGAAAAAGTATCGCCTGAAATTATTAGTCAAGCATAGCAAAGCGAATGCCCGCAATAAGGCGCGGAGATTGGCTTTTACTCCGGCTTACAACTCAGATCACAGATATTTTTGACGACCGCTTAAATGCACAGCAAAATACTGTTACTTAGTAACAATATAATGGCGCCAGATATGGAAATGACGTTACACCAGGCCCGGAACCGGCCTTTTCCCCGTTACGTTAAATGGCTGTGCGCTGCGCTGTTGTGCCTGCCCGCCACGGTGCTGGCGCACCCGCACAGTTTTATTGATATGCAGACCACACTGGTGACAAATGAAACCTCACTGACCGGGCTGAAAATGGTGTGGACGATGGATGAAATCACCTCGGCAGATTTACTCTATGACGCGCATAACGCCAAACCGGGTTCGGATATCTGGAAGAAACTGGCGGCGGAAGTGATGGCGCGCGTGCTAAGCCAGCATTACTTCACAGATTTCTATCGCGATGGAAAACCGGTGAAGTATCTGGATCTGCCCAGTGAATATCAGCTTTCCCGCAAAGGCGATCAGGCGGTGCTGGAGTTCGTCCTGCCGCTGGCGAAACCACAAGTGCTGGAAGGCAAACCCATGGAATTCTCCACTTTCGATCCTTCGTATTTTGTCGATATGACATATAAAGACAACACCGCGCTGCATTTGCCACCGGCGCTGGAAAAACGCTGTACGCTGGCGCTGTTTACAGCAAAGCCGGATGCCTCGCTGCAAAACTATGCCCTGTCACTCGATAAGGCTGATGCCCCGCCGGAAGACATGGATCTTGGTCAGCAATTTGCCCAGAAGGTGACGCTGGAATGTCATTAATCTCCACGCCATCGAAAACGCTGTCCTGGCGCGATCTCTGGCCGCTGGCGGTATTTCTGTTGCTGCTGGCGGGCGGTGCTTGCCTGTTAATCCATTACTGGCCGCGTATTTTGCTCAGCAGCATTATCTGGCAGCGGGAGTTACATCAGGAACTGGCCGGATTGCTGCGGCAGGTGAAACAAAATCCTGCGCAGGCGGGGATGACGCTGGCGGGCTTCAGCCTGATTTACGGCGTAATCCACGCTATCGGGCCGGGGCACGGTAAAATCGTCATTACCACCTACCTGGCGACACATCCTTCACGGCTGAAAACCAGCCTGAAGCTGACCTTCGCGTCGGCGATTGTGCAGGGACTGGTGGCGATATTGCTGGTCAGTGTGGTCCTTGGCGTGTTGCAGCTCTCTTCGCGACAACTGCATCAGAGCAGTTTCTGGATGGAGCGGGGCAGTTTCATTCTGGTGATGTTGCTCGGATTGCTGTTGTGCTGGCGAGCCCTCAAACGGGTGTGGCA
Source organism: Rahnella sp. PD4 (assembly GCF_049199325.1). NCBI lineage: Bacteria > Pseudomonadati > Pseudomonadota > Gammaproteobacteria > Enterobacterales > Yersiniaceae > Rahnella > Rahnella sp. PD4. The sequence goes on along the minus strand of NZ_JBLZQF010000002.1, from coordinate 798,252 downwards.
AACCCTCAAAGATCTGCGCCGGCCACCGGCGATGAAAATCCGCAGCCTTTCCCCGGCGGTCAGTAATACGCATGTTCATGATGAATATTGCGGCTGCGGCCATCAGCATGTGCCCAGCGATCAGCAGCTTCAGGCGGGTGATGATTTGCGCACGAAGGTAGCGATTGTGCTGGCGATGGGGCTACGTCCGTGTTCCGGCGCGATCATGGTTTTGCTGTTTGCCAAGGTCATTGACGTCTACATCTGGGGCGTGATTTCGGCGATCACTATGGCTGCCGGCACCTCGCTGACCGTATCACTTATCGGTGTACTGGTGTTTTACAGCCGTGCGCTGGCCGTCAAACTCAGCGCCAGCCGTACGCCTGCGGCGTGGCAGCGGATTGCCTGGTCGCTGCTGGCACTGACCGGCGGGATGATATTGCTGGGAGCGGGCATCTTGCTCTACAGCACCGGCGGCGGTGATATTTCACCGATAACCGGCGGCCCATTCAGGGGATAAACCGCAGGCATAAAAAAACGGACGCCCGGTGGGACGTCCGTTGTTGTTTGTATCATTCAGCGGCGGGATTAACGCTTCAGCGCTTCGCTCAGTTCATCACGCATGGTCATCAGAATGCCTTTAACGACGCGCGGGTTGCCGGCAACAATGTTACCTGACGAGAAGTGGTTATGGCCGCCAACGAAGTCAGTCACCACGCCGCCGGATTCACGCACCAGCAGTTCGCCACCGGCGAAATCCCAGGGCTTCAGGGCGATTTCGAAGAAACCGTCAACGCGGCCAGCGGCCACGTAGGCCAGATCCAGTGCAGCAGAACCGGTGCGACGGAAGTCTGCACATTCGGTGAACAGTTTGCCCACGACATTCATGTAGCTGGTTGCGTGTTGTTTTGCTTTGAACGGGAAGCCGGTTGCCAGAATGGTGCCGTCGAGATCTTTCGCGTGAGTGCCACGCAGACGGTAACCGTTCAGCTGTGCGCCCTGACCGCGGGTCGCGGTGAAGAGTTCGTTACGCATCGGGTCATAAACTACCGCAACTTCAGTGCGGCCTTTGATGCGCACGGCGATAGAGACAGCGAAATGTGGGAAGCGTTTAACGAAGTTGGTGGTGCCATCCAGCGGGTCGATAATCCATTGTACGTCTTTGTCTTCGCCTTCCAGCTCGCCACACTCTTCACTGATGATGGTGTGTTTTGGATAGGATTTGCGAATGACATCGATAATCATGTGTTCTGCATCGCGGTCTACGTTGGTAACAAAATCGTTGGTACCTTTTTGGGTAGATTCTACAGAGTCTGGCGTTTCGTAATGTTTGGCAATCAGGTTACCGGCCTTGCGCGCAGCGCGCACGGCGATGGTGAGCATCGGATGCATGGATATCTTCCAACTAGGATGTTAAAGAACGGGAATACGGGAAACGGCGCGCAGTATAGCAGGGGTTCTGAAAATTAACTACCGTTGTGTTAGGCTGTTGTGATTTTCCGTCTGGTAAGAGTTCCTATGCTGCCCAATATCCGCATTGTATTAGTAGAAACATCCCACACTGGCAATATGGGGTCAACCGCCCGCGCCATGAAAACCATGGGATTATCAAGTCTTTATCTGGTCAATCCGCTGGTGAAACCTGATTCTCAGGCCATCTCTTTATCTGCCGGTGCCAGCGATGTGATCGGTAATGCGACCATCGTTGATACGCTGGATGAAGCGCTGGCCGGTTGCAGCCTGGTGATCGGCACCAGTGCGCGTTCCCGCACCTTGCCGTGGCCGATGCTGGAACCGCGTGAATGCGGAGAGCTCAGCGCGAAAGCCGCACAAACCGCGCCGGTGGCACTGGTGTTTGGCCGTGAACGTGTCGGGCTGACCAATGAAGAACTGCAAAAATGTAACTATCACGTTTGCATTCCGGCCAATCCTGAATACAGTTCGCTGAATCTGGCAATGGCCGTGCAAATTATCGCGTATGAAGTGCGCGTCGCCTATCTGGCCTTGCTGGAAGCGGCAAAACCGCAGATTGAATATGAAGAAACGCCTTATCCTCTGGTCGATGATCTTGAGCGTTTTTATCAGCATCTGGAAAAAACCTTGCTGGAAACCGGCTTTATTCGTCAGGCACATCCGGGTCAGGTAATGAGCAAACTACGCCGTCTGTTTACCCGTGCGCGACCTGAATCTCAGGAGTTAAACATCCTGCGCGGTATTCTGACATCGATTGAAAAGACCAATAGCAGCAAAGAGTAAGCGCCAGGGGTTGAGGATAAACATCAAACCTTTGCTTGTTAATCAACAGATTACTTCTTACCCGTGAATGGCGACAACTGGGCGGAATATAGGGTCAGGTAATACTTGAGTAAATTACTAGGTTAAATAGTTGACTGATTTACTCAGGAATGGCAGACTCATTTACATGTTCCGCACGATTGAATTTTTAAGTCATTTTAAACAGGTAACCATGCTATGAGACTGACATCCAAAGGCCGTTATGCCGTGACCGCTATGCTCGACGTTGCACTGCATTCCCAGGAAGGACCAGTACCCCTGGCTGACATTTCTGAGCGTCAGGGTATTTCCCTTTCTTACCTGGAGCAGCTTTTCTCTCGCTTACGTAAAAATGGTCTGGTTGCCAGTGTTCGTGGTCCGGGCGGTGGTTATCTGTTAGGTAAAGACTCGGGTGATATCGCCGTTGGCGCGGTGATCACGGCCGTTGACGAATCCGTTGACGCCACCCGTTGTCAGGGTAAAGAAGGCTGCCAGAATGGCGAACGTTGCCTGACTCATACCTTATGGCGTGATCTGAGCGAGCGCATCAGCGGCTTCCTGAACAATATTACACTGGCAGAACTGGTCAACAACCAGGAAATCCTGGAAGTGGCTGACCGTCAGAACGGTGAAGTCCGTCGTCAGCCAAATGGCCGTCAGATGGAAACCATCAACGTCAATCTTCGAGCCTGATCCCCGTCATCCTTCGCGCCGCCCCGGCGTTGGCTGCTGTCGCAAACCCCGGTCACATACTAGTGTATGCTCCCGGGGATGTGCTCTGTTGCCGCCTTGATGCGACACGAATGATTTAGGGGAGCATGTGAATTTTGATGTTACTAAAAGCCCGCTGAAATGCAGATTTCCGCGGGCTTTTGCTTTTCAGACGTCATTTCTTACCGATTAGTGCCCGCAAAGCGTCATTTCCCTTTTAAGAAGTTGTGAACCCGTTTTAAACTGGTTGTCGTTTTTTTTATTCTTTCGTTCGAAACCGAACGCGCAGTCCGGAGCTACCTGCCATGAAATTACCTATTTATCTTGATTACTCTGCCACGACGCCGGTTGATCCGCGTGTTGCACAGAAAATGATGCAGTGTCTGACACTGGACGGTACTTTCGGTAATCCGGCCTCCCGTTCTCATCGTTTTGGCTGGCAGGCAGAAGAGGCCGTGGATGTGGCGCGTAACCAGATTGCGGAGCTGATTAATGCGGATCCCCGTGAAATCGTCTTCACGTCAGGCGCAACCGAATCTGACAATCTGGCGATTAAAGGCGCGGCTCATGCACAGCGTGCGAAAGGTCACCACATTATTACCAGCCAGACTGAGCACAAAGCGGTGTTAGACACCTGCGCGCAGCTGGAGACGGAAGGCTTTGAGGTCACCTACCTGACGCCGCAGGCCGACGGTGTTATTCCATCAGCAGCCATTGAAGCCGCGTTGCGCCCGGATACGATTCTGGTGTCCATCATGCAGGTTAACAATGAAACCGGCGTTATCCAGGATATCGCAACAATTGGCGAGCTTTGCCGCAGCCGGGGTATTCTTTTTCATGTGGATGCAACCCAAAGCGTGGGGAAAATCGCGATTGATCTCAGCGAATTGCAGGTTGATCTGATGTCGTTTTCCGCCCATAAGATTTACGGCCCGAAAGGCATCGGGGCGCTGTATGTGAGTCGTAAACCGAAAGTAAGGATTGACGCGCAAATCCACGGCGGCGGTCATGAGCGCGGCATGCGTTCAGGTACCTTGCCGGTGCATCAGATTGTCGGAATGGGCGAAGCGTATCGTATTGCCAAAGAAGAAATGACCGCTGAAGTGGCGCGTCTGTCCGCACTGCGCGATCGTCTGTGGAAAGGCATTCAGCAGCTTGATCGGGTGTTTCTCAATGGCGCGCCGGAACATGCTGCGCCCAATATTCTCAACGTCAGTTTTGCCGATGTTGAAGGAGAATCTCTGATTATGGCGCTCAAGGATCTGGCTGTTTCGTCCGGTTCCGCCTGTACGTCCGCGAGCCTCGAACCCTCTTACGTGCTGCGTGCGCTGGGATTAAGCGAGGAGCTGGCACACGGCTCAATCCGTTTTTCTCTCGGGCGCTGGACCACAGAAGAAGAAATTGATTATGCAATTGCGCTGGTGGTGAAATCTGTCCGTCGCCTGCGTGAGTTGCCCCCTGTTTATACAAAATAATGAAGTGCCGCCCGATGAAAGGGTGATTTGCCTGTCATTGAAAATGAATATTCATTGAAGATAAAAAACATCAGGAGTGCTGTTATGAGTTCCGAAGTCACGACCAATGAAGCAATGTCCGTATTCCTTTCTTCTCAGCCTGCCGATGCGCGCTGGGGTGAAAAAGCCACACTGAGCACCGATTCTGCCGGGATGACCATTCATCTCAATAGCGGCGATGTGCTGACGGTCATTGCCCGTGCCGCGCGTCGTATCGACGGCCAGGGAGTCAAAAATATTAAACTGGCCGGTGAAGGCTGGGATCTCGAAAACAGCTGGGCTTTCTGGCAGGGCTTCCGTGGTCCGAAAGGAACACGCCATGTTGAATGGGCCGAATTGTCCGAAGATGACGCGAAAACGCTCAGGCAACGGCTGAAAATCATCGACTGGGTACGAAATACCATTAATACCCCGGCAGAAGATTTGTCCCCAGAACAACTGGCCACCCGCGCGGTTGATCTGATGTGTGAATTTGGTCACGACAAAGTCAGCTACCGTATCACCAAAGGCGACGACCTGCGTCAGCAAAATTATATGGGTATCCACATCGTCGGGCGCGGTTCTGACCGTCAGCCGGTCTTGCTGGCGCTTGATTACAACCCAAGCGGAGACGCTGAAGCGCCGGTTTATGCCTGCCTGGTCGGTAAAGGCATTACCTTTGACACCGGCGGTTACAGCCTGAAACCAAGCGGTTCCATGGATTCCATGAAAGCAGATATGGGCGGCGCAGCCACCCTGACCGGCGCACTGGCGCTGGCAGCGGCTAACGGCCTGAACAAACGCGTAAAACTGTATCTGTGCTGCGCGGATAACATGGTCAGCGGTAATGCACTGAAACTCGGCGATATCATCCGTTACCGCAACGGCAAAACCGTTGAAGTGATGAATACCGACGCCGAAGGCCGCCTGGTGCTGGCCGATGGTCTGATCGATGCGTCTGCGCAAAATCCTGAACTGATCATTGATGCTGCCACACTGACCGGTGCGGCGAAAACAGCGCTGGGTAACGATTATCACGCCCTGTTCAGCTTTGACGATGCACTGGCGGGTGAACTGCTGGAAAGCGCAAAATCCGAACACGAACCGTTCTGGCGCCTGCCGCTGGAAGAATTCCACCGTTCTCATCTGCCATCCAACTTTGCTGAACTGAATAATATTGCCGGTCCGGCACACACAGCGGGTGCGAGTACGGCGGCGGCCTTCCTGTCTCATTTCGTCACGGAATATAAGAAAGGCTGGCTGCACATTGACTGTTCTGCAACGTACCGTAAAAGCGCAGCGGATCAGTGGTCTGCCGGTGCAACCGGTCTCGGCGTGCGAACTGTGGCTAATTTATTGTTAGCTAAAGCGAAGTAAGCAGTAAAATTTGCATGAAGCATAACGGGGCGCTTAACAGTGCCCCGTTTATACCATTACCGGAGTCAAGAACCATGAGTGTCCCACACGATCATCTGCCTGCTGGTGCTGCGGCAACTGACGGTGAAAACGAGCTGGAGCGGCTGCTTCGCCTGTCTGTCACCGCACCTGCGTGGCGTCCGGCGTTTTATCAAACCTTGCTGGAATCCACTGTGTTTGTGCTCGGTGATGCAGGGCAGGATAACGCGGAAAAGCAGGGCAGTGTGGCGATCACCGCTGGCAGTGAACTGAATATTTTGCACTGGGAAAAACAGGACGGCAGCTCGATTATCCCTTTCTTTTCCTCGGTGGACGTTCTGGAAAAAGCCAGTGCCGGTGAAAGCCCGGATGAGCAGGCATTTGTCGCGCTGCCTGCCCGCGTGCTGTTTGAAATGACGCAGGGGGAAGAATTGTTTCTCAATCCCAAGTCGGAATATGGCAAGGAATTTTATCCGGGCGAAGTCACGCTGTTGCTGAACAGTGGCGGGCTGAATGCGCCGTCTGAGCTGGTGCTGGATAAAGAAAGCCAGTTGCTGATCGGCCAGCCGGAAGAATATCCTTCTACCATGATCGATGCGCTCACTACGCTTTTCGCCCGGAAGAAACCGGTGCGCCGCGCATTTATGGCGCTGATCCACGATAAAGCCGTGGATGATCAGCCCAACCTGCTGATCGGTGTTGAAGCGGACGGTGATGAACAGGAGATCGATGCGCTGATCCGCGAGGCGGGCAATGTGGCGAGTGAAACCTCTCCCGACGATCGTCCGGTGGATTTCTGTATCGTTTCTGAAAAAGAGCGCGGTATCAGCCATTACCTGATCAGCCACACGCAGCCGTTCTATCAGCGCAAGTGGGGAAGCTGGTTGCGCAATATCATTCCTTCTTCCGGTCAGGCATAAAAGTGACGATACACCAGGGGAAACGCCGTTTTGCCCCTGTTTTGTTTAAGGGAAATAGGTGGTTTAGGTTCGATAGTGAATCAATCACACATTTTTTTAATTAAATGTTGTGATTCGGGTAGGCAATCGTAACTTCGCTCCCTATAATCACCGCCATTTTACGGCAGGTATAACATTAAATTAACCGGCCCTACCTATAAAAGTCTGACAGAGGTTTTTTCATGACTATCGAACGCACTTTCTCCATCATCAAGCCAAACTCCGTAGCGAACAACGACATCGGTGCTATCTATGCCCGTTTCGAACGTGCTGGCTTCACCATCATCGCGTCTAAAATGCTGAAACTGACGAAAGAACAAGCGGAAGGTTTCTACGCAGAACACAAAGGCCGTCCGTTCTTCGACGGTCTGGTTGAATTCATGACCTCCGGCCCGATCATGGTTCAGGTTCTGGAAGGCGAAAATGCCGTTCAGCGTAACCGTGACATCATGGGTGCAACTAACCCGGAAAACGCGCTGGCCGGTACCCTGCGTGCAGACTTCGCTGACAGCTTCACCGCTAACGCTGTGCACGGTTCTGATGCTGTAGAATCTGCACAACGCGAAATCGCTTACTTCTTCACCGAAAGCGAAATCTGCCCGCGTTAAGATTTTTGAGTCACCGTTGCCGGAAGATGTGCCGCAAATTCACAAGAATTTTGCCACTGCGACTTTCCAAACATGGCAACCGTGCCCTAAAATTTGTACAATGTTGCGCCCCGAATGAGCCAGCCTCTTCGGGGCGCAATTTTATTTGCAGGCCAGCCGTTTTCTGTCAGGTCAGGCTCTGCACTTCCAATACGCCATAACGTGTAACAACGAGGCCATTTTCATCATGTTAGAATCCAACACCGCCGAGCCAACTTTGTCTGAAAATAACGCTGTTTCCGCAGAAGCCGTGAATACTGTCGTGCCTGCTGCTGCAAAAATTAACCTTCTTGACCTCAACCGCAAGCAAATGCGTGAGTTCTTCATCAACATGGGCGAAAAACCGTTCCGTGCAGATCAGGTCATGAAGTGGATGTATCACTACTGCAGCGATGATTTCGAGCAAATGACCGATATCAATAAGGCCTTGCGTGAAAAGCTGGCCCGCGTTGCAGAAATTCGTGCACCGGAAGTCGCGTCAGAACAACGTTCAACGGATGGCACCATCAAATGGGCAATTCAGGTGGGCGGACAGCTGGTCGAAACCGTCTATATCCCGGACGGTGACCGCGCGACCCTTTGCGTGTCCTCTCAGGTCGGCTGCGCACTGGAATGTACTTTCTGTTCCACGGCGCAACAAGGCTTTAACCGTAACCTGCGCGTGTCCGAAATTATCGGCCAGGTATGGCGTGCGGCAAAAATTATCGGTGCGGCGAAAGTGGCCGGTACACGTCCCATCACCAACGTGGTGATGATGGGGATGGGCGAACCTTTGCTGAACCTTAATAACGTGGTTCCGGCGATGGAAATCATGCTCGACGATTTCGGTTTCGGCCTGTCGAAACGTCGTGTCACCCTTTCCACCTCGGGCGTGGTCCCTGCGCTGGATAAACTGGGCGATATGATTGATGTCGCGCTGGCGATTTCTCTGCACGCACCTAACGACACCATTCGTAACGAAATTGTGCCGATCAACCGCAAGTACAATATCGATACTTTCCTGGCCGCCGTTGAGCGTTACATTGGCAAATCCAATGCCAATCAGGGCCGCGTCACCATCGAATACGTTATGCTGGATCACATCAATGATGGCACCGAGCATGCGCATGAACTGGCTGAACGTCTGAAGAATACGCCATGCAAAATCAACCTGATCCCGTGGAACCCGTTCCCGGGCGCACCGTATGGCCGCAGCTCGAACAGCCGTATCGATCGCTTCTCTAAGGTATTGATGGATTATGGTTTTACTGTGATCGTGCGTAAAACCCGCGGCGATGATATTGATGCCGCGTGCGGGCAGCTGGCCGGTGATGTTATTGACCGAACCAAACGTACGTTGAAGAAAAAAATGGCAGGCGAGCAGCAGATTTCTGTTAAAACCGTCTGATCCCAAGAAATATGCAGGGCTTTGCCGTGCCGTTCTGGTTAAGCCCACTGTTTTATTGTCGCTGGCAGGGTAAAGGGAATTAAGCATGGCAATGAAGGGCAGTGTGAGAATGTTGATGGTCACAGGTGTGGCTTTGGCGTTACTGGCTGGCTGTTCCGGTTCACCTAAAGAAATACCACCGGCCAGTGGCGCAGCACAAACGCGTCTGGAGCTGGGCATGGCGTATCTGAAACAGGGGAACATGGAGGCGGCCAGACAGAATCTGCAAAAAGCCGTTGACGGTGCGCCGCAGGATTATCGGACACAGCTTGGTATGGCCCTTTACGAGCAAAAAAACGGCAATCAGAAAGCCGCACAAACCCGCTACCAGCAAGCGTTGCAGCTTGCGCCGCAAAATGGGACGGTCTTAAATAATTACGGTGCGTTTTTGTGTAGTTTAGGGCAGTATGTACCCGCACAACAGCAGTTTAGCGCCGCAGCTAATGCGCCTGATTACGGTCAGGTTGCTGACAGTCTGGAAAATGCAGGCTACTGTTTTCTGAAGGCCAATCAGAATGAGGAAGCGCGAGTGTTACTAAGCCGGGCATTGAAAGTGGATCCCGATAAAGGCGCACCCTTGCTGACTGAGGCAACCAAAGAATTTGGAGAAGGGAATCGCGCTCAGGCGAAATTATTACTGGATGTATACCAACATGTTCTGCCAGCCACTGCCGACAGCCTCATGTTACAAATTCGATTCGCTGCGTTAGCGGGCAATCCGGATAGCGTTCAACGCTACGGTAAGCAACTTGCGCGTAGTTATCCACAATCTAAACAGTACCAGCAGTTCTTAGCCAATGAATACTGAAGCCCCTCAAGAAAATAATGCAAAACTGACCACAGGCGAACGTCTGCGTCAGGCTCGTGAACAGTTAGGTCTCAGCCATCAGGCCGTTGCAGAACGCCTGTGTCTGAAAGTCTCTACTATTCGCCAAATCGAAGAAGAAACGACGCCGGCCGATCTTGCGCCGACTTTCCTGCGTGGTTATCTGCGTTCTTATGCAAAACTGGTTCATGTCCCTGAAGAAGAATTATCAGGTCTGATCGGTAAACAAGCCCCAATTAAAGTGCCTAAAGTGGCTTCAATGCAGGGGTTCTCTCTCGGCAAGTCTCGCAAAAAACGTGATGGCTGGCTGATGGGCTTTACCTGGCTGGTGGTGTTTGTGGTGATTGGCCTGACCGGTGCGTGGTGGTGGCAAAATCATCAGGCACAACAGCAGGAAATCGCCACAATGGCCGATCAGTCATCGGCACAGCTCAGTCAGGATAATGGTCAGGGGCAAGCGATCCCTCTGGGCGACAATGCGAATTCTGCACCCACAACAGAAGATACCCCTGCTGATCCGGCGCCTGCCGCAAACGCAACACAACCGCAGAATTCTATTCCGCTGAATACCGCGCCGGGCGCAGCCGCCAGCAATACACCTGCTGTATCAGGCACGTCAGCCGCTCAGGCACCTGCTGCTGTCTCTACCAGCCAGCCCGCTACGCCTGAAAATGGTCTGCCAACCGGTGATGCACAAACTGCAGCCGCCGCGGGGGGAGATCCACAAGCTGTGACCTTTACTTTTAAAGCTGACTGCTGGTTCCAGATTGATGACGCGTCAGGGAAAACCCTGTTCAGTGGCATGAAGAAAGGCGGTGAAACCTTCAGCGTGAAGGGCACTGCGCCATACAAACTGAAAATCGGTGCGCCGGGGGCGGTAGATATCCAATTCCAGGGCAAGCCGGTTGATTTAAGTCGTTTTGTAAAATCAAGCCGTGTTGCACGCCTGACCTTAGCTGCCGAGTAATCGGCAGTTTGTCAGACGATGGCAACGATGGAGAGTGAAGCAATGCATAATCAAGCACCCATTACCCGTCGCAAATCAACCCGGATTTATGTCGGCAAGGTGCCTGTAGGTGACGGAGCACCGATTGCAGTGCAATCGATGACCAACACCCGCACCACAGATGTCGCGGCGACGGTCGCACAAATCAAATCACTGGAACGCGTCGGTGTCGATATTGTTCGCGTTTCTGTGCCCACTATGGATGCGGCAGAAGCATTCAAACTTATCAAACAGCAGGTTAATGTCCCGCTGGTCGCTGATATTCATTTCGATTACCGCATCGCCCTGCAGGTTGCAGAATACGGCGTTGATTGCCTGCGTATTAACCCAGGTAATATCGGTAACGAATCCCGCATCCGTTCCGTGGTCGATTGCGCCCGCGACAAAAATATCCCTATCCGCATCGGTGTGAACGGTGGTTCCCTGGAAAAAGATATCCAGGAGAAGTACGGCGAACCGACGCCGCAGGCGTTGCTGGAATCGGCGATGCGCCACGTGGATATTCTTGACCGTCTTAATTTTGACCAGTTTAAAGTCAGCGTAAAAGCCTCTGACGTTTTTCTGGCTGTTGAGTCTTATCGCCTGCTGGCTAAACAGATTGTTCAGCCTCTGCATCTTGGAATTACCGAAGCCGGTGGTCTGCGTGCAGGTTCTGTTAAATCGGCCATTGGCCTGGGCTTGCTGCTCTCAGAAGGTATCGGTGACACGCTGCGTATTTCGCTGGCGGCCGATCCGGTTGAAGAGGTCAAAGTCGGATTCGATATTCTCAAATCCCTGCGTATCCGTTCCCGTGGTATCAACTTTATTGCCTGCCCGACCTGTTCGCGTCAGGAGTTTGATGTCATCGGTACTGTGAATGCATTAGAACAACGTCTGGAAGATATCATCACGCCAATGGATGTTTCGATCATCGGCTGTGTGGTTAACGGTCCGGGCGAAGCGCTGGTTTCCACCCTGGGCGTGACCGGCGGTCATAACAAAAGCGGTTTCTATGAAGACGGTGTTCGTCAGAGAGAACGCTTTGATAACAACGATATGATCGACCAGTTAGAAGCTAAAATTCGCGCCAAAGCGGCGTTGATGGATGAGAGTAAACGTATCGTTATCAATCATCTTGAAAAGTAACATCGGTTGCGGGTGTCAGCGTACATCTGCATTATATTGAACCCGACTGGGGCAATGGCGTTGTGCGTTGAACCACAGGCCACAAAGCCCCTATAATCGGGTTCATTTTTTATAAAACGATAGAGAACTGACGTGGCAAAGAATATCCAGGCCATTCGCGGCATGAACGACTACCTGCCAGAAGACACAGCACTGTGGCAACGTATTGAAGGATCGCTGAAACAAGTGCTCGGCAGTTACGGCTATAGCGAAATTCGTATGCCGATTGTAGAGCAGACCCCATTGTTTAAACGCGCTATCGGTGAAGTCACTGATGTCGTGGAAAAAGAAATGTATACCTTTGACGACCGCAACGGCGAAAGCCTGACGCTGCGTCCGGAAGGTACGGCAGGCTGCGTGCGCGCCGGTATTGAACATGGTCTGCTGTACAATCAGGAACAACGTCTGTGGTACATCGGCCCGATGTTCCGTTACGAACGCCCGCAAAAAGGCCGCTATCGCCAGTTCAATCAGTTGGGTGTGGAGGTCTTTGGCCTGCAAGGACCTGACATTGATGCCGAATTAATTCTGCTGACCGCCCGCTGGTGGCGCGCACTGGGGATTTCTGAGCACGTTACGCTGGAACTGAACTCTATTGGCTCGCTGGAGGCACGCGCGAACTATCGTGACGCGCTGGTCGCTTTCCTTGAGCAGCACAAAGACACGCTGGATGAAGACTGTAAACGTCGTATGTACAGCAATCCGCTGCGTGTACTTGACTCCAAAAATCCGGATATTCAGACATTATTAAATGATGCGCCTGAACTGGGTGATTATCTTGATGAAGAATCAAGAGAACACTTTGCAGGTCTGTGTGAACTTTTAGAGCAGTCTGGTATCCCATATACGATTAATCAGCGACTTGTGCGCGGTCTGGATTATTACAACCGCACCGTGTTCGAGTGGGTAACCAACAGCTTAGGCTCTCAAGGTACGGTATGTGCCGGTGGCCGGTACGACGGTCTGGTTGAACAACTCGGTGGTCGTGCAACACCGGGTGTCGGTTTCGCCATGGGGCTGGAACGTCTGGTTTTACTGGTTCAGGCCGTAAACCCGGACTTCAAAGCGCCGGCGATCGTTGATGCCTACGTGATCTCATCCGGTACCGGCACGCAAAGCGCAGCGATGCAACTGGCTGAAACACTGCGTGATGCGCTGCCTGAGCTGAAAGTCATGACTAACTACGGTGGCGGCAACTTTAAGAAACAGTTTGCCCGTGCTGATAAATGGGGTGCGCGTGTGGCCCTGGTATTAGGCGAAACTGAAGTCGCTAACCAGCAGATCGTCGTTAAAGATCTGCAGAGTGGAACGCAAGAAACGCTGGCGCAAAGCGAAATCGTCGCGCGCCTGGCTTCGATGTTGGGTTAAGGAGAAGGACACTGTGGAAGTCTATACCACTGAGAATGAACAGGTTGATGCTGTACGTCGCTTCTTTGCGGAAAACGGTAAAGCGCTGGCCATTGGCGTTGTTCTGGGTATTGCAGCCCTTGGCGGCTGGCGTTTCTGGCAGAGCCATCAGGACTCAGCCCTGACGGAAGCCTCTGCGTCTTTCCAGCAAGCGAATCAGTTGCTGACCAGCAATAACGCGAAAGGCGTAGCTGATCTCGAAAAATTTGCGCAGAGCAATGACAATAATTACGGCGTATTTGCCGCCCTGCAACTGGCTGATCATTTTGTCGAAACCCGTGATTTCGCCAATGCTGAAAAGCAATTAGCGCAGGCGCAAGGTCAGGCCAAAGAAGATAATTTACGTTCGCTGGTGAACTTACGTCTGGCGCGTGTCCAGATGCAGCAAGGCAAATTTGATGATGCACTCAAAACGTTAGACGGCGTGAAGGGTGAAGGCTGGACGGCTATGCAGCAAGGCATCCGTGGTGATGTTCTGCTTGCCAAAGGTGATGCAAAAGGTGCGCGCGAAGCCTACAGCAAAGGAATTGATTCTAAACCCTCTCAAACGCTGCAAACCATGCTGCGTATGAAATTGAACAACTTAGCCAGCTAAGGGGAACCCCGATGCAATTGCGTAAAACACTCTTGGTAGGATGGGTTTCTGTTGCCCTGCTAAGTGGCTGTTCATTGTTTAACAGCGAAGAAGACGTGGTCAAAATGTCTCCGCTGCCAAAAGTTGAGAACCAATTTACTCCGACGCAAGTGTGGAGCAAATCCGTAGGCGATGGCATTGGCGAATTCTATTCCAATCTGCGTCCGGCCTGGCAGGACAGCACTATTTTTGCCGCTGATCGTTTTGGTCTGGTTAAAGCACTTGACGCTGACAGTGGTAAAGAAAAATGGAGCGTGAATCTGTCTGAAAAGACCGGCTTCCTCTCCCGCAATATTTCAGCACAGCTTTCAGGCGGCCTGACAGTTTCAGGTGATCACGTTTACGTGGGCAGTGAAAAAGCGATCGTTTATGCATTGAACACAACTGATGGTAAAATCGCCTGGCAGACCAAAGTGGCGGGTGAAGCATTGTCCCGTCCTGTTGTCAGTGATGGTCTGGTTCTGGTTCACACCGGCAACGGTATGTTGCAGGGGCTGAACGAATCCGACGGTACCATTCAATGGACCGCTAACCTCGATATGCCAACACTTTCTCTGCGTGGCGAATCAGCGCCTGCGGTGGCCTTTGGTGCGGCAATCGTCGGTGGTGATAATGGTCGCGTCAGTGCCGTGCTGATGAAAGAAGGTCAGCTGATCTGGCAACAACGTATTTCTCAGACCACCGGTACGACTGAAATCGACCGTCTGAGCGATGTGGACACCACGCCGGTTATTGTTGATGGCGTGATTTATACGCTGGCATACAATGGCAATCTGGTGGCGATGGATCTGCGTTCTGGTCAGATTATGTGGAAGCGTGATGTCGGTTCTGTGAATGACATCATCGTCGACGCAGGCCATATTTATATGGTTGATCAGGATGACCGCGTGATGGCGCTTGATACTCAGGGTGGTGTCAGCGTATGGCGTCAAAGTGAATTGCTGCACCGTAACCTGACGGCACCTGTGCTGTATAATGGTTATATTGTGGTCGGCGATTCCGAGGGCTATCTGCACTGGATCAACACCACTGATGGCCGCTTTGTTGCTCAGCAGAAAGTCGACAGTGACGGCTTCCTGAGCGCGCCGATTGTGGCAAGCGACAAGCTGGTTGTACAAGCGAAAGGTGGCGAAGTTTACTCCTTCACCCGCTAATACCGCGACCGGCATCGGGCTCTGAGATCGGATGATCCCGGGCTTTAAAACGGCTCCTGAATGGCTCAGGGGCCGTTTCGTATTATAAAATATGCGTAATCACGGCTGATGAATCAGGCCGTAACAGTTTGAATTATAGTGGTTTGCATTGAGATTTCGCAGGCCAGCTATTTGCGTTTAGCACCATATATACTATGCATCATAAAAACATTGAGGCTTCAAAATGATACCTGTCGTTGCGCTTGTTGGGCGCCCGAATGTGGGTAAATCCACTTTATTTAACCGTTTAACCAAGACGCGTGATGCGCTGGTTGCGGATTTCCCGGGGCTTACGCGTGACCGCAAGTATGGTCGTGCCGAAATTGAGGGTAATGAATTCATCATCGTAGATACCGGCGGTATTGACGGTACGGAAGACGGCGTTGAAACCCGCATGGCAGGGCAGTCTCTGCTGGCTATCGAAGAAGCGGATATCGTGCTGTTTATGGTCGATGCCCGTGCAGGCCTGATGCCTGCCGATCAGGGCATTGCCCAACATCTTCGCAGCCGTGAAAAAGCGACCTTCCTGGTCGCGAACAAAACCGACGGCCTGGATCCGGACAGCGCAACCGGTGATTTTTATTCACTCGGTTTAGGCGAGGTGTATGCTATCGCGGCTTCACATGGCCGTGGCGTCACCCAGCTGATTGAACATGTGCTGATCCCGTTCGTGGGTGAAAAGCCGGAAGAAGTGGAACTGACCGAAGAAGAGGCCAACGCGGCGTACTGGGCCGAACAGGAAGCCACCGGTGATGAAATCCCTGAGGACGAAGAAGATGATTTCGAGCCGCAGTCTCTGCCCATCAAACTGGCGATTGTCGGGCGTCCCAACGTAGGTAAATCCACACTGACTAACCGTATTCTGGGTGAAGAACGCGTGGTGGTTTATGACATGCCAGGCACCACCCGCGACAGTATTTACATCCCGATGAACCGCGACGACCGTGAATATGTTCTGATCGACACTGCCGGTGTACGTAAGCGCGGGAAAGTCACTGAAACTGTAGAGAAATTTTCAGTAATCAAAACCCTGCAGGCGATTGAAGATGCCAATGTGGTGATGTTGGTTATTGATGCCCGCGAAGGCATTTCTGATCAGGATCTCTCGCTGTTAGGCTTTATCCTCAATAGCGGGCGCTCACTGGTTATTGTGGTCAACAAGTGGGATGGCATGAGCGAAGAAGCGCGTGCTCAGGTTAAAGATCAGCTGGATCTGCGCCTTGGCTTCGTTGATTTCGCCCGCATTCACTTTATCTCTGCCCTGCACGGCAGCGGCGTCGGTAACCTTTTCGAGTCTGTGAATGAGGCGTACACCTGCGCGACCACGCGTGTGAGCACTTCCTTACTGACCCGTATCATGCAAATGGCGGCTGACGATCATCAGCCACCGCTGGTGAATGGTCGCCGCGTGAAGCTCAAATATGCTCATGCCGGGGGGTATAACCCGCCAATCGTGGTGATCCACGGTAATCAGGTGAAAGACCTGGCCGATTCCTATAAACGCTATCTGATGAACTATTTCCGTCGTTCACTGAAAGTGATGGGTACGCCAATCCGTATTCAGTTCAAAGAGGGTGAGAACCCGTTTGAAGGCAAGCGTAATACGCTGACACCAAATCAGCTGCGCAAACGTAAGCGCCTGATGTCACACCTGAAAAAAAGTAAATAATCTGCAGGCGGGGCGCATAGAATGTGCCCCTTTTTTTTCGTCTTCGTTTCCCTGCAAGGAGCTGGCTGGATGTTCTGGCAGACCTGGAGTTTTGCATTTGGTGTTACGGTCCCAAACCTACTGATCTTGTTGCTGGGCATGGTGCTGCGCCGCACCGGCCTGATGGACGACAGCTTCAACGAGAAAGCCAGCCGGCTGGTGTTTAATATCGCCTTACCCTGCCTGCTGTTTTTCAGCGTAGCACAAGGGCATGATTCCTCAGGCTCAAACCTGCCGCTCGCCCTTTACGGGGGAATCGGTACCGTAGTTTCTTATCTGTTGCTGGAACTGGTGGCGATAAAACTGGTGAAAGACCCGCGTGAGCGCGGCATTTTTGTGCAGGGAGGCTTCCGGGCAAATACTGGTATCGCGGGGCTGGCTTATGCATCACTGGCCTTTGGCAGTGAAGGGATTGCGCTGGGCTCGATGTATCTGGCTGTGACGGTTATTTTGTTCAACGTCCTGTCGGTGATTACATTAACCCGCAGCCTGAAAGGCGGGCAGGGGAAAAGCATCGGGATGAAGCCTATCTTGCGCGGCATTATCACCAATCCGCTGATTATTGGTCTGGTCCTCGGGCTGGCGTTTAAGCACAGCCATTTACCTATGCCGGCGACCATTGCCAGCACCGGTGACTTTATTTCAGGTATGGCGCTGCCGCTGGCCATGTTATGCGCCGGTGCCAGCCTTGACTGGCAGGCGATGTTCCGCAGTTCTAACGTGGCAGCCTGGTCTTCTGCGTCACGTGTCATATTTGTGCCCGCGCTGATGACCCTCGGGGCAGGGTTGTTTGGCTTTCGCGGCGCGGCGCTCGGCGTTATATTTCTTTTTTCCTGTACACCGACCGCAGCGGGCAGCTACGTGATGACCCGCGCGATGGGCGGCAATGCGACACTGGCAGCTAATATTATTGCTGTCACCACGCTCGGATCATTTTTCACTACCGCACTGGGTCTGTATTTACTGCGGACGCTGGGTGTTATTTAGAAGGGAAAGACGATGGATGCACTTTGTCCGGTTTGCGGCCAGCCGATGAGCTGGGTAAGCGGTCACTTTCATTGTGACGCTGACCATGGCGACTTTACGCAAATCGCATTATGCCCGGATTGCCAGCAGCCGTTGCAGGCGCTTAAAGCCTGCGGAGCGGTAGATTACTTCTGCCAAAACGGGCACGGGATGATTTCTAAAAAACGGATACAGTTTACGTATTCGCCTTATTCGGAAGAGTGATCGTCAGGGGGAGCCTCTTTCCATAGGTTCACCAGTTCCTCGGGCGCTTCGGTTTCAGGAATAATGACAACCAGACTGGCTGAATGCTCTGCCGATGCATAATAAATCTCCAGCCGGAAATAACGCTGGTCTCCATGACCGGCGTTTTCTTTTTCCTGAGCATGGGGCAGTGCCTGATTGATGAGCTGGCAGATTTCCCGCCGCTTATCATCGCTCATGCCTGAAAGTTCAACCCGTCGCGGCCCGCTGAGTTTGGGGATAAACGCGATACCGCCTTCGCGGTAAATTTCAATCACCGCATTACTTTCCAGCGAATCTAAAGGTTTCATTTACATCACTCCGACCTGCTCCCAGGCTTCACGAACCGCTTGTGCAACGGAGGCGTCAAATCGTTTTTCCGCATGCTGAATAGTCAGTTGGGCGAAGGTGGCAAAGTCTGCATTTTTGGGCAGGGATTTATCACAGACCGTGTCATACCAGACGTAACCTGCACGTTCCCATGCATTCCCGCCCAGTTTAGTCGCCGCCAGATAAAATGCCCGGTTAGGTATGCCTGAGTTAATATGCACACCGCCGTTATCGTCGCGGGTATTCACATAACCGCTCATGTCCGCCGGTTGCGGATCTTTACCCAGCAGCGGATCATCGTAAGCAGTGCCGGGATGAGACATTGAGCGCAGGCCGGTCCCCTGAATGCCTTTTGCCAGCAATCCTTCACCAATAATCCAGTCGGCTTTATCAGCGGTTTGTTTCAGGTGGAATTGTTTCACCAGCGAGCCAAACACATCCGAGAGTGATTCATTCAGCGCGCCCGACTGGCCGTTATATTCCAGACCGGCTTCCGTTTCGGTAACACCATGGGAAAGCTCATGCCCGACAACGTCGATAGCAATCGTAAAGCGGTTAAAGATTTCGCCATCACCGTCACCAAATACCATCTGCTGTCCGTTCCAGAAAGCGTTTTGATAGCCTTTGTCATAATGCACGGTGCCGAGCAGTGCCAGACCTTTATTGTCGAGGGAATTACGCTGATACGCCTGCCAGAAGAAATCATACGTCACGCCCAGATAATCATAGGCTTCATCCACCGCCACATCGCCGTTACTGGCCTGGCCTTCCTTGCGCACAGATTCGCCCGGCAGCCGGGTGGTATTTTTGGCGTCATAAATATCGCGTTCTACCTGACCCGCTTTGGCTGTCACGATCTTCTGCGGTTTGGCGTAAGTCTGTGCCATTAACGTATTCACATGTACCAGGGTTTGTTTGGCACATCTGCGCTGGGGTTCTGAACCGTGTTCGATAATACGGTTAAGTATGTAAGGCGGGATAACGCTGTGGTAACGCTTTGCTGAACTGTGATTCATCGTGAATCTCCTTATCAAGAGTCACCCGAAGGTGAAAACAAGGTGTTCTGACTGCCTGATACTGAAAGCTGGTTAATGAATAGCCGTCACCGTCAGTATAGGACTGCTGAGCGCCAGGTCCGTTAAAGATGAGATTTATCTGTCCGGCTGCGGGTCATACAACGTATGCGGATGACAGGTCACGGCGCGTCCGCTGGCTTTTCTGACAGATTCACGCACCACCAGTTTTCCCTGCAACAGCTGCGTGGTATAAGGCGCATCGGGGCGCATCATGCGCCTTTGTAATAAGGAGATCGCTTCGGCACCGAGTTCATCGCGCGGCACATGCACCGCGGTCAACGGCACGTCATGAATTTCTGCCAGATTGAACCCGTCAGTACTGATAACGCTGATATCACCCGGCACGGAAAAACCGCGCTTTGCCAGCGCAGCAACCACACCGGATGCCATAAAATCCCCGCCGGCCAGGATGGCTGTCGGCAGCGGCTGGCCGGGCGGCAAGGCATCCAGAAATTCCAGCAGCGCCTGTTCGCTTTCCTGCGCCCCAAAACCTGACGTATTGAGCAAATGGTGGCGGTCACTGAAAACCTGATGATGGCGCGTGAATGCCTGTTTAATACCGGTGAGCCGCAGTTCCATGGTATGACGACGCAGGCATTGCACGGTCACGATATGAGTGTGGCCCTGAGAAAAAAGGTAGTCGCAGGCAAAATCGCCCATCGTCAGATGATCAGGACTGACGCTGTCATGGCGCATATGCCGGTCATGGCAGTTGATCAGTACACATGGTTTGCCCATGTCGGCCGCAAGCTGATGAATATGCGAATCGTCGATGCCGACCAGCAAGACGGCTTCGGTCTGCGGATCGGTCATTTTGGCAATGAACAGCGCGGCGTCGGCGTTTTCTTCTTCTATCGCGCAGTAGCGGACACGTACTTCGTGACGGGCGGTGGCAGCCAGAATGCCCTGGATCACCTTGTAGTAAAAAATATCGCTGCGCACATCAAAGGCCCGGGCCGGGGCGAAAATTAAAATATTGTTCAGCATCAGCCTGCCGGTCGAAAGGCCGTCGAAAACGCCCTGCGCCCTGGCACATTCCAGTACGCTGTCGCGCGCCTTGCTGCTGGTATTATTTTTTCCGGCTAAAACCCGTGAAACGGTACTGATCGACAATCCGGTCTGGTCGGCAATTTGCTGGATATTTAACTTTCCTTTCAAACTGTGATCTCCTTCAAAATGGCCCATGCAAAAATTTTCATATCTGAAGCTGTGATTCCCGTGAGCTTTTATCCTCCCTGAATTCCTTATGCAGTTATAGCGTGAAAGCTTTTGCAAAAAATCACGTTTCCCTCACAGAACCGGCTGCCTACTCTGCAGATGTACCTCACATAACACATCATCTGCGGCCAGGCCGACGGGTGGGAGAACCGATATGACAATTCAAATAAACACCGGGACAGCGGCGGTTGCAGGACGCCGAAAAATAAAAGCTTTACGCTGGTGGATGCTGGCGCTGTTCCTGCTCGGCGTGACAGTGAACTACGTCACCCGAAATTCTCTGGGATTACTGGCGGCTGAACTGAAAACCAGCCTGAACATGACCACCGAACAATATTCTTACATCGTCGCGGCATTTCAGGCGGCGTACACCCTTTTTCAGCCATTGTGCGGCTGGCTGATTGATGTGATCGGCCTGAAGCTGGGCTTCCTGATTTGCGCCTCAGTCTGGGCGGTGGTGTGTATGCTGCACGCCGGTGCGGGCAGTTGGATCCAACTGGCGGTTCTGCGCTTCTTTATGGGGAGTGCGGAAGCTGCGGCGACGCCTGCTAATGCCAAAGCCATTTCCGACTGGTTCCCGCGTAAAGAGCGTCCGGTCGCCGCCGGTTGGGCCGGCGTCGGCTTCTCGATTGGTGCCATGCTGGCACCGCCGATTATTCTGGTTGCACATATCTCGTTCGGCTGGCGTGGTGCATTCCTGTTCTGTGGCATCCTGTCGATGTTATGGGTGTTGTTGTGGTGGAAGTTCTACCATTCACCCGAAACGCATCCGAACCTCAGTAAAGATGAACTGGCGCTGATCCGCTCCGATAACGAACCACAGCAGACGCGTCTGCCGTTTATTAAATCACTGAAAATAGTCTGCAAAAACAAGAAATTCTACGGTATTGCTATCCCGGCATTTCTGGCGGAACCGGCTTGGGCGGTGTTCAGTTTCTGGGTACCTCTGTATCTGGCTAATGAACGCGGGATGGATTTAAAACATATCGTGATGTTCGCGTGGCTGCCGTTTCTCGCCGCCGACCTCGGCAGTATTGCCAGCGGATATCTCACTACGCTGTACCGCAAAGTCTTTGGCTGCACCCGCATTAATTCCATCGTCGCCAGCTCCGTCACCGGTGCATTTATGATGCTGTCCCTGGCGCTGGTGGCGGTCACGCAAAGCCCGTACGCCGCCATTGCGCTGATCTCCATCGGCGGCTTCGGCCATCAGGTTATTTCCTGCATGTTGAGCGCAGTGGTGGTAGAAACATTCGATAAAAGCCAGGTGGCAACCGTCAACGGTATGCGCGGTTCTTCGGCGTGGATCGCCAGCTTTCTGTTTTCACTGCTGATCGGCGCGGTTGCCGACAAAATGGGTTTCAATCCGCTGTTTATCGCGATGGGTTTCTTTGATTTGATCGGCGCAGTTTTCCTGATTGCCCTGATCGCTGAACGCCGCAATCCGGCAAAAAGGGAGGGAGTATGAAGACGTTAAAACACTGGGAGCTGGCCGGGCAGGACGATGCAGGTGTGGATCTGCGTGTTGATGGCCAGCATCTGTTTTCTCTGCGGGTGCTGGAACAGGGGCTGATTCGCATATTCATCCGGCGTAACGGCGCGTTGGCGCTGGATCGTACCTGGAGCATCGCACCACAAAATGATGTGCCGTGGGAAGGGCGCAACCGCCTGAGCAACGATGGTTTTTCGTTGCCGGGTTATCAGCTCGTACAGGACGAAGAACGCCTGATATTGACCACTGAGGCGCTGCGCGTCACGGTGCATCAGCCGCTATGGCTGGAGTGGGAGTATAAAAATGAGGCCGGTGTCTGGTTGCCGCTGGTGAAAGATCGTAAAACCGGCGCCTATATGCTTGGGGTGAAAAACGACGCGTCGGCACACTATCAGCTGCGCGAGGCGCAGGATGGCGTGTACGGGCTTGGCGAAAAAGCCGGTGACCTCAACCGCAGCGGCCGTCGTTTTGAAATGCGCAATCTTGATGCCATGGGCTACAACGCCGCCAGCACCGATCCGCTGTATAAGCATATTCCGTTTACCCTGACACGGCGCAATAATGTCAGCTTTGGCGTTTTTTACGACAATCTCAGCAATGTATGGCTTGATCTCGGCAATGAACTGGATAATTACCATCTGCCTTATCGTCGTTTCAGTGCGGAAGCGGGCGATCTGGATTACTACCTGTTTGTCGGCCCGACATCTCTCGACGTGACCAAAAAACTGGTGCGCCTGACCGGTAAAACCACCTTTGGCCCGAAATGGAGTCTCGGTTACAGCGGCTCGACCATGTATTACACCGATGCGCCGGATGCCCAGCAACAGCTGATGAAGTTCATCACGTTGTGCCAGCAGCACGAGATCCCCTGTGACTCCTTCCAGCTTTCATCGGGTTACACCTCGATTGGCAATAAGCGTTACGTCTTTAACTGGAATTACGACAAAGTACCGCAGCCGGAAGTGATGTCGAAAGCGTTTCTCGACGCCGGTATTCGTCTGGCGGCCAATATTAAACCTTGCCTGTTGCAGGATCACCCGCAATACGAACAGGTTGCCGGGCAGGGGTTGTTTATCCGCGACAGCGAAAACGATCAGCCGGAGCGTTCTGTTTTCTGGGATGACGAAGGGTCGCATCTCGACTTCACTCATCCTGGTGCCGTGTGCTGGTGGCAGAAAGGTGTGACGCAGCAGTTACTTGAAAAGGGCATCGGTTCGACCTGGAACGATAATAACGAATATGAAGTCTGGGACAGTGATGCCCGTTGCTACGGTTTCGGCAAGGCTATTGCTATTAAACACATTCGTCCGGTGATGCCGCTGCTCATGATGCGTGCGTCTTTTGAAGCACAGCAGAAATTTGCGCCGGAAACCCGCCCTTACCTGATTTCCCGTTCCGGCTGTTCCGGCATGCAGCGCTATGTGCAGACGTGGAGTGGCGATAACCGCACCAGCTGGCAAACGCTGCGTTACAACACCCGTATGGGGATTGGCATGAGTTTGTCCGGTTTGTATAACGTCGGGCACGATGTGGGCGGATTTTCGGGTGATAAGCCGGATGCGGAACTGTTTGTTCGCTGGGTGCAAAACGGCGTCATGCATCCGCGTTTCACCATTCATTCCTGGAATGATGATCACACCGTAAATGAGCCGTGGATGTATCCGCAGGTGACGCCGCTTATCCGCGATGCCATCCGTCTGCGTTATCGCCTTCTGCCGTATTTCTATACATTGCTGTGGCAGGCTCACGCGGATGACGAGCCGATGCTGCGCCCGACATTCCTCGATCATGAGCATGATAAAAATACCTTCGCAGAAACCGATGATTTCCTGATAGGCCGCGATTTGCTGGTCGCCAGTGTGGTTGATGAAGGACAGCGTGAACGCCAGATTTATCTGCCGGATAACGGCAATGGCTGGCGCGATTTTTATACTGGCGAATGGTTTGCGGGCGGGCAGACAATCACGCTGGATGCGCCGCTGGATCGTTTGCCGCTGCTGGTGCGCGCCGGTGCTGCATTGCCACAATCCCGCCGTCTGGCACATGTGGATGCCAGCAGAGATACGCTGCGTGAATTACATGTGTATCCGGCACCGGGTCAGGCGACCTCGTCAGGCATGCTGTTTGAAGATGACGGCGAAAGCCATCGCTGGGAGCAGAATCATGCGCTGTGGCTGAACTGGGATATCGTCAGTGACAATCAGCGAATCGACATCACGCTGACGCAGCGCGGTGATTTCAAACCGGCGTGGAAAACCCTGGATATCGTGCTGCCGCAAGGCGAAGCGCGTGAAGTGTGGGTCAATGGTGTGAAGACAAATAGCTATAATCTGTAAGCTTTTCAATCTCCTCCCTGCAAAAGGGAGGCGGCAGATGGGTTTTTAGCGTCTCCCCCTGCGACGGGGGAGGCCGGGAGAAGGTTTTAAACTCAACTCCGGGCTAAACCGCACGTTTCCGCGCTTTCTTTTCCACCACAACCGATTTCACTTCACTTTCAATCCAGCCATCGGCCAGACGGGTTTTCAGCGTATCGCCCGGTGCTGTTTGTGTGGTTTTCTTCAGCAATGCGCCCTGTGGTGTGGTGGTCACACTGTAGCCACGTGCCAGGGTCGCCAGCGGGCTGACGCCTTCCAGTTGCGTACAGGCAGTGCCGAAACGCTGACGGCTTTCCGCCAGTTGTGAAGACATCGCCTGTTGCAGCCGGTACTGAAGTTGCTGAACCCGTTGCTGGGCACGGTGAATGCGCGGTTGCGGTTGCTGTTGCGTCAGGCGCTGCTGTAAACGGTCGGTGCGACGCAGCATCTGACGCAACTGGTTTTGCATGGCTTCATCGAGACGACGGCGCAGCCTGAACAGCGCCGTCTGCTGGCGGGCCAGACGTAAATGCGGGTGCTGCTGTTGCAGACGGTGATTCAGGCGCGTGAAGCGCTGCGTCAGTTGGGCGAGATAATAATCCATCGCCATTTCGAGACGCTGCTGCTGCGACTGGATCTGGCGCAGCAATTCCAGCTGATTCCGGCTGATCAGTTCGGCGGCGGCAGACGGTGTCGGCGCGCGTAAATCCGCAACAAAATCGGCAATGGTGACGTCGGTTTCATGGCCAACGGCGCTGACGATGGGAATGCGGCTGGCGAAAATCGCCCGTGCCACGCGCTCATCGTTAAAGCTCCATAAATCTTCCAGCGAACCGCCACCGCGTCCGACAATCAGCACATCCACTTCCTCGCGGGCGTTAGCCAGTTGAATGGCGCGGACGATTTGCGCCGGGGCATCGGCACCCTGAACGGCGGTCGGATAAATAATGACGGGTAACGACGGGTCGCGACGCTTTAAGACATTTAAGACGTCGTGCAATGCGGCACCGCTGGCGGAGGTGATCACACCGACGCATTTGGCCGGGGAGGGCAGCGGTTGTTTATACTGCGCATCAAACAAACCTTCGGTGGCCAGTTGCTGTTTCAGCAGATCGAATTTTTGCTGCAATAAACCGTCGCCTGCTTCCTGCATACTTTCGGCAATCAGCTGATAATCGCCGCGCGGTTCGTACAACGTGATGGTCGCACGAACCAAAACCTGCTGACCATTTTGCGGACGGAATGTGGTGCGGCGGTTGGTATTACGGAACATGGCACATTTGACCTGAGCGCGGTCATCTTTGAGCGTAAAATACCAGTGGCCAGAGGAAGGCTGTGAGAAGTTTGAGATTTCACCGGAGAGCCAGACCTGACCCATTTCGTTTTCCAGCAACTGTCGGACCGTCTGATTGAGGCGGCTTACGGTAAAAATAGGAGGCGAAGAAGGTAGTGGCATGTGATCCAGATCAAATTCAAATACAGAGACTTAATCGAACGATACTACATGCCCGCAAAAGGTAATCAAGAAGTTTTTGAAATAGTTCTGGTCGAAATGCCTACTCACCTGTATACTCCCGCTGCAATATTTTATCTTTTCCGCATCCACCTTGGTGAGATATTGCCCATGCTACGTATCGCAAAAGAAGCACTAACGTTCGACGACGTTCTCCTTGTTCCAGCCCACTCCACAGTTCTGCCTAACACTGCCGACCTCGGTACTCAACTGACCGCTAAAATCCGTCTGAATATCCCTATGCTGTCCGCAGCGATGGATACCGTGACTGAAGCGAATCTGGCGATTGCTCTTGCACAGGAAGGCGGCCTTGGATTCATTCACAAGAACATGTCTATTGAGCGTCAGGCGGAAGAAGTCCGTCGCGTGAAGAAGCATGAAAGCGGCGTTGTTGCTGACCCTAAAACTGTCACGCCATCGACCACTTTGCGTCAGGTTAAAGAACTCACTGAAATTAACGGTTTTGCCGGTTATCCGGTCGTGACGGAAGAAAACGAACTGGTCGGTATTATTACCGGTCGTGACGTGCGCTTCGTCACCGATCTGGAACAGCCTGTGACCGCCGTCATGACGCCGAAAGAACGTCTGGTGACGGTCAAAGAAGGCGAAGCCCGCGAAGTCGTGCTGCAGAAAATGCACGAAAAACGCGTAGAGAAAGCGCTGGTGGTTGACGCGCAATTCCATCTGCTCGGTATGATCACCGTCAAAGACTTCCAGAAAGCCGAACGTAAACCTAACGCCTGTAAAGATGAGCAGGGCAGCCTGCGCGTCGGTGCTGCGGTTGGCGCGGGTGCGGGCAACGAAGAGCGTATCGATGCGCTGGTGGCTGCCGGTGTTGACGTATTGCTGATTGACTCTTCTCACGGCCATTCCGAAGGCGTGCTGGAACGTATCCGCGCCACCCGCGCAAAATATCCGGATCTGCAAATCATCGGCGGTAACGTCGCGACGGGCGCAGGTGCGCTGGCACTGGCTAAAGCGGGCGTGAGCGCGGTGAAAGTCGGTATCGGCCCTGGCTCCATTTGTACCACCCGTATTGTGACCGGCGTGGGCGTTCCGCAAATTACCGCTGTTTCTGACGCGGTTGAAGCGCTGGAAGGCACCGGTATTCCGGTCATCGCTGACGGCGGTATCCGCTTCTCCGGCGATATCGCGAAAGCCATCGCGGCAGGCGCAAGCTGCGTGATGGTGGGTGGGATGCTGGCAGGTACGGAAGAATCTCCGGGCGAAATCGAGCTGTATCAGGGCCGTTCGTACAAATCCTATCGCGGCATGGGGTCTCTGGGCGCCATGTCCAAAGGCTCTTCTGACCGTTACTTCCAGACGGATAACGCCGCAGACAAACTGGTACCTGAAGGTATCGAAGGTCGCGTAGCGTATAAAGGCCGTCTGAAAGAAATCATCCACCAGCAAATGGGCGGCCTGCGCTCCTGTATGGGGCTGACCGGTTGTGCTACCATCGACGACCTGCGCACCAAGGCTGAGTTTGTCCGCATCAGCGGTGCAGGGATCCAGGAAAGCCACGTGCATGACGTGACCATTACTAAAGAGTCACCGAACTACCGCATGGGTTCTTAATCCCACAGTCGCTGCTGCGCGTCGGCGATCCGGTGTGGGAAGCTGGCTTAAAATGCTCATTTACGTTATGTAAACTGCGCTTTTTCGCCAGCCTCCGCTTTGCCTCACGGGCGCCTGGATCGAGTCACTACAAATTTATATCCAGCCCGTATTTTCCGGGCTGATTAATATTCCGTTTTAACGCTTTTATTGCTTTCTGGAAAACGCCCCCTCATGAGCGAAAATATTCACAAGCACCGTATCCTGATCCTCGATTTCGGCTCCCAGTACACCCAGCTTGTTGCGCGCCGCGTGCGTGAACTGGGTGTCTATTGCGAACTCTGGGCCTGGGACGTAACCGAAGCCCAAATCCGCGAATTCAACCCGAACGGGATCATCCTGTCCGGCGGCCCGGAAAGTACAACCGAGCATGACAGCCCGCGTGCACCAGACTACGTCTTTGAAGCCGGTGTACCGGTTCTGGGCGTTTGCTACGGCATGCAAACCATGGCGATGCAGTTAGGCGGCCATGTTGAAGGTTCTAACGAGCGCGAATTTGGTTATGCGCAGGTGGAAGTTCAGACTGAAAGCGCGCTGATCCGCGACATTCAGGATGCCCTGAGCGAGAACAACAAACCGCTGCTCGATGTCTGGATGAGCCACGGCGATAAAGTAACGGCCATTCCGTCTGATTTCGTGACCGTTGCCAGTACCGAGACGTGCCCGTTTGCCATTATGGCGAACGAAGAAAAGCGCTTCTACGGTGTGCAGTTCCACCCGGAAGTGACGCATACCCGTCAGGGCCTGCGTATGCTCGAACGTTTCATCATGGATATCTGCGAGTGCGAAGCACTGTGGACGCCGGCAAAAATCATTGAAGACGCCGTTGAGCGTCTTCGTGTGCAGATCGGCGACGATCACGTCATCCTCGGTCTGTCCGGCGGTGTTGACTCCTCCGTGACCGCCATGCTGCTGCACCGCGCCATCGGCGACCGTCTGACCTGCGTGTTCGTCGACAACGGTCTGCTGCGTCTGAACGAAGCGGATCAGGTGCTGGAAATGTTCGGTGACCGTTTCGGTCTGAATATTGTTCACGTCGCGGCGGAAGAACGTTTCCTGTCTGCGCTGGCAGGGGTGGATGAGCCGGAAGCCAAACGTAAAATCATCGGCCGCGTCTTTGTTGAAGTATTCGACGAAGAAGCCTGCAAGCAGGATGAAGTGAAATGGCTGGCGCAGGGCACCATTTACCCTGACGTGATTGAGTCTGCGGCCTCTGCCACCGGCAAAGCGCATGTGATCAAATCGCACCACAACGTGGGCGGTCTGCCGAAAGAGATGAAACTGGGTCTGGTTGAGCCGCTGAAAGAGCTGTTCAAAGACGAAGTGCGTAAAATTGGTCTGGAACTCGGCCTGCCATACGACATGCTTTACCGTCACCCGTTCCCGGGGCCGGGGCTGGGCGTTCGCGTACTGGGCGAAGTGAAGAAAGAGTACTGCGACCTGCTGCGCCGCGCCGATGCTATCTTTATCGAAGAGCTGCATAAAGCCGACCTGTATAACAAAGTCAGCCAGGCTTTCACGGTCTTTCTGCCGGTCCGCTCTGTCGGCGTGATGGGCGATGGCCGTAAATACGACTGGGTTGTCTCTCTGCGCGCAGTCGAAACCATCGACTTCATGACCGCGCACTGGGCGCACCTGCCGTATGATTTCCTCGGCCGCTGCTCCAACCGCATCATCAACGAAGTCGACGGCATCTCCCGCGTTGTTTATGACATCTCGGGCAAGCCACCGGCAACGATTGAGTGGGAATGATTTAGCAAAAATAAAGGCTGAACGCCCGTAAAAACGCCAGTGCGATCGTAAGATCCACTGGCGTTTTTTATGCCTGGCATGCTCTCAGGGGATTATTTCAGATGCGCTGCAAACCCGCTTTTCCCCGGCGCAATGTCCGGTTTCAATATCAGTGACGGAATAGCGTAATCGCCGCCATTCTGCTGGCGAAATGAAATTGGCGTGGTGCTTTCTACTGTATCCAGCCGGTGAGCCATCTCCCCGCAAATTTGCGCGTAGCGGGTCTCATCCATGCGTCCGGTGCGGTAGAACACCAGTGGCGGCAGCACGGTAAAGCCCGGATAATGCAGCATGCCATGGTGGATCGGGAACAACAGGTCGTCGATCGGGCCGTTAATCCCACGCGCGCTGTAATGGGGTTCCCAGCCGCCGGTGGTGACCATCAGCATAGCGCGTTTTCCGGCCATTTTGCCTTCCCCGTAACGGTCGCCCCAGTGCGTGTCGGAATGCTCACCAACACCATAGGCAAATCCATAAGCATAAACACGTTCAACCCAGCCTTTCATAATGGCAGGCATTGAAAACCACCACAGCGGGAACTGGAAAATCACGGTATCCGCCCACTGTAATTTTTCCTGCTCGGCGGCGATGTCATCGCTTTGCGTGCCATTTTTGTAAGCGCGCTGAGAATCCTGCGAAGGGTGAAAAGGCCCCGGCGACGGTTCGGTGTTATCTCCTGCATCCAGCACGGCTTTCCATTGCATGGCATACAAATCCGAAATCTGCACATTGTGCCCGGCGGCCTGCAAATGGCTGACCGCAAAATCTTTCAGCGAGCCGTTCAGCGAGTGTGATTCAGGGTGAGCATAGACGATCAATACATTCATGACGAAACCTCCGTTAATGGGATAAAGGCAGAGTAGGTTGTCGTCAGGTATAGTTGAAATGAATTGATCATATAGCAGGTATAGCGATGAGTAATTTCGGTCGTCTGGATCTCAATTTGTTGCTGACGCTGGATGTTTTGCTGGCTGAACAAAATGTCACGCGAACTGCGCAGCGCCGTAACCTTTCGCAACCTTCGGTCAGCGTTCAGCTCGCTAAGTTGCGTGAATTTTTTGATGATCCGTTGCTGCTGCCGGGGCCGCGGGGAATGCGTCCGACGGCGCGTGCGGACGAATTGCGGGAACCGCTGCGGCAGGCCCTTGCCGCGCTGGAAAATGCGATCATTGCCGGAGAGGTTTTTGACCCGTCAAAGGCGAACCCTACCTGGACTCTGGGTGCCGCGGATTACGGCGAATCCACTATCGTTTTACCGGCCTTACGGGCATTGCGTATGGCCGCACCTTCCGCGCGGCTGTCTATTTTTGAAACATCACCTGCGCGGATTATCCACAAAATGGAGCAGGGTGAACTGGACCTGGCGTTTCATACCTCTGATGCGGTAATAAACGGGCTGCACAGCAGATTCCTGTTTGCCGAGCGCTATGTGCTGGTCAGCCGGAAAGGGCATCCGTCCGTCAACGGGCCGGTGACGCTGACAGAGTTCTGCGGGCTGGAGCATGTGATGGTTTCACCCGACGGCGGCGGATTTTATGGGTATACCGACACCGCGCTGGCGGCGGCGGGTTTAACGCGGCGTGTGGTCTTGTCAGTACCGCATTTCCTGTTTGTGCTTCAGGTGCTGATGACCACGGATCTGGTGGCGATGTTGCCCGAACGTTTAGTGCGGGGAAATCCTGCTTTGCAGATAACCGAAGCCCCGCTTGATGTACCGGGTTTTGACATGTTTATGGTGTGGCATGAACGTGCGCACCGTGACCCGGCACATCAGTGGTTACGGGAATTTATCGCTGATTCAGTCTGAAGGTTTATCATTCCCGGTAAACAAAAAAGGCAGCCCTCTGGCTGCCCTCATTGTTATGCTGTTTCGGGAGTTATTCTTTGAACAGCTTGGTATCGTTCGCCAGGCTGTCTACTACAACTTTTAAATCGTTAGCAGTGACTTTCTGAGTATCGTTGGCAACCTGCTTACCGAAGCCTTTACGCACGACTTTAATCACCGGTTTGCCGGTGCTGGCATCGATCAGCTCACCTTCAAAGTAAACTTCAGTATCACGCGTACGATGGCCTGTGGCGGTTTCAGTACCCGCAATAACCAGCGCGACCGGGATGACTTCATAGAACTGCAAACCCTCTGCCGAGGTGTTCACACCGGTGATCGCACCTTTGAAAATCAGTGTGCGCGGCCCTGCGTGATCTGTCAGTGGCATGCGCTCTGCCAGTGCCGGTTTCATGCGGCTGTTGGCGTAATCCAGCACCCCCTGCAAGGTAGCTTTGTCGATTTGTTCCGTTGGCTGAGGTTCCGGATAGAATTTAATCGGTTCGTATTTGATATAAGAATAATTGGCTTTTTTGAAAGCAGGATCTATCCAGCGCAGCACCGGATTACCTGATGCAGTTTTGACTTCCTTCAGACCGGAATAATCACCTAAAAAACCGGAGTATTTTTCTGTCTGGGTAATATGGCTGGTACAACCGGCCAGGAACAGCGCACCGGTCACTGCAGCAATCTGCATCAGTTTCATTGTTTTCATTCATACCCTCGAAATTTTTAAGGAAGCCATCGTATGTATAGCACTGCTGCGGAATTTAACCTCTTAACGACAAAGAAAAAATGATATTCGTCAGAACCACGAAAATAAGGTTTTTCGGGGTAATCATTTTCTTCTCAATTATTTCTTTGGTGAATGAAATAAATAGTATTCACCTTTTGGGCTGTCCCCCGCAGAGATGATGGTCCAGCCTTTTGACAGATAAAAAGCGACGGCATTTTTACTCTTGGCTAAACATTTCAGCGATCCCTGACGGGTAAAGGTTTCTTCAGCAGCGTGAAGCAATGCCGAACCTGCACCGGTTCCCTGATACTGCGGATCAACAAACAGGTTATGCAAAAAATTTTCCTGAGTGAAAATTGAGGCGAATCCCAGTAAATGTCCGTCACGTTCTGCGACCAGTATTGTCTCGCCGAGCACTGCCCGGTCAAAATCTTCCAGCTGAAAATCGTCTTCCAGCCATGTCCAGGTGTGCTTGCGCGAGGCCAGATAGAGCGTACGTAAAAACGGGCGGTCTGCTTCTTGATAAGGGCGTACAGTCATTGTTGAGGGCAAGCATTGACTCCTGAGGAAGTTTTTCATCAACGTATGTTATTCAGGTCTGTGCCCAGATACTGCCAGTGAAGCGGAATGAGTTCAATAAGCTTCACTGATTGGTTTTTTAACGCATTTGCTGATTGATCTTCTGACCTCCGCCGCCAATAATGCTCCCTTGACTCGGGGTGCCCGCTGCAAAGCAGGGCTGAGATTTTACCCGTATTACCTGATCTGGATTATGCCAGCGTAGGGAAGTCAGGTATCTCTCCTGATACCGCCTTCTTGAGCGCCGGTAGGGAGACTTATGAATACCCGACCTACCTACATTCCCGGCGCTTTAGCCGCCACTTCTCTGAAACAACTTCGCTTTGCTGCGCCGCTGGTTCACTGCCTGACCAATGACGTGGTGCAATCTTTTACCGCCAACGTCCTGCTGGCGCTGGGCGCGTCTCCTGCGATGGTGGTTGATCCCGCCGAAGCGGCACAATTTAGTGCCATCGCCGATGCCCTGCTGGTCAATGTCGGTACGCTGACACATCCCCATGCGCAGGCAATGCTGGCAGCCATTCAGGCAGGCAGTCAGGCCGGAAAGCCCTGGGTGCTGGATCCGGTTGCCGTCGGCGGCCTGAACTGGCGTACAGAATTCTGTCGTGAACTCATCACACTTAAACCCGCAGCAATCCGCGGCAATGCCTCCGAAATCCTGGCCCTCAGCGGCGTCAGTGCGTCCGGGCGCGGCGTTGACAGCGGCGATGATTCCTTTTCTGCTTTACCTGCCGCACAGCAACTGGCGCGTGAGACCGGCGCAGTCGTGGCTGTCACCGGTGAAACCGATTATGTCACCGACGGCCAGCGCAGTTGGGCTGTGGCTGGCGGGCACCCGATGATGACCCGAGTGGTGGGAACAGGATGCGCACTATCCGCAGTAGTAGCCGCCTTTGCGGCTTTGCCGGGCGATCGTCTGGATAACGTGGCCGCCGCCTGCCGGGTGATGTCCTGCGCGGGCGAACGCGCCTGTATGGCCGTGAAAGGGCCGGGCAGTTTCACGCCTGAATTCCTCGATAATCTGTATTTAATGGGCGAAGAATGGCTGAACGGCGAGGCAGACAATGAAACGTATTAATGCACTGACGATTGCAGGCACTGATCCGAGTGGCGGGGCAGGGATCCAGGCGGATTTAAAAACCTTTTCGGCGCTTGGCGCGTACGGTACCAGTGTGATCACCGCGCTGGTAGCCCAAAATACCCGTGGTGTGCAATCGGTCTATAACATTGAGCCAGGGTTTGTTTCAGCACAGCTTGATTCCGTACTGAGCGATGTGCGGATCGACAGTACCAAAATTGGCATGCTGGCAAACAGCCAGATTGTGGAAGCGGTGGCGGAGCGGATCCGGCATTATCAGCCACCGTTTGTGGTGCTGGATACCGTGATGCTGGCGAAAAGTGGCGATCCTTTGCTGCTGCCGGAAGCCGTTGATGCGGTGCGCCGTTTGCTGATCCCGCAGGCTTCGATGATTACGCCAAACCTGCCGGAAGCGGCGGCGTTACTGGAATGTGCGGTCGCAGTGAACGAAACCGAAATGCGTGAGCAGGGAGAAGCACTGCTGGCGATGGGATGTGGCGCAGTGCTGATGAAAGGGGGGCATCTGAGCGATGAGGAAAGCCCTGACTGGCTGTTTACACCGGGTTCCCGCGAGCGGTTTACTGCGCCGCGTGTGAATACCCGACATACTCACGGCACAGGTTGTACGCTGTCGGCCGCGCTGGCCGCTTTACGTCCGCGTCATCAACACTGGGCCGGTGCTGTGCGTGAAGCCAAAGACTATTTACAGCAGGCGCTGATGCAGGCCGATTCACTTGACGTCGGTCACGGCATCGGGCCGGTACATCATTTCCACCGCTGGTGGTAACCACAGATTATGCGAGGCGCAGGGTTTCACTCAGCGCCTGTTCAGCCTGACGGAATTTCGTCAGTGCCTGTTGCAAATGCACGGCATCAAACGGGTTCAGCGGATAAAATTTTTCTTCTTTACGCGGGCGCAGCATCACGCGAATTTTGTCCGCTGACATCCGTTCAAACAGATAGCTGGCAATATCGTCGTTCTCTTCGTCTTTCCATGACAGCAGCAATGCCGCCTGTTCGCCGCTGCGTCGGCCAATAAACTGCCCGTGCAACCACAGCCCTTCCAGTTCGCCATCTTTTTGCAGTTTTTTACCGCTGAACCATGGCGATTCAGCCAGCGAAACGAGGGATTGTGACGTGATTTCGCCGTGCAACTGGCGCCATTGCGGGCGGTTGTTATCCATCTGCCAGCAGGCCATGCCGAGATAATCGTTCAGTTCACGCCAGTCCTGCTCCAGCTTCTCCCTGAGTTCAGGATCCTGCACATGCATGAACTGTTGCAGGCCGGTCGCCTGTTCGCCCAGCTTGTTATAGGCGATCACGGTCATGGTGCGGGGCTTACGGCGGAACGTGACCCACAGCAGCACTTTGGGGATACGGAAAGTGATGGCCTGAACGGTGAGTTTGTAACGATTGCCACGCGACATCACCAGGCCGCTGGACGTGCCCCGTTTGTCCTGATAATTCCTCACCAGGACCACGCTGTTCTGGCCCATCCAGCCCGTGACGTAATGTTCTTTTTCGCTTTCTGCCACGTCCAGATCCCGGACGATCTGACTGATTTTCTCGTTATCGAGTTGGGAAAGGGAGAGTGACTGATCGGCACTGTAGTAGCTTTTTTTCAGGGTGGCAGCGGCTGGCATAAAAGTATCCACGATATTGATGTGGTTTACAGCTTACACCAAGTTGTCATACAGATTTCAGGGCTAACCCGCAAAATTTGAACGCCGTCGCAAACTGCTTGTGTTGTACTCTCTCCCTTTACTTACTCGGCATCAAACCAGTCACTGTTTTGTTCAGCAATGGGCGTAATGGTGGAAATCATTTCCTGCAAATGAATACGGATGGCTTTTTCTGCGGCGTCCGGGTCATGCGCTTGCAGTCCGTCAAAAATCGCATAATGCTGTGCAATCAGATTTTCCGGCGGTGACACTTTGCTGAGTGTCAGAAAGCGGACGCGATCCATTGTCGCTTTGATGTGCTCGACGGTTTCCCATGCCAGACGGCAGTCGATAATTTGTGCGATCGTGCGGTGGAACTCATCATCCAGTAGCAGGAATTCCTGCGTTTGCTGACGCTTTGCTGCCAGTGTCTGACGCTCAAGATTATGTCCGAGCAGCGCCAGATCTTTGTCCGTAGCGACCATGGCTGCACGGCGTACCACGGCGGTTTCAACGGCTTCGCGAATGAAACGTCCGTCAGCGACCCGTTTGGAGGAAATTTTCATTACATACGTACCGCGTTGCGGTAAAACCTGAACCAGTCCGGCTTCGGCCAGTTTGATAAAGGCTTCACGAACCGGCTGACGGGACACATTAAAGCGTGTGGAAATCTCTTTCTCCGACAGGAATGCCCCCGGTGCGATGGCACAGGTGACGATGTCCTGACGCAAGGTGCGATAAATCTGCTGATTAACCGGCACATTACTGAGAAATTCAAAGGAGTCTGTCATGGGCAAAAGTTGTCTTTAAAGTCGGAAGACCCCAATACTAACATGAGTTTTCTGATGTTTTTGAGATTGTTAGCGCAAGGTTTTATCAAATTATTGGGAGTTTATATGCTCACGGCAATACAGCTTTTTGTAGGCCGCAGGGGTAATGCCCAGTAGTTTACGAAATACCCGACGAAAATACGCCACGTCGTTAAACCCCGTCAGGCGTGCCACGTCCGCCACATTGCCGGTATTGGCCAGTAGCAGTTTTTCTGCTGCCGCGACCCGTTGTTTATGCAGCGCCTCTGTCAGCGTCATCTGAAAGGTCAGGCGGAAAACCCGCCCGAGATAATCGGCATTACAATGCAGCCGTTCCGCCAGTTCAGAGGCTCCCAGCGGCAGATGGAATTGTGTCGTAATCAGCTGACGGGCTTTATAGGCCAGCGCCACACCGGGGCCGCCCGGTTCAACATTCTCCGGCCAGGTGCGTGAGACTTCTTCTAACAACAAAATCAGAAACAGATCCAGAGAATTACCGCCGCGTTCCTGTTCATATAAAAATAATCTGAACAGCGTTAGCAGCGTTTCGCGGTCCCTGACTTTACAATGTTGTGGAATATTCAGCTGTAAAGAGGGATTATTTTGCTGTGAATTATTTATTGCTATATCTTTCACAATATCAAAATGCAGCCAGTAAAATTTTAAATCAGCATCAAAGGTGGTGACGCCTTTATGTTCCCTGCCGGGAAATAACAATAGACTTTCTCCTTCGTGTAAATCAAAACGGCTATTTTCTTCCTGTAAAGACAATGAGCCCCGGACAACATAAATTAATTCATGCGAACTGAGTCTCCGGGTCGGATGTGTGCCTATTCCGCGGGAAATGAACAAACCGCCGTTTTGTACTTTCACCGGGATATTGACGGGAAACGTAAGCATTTCAGTCATTTTAAGGCACTCATCAGGCTGGATATACCTGACAGTAGCATAGAGAACATGCATCTCCAGCCAGGTTTAAAGAGGTTTTGATCTGCTTCACAGATTCTGATCGTGAGTCGGAATTGTCCCGTTTAACTACTTTATCCTCTTCTTGTTGGCATGAGGCCATTATGCCAGATTTATGGCGTACCTTATTTAAATCCAGGGCTGACACCCATAATTAGCCTTATTTATTGTGTTCCTACAGCTTATTAATAACGATATAAAAGCGAGGAAAAATAATGCCAACAGATTCAGTTAATACCGGTTCTGCAACGGTAAACGGAGAGAGCAGAATAACTTCTGCCCATGCCAGACTTTCGGTCAGTGAAAAAATCGGTTACGGATTAGGTGATGCCGGTGGCACGATAATGACCTGTCTGATCACCAGTTTTCTGACATTTTTTTATACCGATGTTTTCGGGCTGACGCCTGCTATCGTCGGTACGCTGTTTATTTCCCTGCGGGTGATTGATGCGATTTCCGATCCGCTGATGGGCATACTGGCTGACCGTACGCAAAGTCGCTGGGGACGTTTTCGTCCCTGGCAGTTATGGATTGCGTTACCTGTTGGCGTGATCGGGTTTCTCACCTTTACGGTGCCCGGCCTGAGTGGAGATGCCAAAATTGCCTACGCCTTCTTCACGTACTTCCTGCTTTCCGTGTCGTATACGGCAATCAACGTGCCGTATTGCGCACTGATTAACACCATGACCACCGATCATCGCGAAGTGATGTCTTGTCAGTCGTGGCGCTTTGTCCTGTGCGGTGTAGCGGGCTTTATGGTATCCGTCGGGCTGCCGTGGCTGGTACAGGTGTTGGGTAAAGGCAATGCGGCACTGGGATATCAGCAGGGCGTGGGGTTGCTGTGTGCAGTGGCGGTAGTGATGTTTCTGTGGTGTTTCTTCACCGTGCGCGAACGCCTGCCCCTTGCGTTGCTCGGGCAGTTCAGCGTTAAAGAACACATCCGCGGATTGCTGAAAAACGATCAGTTGTTGCTGGTTTTACTGATGTCTTTCCTGCTGATCAATGTGTTCAATCTGCGCGGCGGCGGCTACATGTATTTCATCACGTATGTGCTGAAAGGCGGGGCAGGCTACGCTTCGCTGTTCTTCGGTATGGTGACACTGGCTTCCATTTTCGGCGCGGTCATCGTCAATCAGCTGACCAAATTCATCGACAGCGTGCGGCTGTATATGCTGACAAATCTGGTACTGGCGGTGTTTTCCCTGATGCTGTGGTTTGTTCCTGCCGGTGAACATCACCAGATATTGTGGCTCGGTATCATCTTTGTACACTGCGTGATCCTCGGGTTCACGTTGCCGCTGCATTTTTCCATCATGGCGTTCGCCGATGATTACGGGCACTGGAAAAACGGTATCCGTTCCTCCGGCATGAACTTTGCCTTCAACCTCTTCTTTATCAAACTGGCCTGGGCATCCAGTGCCGGGATCATCAGCCTGGTCTTCATTCTGGTCTCTTATCAGGCTGGCGCAGAGCACCAGACTGCGGCATCACTCGGCGGGATCACCTTGCTGGAAACCCTGTTACCGGCGGCGATGCATCTGCTGCTGGCGGGAACGCTGATGTTTTGCAAACTCGATAACAAATTGCTGTCGCGGATGTCGCACGATTTAGCTGCAAAAATTTAATTTAACTTTTTCAGGAGGTTGTATGCCGTTTTCTCCGGTAGATTCTTTAGAAGTGCCTTTGCAAAAGGTGAATGTTTCCGATGCATTCTGGCTGGAATATCAGCGTCTGGTGAAAGAGGTGGTGGTGCCGTACCAGTGGAAAGCGCTCAATGATGATGTCGCCGACGCCGAACCAAGTCACGCGATTGAAAATTTCCGTATTGCCGCCGGGCAAAGTGATGGTGAATTCTATGGTATGGTTTTTCAGGACAGTGATGTTGCTAAGTGGCTGGAAGCGGTGGCGTATTTACTGACGAAAACGCCGGATCCCGCGCTGGAGGAAACGGCCGATCAACTGATTGAGCTGATCGGCGCAGTGCAGCAACCTGACGGCTATCTGAATACTTACTTCACCGTCAAAGAGCCGCAACAACGCTGGACTAATCTGGCTGAATGTCACGAACTTTACTGCGCCGGACATCTGATTGAAGCCGGTGTGGCTTATGTGCAGGCCACAGGCAAAACCCGTTTGCTGGAGATTGTCTGCAAGCTGGCTGATCACATCGCACATGTCTTCGGGCCGGGTGAGAAGCAGTTGCATGGCTACCCGGGACATCCGGAAATTGAGCTGGCACTGATGCGTCTGTATGAACAAACCGCCGAAAAGCGTTATCTTGACCTGACCCGTTATTTTGTTGAGCAACGGGGTACACAGCCGCATTTCTACGATATCGAATATGAAAAACGTGGAAAAACATCGCACTGGAATACCTACGGACCGGCGTGGATGGTGAAAGACAAGGCCTACAGCCAGGCGCATGTGCCGGTGGCCTTGCAGACAACGGCTGTCGGCCATGCGGTACGTTTTGTGTATCTGTATGCCGGTGTGGCCCATCTGGCGCGGCTGAGTCAGGATCAGGAAAAACGCGAAGTGTGCCAGCGTGTGTGGGAAAATATGACCCGGCGGCAGATGTACATTACCGGTTCTGTCGGATCGCAAAGCAGCGGTGAAGCTTTTTCTTCCGATTATGATTTACCCAATGACACGGCTTATACCGAAACCTGCGCATCGATTGGCCTGATGATGTTCGCCAACCGTATGTTGCAGATGGATCCTGACAGCCGTTATGCCGACGTGATGGAGCGGGCGCTCTACAACACTGTGCTGGCCGGGATGGCGCTTGATGGCAAACATTTCTTCTATGTCAATCCTCTGGAAGTGCATCCGAAAAGCATTCCGTTCAACCACATTTATGACCATGTAAAACCGGTGCGTCAGCGCTGGTTCGGCTGCGCCTGCTGTCCGCCGAATATTGCGCGTCTGCTGACATCGCTCGGCCACTATATCTATACCCAGCGCCCGGACGGTGTGGATATCAATCTGTATATCGGCAGCGATGTCGAAGCGACAATTGGCGGAAAAGCGTTGCGGCTGAAACAGTCCGGCGGCTACCCGTGGACAGAATGCGTGCTGATTGACGTCGATACCGATCAGCCGCTGGAGGCGACACTGGCATTGCGTTTACCCGACTGGTGTGACAGTCCGCAGGTTTCGCTCAATGGTAATCCGCTGGCGCTGGCCAGCCTGACGCAACATGGATATCTGCGTCTGACCCGGACATGGCAGAAAGGCGATCGGCTTGAAATGATACTGCCGATGCCGGTGATACGGGTGAAAGGCAACGCGCTGTTGCGGCACGTTGCAGGCAAAGTGGCAGTGCAGCGGGGGCCGCTGGTGTATTGCCTTGAGCAGGCTGACAACGGCAGTGAGCTGCATAACATCCGCCTGCCGCATGATGCAACGTTCCGTCTGATTTCCGGCAGCGGACTGTTCGCCGGTAAAACATTATTGCAGGCTCAGGGCGGGCGCCGGGCATCCGTTCAGGCCAGTCAGCAGCCGCTTTATCACTATAATCCGCCTGTGGAAGACACTGTGCCGCAAACCCTGACCTTTGTACCGTACTTTACCTGGGCGAATCGCGGAGAGGGAGAAATGCGGGTGTGGGTGGACGAATAAAATCGCCATCCTGCAACCTGACTGAATATTGGCTGCGCTCCCCGTTGACGGGGAGCGACATGCACATTCAGACCATCAGCTGTGAGACAGCGTGGAGTCGGGCAGGTGTTTTGGCGGTTTAATCACGAAGAACACCAAAATAGCGCCCAGCGCGGCGACGCCGCCAGCGAGAATAAAGGCACTGTCAAAGCGTCCGGTGTTTTGAACAATGAAACCCGTCACGACCGGGCCGATGATACCCGAGACGCTGCCGACCAGATGAATAAATCCACTGGTGCCGCCGACGCGGGATTTATGCACCACATCCTGGATAATCGCCCAGTAAATCGCACCGGTCGTATACAGGAAGAAAATAGACACTGACATCAGGATGACTGCCGGAACCACGCTGGTGACAATCCCGGCGAGTGCGACACAAACAGCCGCAGCTAACAGGCTGACCACTAATATAATTTTACGCGACAGCAATAAGCGGCCGGTAATATTAAAAATTTTATCAGAAATATAACCACCTAATGCCAGGCCGACAAAACCCACAATCCAGGGAATAACCGTCGTCAGGCTCATCTCTTTAATATTCAGTCCATGTGCCTGTACCAGATAAGCCGGGAACCAGCTGAGGAAGAAAAATAAAATATAGTTGTAGCAGAAGAAGGCAAATGCAGTAACCAGAATAATCGGCTGACGTAAATAATACCCAAGACCATGTGAAGCCTGCGCCATATTCTCTTCTTCACTTAAATGCTCATTCTTCATTTCGTCAACTAAACGCAGTTCTTCCGGTGAAACGCGTTTGCTTTTCAGCGGATTATCCGCAACCGTAAAGAACCACACCACCATCCAGACGATGCCGATACTGGCAATGACCATAAACGCCGGACGCCAGCCGAAGGAAATTGCCAGATATCCGACAATCGGCCCAGCCACTGCGCCACCCAGGGGAGAACCGGCACTGAGCAAGCCCATCGCGGTTGCCGCCTGTTTCTTCGGGAACCAGCCGTTGATCATTTTATTTGCCGAAGCACAAATCG
This sequence comes from Rahnella sp. PD4, assembly GCF_049199325.1. NCBI lineage: Bacteria > Pseudomonadati > Pseudomonadota > Gammaproteobacteria > Enterobacterales > Yersiniaceae > Rahnella > Rahnella sp. PD4. The sequence goes on along the minus strand of NZ_JBLZQF010000002.1, from coordinate 756,488 downwards.
GGCCTTCGGCCATGCCGAATAATACCCGCAAAATCAGCATGGAATAAAAGCCGGTCGCGATAGCGGTCATGCCACAAAATACTGACCATAAGCCGACAGCTAATCCCATCACCAGCGTCGGGCCGAATTTATCCACGGCCAGGCCACCGATAAAGTTAAATATCGCGTAACCAAAGAAGAAACTGCCAAATATCATGCCGAATTGCTCGGGATTAATGGTCAGTTCTTTTTCTATCATAGGCACAGTAATCGACAGCGCAACGCGGTCGAGGTAATTGATCATATAAACCAGAAACAGCAGGAATACGATGATCCAGCGTAGGTTCTTAAACATAGATGCGTGCTCCACTTGTAGGTGTCGTTTTAATAGTGTTGCGTTTTTATAGGTAGAATATGAGGTACGGCAGGCGGGAAGATATTTGAAACCTTCCCGCCTTGTTGCAAAAATTAACGCTAAATCAGAATGTCAGTAAAACCTTGCAGCAGGAACGCTGATCTTTCTCGAACAGCGTTAATGCCGCTTCTACTTCACTGGCGGGCATCCAGTGCGTCACCAGTTTTTCGGGCGCGATTTTTCCCTGCTCCATCCATTCAATAACCTGCGGGAACCGGTGACTGTTCAGGCGTGAAGAAAACAGTGAAATCTCTTTGCTGGTGATACTTTGCTGCGTGATCAGGCTCGGCTCGCCGGAGAAACCCATCATACCGATACGTGCTGCCGGAGACGCCAGCAGAATGGCCTCCTGTAAGATCGCCGGATGGCAGGCAGCATCGACGATAAGTGTCGGGCGTATACCTTCTGCAGCCAGCACATCAGTCACGCTGCGGTCGCTGTTATTGATGATCCAGTCTGCGCCACTTGCCTGCGCCATCTGCAACCGTTCGTCGATACGGTCAGCGACAATGACTTTCTGCACCCCGTAAACCCCTTTCAGCACCTGAATCACCGTCAGTCCCATCGGACCTGCGCCGTATATCAGTGCGGTATCCTGCGGTGTCGGTTTGAGAAATGCCGTGATATTCGCTGCGATAGTAAACGGCTCGACCATGCTGGCGAGTTTGTCCGGGATCACTTCCGGCACCACATAGGCGTTTTTCGCCGGTGCACAGGCGTAATCACTGAAACCGCCATCGCGGTGGACGCCGATAACCTGCAGTTCTGCACAAACATTCGGGCGGCCGATCGAGCACGGGTAGCAATGCCCGCAACTGACTACCGGATCGATCACCACACGTTCGCCGATACGTGCGGTATCGACGCCTTCGCCGGTGCTGTCGATGTGGCCGAAGAACTCATGGCCGATAACCCGCGGGTATTTCGCAAACGGATTGTGGCCGTGATAAATATGCACATCTGAACCACAGATGCCCGCATGACTGACCCGAACTCGTACTTCGCCGGCGGCAGGTACCGGCAAAGCACGTTGCTCGATGACTAATTTTCCAGGTTGCTCAATAACGACGCTGTTCATGTTTCGCTCCCTTACCAGTTCCACAACGTGCCGTCTTCCAGACGGGCCACCGGCAGATACGCCGGCTCGTACGGATATTTCGCCGCCAGTTTTTCGTCAAACTCAATGCCCAGACCCGGTTTTTCGCCCGGATGCATGTAGCCGTTGTCGAACGTCCAGTTATGCGGGAAGACTTCCAGCATTTGCTCGGAATACCCCATATATTCCTGTACGCCGAAATTCGGCACCCACAGGTCGAAATGCAGGGCCGCAGCCATACAAATCGGCGAAAGATCGGAAGGGCCGTGCGAGCCGGTGCGCACCTGATATAACGAGGCGAAATCGGCGATGCGGCGCATACCTGTTATGCCGCCAGCGTGCGTCAGCGTAGTGCGGATATAGTCGATCAGCTGTTCTTCGATAAGCTGCTTGCAATCCCAGATGCTGTTAAACACTTCGCCGACGGCAATTGGTGTCACGGTATGCTGGCGGATCAGGCGGAAGCATTCCTGATTCTCAGCAGGCGTCGGATCCTCCATCCAGAACAGGCGATATTCTTCAATGCTTTTGCCAAAACGCGCCGCTTCGATGGGCGTCAGGCGGTGGTGCATGTCGTGCAGCAGATGTTCATCGAAACCAAATTTATTACGCACGGCTTCGAACAGTTTTGGCGTGAAATCGAGGTATTTTTCCGTTGACCATAACTGCTCTTCCGGCCAGTTGCCTTTCGTCGCCGGTTCGTAGGCCAGACCTTTGCCTTTCGCCATGCCATAAGTGGTTTTCATGCCCGGTACACCGCATTGTGCGCGGATCGCCTTAAAGCCCAGTTCTTTATGTTTGGCGTAATCATCGAGTACTTCATCAACGGAATGACCGGTGGTGTGACAGTAAACCATGACGCCGGTGCGGGATGCGCCGCCGAGCAACTGGTACAACGGCATATTGGCGGCTTTGGCTTTGATGTCCCATAACGCCATGTCCACGGCAGAAATGGCAGACATGGTGACCGGTCCGCGACGCCAGTAAGCGCCTTTATAGAAAAACTGCCAGATGTCTTCGATCTGATGCGCATCGCGGCCGATCAGCTGCGGACACACATGATCTTTCAGATAGGATGCGACCGGTAATTCGCGGCCATTTAGTGTGGCATCACCAATGCCGGTCAGCCCGCTTTCAGTGGTGATTTTCAACGTCACAAAGTTGCGTCCCGGACAGGTGACAAAAACTTCAGCATTCACGATTTTCATCGGTTACGACCTTTTGCAGTAAAAGTAGGATGCATTTTCTTTGGTTATAAATACGCCTTTTGCTAACTACCATACAAGTATGTTTAGCGTTTTTTGCCGGAGAGGATCACACTTTGTGAGGGAAATGTTGCAGGGATTAAAAAGAAAACGCCTGCGGTTAACAGGCGTTATTTGGCAGGAAAAAGCGGAGACTATTCCGCCAGGCGCATAACTTCGTTCCATACCGCTTCATCGACCGGGATGCCCAGACGGCGGTTTTGTTCACGGTTAGATGCAGCGGTCTGGCCCGGATAACGGACATCGCGGCTGTTTTCGGCAGGTTCCGACTGGTTAACGTAGTCTGCGACGCTGTCGGCCATGCGTTCGGTGAATTCGGCACCCCCGAGTTGTGTCGGGTCAAATACCATGAAAATCTGGCTGGCACCGGTGCAACTGCCTTTGCCAATTTTGTCGATCTCATTGGTGGGTGATCCGGCCGATAACAGCGCGGCCATGGCATCCAGCACAATGGCCAGTCCGGAGCCTTTCCAGTAACCCGTCGGTAAAATACGCATAGAGGCTTCGATAGGACCAGGATCGTCTGTGAGATGACCTTCTTTGTCGTAGCCGCCGGGGAAGGGCAGTTTTTCATTTTTCAGCCGCGTGACCTGCAATTTGCCGTAGGAATATTGCGACATTGCCATATCCAGTACGATCGGGCCTCTGGCACGGGGTACGGCCATCACGAACGGGTTGTTGCCCACTCGGGTGTTTTTGCCGCCCCACGCGGGCATGCAGGATTCAGTATTGGTCCAGCAAATCGCCGCCATGCCTTGTTGTGCCGCATGCCAGCCATAACTTCCGCCACGCATCCAGTGACTGCTGTTTTTCAGCGCGACAATGCCGACACCGTATTCCTTTGCCATCTCTGCCGCTTTATCAACGGCAAACAAGGCATTGGTGATGCCGATACCGCGGTTGCCATTATAGATGGCGATGGCACCAAGGGATTTTTCCAGCTCCGGTTTGGCATGAATATCAATCCAGCCCTTATTGACGTAATCGACAAAACGCGCCACACGGTTCAGGCCATGGGATGAAATGCCGTCGCAACTGGACTCTGTATGTATGCGTGCGCAGGTACGTGCGCTTGCTTCATCAAGTCCCGCTTTTTGCAGGGCGTGAAAGATAGTCTGTTGCATCAGGCTGAATTCAATTCTTTGCATGGTCGGCTCCGGTTGAGAGATCATCTGGCGTGAGTGTGGATAATTCTTCCGTCTGGCTAAGAATATTATTATCACCCCAACATTTTTCGTATGGCCAGCCGGTCAGCTGTTCGGTAATTAAGCGGGTTTCCGGTGTGACATCATATTTACTGCCGCCGGCTTTCAGGCGCTCAATCTCATTGACCAGCAACGCATGGTTATGACGTGTCAGACGGAATTTCATTGAACTGTATAAACCCACCAGCAGGAAGATGACTGAACCTGTGCCAAATACCAGCGTGATCCCGTACACGGCTTCAGCAGGTTGTGTTGCGCTTTTCGGGGTAAATCCGTAATGCTGTAATAACAGGCCAACCCCAAATAAAGCCACCGCCTGAACGGCTTTGCGCACGAAAGTCATGACGCCGGCGAATATCCCCTCGCGTCGTTTTCCGGTCAGCATTTCATCCACATCCGGAATAAAACTGTAAATATTCCAGCAAACATAACTGGTACCTGAACGGCCAACACCCATTAAAATGACGGAGAGATAAATCAGCGCCATATTAAACGGCAGTTGTAATAAATGGATGGCTAAAAACAACCCGACACTGGCTAACATAAATAACTGTGCGATACGGTAAGATGCGCCATTACCTAATTTCATGCACAGGAAAATAAACAGCGCGACACAGACAAACTGTACCAGTGTCATTAATGTCATGGCATTCGAGGCCGTCACGGCGTTTTGTCCGAGGACAAAAATAATGTAGTAGGCCAGCACTGCACCGAGTACGTCGAGAGCGACATAACCGCCCAGATACATCCCCACGTGCTGACGGAAGGTGCGTACTTTCATCGTCGAGATCAGGGATTTAAACAAATGTTTCATGTCGCGGCGAAAAGAGAGTTTTGGCGCGGCGACATCAACCGGGATCGGGCGCTCCCATGTGTAAAAGTAAAGCATCAGGATCACCACGGCAAACAGTACGCCGAAAATGACGCCCATAATCAGAAACGATGATGATGAATCTTCACCGAGATAGGCAATTATCCGGCCCGGTAACCAGGCGGCTAATATCGCGGCGCCGGTAGAGAAAAACATTCTCACGCCAGTCAGTTTGGTGCGCATTTTAAAGCTGGAGGTCATTTCCGCTGCCAGTGTTTCATAAGGTACAATGGCCAGCGTATAAGCGGCATAGAATAAAATATAAGTGAGCAGGTAATACCAGAATCCCATGCCGCTGACCCACATAATAATGTAGGTTACCATAATCAGCGGAGCACCAAATAAGAAGAAGAAACCTCGGCGGCCGTATTTTTTACCCCACGCATTACGGTAGAAATTATCCGTGACATACCCCATAAGCGGATCGAAAAAAGCGTCCAGCAGGCGTGCTGTAGCAATAACGGCACCGGCCTCTGCGGGACTTAATCCGGCATAGGTGGTATAGAAAAACATTATCCACAGACCCAATACCGCAAAACATCCCCCGCCGAAGAAATCTCCCCCGCCGTAGGCCAGCATATTTTTTACCGATATCGGTCTTTCTTTATGATGATTAATCATACTACCCCTGCATTCCGTCACCGGATAAATAAGAGTCGTAAAAAGAAATGCGTCGTTTGTGCCCGCAGAAGTTCATAAATGAAGTATTCAGCGACATCGGCAGAGTAAAATTAAGTAATGTATATCTACCATACAAGTATGCGAAACGGGTTTTATCGGACCAGATCACAAAAAAGAGAGCAGAATTCCTCTGTACTGCAAGACGGATCACAGTACAGAGAATGAACAATGAGAAGGGGGGATATCAGCCGAGCAGCTCACACTGAGGGGGTAAACGGCACTGAATGGCACCAGTCAACACTTCAATATGGAACTGTTTACCGGTCAGCGGTTCACCGTCAAGGTTGAAGGTCATGTCGTGGGGCGCGGTGATGTCGAGCCATGGCAGGCTGACGGAAACGATATTTTTGTTTTCTTCATTATTGAGCAGGCTGCGCAGGAATGACGGCAGCAGCTCTTCTGACGTCAGAAGACGGAGCTGCAGCAGGCCGTCGTTGATCAATGCGTCCGGGCAAATCTGTTGTCCGCCACCGGCCTGGCGGCCATTACCGATGCCGATCACCAGCGCATCGCCTTCCCACTGAAAATCCGGGCCTGTGATTTCGCAGCGATCCGCTTTGAGCGTATCCAGACGTAAAAGCCCGTGGATGAAATACGAAACGCCACCCAGTGCCGCTTTCAGTTTTTCCGGAGTTTCTGTGGTGATGCGCGTCCCGAAGCCGCCGGTGGCCATATTGATAAAGAAATGCTGACTATTGACGCGTGCCAGATCGATAGCAACAGCGTTGCCTTTTACCGCCAGCTGTAGTGCCTGCTCAGGCACCGGGGGGATATTGCAGGCGGTAGCGAAATCGTTCGCCGTCCCCAGCGGCACAATTCCCAGCGCCGGCTTTACACCGTTGAGTTGCGCCAGCGCACCCGCCACTTCGTTAATTGTGCCATCACCGCCGCCGGCGATCACGGTTTCACAGCCAAGACCAACGGCTTCGGCGACATAACGAGCCGCATCACCCTGCTCCCAGGTGACCCGTACATGCAGTCTGACGCCTTCGTCACGCAGTGCGCTCACCGCCTCGCGCAGTTCTTCGATGGCGGCCCCTTTTCCGTTTAAAATCAGCAGTGCTGTGGTCATGTATGCTCCTTTTATCTATACATAACAACAATAGATGATTGTGACCGTATTTGGCTATCGGATAAATCAGTGAAGCGTTCTCTTTGGTATTAAATAATTTCAGTTAAGGTCATTCAATAAAATACTTATTTATCTGCAAAAGATATTTTATTTTTTTAGGGAGGAAAGAGATTATTTGTTTGATGAATGGAAGTACAAGAAGTTGCCCGAATATTCAAAGAAAAGCCAGCTCAAGGGAGATTGAGCTGGCCAAGGAGGTGGTTCCTAGTGTAGTCCGGTGCTTTATTTTGCATTCGAAGTAAATTGCGAATACATATTAACCAGCTACTCTAAAAATAGATGTGATCGAATTCTTATTTTCGAAGAATTCCTTATTTTGAATGCGGATTCCGGGTGTCGGTTTCTTGCAGATTACGCAACAAAATAGCGAATTCCAGGCTGACATCTTCCGGCAGCGCAACATAAACGAAGTGGCCATTACCCGGTGCCACGTCGGTCGGCTGACCTTTTTTGTTGCGTAACGCGTCGAGTGTGAACTGAACGTTGCCCTGCGGCGTCATCATTTCCACGCTGTCGCCGACGCTGAACTTATTTTTTACGTCGATTTCTGCCCAGCCATCTTTACGGTTACCGGTAAATTCACCGACAAATTGCTGGCGGTCACTGACCGAGAAACCGTATTCGTAGTTCTGTTGTGCGTCATGTGTATGACGGCGCAGAAAACCTTCGGTATAACCGCGATGCGCCAGGCCTTCCAGCGTTGACAGCAGCGTCGGGTCAAACGGTTTTCCGGCCACTGCGTCGTCAATGGCACGGCGATAAACCTGTGCGGTGCGGGCGCAATAATAGAAGGATTTGGTACGGCCTTCTATTTTCAGCGAATGTGCGCCCATTTTAGTCAGGGTTTCCACATGCTGAATCGCACGCAGGTCCTTAGAATTCATAATATAAGTGCCATGCTCATCTTCAAAAGCACTCATGTATTCACCCGGACGCATCGCTTCTTCCAGCATAAATACTTTATCCGTCGGCTGGCCGATGCCTAACGTGGGTTCTGCGGCTTCTACCTGCTGAACCGGGATCGGTTCGTATTGGTGCACGATGTTGCCGATGGCGTCTTCTTTGCCTTCCTGAACTTTATACTCCCAACGGCAGGCGTTGGTGCAGGTCCCCTGATTCGGATCGCGTTTATTGATATAACCGGAAAGCAGACAGCGGCCGGAATACGCCATGCACAGTGCACCGTGCACGAAAATTTCTATTTCCATGTCCGGCACCTGAGCACGGATTTCAGCGATCTCTTCAAGCGACAGCTCGCGGGACAAAATGACGCGCGTCAGCCCCATTTGTTTCCAGAATTTCACTGTTGCCCAGTTCACGGCGTTGGCCTGCACCGAGAGGTGAATATCCATTTGCGGGAACGCTTCGCGTACCATCATGATAAGGCCCGGATCGGACATGATCAGGGCGTCCGGTCCCATATCTATGACCGGTTGTAAATCACGGATAAAGGTTTTGAGCTTGGCGTTATGCGGGGCGATATTGACCACCACATAGAATTTTTTACCCAGGGCGTGGGCTTCGTTAATGCCTGTTTCCAGGTTCTGGTGGTTAAATTCGTTATTACGCACACGCAGGCTGTAGCGGGGCTGGCCGGCATAAACCGCATCAGCACCGTAGGCAAAAGCATAACGCATATTTTTCAGGGAGCCGGCAGGGGACAGCAGTTCCGGAACAAAAGAATCGCGGGTAAACATAGTCAATCTCAGTCTGATCACAAGTCAGGGCCGTCCCGGATGCGGGGCGACGAAAGGTCAGAATTGTAACGTCTGAGTTGTTTAAAAGCAGCCAGTTCGTGTGGGTATTTGAAGTTTTACCGGGGCAGATCAATTTTTGGATCCTGAGGTTGCAGCAGGAAATGTAGCAACCTCAGGATAACGAGGTCAGGCGATTTGCTGGGTGAGATCACGGATCTCCGGGCTTAGCCCGTTTTTGATAACGGACAGCACCCCTTTTTTAGCGGTGCGGGGTGCGGTGTACATCTCGCTTATGGCAATGACCTGATGATTTTTTGCTTTCAGGACAAAGTAAAACTGCCCGTCTTTCGTGGGTTTGATCTCGTACTGGGCTTCTTCTGAGACGTTGTTTTGTACCGATAAGATGCCGTTTTCCGCTGATGCTTTGCTGGCATACATTTCACTGGTGAGAAGAATCTCTCCGTTACCGGCTTTAAGGATAAAGTGATATTGCCCGTTCCTCGCCTTAATCAGCTCATAGTGGCTATTAGCCATAAAGGTAATCTCCATAAGAGGGGTTATTTTTCAGAAATAAGTGTAGTTAATGGAGACTTTTTCGCGGCGATAGCGGAAATTTAAGGTATGAAATGTGAGCTGGCCGACAGACTTTCAGTAACTTTACAAACCTGAATTGCCGGCCCGAAGAACATTAAACTAAATGGCAAGGCTCCGCTTCCCAGCGGTAACCGACGCCGTATACCGCGCGGATAAATGCCTTTTCACCATCAAGTGATTCGAGCTTACGGCGCAGGTTTTTGATGTGGCTGTCGATGGTGCGATCCGTCACAACGCGGTAATCGTCATAAAGATTATTGAGCAGCACTTCCCGGGTAAAGACATACCCGGGTTTCACAGACAGGGTTTTTAGCAGACGAAATTCCGCCGGAGTCAGCTCAAGTTCGTGTCCCTGAAAAGTGGCCTGAAAGCGAGCCTCATCAATATGCAGGCCGGTATCTTTTGTCACGTGCTCATCCGGACGTACACAACGGCGCAGGATAACCTTCACGCGCGCGACCACTTCCCGCGGGCTATAAGGCTTACAGATATAATCATCTGCGCCAATTTCCAGCCCGAGCAGACGGTCAATTTCTTCCGTTTTGGCAGTCACCATCATGACCGGCACATCGGAGAACTGGCGGATGTCACGGCATATCGTTAAACCACTGCTGCCCGGCAGCATCAGATCCAGCAGAATCAGTGCCGGGGGCTGGGTTTTAACCAGCGTAACCACGTCGTTGCCGTCGGGTAACCACTGCGTGGCATAACCTGCCGCTTCGAGATAATCAATCAGTAACTGGGCGAGTTTAGGCTCATCCTCCACGATCAGGATTTTCAACGGCGCAGGGCCGGACAATGCAGAGTCGTTCATTCAGTTTCTCGGGCCATGTGGGACAGAAAGAGGCAGGACGACCGTAATGCGTACGCCACCCGCCGGGGAGTGGCTTGCGCTGATCTGCCCGCCGTGGGCTTCGACGATATTCTGGCAAATTGCCAGACCTAAACCCGAGCCGCCGCTGGCGCGGTTACGCGAGCCTTCGGTACGGTAAAACCGTTCAAAAATACGGATGAGCTGCTCATCGCTGATGCCCGGCGCGCTGTCCTGGAAAATCAGATTCAGCGTTTTTTCACAGATTTCTCCCAGGATTTCCAGGCCGCCATTCGGATCAGTATAGCGCAGGCTGTTTTCCAGCAGATTATTGAAAAGCTGCGACAGCCGCTGCGGGTCACCAAAGACTTCAGCACTTTCCGGCAGATGGCTGTTGAGCGTTAACTGTTTGCTGTGGAAACGGTCACGCGAGCCGGCCTCGGCCAGTTGTAGCAGATGTACAACGTCGGTATCGACTTTGCGATAAGCCAGCGCACCGGCATCTGACAGAGAAAGCTGATGCAGATCATCGACCAGTTTGGTCAGAATCGCCACTTCAGATTGCAGCGATTCCAGTGAACCGACGGTCATTTTACGCACACCATCCTGCATGGCTTCCAGCTCACCGCGCAATACCGCCAGCGGGGTGCGTAACTCATGGGAAATATCTGCCATAAATGCCCGGCGCATCTGTTCGTTTTTCTCCAGCGTCATTGCCAGCTGGTTAAAGTCCTGCGCCAGTTTCCCCAGTTCATCTTCACTGTCGACTTCCACGCGGGTGCTGAAATTTCCCGCAGCAAGCTGATGGGTGCCATTAACCAGCCGTTTTACCGGTGCGAGCATACCGCGAGATAACACCCAGGTTACGACGGCGGCCAGCAGTGCGGTAAAAGCGACAATCATCCAGCTGGTGCGGCTCTGCTGACGCTCGAAGTTGATATCGGCATCGCGGGTCAGGCGCTCAGCGGGCGTGGAAATTACTGAACCGATGATCACGCCATTGACGGTCATCACGCGACGCGGCCCTTGCAGATCGGGCGGGACCGGTTGATCGTAACCGCCGATCCGGCGATCGTGACTGTCGAGGATCCAGAATTTTGTCCGCCAGCCCTGTGGCGGCATTTTCGAACTGCTGTTTTGTTCAAAGGAGCGCATCAGCTGGTAGATCAACCGATCATTTGTTTCCAGAAACTCCCAGCTGCCATGCTGCTTGTATTGCTCCTGCAACGTGTCCGCTAACAGTTCGACGCGCTGTTCGTTGCTTTGGCGGATATAGTCAATAAAGCCTCTTTCGAAGCTCATCCGCACGCCCCAGTTCATGATGATCAACACCAGTGCGCAGGTACAAAAGATGGCCATAAACAGCTTGGCGGTGATACCAGGTTTCATGATTTTCTCATCGGATCGGGGGAAGCGGCCGCCGCACGACGCCGGTTAATGATGGCGTTTTTCTGCCTGTCAGGCGGCACTTTGGAAAATACCCAGGCAGGCAGGGCAATCACCAGCGCCATCGACATATAGCAATACAGAAAAGCGGTGTGCAGGGTACTGCTGTCAGGTGTCATTGCTTGCTGATGTGCGAACAGGCCAATCAGTAAACCGGCAACGCTGACACCGAGGCTCATTGACAATTGCATGATCATCGACAGTAAGCTATTGCCACTGCTGGCAAGGCGTGGCGGTAAATCTTTAAGTGTCAGGGTATTCATCGACGAGAAGCGCAGCGAGTTCACCATTCCCTGGAAGAACAGCACAATCGGGATCATCCATACGGCGCCGTAAATCGCCACCAGCGGAAAAATCAGGGTAATCAATGCCAGCAGCAATGTGGCGCTGACCAGTGCCGAACGATAACCCAGCTGATTAACCAGCCGGACCACCACGCGTTTCATCCCCATGCTGCCCAGCACCATTGGGATCATCATCAGTCCGGCATGGAAGGGCGTAAAGCCCATCCCAAGTTGCAGGAAGACCGGTGTCATAAACGGCAGCATGCCGCTGCCGATACGCCCCAGCAAGCTGCCGGTCAGGCCAATTTTAAAAGACGGTGTATGGAACAGGCGCAAGGAAAACAGTGCTGAAAGATTACCGCGAGCGTGTAACCAGTAAATGCCCAGCGCCGCACCACCGGCGATGACCAGTAATACGATTTCCAGCGCCGTCAGCCCCATGCTGCGGCTGCCTTCCAGCGCCAGCGTCAGCGTGGCCATACACACTGCCAGCATAACAAACCCGCTGATATCAAAGCGCCGGGTTTGCATTTTATAGTTCGGCATGATCATTAATGTGGCGATGCATCCGGCCAGACCGACCGGCAAATTGATCAGGAAAATCCAGTGCCAGCTTGCATATTGCACCAGAAAACCGCCTAACGCCGGGCCCAGTAACGGGCCGACCTGACCGGGCAATGTCACCATTGTCATCGCTGCCATGTATTCGCTGCGCGGGACAATTTTCAGCACTGTTAGCCGGCCAACAGGCACCATCATCGCGCCGCCAATCCCCTGAACGATGCGTGACATCACCAGTTCGCGCAGGCTTTCCGATTGTGCGCACAGCAGCGAACCGAGCGTGAACAGCACAATGGCTGAAAAAAATACCCACTTAACCCCGACTTTGTCCGCCAGCCAGCCACTCGCCGGTAACATCACCGCGACCGTCAGCACATAAGCCACAATGACCGAATGCATGTGCAACGGATTTTCACCCAGACTGCGGGCCATCGACGGCAGGGCAGTATTAACGATCGTAGTGTCAAGGGCCTGCATAAAAAAGCCAAAGGCGACGATCCATAATTGCCAGCGAACTGAAGCTGGCAGCGGCGTGGAAGGAGGTAAAGTGTCAGTGTTTTCAGATTTCATGAGTCATCGCATCAGCACAATCATTGTTGCGGTATTTCAGGCGGGAATTAACCTGCAGACCGGCTTACAGTGTAGCCAGAATGTTTCAGCAGAAAATGGAGGAAATAAGGAGAGTCTTTCCCATTTTTTGACAATACTTCTGACTATAAAGAATAGCTTTCAGCCTGACATTTTATATCAAAATGCTAAGGTTGACCTTTGACCATCAACCGTTCGCATGCAAAGTAAGTCTGATCTGAGCGTTTAAAAGGGAGATAATGATGAACAAAAGAGAACTGGGTCGTACAGGTATCCAGGTGCCGCCGTTAACCTTCGGTGGCAATGTATTTGGCTGGACCGTCGATCAGGCAGCCTCGTTTAACCTGCTGGATGCCTTGCTGGATCATCAACTGAATTTCATTGACACAGCTGACGTCTATTCGAGCTGGGTTGAAGGTAATAAAGGGGGCGAATCCGAAACCATTATCGGTAACTGGCTGAAAAAAACCGGTAAGCGTGATCAGATTATTCTCGCCACCAAAGTCGGAAAACCGATGGGTGAGGGGAAAGTCGGGTTGTCGCCACGCTATATCAAAGAGGCGGTAGAGGCCTCGCTGAAGCGTCTGCAAACGGATTATATTGATTTGTATCAGTCACATGATGACGATGCCGATACACCGCTGGCTGAAACCATGGCGGCATTTGACCGGCTTATTAAAGAAGGGAAAGTGCGTGCCGTTGGGGCATCCAACTACAGCGCACCACGTCTGGTTGAAGCGCTGAAAGTCAGTCAGGAAAACGGACTGGCGCGTTATGAAACGCTGCAACCGCAATATAATTTGTATGACCGTAAAGTATATGAAGAAGCGCTGGAAAAAGTCGTGACGGATAACGGCTTAGGTGTCATCAACTTCTATGGCCTGGCAGCCGGTTTTCTGACCGGGAAGTACCGTACCAGGGCCGATGCAGGGAAGAGTAAACGCGGTGAAAGTGTGATTGCGCGTTGCCTGAATGAGCGTGGCCTGAAAATACTGGCCGGATTGGATCAGGTTGCCGGTAAGCATGGTGCTCAGCCGGGACAGGTAGCACTGGCCTGGCAGATTGCCCGTCCGGGTATCACTTCACCGATTGTCAGTGCGACCTCTCTGCAACAGCTAAACGAACTGGCGCAGGCTGCGACCCTGAAGCTGGATGAGTCTGATATCAGGACGTTAAATGATGCCAGTGCCTGGTAAGTCCTGGCTCTGAACCATAAAAAACCGCCTGGATTCAGGCGGTTTGCGTTTATCGGTCTCTTTAAATCCTAACGGAATAACGTTTGGGCCCAGCGTGCCAGACCTGCCGTAACCGAGCCGAAATCATTTCCTCCAACCAGCGGGATCCCGGGTAACTGCGCCTGCAAAGCGGCGCGCAGCAACGGTGAACGTGCACTGCCACCGGTCAGGTAAATCACATCCGGTTTAATTTCGCTGCTGGCGAGTGCCAGACTGACCTGCTCCTGAATACGTTCCAGGGGCTGAGAAATCGCGTCACTCAGTTGCTGCTGGGTAATGGTTTCTGCCAGACCCGATTCAATGAAGTCCATGGCTGCCGTCACGCTTTCACGTTCAGACAATGCAATCTTACTTTCTTCCGCTGCACGAACCAGACGGTAGCTCAGACGTTGTTGCTGAACTTTCAGCAGGCGTTTGATCAAATCAGGCTGCGCTGCATCACGGATCAAATCACGTAACATGCGGCCGTTCGCCACACTATAGAAATCCAGTTGCGCCGGAACATCGTTGGTCGCGACGGCATTCCAGTAAGGCAGGGCCGGGATAGCGATACCTTTCTGGGTTTCACTGCCCATACCAAATTGTGGAGTCAGCTGTTTGAATGCGGTCATAATATCCAGATCATTACCGCCGATGCGGCAACCACTATGACCAAGCAGGCTGTTCTGACGCTCTGCTTTATCACGCCATTGTGGCCCCATCAGCAGTACCGAGCAGTCAGTCGTGCCGCCGCCGATATCGACAACCAGCACCGTTTTCTCTTCGGTCAGTGTGGCTTCGAAATCCAGACCGGCCGCGACCGGTTCAAACTGGAAAGCGATATCACGAAAACCCGCACGTTCTGCCGCACGCTGCAAAATACCTTGTGCCTGAGCATTGGCTTCATCACCGCCCATGCCCTGGAAGTTAATCGGGCGGCCAATAACCGCCTGTTCAATACTTTCCTGAAGGACAGACTCAGCCTGACGTTTGATGTGGAACATCATCGCGCAAACCAGATCTTCGAACAGGGCGATCTGTTGTGGCTTCAGGCCGTTTGCGCCGAGGAACGATTTGGGAGAACGCACAAAGTACACTTCTTCCGGATCTTCCATATAGGTCGAAAGTGCCCGCAAACCGAAGTTTACGCTGTTGGCATTAACCGGGATATCTTCCTCGCGGTTAAAGCTGATACTGCGACGCAGCAGCGCCAGATTTTCATCACTGCCTGCGGGAACCTGCCCGTGACGGTTCAGCCATTCGCTGACCGCTTCACGTGTCGGTGCACAAAGCATGGAGGGTAAGTAAGGATCGTTATTTTCTAGCGCCAGAAGGTGAGCGTTATCGTCACGCATCACTGCAACGGAGCAATTCGCTGTACCGTAGTCAAATCCAATAAACATCATTGTTCCCCATGCCAAAGAAGGGACGGGACTTTACCGGAGAGAGGGCGATTCATCAAGTCAGATAGGATGCGCAATGAAGAGGAAATCCCTCTCCTGGGGAGAGGGAATCAAGTACAGAGAATTACTTCAGCAATGCCTGCGCTTTAGCGACGACATTATCAGCGGTAAAACCGAACTCTTTAAACAGTTGCTCGGCTGGCGCAGATTCCCCGAAGGTTGTCATGCCGACAATGGCACCATTGAGGCCGACATATTTGTACCAGTAATCGGCGATACCCGCTTCAACCGCAACCCTTGCGGTCACGGCTTTCGGCAGAACCGATTCGCGGTAAGCCGCGTCCTGTTGGTCGAAGACATCGGCAGACGGCATGGAAACCACGCGTACTTTGGTGCCTGCGGCAGCCAGAATGTCCGCAGCTTCTACCGTGATGCCCACTTCCGAACCGGTGGCAATCAGGATCACCTCCGGCGTACCGTCAGAATCTTTCAGTACATAACCGCCGCGTGCAACGTTAGCCAGCTGTTCCGCCGTACGCGGCTGCTGTGTCAGGTTCTGACGTGAGAAGATGAGCGCAGAAGGGCCGTCAGTACGTTCGATGGCGTATTTCCAGGCGATAGCCGACTCCACCTGATCACCCGGACGCCATGTGTTCATATTTGGCGTCACGCGCAGGCTGGCCATTTGTTCTACCGGCTGGTGCGTAGGGCCATCCTCACCCAGACCGATTGAATCATGGG
This sequence comes from Rahnella sp. PD4, assembly GCF_049199325.1. Lineage (NCBI taxonomy): Bacteria > Pseudomonadati > Pseudomonadota > Gammaproteobacteria > Enterobacterales > Yersiniaceae > Rahnella > Rahnella sp. PD4. Next base: position 740,505 of record NZ_JBLZQF010000002.1, on the reverse strand, counting down.
TGTACACAAACACGTTGCGGATCTTCATCAGTGCCGCAAGACGAACGGCGTTACGGGCATATTCCACAAACATCAGGAATGTCGCGGAGTACGGCAGGAAACCGCCATGCAAAGCGATACCATTAGTAATGGCGGTCATGCCAAATTCACGAACACCGTAATGAATGTAGTTACCCGCCTGATCATCACCGATGGATTTGGAACCAGACCACATTGTCAGGTTACTTGGCGCGAGGTCAGCGGAGCCGCCAAGGAATTCCGGCAGAATTTTACCGAAGGATTCCAGCGTATTCTGCGAGGCTTTACGACTGGCAGTATTGGCCGGTTTCGCCTGCAATTCTTCGATGTATTTCTGCGATTCGTTTTGCCATTGCGCAGGCAGTTTGCCGCTCATGCGGCGCTCAAATTCTGCGGCCAGTGCCGGATAGGCTTTGGCATACGCGGCAAACTTCTCATTCCAGGCTTTCTCTTTCGCTTTGCCGGCTTCTTTGGCATCCCACTGGTCATAAATATCTTGTGGGATTTCGAAAGGTGGGTAGTGCCAGCCGATATGTTCACGGGTGGCTGCAACTTCATCATCACCCAGCGCAGCACCGTGGGCACCGTGAGTACCGGCTTTGTTCGGTGAACCGAAAGCAATGACGGTTTTGCACAGCAACAGTGACGGTTTGTCAGTGACTTTGCGGGCTTCTTCGATAGCCGCTTTCACCGCGTCAGGATCGTGCCCGTCAATACCGCGGATCACATGCCAGTGATAGGCTTCGAAGCGTTTGGCGGTGTCATCGGTGAACCAGCCTTCAACATGACCGTCGATAGAGATACCGTTGTCATCATAAAACGCAATCAGCTTGCCGAGTTTCATGGTGCCGGCAAGCGAACAGGCTTCGTGTGAGATACCTTCCATCATGCAACCGTCGCCTAAAAAGACGTAGGTATAGTGGTCGACGATGTCGTGATTTTCACGGTTAAACTGAGCCGCAAGTGTACGTTCGGCAATCGCGAAACCTACGGCGTTCGCAATCCCCTGACCCAGCGGGCCGGTGGTGGTTTCCACGCCCGGCGTATAGCCAAATTCCGGATGTCCTGGCGTTTTAGAATGCAGCTGGCGGAAGTTTTCCAGCTCTTTCATCGGCAGATCGTAACCCGTCAGATGCAGCAGGCTGTATTGCAGCATTGAACCGTGGCCGTTTGACATCAGGAAGCGGTCGCGATCGACCCATTTAGGGTTGGTTGGATTGTGATTCATATAATCACGCCACAACACTTCAGCGATATCCGCCATTCCCATGGGGGCTCCGGGATGGCCTGAGTTCGCTTTTTGAACGGCATCCATGCTCAGTGCACGGATCGCATTTGCGAGTTCTTTACGAGAGGGCATATTCACTCCATCTGTTTTTTTCAACGCTAAAATTCAAAACTTACATTCAGTTAAAACTAAAGTTGTGCCGACAGCATATCTTCGAGTTTCTTCTGATCGACGGCAAATGAACGGATACCTTCGGCCAGTTTTTCTACGGCCATAGCATCCTGATGATGCTCCCAGAGGAATTCAGCCTGTGTCAGCGGTGCCGGCTTTTTATCTGCCTGAGAAGACGGCTGCAGTTTGCGTTCAACCGGTGCATCACTGGCTTTCAGTTCTTCCAGCAGGTTTGGTGAAATCGTCAGGCGGTCACAACCTGCCAGGGCCAGAATTTGTTCCACTTTGCGAAAGCTCGCGCCCATGATGACAGTCTCGTAACCGTGGGATTTGTAGTAGTCGTAGATATTCCGGACAGATTCTACGCCCGGATCTTTTTCGACGTCGTAGGTGGCGTTGGGCTCTTTGGCTTTGTACCAGTCATAGATACGGCCAACAAAAGGCGAAATCAGATATACCCCGGCTTCGGCGCAGGCCCGTGCCTGAGCAAAAGAGAACAGCAAGGTCAGATTGCAGTTGATGCCTTCTTTTTCCAGTTCATTAGCGGCCTGGATACCTTCCCACGTTGATGCCAGTTTAATCAGGATGCGCGATTTATCGATGCCATGATCCTGATATAAACCGATCAGTTTGCGGGCTTTTTCGATACACAAATCCCGGTTAAATGACAGGCGGGCATCCACTTCTGTCGAGACGCGCCCCGGCACACTTTTCAGGATTTCGGCCCCGATATTAACGGCCAGTTTATCTGTCGCATTGATCACCTGAGTTTCTTTGCTGCCACCTTGCTTGCGGGCGTAGTCCAGCGCGTCTTTAATCAGGTTTTGGTACTGCGGCAGGTCGGCTGCTTTGAGGATCAGCGAAGGATTGGTCGTCGCATCCTGAGGCTCGAAATGACGGATAGATTCAATGTCACCGCTGTCGGCAACGACGGTGGTGATTTTTTTTAGTGCGTCTAACTGGTTCATCTCTTAGCTCCTTGGCGAGAAAAAACGATACAGCAATAAGGTCTGACGACTCTCTTTCGTAGGGCTCCTACCCTGCATCATTCGGTTAACAAACTGAATGCGCTTTTTCTGATTACTGCAATGGGTCTCAACAATGGCGGCCCTGTTGCCCGACAAACTGAGCGTCTGGCGAGAAAAGCGCAAGGACAAACTTTAAGCTTAGTGCATTTTTACGAGACGTCTTCCATGAATGAAAAGTAATCAATGTAACGGCTAAGTTTTGGTCGTGATTCACCCTTAGCCATGGCAGGGTTATCTATACTTGTCAGCAGGAAAATCAGATGCTGATGTTTCCCGTACCCTGTTGTCTCTGCAAAAAATAAGAAACACGAAAAGGATCCTGCAATGGACGAACAACTCAAACAAAGTGCGCTCGATTTTCATGAGTTTCCGGTGCCTGGCAAAATTCAGGTTTCACCCACCAAGCCTCTCGCGACACAACGTGATCTGGCGCTGGCCTATTCTCCGGGCGTTGCCGCTCCCTGTCTGGAGATCGCTAAAGATCCGCTGGCGGCTTACCGGTACACCGCACGCGGCAATCTGGTGGCGGTGATTTCCAACGGTACCGCTGTTCTCGGGCTGGGAAATATCGGTGCCCTGGCCGGGAAACCGGTGATGGAAGGTAAGGGCGTATTGTTCAAAAAATTCGCCGGTATTGATGTGTTTGATATTGAAGTGGATGAGAACGATCCCGATAAACTGATCGATGTGATCGCCGCGCTGGAGCCGACGTTCGGCGGCATCAACCTTGAAGATATCAAAGCGCCGGAGTGCTTTTACATTGAGAAAAAGCTCCGGGAGCGCATGAAAATTCCGGTGTTTCATGACGATCAACACGGCACCGCCATTATCTGTACCGCCGCAGTGTTAAATGGTCTGCGCGTTGTGGGGAAAAGCATTTCCGATGTGCGGCTGGTCGTTTCAGGGGCGGGGGCTTCTGCCATTGCGTGCCTGAATTTACTGGTGGCGCTGGGGCTGAAACGCCATAACATCACGGCCTGCGACTCCCGTGGTGTGATTTATCAGGGGCGCGAAGACAACATGGCTGAAACCAAAGCGGCTTATGCGATTGAAGATAACGGCCAGCGCACACTGGGGGATGCAATCCCGGACGCCGATATTTTTCTGGGGTGTTCCGGCCCCGGAGTTTTGACGCAGGAGATGGTGAAAACCATGGCCAAAGATCCGCTGATCCTGGCGCTGGCTAACCCTGAGCCGGAGATTTTACCGCCGCTGGCAAAAGCGGTGCGACCCGACGCCATTATCTGTACCGGCCGTTCGGATTATCCGAATCAGGTGAACAATGTCTTGTGCTTCCCGTTCATTTTCCGTGGTGCGCTGGATGTCGGGGCAACCACCATTAATGAAGAAATGAAACTGGCCTGTGTTCATGCTATCGCGGATCTGGCAATGGCCGAGCAAAGCGATGTGGTGGCTTCCGCTTACGGTGAAGAAGAGCTGTCTTTCGGACCTGAATATATTATTCCTAAGCCTTTTGATCCGCGCCTGATCGTGAAAATTGCGCCCGCCGTAGCGAAAGCCGCGATGGAGTCCGGTGTGGCTATGCGCCCGATTGAGGATCTGGAGGCGTATGCCGAAAAACTTACCGAGTTCGTCTACAAAACCAATCTGTTCATGAAGCCTATTTTTTCGCAGGCTAAGAAAGACGCCAAACGGGTGGTAATGGCGGAAGGAGAAGAGGAACGCGTGCTGCACGCTACGCAGGAACTGATTTCCCTGGGGCTGGCGAAGCCGATTCTGGTCGGACGGCCGAGCGTCATTGCCATGCGCATCAAAAAACTCGGTTTGCAACTGGAAGCAGGCCGGGATTTTGAAGTGGTGAACAACGAATCTGATCCGCGTTTTAATGAATACTGGCGCGAATATTATGCGTTGATGAAAAGGCGCGGTGTGTCTCAGGAACAGGCGCGCCGGGCTGTGATCGGCAATCCGACGCTGATTTCTGCCATCATGCTGCTGCGCGGCGAAGCCGATGCGATGATTTGCGGCACGGTCGGTACCTATCATGAGCATTACGATATCGTGGCGAATGTGTTCGGTTTTCGCAAAGGTACGCATGTTGCCGGGGCGATGAATGCGCTGCTGCTGCCGAGCGGCAATACCTTTATTGCTGATACCTACGTCAATGATGATCCAACCCCTGAACAGCTGACAGAAATCACGCTGATGGCAGCAGAAACGGTGAGACGGTTTGGGATTGAGCCGAAAGTCGCGCTGTTGTCGCACTCCAGTTTTGGTACTTCAGACAGCCCGGCCGCGCTGAAAATGCGCCGTACCCTGGAATTGATTCATGAGCGCGATCCTGATCTGGAAATCGACGGTGAGATGCACGGTGACGCGGCGCTGGTGGAAAGTATTCGTCAGGATGTGATGCCGGACAGCCCGCTGAAAGGATCGGCGAATATTCTCATCATGCCGAATATGGAATCGGCGCGCATCAGTTACAACCTGCTGAGGGTATCGTGTTCGGAAGGGGTAACTGTCGGACCGGTCCTGATGGGGGTATCGAAACCGGTACATATTCTGACGCCAATTGCCTCGGTCAGGCGAATAGTCAATATGGTAGCGCTGGCGGTCGTGGAAGCCCAAACCGAACCTTTATAACCACGCAACTGTTAGCGTAAAAAACGGGCATCAAAGCGATGCTCGTTTTTCTCAATCGCCGTCTCAGTATTTCACTTCGCCGATACGCTCCAGCGCATCGACGATCAGATCCCAGAAACGCTGATGGTCGAGTTTGACTGCCACCTGCGTATGGCAATCCGGCGGGGGCGGTGCGCGGAAATCGGCGACGGTCATACCCAGTGTTAAGGTGCCCGTCAGTTCGATATCTACCGGCACCTTTTGCACGGTCATTACGTTCGCATCGATGACATAAGCCACGGCACACGGATCGTGAACCGGCGGTGAATCAAAGCCCTGGCGGTCTTTGTAGCTCAGGCCAAAGAAATCCAGCAGTTCGCCGACAAATTTAGCCGGCTGAGTACCTACAGCGGCGATGCGTGCGGCAACTTCAGGGGTAGCCAGTGCCTGATGGGTTAAATCAAGCCCGACCATCGTCAGCGGCCATTTCTCGTTAAATACAATATGCGCGGCTTCAGGATCAATTTTGATATTGAATTCTGCGACTGCACTCCAGTTTCCCACGTGGTAACCACCGCCCATGAGTACCACTTCTTTCACACGTTCAATAATACGAGGCTCTTTGCGTACAGCCATAGCAATATTGGTCAGCCCGCCGGTGGGCACCAGCGTAATGGTTTTTGGCGGGTGAGACATGATCAGATCAATTATCAGATCGATAGCATGAACAGGTTCAAGAGTGAGGGTCGCTTCCGGTAGCACCGGACCATCCAGACCGGACTCACCGTGGATTTCGTCAGCAATTTCAACCTGACGTACCAGCGGACGGGTTGCGCCCGCCGCAAACGGCACGCCAGTCAGGTTAATCACACGTGCCACGGCGAGGGCATTGCGGGTGACTTTCTCCAGCGTCTGATTACCAACGACCGTTGTGACAGCCAGCAGTTCGATGTCTGGGTTACCGTGTGCCAGTAACATCGCGATAGCATCGTCGTGCCCAGGATCGCAATCAAGGATGATCTTTTTGACCATTTTTTACATCCTTTTCAATTTATCCACTTTTATCAGTCCCCAAAATCATTCGAATTGCATGAAGGGGAATTAGTTTTTGGCCTGTTGCAACCACTTATCCAGTTCATTGGCAAATTGCTGACGGTCGCGCTGATTAAGCGCGGGCGGTCCGCCGGTTTGTACGCCACTGGCGCGCATGGTGTCCATAAAATCACGCATGTTCAGGCGTTCTTTGATGGTCTCGGTGGTATAACGCTCACCGCGCGGATTCAGCGCCACGCCGCCTTTTTCAATGACTTCCGCTGCCAGCGGAATATCGGCGGTGATCACCAGATCACCTGGCTCAGTGCGTTTTACAATTTCGTTATCTGCTACGTCAAAGCCCGCTTCTACGCGTAAGGTGCGCAGGAATTTTGACGGAGGTGTACGGATGATCTGGTTGGCAACCAGCGTCACCATCATGCCGGTACGTTCGGCGGCGCGGAACAGCACTTCTTTGATGACATTCGGACAGGCGTCTGCATCAACCCAGATTTGCATCAGTTTGGCTCTCCCTTTTCAGCCAGCCAGTCGCGAACCGGCAGAAAGTCGTTATAAAGTGCGGCTTCCGGGCTGCCTTCTTCCGGCTGATAGCCGTATTCCCAACGCACCAGCGGAGGCATCGACATTAAAATAGATTCCGTGCGGCCACGGGTTTGCAGGCCAAACAGGGTTCCGCGATCCCATACCAGATTGAACTCAACGTAACGCCCCCGGCGGTAAAGCTGGAACTGGCGCTCACGCTCGCCCCACGGCAGAGCTTTGCGTTTTTCTACCAGGGGCATATAGGCGTCGGTAAAGCCGTTGCCCACAGCCTGCATGAAACTGAAACAAGTGGCGAAATCCGGCGAATTAAGGTCATCAAAGAATAAGCCGCCGATACCGCGTGCTTCGTTACGGTGTTTAATAAAGAAGTAATCGTCACACCATTTTTTGTATTTCGGATAGACATCATCGCCGAACGGCTGGCAAAGCTGTTGTGCAGTTTGGTGCCAGTGGTGGGCATCTTCTTCAAAACCGTAGTATGGCGTGAGGTCAAAGCCACCGCCAAACCACCAGACCGGCGCTTCACCGGGTTTTTCCGCAATGAAAAAGCGTACGTTGGCATGGCTGGTTGGCACGTAAGGATTCAGCGGATGAATAACGAGTGAAACGCCTATGGCCTGAAAACTGCGACCAGCCAGTTCAGGTCGATGCGCGGTTGCGGAAGCGGGCAGGGTTGCACCGGCAACATGCGAAAAGTTGACACCTGCCTGTTCAAACACTGCGCCATGGGTCAGCACCCGGCTCTGGCCACCACCACCTTCCTCCCGTACCCATTGATCTTCAGCGAACCGGCCCTTGCCATCGGCGGCAGCCAGTTGCTGGCAAATGTGATCCTGGAGTTTAAGCAGAAAAGTTTTAACTTGCTGGATGTCGGGAATGGATTGGCTCACGGGCAAACTCGCAGACGTTGACTTAAGAGGCATTCAGCGCCTTGCGGGCGCTGAATCAAAAAGAGGAAGTGATTATATACCCAAAAACATCCGCGTCGGCTAGAGACGCCTGCTTTTAGCAGCGCAAAGACGTTACCGGGGCTTACGTTCGTTGGCATCGAAGTAACTGAAGAAATTTACGATCCCCTGTGAAATGGCCTGCGCGATTTCACGACGGAACGCCGTAGTGCTGAGTAACTGTTCTTCCTGGTGATTGGTAATAAACGATGTTTCCACCAGAATCGACGGTATCGACGGGGATTTTAATACAGCAAATGCCGCCTGTTCGGTCTGCTGGCTGTGCAGATGGTGTATCGGACGGATTCTGTCGAGCACATGATGCCCCAGTGTCAGACTGTTTTTGATGGTGTCGGTTTGCACCAGATCGAACAATACCTGTTGCAGATAATTATTGTCTTCTTTGGCATATTTCGCGCCCGCGACCAGATCGGCATCGTTTTCTTTTTTAGACATATACCGCGCCATCGCGCTGCTGGCCCCGCGATTAGAGAGGGCGAAAACAGACGCGCCTGAAGCCGTCGGGCTGGTGTAACCATCGGCATGAATCGAAACAAATAAATCGGCCTGATGCTGATGAGCCAGTTCAACCCGCTGATAAAGCGGTATAAAGTGATCAGAATCGCGGGTCAGTTTAACGTCAATATGACTTTGCTCGCCCAGGAATTCCCGCACATAGTTGGCGATTTCCAGCACGACATGTTTTTCTTCCGAGCCTTCATGACCCACCGCACCGGAATCGATGCCACCGTGTCCGGGGTCAATCATCACCAGTTTTTTCGCACCCGGAGGTTTAGGGGCCGGTGCAGATTGGGTGATGTGTTCATGCTGCGCGGCGCTGGCAGAACGTGAACCGAAAGCGGCAATCGCCAAACCAAGCCCGGAAAGTAGCAGCTGGCGACGGGTGGCGGCGGCAGGCAAAGGCTGGAAATGCAAAAATTTATTCAGGGGGTTTAACATCAGTCCGTTACCGTCAGAAAAAATGCAGAATGCCCTATGTTATAGAGTATCTTTTTTATCGTTTCGACCTGAGAACTATTACTTTTTATGAATAATGTGTCGTGAATGATGTCATGACCGAATAACTATCCAGGACAGACAGAGCGTCATGGTGTTTTATGTAAAGATTTTATCGCTCAAAACGGTTTATAAAGTACACAATTGGTGATTTTGATGTTGCGTATCAAACAGATCACGCGATAATCATATAAACCCCGATTAACAGCGGCGAACAGTGATGGAAATTCGCGTATACCGTCAAGAAGATTTCGAAGAAGTACTGACCTTATGGGAACGCTGCGATTTACTGCGTCCGTGGAATGATCCAGAGCTGGATATTGAACGTAAAATTAACCACAGCCCTGAGTTTTTCCTGGTGGCGGAAGTGGGCGGTGAAGTGGTGGCGACGCTGATGGGCGGCTACGATGGTCATCGCGGATCAGCCAATTATCTGGGGGTACATCCGGATTATCGCGGCCGTGGCATTGCCAATGCGCTGGTAAACCGTCTGGAGAAGAAGTTAATCGCCCGTGGTTGCCCGAAAATGAATTTAATGGTGCGTGCTGAAAACGATGCGGTAGTCAGCATGTATGAAAAACTGGGTTATGAAATTTCGGATACGCTTTTACTGGGTAAACGACTGATCGAAGATCAGGAATACTAAATCGTTATTCCGGCGAATAAAAAAGCCCCGGCAGGAGTGATCCGCCGGGGCTTCGTTTTCTGAGTTACTTGATCAGTTTTACGCTTTTGACATCCACTTCGACAGAATTCCAGTCTTTATCGACTTTACCTTCAATGCGGATTTTGTCCTTGGGTGACACGTTCTGTCCCTGCCAGCGTTTGCCGTCAATTTCGACATTGAGGGTGCCGGTATTGTCGCGGAAAATGTATTTATCATGGTCGATACGCTGATCGATGAACCCTTCCAGCATGATCCACTGATCATCCTTCATGGTTTGCGCGTCTTTCACTGTACTCAGCGCCGTGGTACCCGTGAAGCCACCCTGTGGGGCAGGCTGGGTTTGTGATTCCTGCGCCGACGGGCCGTTAAATCCGCCAGCCTGCTGGGCAAAGGCAGTGGCTGAACAAAGTGCAATGAGGGTTGCCAGCGTGATCTTCTTCATCATAATAGTCTTCCTTAAGTTAACGTTTCCAGAGTACCGGCAACGATGACATCTTTTCGGATGTGTTGCCGCGTTGGAGACCAGTAAAGCAGACAGTTCTTAACAGTTTCTTAAGCCTATACCCGGCATACTTAAAATTGCAGAGGTGTTGGCTGCGCTCAGTGATGTGAATCACTTACCTGAGTAAGTTCATCGGATCACTCCGCTGGCGGTTTTTCTGTACTTCGAATTATTTTAGGTATGCTCTTGATATATTTTAAAAACTTAACTTCATTTGCAGGAACGTTGTCCTTTTTATGAACCCGGATGATTATAACGACCATGGTATGTTGCGCTTGCCATTGTGGTTTTGGACTATTTTGATTTTGCAGGCGCGGACCTGGATATTATTTGTGATGGTCGGGGCGTCGCGCCAGCAGGGCAGTGACCTGTTGGCGTTGTTTTATCCTGAGTCGCAAAATTTCTGGTCCGGAATGTTACTCGGATTGCCACCCGCGCTGTTGTTTTTACTCAGCGGGCGTCGTCATGTATGGCCGCGTATCTGGCAGGCCGGTTACTGGTTGCTGCTGGCTGGCATGTTTATCACATTTGCCTTGCAGGGGCTGGGGTTATGGCAAAGTACAGATACGATTTCCGGCGTGGATATCGTGCTGGCCTTGCTGGATGCAGCGGCGCTGGCTTACTGGCTCATGAGCCGCCGTCTGCGCGCCTGTTTTGATGCCACGCGCCGTCTGGCCTGATGCATATTCCATTCGGGGATGAACTTTTTAACCAGAAAAGTACTCGAACTGGCGCTAAACCCTCATGCATAAATAAACAATAATTTCACTGCCGGTTTATCCGCCAGGCCGCACCGGCCGACGGGAACGGGGAGTCAAGGAGTGTACCGAATGACTGTTCGCATACGGGTTCGCCCGATGTTGCTGGCGCTGCCGTTAATTCTTACGGGCTGTTCATCACTGTCTAACATGTCGTGGCCAGATATTTCCTGGTCGGGTATGAATCCGCTTAACTGGTTTGGCAGCAGCCTGACAGTCAGCGATAAAGGCGTGGGCGGAATAACCAGCAGCACACCGCTGACAGAAACAGCCGTTAAAGACGCGCTGGACGGCGACTATACCCTGCGCAGCGGGATGTCGATGAGCGATGGAAAAATGCTGAGTTTCTTCCAGGCGATGGACGGCAAAGACGTGAAAATGTCCATCAGCGGTGAGCCGAAAGGCAATGTGCAACGCGTTGATGTGGTAGATCCGAAAGTTGAAAGTGAATGGGGTGTCAAAATCGGCACACCTTTCAGCACGCTTTACAGCAAGGCCTTCGATGTCTGCGTCAAAGGCGAAGGGGATGATGCCGAAAACGTCGAGTGTAAAGCGCCGCAAAGTGCTCACGTAACCTATGTGTTCAGCGGTATCTGGCATGGTCCGGATTCGCTGATGCCTTCGGATGATGCCCTGAAAGACTGGAAGGTCAGCAAAATCATCTGGCGTGCTAATCCGGCAAATAACGCGCAATAAAACGGGAATCTGTGTTTAAAAAGCCCTCAATGCCTTGCCTTCGCGCAAGGCATTTTTATTGACATCCGGTATGATGTCGCCGGTCAAATTAACGAGGATGAGAAAATGACTCAGGTTCAGAGCGGCATTTTACCCGAACATTGCCGTTTCGCGATTTACATCGAAGCGAAAGCTCAGGGTGACCTGGATGCGCTCCGGCAGGGCTGCCGTGCATTTGTGGCCGTACTGGAAGACATGCAGAAAAAATTTCCCGCAGAACATCTTGGTGCGGTCATTGCCTTTGGCAACGATGTATGGCGTGATTTATCCGGCAATCAGGGTGCAGAAGAACTGAAACCTTTCGAGCCGCTGGGCAACGGGCTGGCACCGGCGACGCAGCGTGATATGTTGCTGCATATTCAGTCGCTGCGTCATGACGTGAATTTTGCGCTGGCACAGGCGGCATTAAAAGCATTCGGCAGTTCAATCACTGTCGAAGAAGAAACTCACGGATTCCGTGCGCTGGAAGAACGTGACCTCAGTGGTTTTGTCGACGGCACTGAAAACCCGAAAGCAGAAGCCCGCGCTCAGGTGGCCATTATCCCTGAGGGTAGCGTCGATGCCGGTGGCAGTTACGTGATGGTCCAGCGCTGGAAACATAATCTGGTGCAATGGGAACGCTTCACTGTGCAACAACAGGAAGAAGTGATAGGGCGTACTAAAGAAACGGATGAAGAGCTGGATTCAGAAACCCGTCCGGCCACCTCCCACGTCAGCCGCGTTGATCTGAAAGAAGACGGCAAGGGCCTGAAAATCCTGCGCCAGAGCCTGCCTTACGGTACGGCCAGTGGTGAACACGGCTTGTATTTCATCAGCTATTGCGCCCGTTTGTGGAATATTGAGAAACAACTGCTGAGCATGTTTGGCGATCTTGATGGCAAACGCGATGCTATGCTGCGCTTCACCCGTCCGGTAACCGGCAGCTATTATTTTGCCCCCTCCCTGACCCGCCTGTTAGCGCTTTAACACCTCCCGGCGCGTTCCGTTGCGAACGCGCTGTTTCTGTCTCTCCTGTTATTCCCTTCGCGTTTGTTAACGTCTTATAGCTTTTCATGCTTGAAAATCACCAAATGGTATATAAAACCGTTACAGCCTGACCCTCAGTTATAAATACACTGTGTAGTATTGAGCGGTTCATATGCGTATCGCAAATCGATGAATTCACCAAAGGCTGAGCATGAAAACAGAAACGGGGTTTGTTAAAGCGTGGTTTACAGGCAGCCTGCTTAAAGGATCTGTCGCGGCAGTGTTGCTGGCCAGCGGGGCGGCTTCGGCCACTGAATTGCTCAACAGCTCTTATGATGTCTCCCGTGAACTGTTTGCCGCATTGAACCCGCCTTTTCAGAAACAGTGGGCGGACCAAAATAATGGCGACAAACTCGATATCAAACAGTCGCATGCCGGTTCGTCCAAGCAGGCACTGGCCATTTTGCAGGGACTTAAGGCCGATGTGGTCACTTACAATCAGGTGACGGATGTGCAGATTTTGCATGACCGTGGCAATCTGATCCCGGCCAACTGGCAAAGCCGTCTGCCTAATAACAGTTCGCCGTTCTATTCAACCATGGCGTTTCTGGTGCGCAAGGGCAATCCAAAAAATATTCACAGCTGGGACGATTTAGCGCGTCCGGGCGTGAGCCTGATTTTCCCGAATCCTAAAACCTCCGGTAATGGCCGTTATACCTATCTCGGTGCCTGGGGCGCCTTCAATCTGGAGGATAATAAAAACCAGGCGCAGACCCGCGAAAAGATGGCGAGTTTCCTGAAAAACGTGCAGGTATTTGATACCGGCGGCCGTGGCGCCACCACCACTTTTGTCGAACGCGGACTGGGTGATGTACTGATCAGTTTCGAATCGGAAGTGAACAACATCCGTAAGCAGTACGGTGATGATAAATACGAAGTCATTGTTCCGAAGGTGGATATCCTGGCGGAGTTCCCGGTCGCCTGGGTGGATAAAAATGTCGAGAAAAATGACACAGAGAAAGCTGCAAAAGATTATCTGAATTATTTGTGGAGCCCGCAGGCGCAGAAAATCATCACCAGTTTTAACTACCGTGTGTATGACAAAACAGCAATGGCGGCAGCGAAAGAGCAGTTCCCGGCAACTAAATTGTTCAAAGTTGAAGATCAGTTCGGTGGCTGGCCACAAGTGATGGAAACCCATTTCAGTACCGGCGGTGAGCTGGACAAACTGTTAGCGCAAGGTCACAAGTAATGTTGTTGTCGAGCAAACGCGTATTACCCGGATTTACCCTGAGCCTCGGCAGCAGTTTGTTGTTCGTGTGCCTCGTGCTGTTGCTGCCGCTGAGTGCGCTGGTGATGCAGTTGTCACAAATGACACTGGCGCAATATTGGGATGTCATCACCAACGGTCAGGTGGTGGCGGCCTATAAAGTGACGCTGCTGGCGGCAGGTGTGGCGAGTATTTTTAACTGTTTCTTCGGCATGCTGATGGCATGGATCCTGACCCGTTATGAGTTCCCCGGTAAAAGCCTGGTGGATGGTCTGATGGATTTACCGTTTGCCCTGCCGACGGCCGTGGCCGGTTTAACGCTGGCAGGATTGTTTTCTACCACCGGTTTTTACGGTCAGTGGCTGGCGCATTTTGATATCAAAGTAGCGTATACCTGGCTGGGTATTGCCGTGGCGATGGCATTTACCAGCATCCCGTTTGTGGTTCGTACCGTGCAACCGGTGCTGGAAGAATTAGGCCCGGAATATGAAGAAGCTGCTGAAACACTGGGTGCATCGCGCTGGCAGAGCTTCCGTCGTGTGGTGTTGCCTGAAGTGATGCCATCGCTTCTGGCGGGTACGGCGTTGTCCTTTACCCGCAGTCTGGGAGAATTCGGCGCGGTCATTTTCATCGCCGGTAACATTGCGTGGAAAACCGAAGTGACCTCACTGATGATTTTTATTCGCTTACAGGAATTTGATTACCCGGCAGCCAGCGCCATCGCTTCGGTGATCCTCGCGGCATCGTTGCTGCTGTTGTTTGCGATTAATACCTTACAGAGCCGTTATGGCCGTCGTCTGGGAGGCCAGTAATGTCTGATGTTCCGGCTTTTGCAGGCGAAAAGCGCCAGCGTATTGACTGGGTAAAATGGTCACTGATCGGCACCGGTGTGCTGATTTGTGTTCTGTTGTTGCTGATCCCGATGATTAGCATTTTCGTACTCGCGGTTTCCGACGGCCTTGCTGCCGTGTGGAAGAACCTGTCTGACACTGACATGTTGCACTCCATCTGGCTGACGGTGCTGATGGCGCTGATCACCGTGCCGGTTAACCTGATTTTCGGCACACTGCTGGCCTGGCTGGTGGCCCGCTTTAATTTTCCGGGACGTCAGCTGTTACTGACGCTTATCGACATTCCGTTCGCGGTGTCGCCGGTGGTGGCAGGGCTATTGTATCTGCTGTTTTACGGCACCAACGGTCCGATTGGCGGCTGGCTGGATGCCCATAATATTCAGTTTATGTTCGCCTGGCCGGGTATGGTGATGGTGACAGTATTTGTCACCTGTCCGTTTGTTATTCGTGAGCTGGTGCCGGTGATGTTAAGCCAGGGCAGTCATGAAGATGAAGCGGCAGTGTTGCTGGGGGCGTCAGGCTGGCAGATGTTCCGCCGCGTGACATTACCGAATATCCGCTGGGCATTGTTATACGGCGTGGTGCTGACCAACGCCCGCGCCATTGGGGAGTTTGGCGCAGTATCGGTAGTGTCCGGTTCTATCCGTGGCGAAACCTACACGCTGCCTCTACAAGTCGAATTACTGCATCAGGATTACAACACTGCAGGCGCGTTTACTGCCGCTGCGCTGTTAACCCTGATGGCAATTGTCACATTATTTCTGAAAAGCGGCCTGCAATGGCGTCTGAAGCGCCACAATGACCGTCTTGAGCGGGAGGGAAGTCATGAGCATTGAAATTAACGGTATCAACAAATATTTTGGCCGCACTAAGGTGCTCAATGATATCTCGCTCGATATTGCTTCCGGAGAGATGGTTGCGCTGCTCGGGCCTTCCGGTTCAGGTAAAACCACGCTGCTGCGTATTATCGCCGGGCTGGAAAATCAAAACGCCGGCCACCTGAGCTTCCACGGCAAAGACGTGACGCGCCTTCATGCCCGCGATCGTCAGGTCGGTTTTGTATTCCAGCATTACGCGCTGTTCCGTCATATGACCGTGTTCGATAATATCGCGTTTGGTCTGACGGTGTTGCCGCGCCGCGAGCGTCCGGATGCCGGTGCGATCAAACAGAAAGTCACTAAATTGCTGGAAATGGTGCAGTTAGGCCATCTGGCAAACCGTTATCCGGCACAACTTTCCGGTGGTCAGAAACAACGTGTGGCACTGGCGCGTGCGCTGGCGGTTGAACCGCAAATTCTGCTGCTCGATGAACCCTTTGGCGCACTGGATGCACAGGTGCGTAAAGAGTTGCGCCGCTGGCTGCGGCAGTTACATGAAGAACTGAAATTTACCAGCGTGTTCGTGACGCACGATCAGGAAGAAGCCATGGAAGTGGCTGATCGTGTGGTGGTAATGAGCCAGGGCAATATCGAACAGGTCGGCGCACCGCAGGAAATCTGGCGTGAACCGGCAACCCGTTTCGTGCTGGAATTCATGGGTGAAGTCAACAAGATCAGCGGTGAAATCCGGGGCTCTCAGCTGTACGTCGGTGCATACCACTGGCCACTGGATAATCCGCCGCTGCATCAGGGCGCAGTCGACTTATTCCTGCGTCCATGGGAAATGGAAATTACGCCGCACAGTACAGCGCGTTGCCCGTTGCCGGTGAAGGTGCTCGAAGTCAGCCCGCGTGGCCATTTCTGGCAGCTTATCGTGCAGGCCGAGGGCTGGCACGACGAACCGCTTTCGGTTGTGCTTTCCGAAACCCACGGTAACAGCGCACCTCAGCGCGGCGATCGGTTCTATGTCGGCGGGCTGAATGGCCGTCTGTATGCGGGCGACCAGCCTCTGCAACCCGTTGCGTTAGCGAAGAGTGCCTGATATTTTTTGATCAGAATTTTTCTCAGGGCGGTCATCGGGCCGCCCTTTTTATCGTCTGATATCTGTTTATGTATTTTTTATCGGCAGATATAATTTTTTAATATAAGGCGGGCCCGTGAGTACGCTCGAACATTACATCGGCAATACCCCTCTGGTGAGATTACAGCGTCTGACGCAGGGTCTGGACAGCGAGATTTGGGTTAAGCTGGAAGGGAATAATCCTGCCGGATCGGTAAAAGATCGTGCCGCACTGTTTATGATTGAGCAGGCGGAAAAACGGGGTGAAATTCGCCCTGGTGATACGCTGATTGAAGCCACAAGCGGAAATACCGGGATTGCGCTGGCGATGATTGCTGCACTCAAAGGCTACAAGCTGAAATTGCTGATGCCGGAGAATATGAGTCTCGAACGTCAGGCATCGATGCGGGCGTATGGTGCCGAACTGTTGCTGGTCAGTCGTGCGCAGGGCATGGAAGGCGCGCGCGATCTTGCATTGGAAATGGAAAAACAGGGGCAGGGGAAAGTGCTGGATCAGTTTAATAACCCTGATAATCCGCTCGCGCATTTCACGACAACAGGCCCTGAAATATGGCAACAGACGCACGGACGCATCACCCATTTTGTGTCCAGCATGGGCACCACCGGCACCATTACCGGTGTCAGCCGTTATCTGCGCAGCCAGCATGCTGGCGTCAGGATTGTCGGGTTGCAACCTTCTGAAGGCAGCAGTATTCCCGGTATACGCCGCTGGCCGCAGGCCTATCTCCCGGGCATTTTCAATCCGGAACTGGTCGATGAAGTGATGGATATGGGACAAAACGAAGCAGAAGATACCATGCGGGCGCTGGCGCGGTCGGAAGGTATCTTCTGTGGGGTGAGTTCCGGCGGCGCGGTAGCGGGTGCGTTGCGCGTGGCCAGAAGCCATCCGGGCAGCGTGATAGTGGCGATTATTTGTGATCGCGGTGACCGTTATTTATCCACTGGGGTTTTTAATGTTTAATTCTATATTCAGCTGTTGAATGTAAAATTAGAGTAAAAGCGGCTGCGAATGGCTGGCTTAGTGGTAAAAATGACCAAAATTTTAGCCAGGCGGAAATGAACAATGAAAATTTTATTAGTCGATGACGACCTTGAATTAGGCACCATGCTCAGTGAATACCTGATTGCAGAAGGTTTTGATGCGTCTCTGGTGCTGACCGGTAAAGCGGGTGTGGAAGGTGCGATGTCTGGCGAATACACCGCGATGATCCTGGATATTATGCTGCCAGACATGAGCGGTATTGATGTATTGCGTCAGGTGCGTAAAAACAGCCGGCTGCCGATCATCATGCTGACCGCGAAAGGGGACAACATTGATCGCGTCATCGGTCTGGAAATGGGGGCGGATGATTATATGCCGAAACCGTGCTATCCACGTGAACTGGTGGCACGTTTGCGTGCTGTATTGCGTCGTGTGGAAGAACAGCAGCAATCACACGCTGATACGTCCTCGGTCAACTATGGTGATCTGACGCTGAATCCGGCGACCCGGAGCAGTGAATGGCGCGGCGTGCCCTTCGATCTGACCGCTTCTGAGTTCAACCTGCTGGAATTACTGTTGCGTTCGCCTGAACGTGTGGTCTCCAAAGATGAATTGTCGGAAAAAGGTCTCGGGCGTCCGCGTGAAGCGTATGACCGCAGTATTGATGTGCATATCAGTAACATCCGCCAGAAACTGGGGTCACTTGAAGGTGGCGATATGCTGACTATTGAAACGGTGCGCAGCATTGGCTATCGAATCCGCTAAACGACTGCGCGGCAGGTTGTTCTGGAAAATATTGCTGGGTTTCTGGTTTACTTTCGTGGCAATCGCTCAGGGGCTCTGGGTGGTTTTTGCTTTCTACAATCCGCATGAACCGCCGGAAAGTGGTATTGCCCGCCGGTTTGTGAAACTTCAAATTACTTCGGCTGTGTCCACGCTGCATTCCGGCGGTATGCCTGCACTGAATGCCATGATTGCTGACTGGCCGCAAGATGACCGGCAGTTCTTTTCGGTGTCACCGTCTTTGCTGCCGGCAAAAGGTAGCAGCATGCAGGAGCTTGAGCCCGGAAAAACGCCGCATGAAGTGGTGGAGTTTGTGCAGGGGCCCGACGGCCAGGGTTACCGTCTGCGTTATGACGTGGCGGGGCTGATGGATGAATACCGGCCACGAAAGCACCACCGCGAACTGCTGAATATGCCACCGCCATTGTTGTGGCTGGGCGGGCTTGGCGGGTTGCTGTTCAGTGCCGTTCTGGCGTGGAACCTGACACGGCCGATGCTGCAAATGCGTAAAGCTTTTGATCGGGTGGCGCAAGGCGATTTATCGGTACGTCTGTTTAGCAGCATGGGTAAGCGGCACGATGAATTGTCCGAAGTGGCGCGCGATTTCGACTCGATGGCTGAACGCCTGCAAGTGCTGGTCAGGGCGCGGGAAGAGCTGCTGCATGATGTCTCGCACGAACTGCGCTCCCCGCTGGCGCGCTTGCAACTGGCCATCGGTCTGGCGCGGCAGAATCCGTCGAACGTCGAAAGCTCCCTGAGCCGCATAGAACACGAGGCGGGGAGGCTGGATAAAATGATCGGCGAACTGCTGGCGTTATCGCGCACCGAAAGCAGTGAAATTCCTGATGAAGAGTACTTTGATCTCTACGGGCTGGTGGAAGCCGTGGTTAACGATGCGCGCTATGAAGCGCAGTTGCCGGGTGTTGAAATTGCGATGTATCCCTCGTCTCCGGATAACCTGGATTACACGGTAAAAGGCAATGCTGAACTGATGCGTCGTGCGGTAGATAACGTAGTGCGTAATGCGCTGCGCTTTTCGGCCCGCGGGCAAACTATCAGTGTTTCACTGGCACAGATTGAGCAGTATTTGCAGATTGAAGTGGCCGATCAGGGGCCGGGTGTGGAAGAGGATAAGCTTTCGAGTATCTTTGACCCGTTCGTGCGCGTTAAATCGCCGCTGTCAGGCAAAGGCTATGGCCTTGGGCTGGCTATCACCCGTAAAGTGATGTTGGCCCATGAAGGTAAAGTGGATGCCCGTAACGCGCAGCCTCATGGGCTAATTATCAGCCTTCAAGTCCCGCACTGGAAGCCTGCGTCATAATCCGGGCTGAAGATGCATTGGGGCCAGCGCAAGCGCTGTTCAAAAAGCTATAGCCTTTTGTCCTGTCACTCTAATTATTTTGCGGACAGATATTTACAGGCAATAAAAAACGGCGCTGATTAGGCGCCGTTTTTTATTTCTCGCTGAGCGAATTACTTTTTGATGCGGATGATCGGGGTTTCGCCCACAGTCACGCTACCCGTCAGTTTAATCAGCTCTTTGATCTCGTCCATGTTAGAGATAACAACCGGAGTCAGAGTAGACTTCGCTTTCTCTTCCAGCAGCGCCAGATCAAACTCGATAACCAAATCGCCTTTCTTAACGCGCTGGCCTTCTTCAGCGATGCGTTTGAAGCCTTCGCCTTTCAGTTCAACGGTGTCGATACCGAAGTGCACGAACAACTCGATGCCACTGTCGGATTCGATTGAGAAAGCATGGTTAGTTTCGAAGATTTTACCGATAGTGCCATCAACCGGAGCAACCATTTTGTTGCCAGCAGGTTTAATAGCAATACCGTCACCTACGATTTTCTCAGCGAAAACAACGTCAGGCACGTCTTCAATATTGACAATTTCACCAGACAGCGGTGCCACAATCTCAATGGTACCTACGTCTTTTTTATCATCAGAAACCAATGATTTCAGTTTATCGAACAAACCCATGATCTTCTCCTAAGCATTAATTTGGGCAGCTTTACCAGCATCGCGCAATTAGCAGAGTGTTTTTTCTTCAATGAACTTGTTAACCAGGTTCATCAACTCTTGCGCCGTAGGTTGGGCCAGGGCCTGGTCTGCCAGCGCTTTCACATCTTCGAAGTTTGTATTGCGAATAATTTTCTTGATGCGTGGGATAGAGATAGCACTCATGCTGAACTCATCTAACCCCATGCCCAATAGAAGAAGTGTAGCACGTTCGTCGCCGGCTAGCTCGCCGCACATCCCTGTCCATTTACCGGCAGCATGAGATGCGTCAATAACTTGTTTAATTAAACCAAGCACAGACGGTGACATTGGGTTGTACAGATGAGAAATCAGCTCGTTACCGCGATCCACTGCCAAAGTATACTGGGTAAGATCGTTTGTACCAATACTGAAGAAATCAACTTCTTTCGCCAGGTGATGCGCAATCACAGCTGCTGCTGGCGTTTCAACCATCACACCCACTTCAATGGTTTCATCGAATGCCTGACCTTTCTCACGCAGTTGCGCTTTCAGCAGTTCAAGTTCTGCTTTCAGTTCACGCACTTCTTCGACTGAAATGATCATCGGGAACATGATGCGCAATTTACCGAAGGCAGAGGCACGCAGGATGCCTTTCAACTGATCGTGAAGAATTTCTTTGCGATCAAGGCAGATACGGATTGCGCGCCAACCCAGGAACGGGTTTTCTTCTTTCGGCAGGTTCATGTACGGCAGGTCTTTATCACCGCCGATGTCCATGGTACGTACGATAACCGCCTGTGACCCCATCGCTTCAGCAACGGCTTTGTATGCCTGGAATTGCTCTTCTTCGGTAGGCAGGCTGTCACGGTCCATGAACAGGAATTCTGTACGATACAGGCCGACACCTTCAGCGCCATTGCGCTCTGCACCCGCGACGTCGCGCACGGTACCGATGTTGGCACAAACCTCTACCTGATGGCCATCCAGCGTAATAGCCGGTAAGTCTTTCAGCTTAGTCAGTTCGTCTTTTTCACTGATGTACTGGTTCTGAACGGCTTTCAGCTCGTCAATAATGTCTGCTGTCGGATTGACATAGATTTTATTGTTCACGGCATCGAGGATCAGGTAGTCATCATTTTTGACTTGTTTGGTCACGTCGCTGGTACCCACGATAGCAGGCAGTTCCAGTGAGCGGGCCATGATCGAGGTGTGAGAAGTACGGCCACCCAAATCAGTAATAAAGCCCAGAACCTTGTTCAGGTTCAGCTGTGCAGTTTCTGACGGCGTCAGATCGGTCGCAACCAGGATAACTTCGTCCTGAATGGAGCTCAGATCAACGATGGTCATGTTCAGAATATTGCGCAGCAGACGTTTGCCGATGTCGCGTACGTCAGCCGCACGTTCTTTCAGGTATTCGTCATCAAGCTCTTCCAGGGCTTTCGCCTGGCCTTCAATGACAGAGAAAGCTGCAGCGTCAGCAGAAGCGTGCTCGTCTTTGATAAGGGCTATGATTTCCTGTTCAAGCTCTTCGTCTTCCAACAACATGATGTGGCCTTCGAAGATGGCTTCTTTCTCTTCACCGAAGGTCTCACCGGCTTTAGTCTTGATCACTTCCAGTTGAGCAGAGGCTTTCGCACGGCCCGTCAGGAAACGTTCAACTTCCTGATCAACGTGATCTGGAGAGATTTTTTTCCGGTTGATGACAATTTCATCTTCTTTCAACAGAAGTGCTTTGCCGAAAGCGATACCGGGAGATACTAAAATGCCTGAAATCATAACCCTACCTTTCTCTTGACTGGTTTAAACTATATAAGAGCGGTTGTTTATTACTCGAGCTCTGCCATCAGTTTTACCAAGTGTTCAACGGCTTTCTGCTCGTCTTCACCTTCAGCTGAGAGGGTCACAACGGTACCTTGGGTCAGGCCCAGAGTTTGCAGTTTGAAAAGGCTTTTAGCACTGGCGCTTTTACCGTTTGAAGTCACGGTGATGTCAGAAGCGAAACCTTTAGCTTCTTTCACGAACTGTGCAGCAGGGCGGGTGTGCAGACCATTAGGAGCGGTAATAGTAACTTCTTGCTGGAACATTGTTGTTTCCCCAACTTATTAAAGTAATGTTGTGGAGCTAAAGTTTAGCTTATGGCCTTCACTTTAGCCTGTAGAGATTAGCGCCTGACTATGGTTCAGGGGCAGGTTCAGATGCAACAGAAAAGAGAAAATAACGCACTCAGCGATAAAACTCTTTGCCCTGGATCCAGGCTTTTTCTGTTATTCCTCCATTATGCCGTCTTTTTCCCTGATGTAACAAATCAGTAAATCGATTCAGCCGGGAAGCGTCATGGAAGCGATTAATTTCGAGCATCGAAATAATTGTCCGGTTAAATACTAAACCTGGCGGGTAAAATCAATGACGAAGTGGTGTAAAGTTTGACGCAGGCCACAAAAAAGCACCCCTTGAGGTGCTTTTTTAGCCGCTTTTAAGGATGTGGCATTATTGTTGCAATTCTTTCTCGGTGAATAAATCTGCAAACAATGCGGTGCTCAGATAGCGTTCACCAGAAGAAGGCAGAATAACCACGATAGTCTTATCTGCAAACTCCGGTTCTTTGGATAATTTCACCGCAGCTTCAACTGCTGCACCGGAAGAAATCCCGGCCAGAATACCTTCTTCTTCCATCAGACGGCGTGCCATGTGAATGGATTCATCGTTGGTGATCAGCGTAACGCGATCCAGCAACTCCAGATCCAGGTTACCCGGAATAAAACCTGCACCGATACCCTGAATTTTATGCGGGCCCGGTTTGACTTCTTCGCCGTTCAGTGTCTGGGTGATAACGGGAGAGTCGGTTGGCTCGACGGCCACCAGTTTCACGCTGCTTTTTTTACTTTTCAGATAACGACCCGTTCCGGTGATCGTGCCGCCGGTACCCACGCCTGCGATCAACACATCCACTGCGCCATCGGTATCTTCCCAGATTTCCGGGCCGGTAGTCTGTTCGTGGATAGCCGGGTTGGCCGGGTTGCTGAACTGCTGAAGAATGAGATAACGCTGCGGATCGCTGGCCTGAATTTCTTCGGCTTTGGCAATCGCGCCTTTCATGCCTTTGGCGCCTTCGGTCAGCACCAGATTGGCGCCGAGAGCTTTAAGCAGCTTACGACGTTCAACACTCATGGTTTCCGGCATGGTCAGTGTCAGTTTGTAACCCCGCGCGGCAGCCACATAAGCCAGTGCAATACCGGTGTTACCGCTGGTGGGTTCAACCAGTTCGATATCTTTGGTCAGAATGCCTTTTTTCTCAGCATCCCAAATCATGTTCGCACCGATACGGCATTTTACGCTGAAGCTCGGGTTACGTGACTCGACCTTAGCCAGAATACGACCATTACCGATACGGTTCAGACGAACCAGTGGCGTATGGCCAATTGTTAATGAATTGTCTTCATAGATCTTGCTCATAACCCGTCCTTTACCTGTATGAAATATTCACGGTGTGAAGCTTTCAACACTATGAAATAAGTGGGAATCAGGAAAGCATACGCGAACCGCTTTCCCAGTGAAGTAAGGTTTTGGTATTTGCTATACCGATACGTTATTAAGAAATAAGTTCGGTGAAGAAAAGTCAAGCATAGCAGGCAGCCGCCCGCAGGCGGCTGTGAGAAAAAGGGACTATTTTCGGGTGGCATTCACATCGATATTATTTTTGACGTAAACATCGCGGTAACGGTCACACCACATGGCCGTCGCGCCGCATACAGCAACCGGCAGGATCACCAGATTCAGCACCGGGATCATCGTAAACAGACTGACCAGAGAACCAAATTGCATGTTGTCGATTTTATTGCTGCCAAGTGAGCGACGCATATCGGCAAAACTGACTTTGTGATTATCGAACGGATAATCGCAATACTGAATCACGACCATCCACGCGCTGAAAAAGAACCACAGTACGGGCGCGATAGTCTGGCCTATCACCGGAATGAAATACAGCGCGAACAGCAGCAGGGCGCGTGGCAGGTAATACGCCAGTTTCTGCCACTCACGTTTCATGATGCGCGGGAGATCTTTCATGATGTCCCAGATGCCCGTATCAGGCAGCGGTTTGCCGGTAAGACGCGCTTCGAGCTGTTCGGCGAGTAATCCGCTGAAGGGGGCGGCTATCCAGTTGGCAAGGGTGCTGAAGAAATAGCTGAACACCAGTACCACGGAAAGCACCGCCACTGGCCAGATCAGATAATCCAGCCAGCTGAGCCACGACGGCACCTTGCTCATCATTGCCGGGATCCATTCACCCAGTTGGGTGAACAGCCACCAGAATGCACCGCCCATCAGCAGCACGTTGACAGCCAGGGGTAAAATCACAAAACGTCGTATCCCGGGTAAGGAAATGAGCGTCCAGCCCTGTGTGAAATAATGTACGCCGTTTTCTTGTCTGGCGCTTTGCGATGAGCTCATAAACGAAATTTTCTCTCTGAGTTGAATGACATGGGCTATCATATCGGTATGATTTTCCACTGGCTAGCGGTGGATTGGCTGAAAAAACAGCAAAAAAAGGTGCAACTGCCCTATTTATTAGCAGAAAGTAGAGTCGAGACTTGCACTTATCTACGTGGGCAAATAGAGTTAATCATGTGAATGTTTGCCGTGGTGGCAATGTATTAGAACAACAGAGATAGCAATGATGCAGGATTTGCGTCTGATATTAATCGTTGTTGGTGCGATCGCCATAATAGCGTTGTTGTTACACGGTTTGTGGACCAGCCGTAAAGAACGCTCTTCGCTTTTCCGCGATCGTCCAGCTAAACGTGTGAAAAAAGAACGGGAACAATCTCCGTCCGAAGATTTTGTCGATGGAGTGGGGGAAGTGCGCGTGCGTCCTGCTTATCCTCAGGATGAACCGACTTTTGGTCAGTATGATGAGCCTGAACAGACTGCACCGCCACGTCAGCCGCAGGTTTCTCCTGCGCAGCCAGCGCCAGCACCTGTTGCTCGTCCTCAACAACCGGCTCAGCCACAGCAATATGCTGCGCAGGATGATCCGTTGCTGAGTGGTTATTCAGCCTCTGAATCCGCCACTGCACCGCGTCGCGAACCTGTCGCTGATTTTGCACCTCAGGACTCCGCACCTGAAGCCAGAACGCATGCGCCGGTTGCGCCGCAAGATATCCATGCTGACGCGGCGCCTGCTGCGAAAGCAGAACCTCAGGCTGCGCCTTTTGCCCCGGCAGAAGAAGCCCCGGCTGAGAAAGCGAAACTGAAAGAAACGGTCCTGGTACTGCATGTTGCTGCCCATCAGGGCGGTGTCATCGGTGGTGAAGTGTTGCTTAACAGCGTGCTTCAGGCCGGTTTCCAGTTTGGTGCGATGAATATTTTCCATCGCCATGTCAGCCCTGCCGGGAGCGGTCCGGTGTTGTTCAGTCTGGCCAATATGGTTAAACCGGGTTCTTTTGACCCGGACAATATGTCTGACTTCTCTACGCCGGGTGTGACGTTGTTTATGATGGTGCCTTGCTACGGTGATGCGCATCAGAACTTCAAACTGCTGCTGCAGTCTGCCCAACGTATTGCCGATGATGTCGGTGCGATGGTGCTTGACGATGAGCGTCGTATGATTACGCCGCAGAAGCTCGAAACGTACAAAGCGCGGATCCGCGAGGTCCTCGAGGCGATCGCCTGAGTCAGGCTTTCGTGAAATACCCATTCCCCTGACCCCCGCTTGCCGGGGGTTTTTTATCTCCACGGTGAGTCATGGCCACTATCGAAGAACAGATCAATCAGTTACGCACTCAGTTACGCCATCACGAATATCAATATCACGTTCTGGATGCCCCGGAAGTGCCTGACGCCGAATATGACCGCTTAATGCGCGAGTTACGTGAGCTGGAAACCGCGCATCCTGAACTGGTCACCGCAGATTCACCGACGCAGCGCGTGGGCGCGGCACCGCTTTCCGCATTTGAACAGGTCAGGCATCAGATACCGATGTTGTCGCTGGACAACGTATTTGATGAAGAAAGCTATCTGGCATTTTATAAACGTGTTCAGGATCGTCTGAAGACGTCAGAACCGCTGACTTTCTGCTGCGAGCTGAAACTTGACGGGCTGGCAGTGAGCCTGTTGTATGAAAATGGCGAACTGGTGCAGGCCGCCACACGTGGCGATGGCACGACCGGTGAGAATATTACGGCCAACGTGCGCACAATACGTGCCATCCCCCTGCGCCTGCATGGCGACAATATTCCTGCACGTTTTGAGGTGCGGGGTGAAGTATTTATGCCACAGCCGGGCTTTGAGGCGATGAACGCTGAAGCACGCCGTACCGGGGGCAAAGTATTTGCTAACCCGCGTAATGCTGCTGCAGGTTCATTACGTCAGCTTGATCCGCGTATCACCGCCAGACGTCCGCTGACTTTCTTCTGCTACGGCGTGGGTCTGCTGGAAGGGGGGGAGCTGCCGCGTAGTCATCTTGCCCGCCTGCAACAATTCAAGGCCTGGGGTTTACCGGTCAGCGATCGTGTGCGTCTTTGCACCGGCAGTGATGAAGTGCTGGCGTTTTACCGTCAGGTTGAAGCGGAACGTCCATTGCTGGGGTTTGATATTGACGGCGTGGTCGTGAAAATTGATTCGCTGGATATTCAGGAAGCACTGGGTTTTGTGGCGCGGGCACCGCGTTGGGCGACAGCGTTTAAATTCCCGGCGCAGGAACAGATTACGCGGGTGAAAGATGTCGAGTTCCAGGTCGGGCGCACCGGTGCGATCACGCCGGTCGCACGTCTTGATCCCGTGCTGGTTGCGGGTGTGATGGTCAGCAACGCAACGCTGCATAATGCTGATGAAATCGAACGTCTGGGCCTGCGTATCGGCGATACCGTGATTGTCCGCCGTGCCGGTGACGTTATCCCACAGGTCGTGGGCGTGGTGCTGGATGAACGTCCGCAAGATGCCCGTGAAGTGGTTTTCCCGACGCATTGTCCGGTCTGTCACTCCGATGTCGAACGTGTCGAAGGTGAAGCGGTAGCGCGTTGTACGGCGGGTCTGATTTGTGGTGCACAGCGTAAAGAAGCGCTGAAACATTTTGTCTCCCGCCGGGCGCTGGATGTTGATGGCATGGGCGACAAAATCATCGATCAACTGGTCGAGAAAGAATATGTCAAAACGCCGGCGGATCTGTTCCGGCTGACGGCGGGTAAACTTACCGGTCTGGATCGCATGGGACCTAAATCGGCACAGAACGTGGTTACTGCGCTGGAAAAAGCCAAAGAAACCACGCTGGCCAGATTCCTGTATGCGCTGGGCATTCGTGAAGTGGGCGAAGCCACAGCCGCTAACCTTGCCGCGCATTACGGCTCGGTTGAGGCGCTTAAAGCGGCAGATATTGAGTCGCTGAAAAGCGTGCAGGATGTCGGCGATGTGGTGGCTAAACATGTGGTCAATTTCCTGTCGGAAGAACATAACCAGCAGGTGATTGATGAGCTGTTAAGCCCTGAAATCAATATTCACTGGCCGGAAGTGCAGGTCATTGTGCCGGAGGAAATTGACAGTCCGTTTGCCGGTAAAACCGTGGTGTTGACCGGTTCGCTTTCGATCCTTTCACGCGATGAAGCCAAAGATCGTCTGACCGCGCTGGGGGCAAAAGTCTCCGGCAGCGTGTCGAAGAAAACTGATCTGGTGATTGCCGGTGAAGCGGCAGGATCCAAGCTGGCGAAAGCACAGGAACTGGGTATTGAGGTGATCGACGAGGCGGAAATGATCCGTCTGCTGGGTGAGTAAAGCATGGAAAAAGAAGATCTGATCCAGATAGCCAATACGGTCATGCCGTTCGGTAAGTATGCCGGACGCGTGCTGATCGACCTGCCGGAAGAATATTTACTGTGGTTCGCCCGTAAAGACGAATTCCCTCAGGGGAAACTGGGTGAACTGATGCAACTGACGCTGGCGATCAAAAGTGAAGGATTGCAAAGCCTGATCAATCCGCTGCGTCGTCATGGTCCGGGGCTGGGTGGCACCGACGAGTAACGGTCCGTCTACCCGATGTAGAAGGCGCTGATGTCAGCGCCTTTTTTCTTTTTGCTCTCTGTCTGTCCTTCAGCGACGACTATTCCGTTGCCTGTGCCTGTTGCAGTGACACTGCTTGTTGTTTTTTCTGATAACGTTTTGCCAGCACCGCACAGGTCATCAGCTGTACCTGATGGAAAATCATCAGCGGCAGCACCATCATGCCAATGGCACTGACCGGAAACAGAATATTTGCCATCGGAATACCGTTCGCCAGACTTTTCTTCGAGCCGCAGAATACGATAGTGATTTCATCGGGTTTACTGAAGCCCATCCAGCGCGCCATGTAGGTGTTAATGACCAGAATAAAGGCCAGCAGTACCAGACTGAACAACAGGATAAACAACAGTGAGCCGACACCGACCTGATGCCAGATCCCCTGAGTCACGGCTTCACTGAAAGCGGAATACACCACCAGCAAAATCGATGTCTGGTCGGTTTTGCCAATCATTTTACGGTGGCGTTCGACAAAGCCGCCAATCAGCGGACGCAGCAAGTGTCCGGCGACAAACGGCACCAGCAGTTGCAGCACAATATGCCAGACCTGTGCTAAACCATTCCCCGTTTCCCCCTGTACATGCATCAGCAGGCTGACCAGCAACGGTGAAACAAATATCCCCAGCAGGCTTGATGCGGAAGCACTGCACACCGCTGCCGCCACGTTGCCGCCCGCCAGTGAGGTAAACGCAATCGCCGACTGCACGGTGGCAGGCAAAATACACAGATACACAAAGCCGCTGTAAATTTGCGGGCTGACATCCACCGGATGCCACCACTGAAAAAGCAGCCCGAGGATCGGGAATAAAATGAAAGTGCTGAACATCACCCATAAATGTAAACGCCAGTTATTGCTGCCCTGAAAAATAGCTTCGCGTGAGAGTTTTGCGCCATGCATGAAAAACAACAGACCAATGGCGAAAATGGTCAGGTTATTGAAGAAAGCGACAAATATGCCGCTGGCCGGGAAGAATGTCGCCAGCAGAACAGTGGCGATAAGTGTCAGGGTGAAGCGATCAGGTAAGAAGCGCATAGCAGGTCTCGGAAAGGTTGTCTCTGAATGCGGCTATTTTGTGCTTTTCCGATATAATTAAAAAATTGATTTATTTAATCCATTAATGCAGAAAATTCATGAATTATTCACTCAGACAACTTCGCGTGTTCGTGGCGGTTTCACGCTATGGCAGTTTTAGCCGGGCAGGGGAAGCGATAGGGTTAAGCCAGTCGGCTGTCAGCCACAGTATGAAAGAACTGGAAGCTGAAATGGGGGTACGCTTGCTGGACCGTACAACGCGCGAAGTCGTGCTCACCGACGCCGGTCTGCGCCTGGCGAATCGTGTCGAGCCGTTGCTCGACGAACTCCACGCCATGCTGCTTGATACCCGCAGCTTTGGCACACAGCACAATGGCCGGGTGCGCATTGCTTCAAGCCAGACGATTTCGGCGCAACTGATGCCACAATGTATCTCCAGCGGCGAGCGACAGTATCCTGAGATCAGTATCCTGCTGCGTGACCAGGCGCAGCAACTGGTGCTTCACAGCGTCAGAAATGCGGAAGTGGATTTCGGCATTGTGATTGATCCGGGTGAAAGCACCGACCTCGACTGCGAGCCTATTTTGCACGAGCCGTTTTTACTGATGTGTCGCGAGGATCACCCGCTGGCGGCGCTGGCGGAAATTGAATGGCAGGCGCTGAACGGCCAAAAACTGGTGCTGCAGGATTACGCATCAGGAAGCCGGATCCTGATTGACGGCGCACTGAAAGCGCAGAAAGTGGATACCATGATCGCCCAGGAAATCGGCCATCCGGCCACTTTATTCCCGATGGTTGAAGCCGGGATTGGCATCAGTGTGATCCCGGCGCTGGCTTTACCCATGCCGCAAGGGAGTCGTCTGGTGGTGAAAAATCTGGTGCCGGAAATTAACCGGGTACTGATGTTGGTCAAACGTAAAAACCGGTCGTTATCACCCGCTGCGCAGGCTATCTGGCAGGTGGTGAAAGAGCAGGCGAACTTATTGCGGGAAAAACGCAGCCAGCAGGGAATGTACGGACTCTGATACCTTGCCGGCTGTTTCAGGCTTTAACTGCGGTTACACGTAAATATCGACAGCATTGGTTTCTGAGGGCTTATTCACGCCTTCGTCTTTCTTCATTTCGGCGGCGGCTTGTTGTTGCTGCTGTTGCTGAAGCGCTTTCTGAGCCTGCTGTTGTTGAATCTGAGCGATTTGCTGTTGCAGCAGTTCGATTTGCTGCTGCAGGAGTTCTTGCTTTTGCTTAACTGTGTCAGCATCTTCGCCTGAACCGCCCAGACTTTTGAGCTGTTCAGTCAGTTTGGTAATCTGCTTAGTCAGTTTTGCAATCTGGCTGGCACTGCCTGAGTCACTGGTGGACGCGGAGCCCACCGGACTGCCAGTCGCGCTGATAGTTGTCATAAAAAGCCTCACTTAGTAAGAATCAAATTTTGCACGTAAGCGTGCGTAACAGATATCGGCAGTAATCAGAGAGGCTTTACCGGCTTTTCATATTCCTTACAGTATTTGTGGTTTTTATTCGATTCACGCTTTCACGCTGAGCTTCGGCCACCGGCTCAGCCAGCCTTTGCTGCGGACCCGTTCGGCAAAAACGGCGGGGATCGCATGGCGCGGGTTTGGCGTAATACTGAAAGCAAACAAAGCCTCCAGTCCCAGCGGTGCATTCAGCTCGATTTGCCCGTCAGTATTCATTCTTGCGCCGATAGCGGTTTCCACTTCCACCCAGTAGCTCATTGCCTCAGCGCTGGAGGCATAAGGCGTGTGACCGTGGCGCTCATGCATGCGGGCCTGATTTTTCACTGACCAGGGGAGATCGGGCGAATTCGATTTCAGATGTTGTTCATAGCGTTTGTCAGTCTGTGCCGAACAATCCTGAGGATTGAAATATACCAGGTCGATATCATTAAGCGGTGTGGCCTGTATATAGCCGTGCAGCCGGTCCCAGACCAGATTCCGGACAAATCCCGCCGCCAGCCACCCGTCGTTAAGACCCAGTGCATGTGCCTGCGTCAGCGCCTGCAAGTGAAGTGGTTCCTCTCTGAGCCAGGTAACGATTCTCTGTTCCAGGGTCGCCATGCGATGTTCTCCTTTTTGCACATCTTCGTTCTGAGAAGCCAAAGTGTAGCGCCATTTGGTGACACTTTTTCAACGCACCATTTCGGAGATGCGGTTGACTGCAGCGCGCTAAAATGTGGCAAATCTCCCCGGAATACGGCTCCGGACCGCATTTGCTCAGGGCTTCTTAAGTGGTACAGCCTTTGCAACATCAACCTTTGTAACACCAGAAATGGGCAAGGCTGTCACATTTTCTCTTCTTACAGAATTGATTTACCACCGGGCAGGGGATCATTTATGCAAACCACGAAAGTCGCACCCGTTTTAAAACGTACACTGGGGAGCTTTAAACTCTGGGGCATCGCTGTCGGACTGGTAATCTCCGGCGAATATTTTGGCTGGAGTTATGGCTGGGCGCAGGCAGGCACGCTGGGCTTTCTTATCACCGCACTGGTGATAGCGGCCATGTATTGTGCCTTTATTTTCAGTTTTACTGAACTCACCACATCGATTCCGCACGCCGGCGGGCCTTTCGCTTACGCTTACCGTGCGTTCGGGCCCACCGGTGGATTTGTGGCGGGTTTTGCCACGCTGGTGGAATTTGTCTTTGCACCGCCCGCTATCGCGATGGCGATCGGCGCGTATCTCAATGTGCAGTTTCCGGCCATTGAGCCGAAATGGGTGGCTGTAGGCGCGTATCTGGTGTTTATGGTGCTCAATATTCTTGGTGTCAGTATTGCCGCCACCTTTGAACTGCTGGTCACGTTACTGGCGATTTTCGAATTGCTGGTCTTTATGGGCGTGGTGGCACCCGGTTTTGAAATGTCGAACTTTGTTCACGGCGGATGGGCGGGCAGCGACACTTTCAGCCCGGCGGCGTTTTCCGGCATCTTTGCAGCCATACCTTTTGCCATCTGGTTTTTCCTGGCCATAGAAGGTGCATCAATGGCCGCAGAGGAGGCAAAAGATCCGCAGCGTACCATTCCGAAAGCCTTTATCGGCGGTATTCTGACCCTGACCGTTCTGGCGCTCGGCGTGATGTTGTTTGCCGGTGGTGTGGGCGACTGGACCAAGCTGTCGAACATTAACGACCCCTTACCACAGGCCATGAAACTGATTGTCGGCAGCAACAGCGGCTGGCTACATATGCTGGTCTGGCTGGGGCTGTTTGGCCTGATAGCCTCTTTCCATGGCATTATCATGGGATATTCCCGGCAGATCTTTGCGCTGGCCCGGGCGGGTTATTTGCCTAAACGACTGGCCAGCGTCAATGCCCGTTTCCAGACACCGCATCTCGGTATCATCGCCGGGGGCGTTGTGGGCATTGCGGCCATTTTCTCAGATTCACTGATCGTCATCGGCGGCCAGCCGCTGACGGCCAATATCGTGACGATGTCGGTATTTGGTGCCATTGTGATGTACATCATTTCTATGGCCGCGCTGTTTAAGCTGCGTCGCAGCGAACCGAATTTAATCCGCCCGTTCCGTGCGCCGCTCTATCCTTTTGCACCGGCGCTGGCGCTGGTACTGGCTGTTGTCTGTCTGATCGCTATGATTTACTACAACACCTTACTGTTTCTGATTTTCGCCGCCATGATGTTGCTGGCGTATGCCTGGTTCCGCATCACCCATCAGGCGCGAACGGATGCTGCAGAAGATCCGCAATTACGTGGCCTGCGCCCGGTGCCCGCTAAAAGCAGCAAATAATCCGGTGCGCTAAGGAGTGTTATGTTTCAGACGACATTAAGTCACCGACGCTATCAGTTTAAGGATTTACGCGAACTGATGGCAAAGGCGTCGCCCGCACGGTCAGGTGATTATCTGGCTGAAGTGGCTGCCGCCAGCGCCGAAGAGCGGATGGCGGCGAAAATGGCACTGGCCGATGTGCCGCTCAAAACCTTTCTGCAACAATTACTGGTGCCGTATGAGGATGATGAGGTCACGCGGCTGATTGTCGATACTCATGATGTCGCGGCGTTTGCCGCGATCTCGCATCTCACCGTCGGAGATTTCCGCGACTGGCTGCTCAGTGAGAAAACGGACAGTACGGTGCTGGCTGCGGTTGCCCGCGGGATTACGCCGGAAATGGCGGCGGCTGTCAGCAAGCTGATGCGTAATCAGGATCTGATCCTGGTGGCTAAAAAATGCAGAGTGATCACTCAATTTCGCAACACTATCGGATTGCCTGGTCACATGAGCGTGCGCCTGCAACCGAATCATCCGACCGATAACTTACAGGGCATTGCCGCCAGTATGCTTGACGGCTTGCTCTATGGTTCCGGCGATGCGGTAATCGGCATCAATCCCGCCAGCGACAGTTTACCGTTGCTGGAAAATCTCAATTACATGCTTGATGACATCATCACGCGCTTTGACATCCCTACGCAGTCCTGTGTTCTGACCCATGTTACCAACACCATCAAACTGGTGGAGCGCGGCGCGCCGGTGGATCTGGTGTTTCAGTCAATTGCAGGCACTGAAGCGGCGAACAGCGGGTTTGGTATCAATCTGGCATTGCTGGCGGAAGCGCAACAGGCGGCACTCAGCCTCAGGCGTGGGACGCTCGGCGACAATGTGATGTATTTCGAAACCGGGCAGGGGAGTTGTTTATCCGCTAATGCACACTTCGGGATAGATCAGCAAACCTGTGAAGCGCGGGCATACGCGATTGCACGGCATTTTTCACCGCTGCTGATCAATACCGTGGTGGGGTTTATCGGGCCGGAATATCTGTATGACGGCAAGCAAATCATCCGTGCAGGACTGGAAGACCATTTCTGCGGCAAACTGCTGGGCGTACCGCTGGGTTGCGATGTCTGTTACACCAACCATGCCGAAGCCGATCAGGATGATATGGATACTTTACTGACGCTGCTTGGCACCGCCGGACTGACATTCCTGATTGGCGTACCGGGCGCGGATGACATCATGCTCAATTATCAGAGCACTTCTTTCCATGATGCGTTATATATCCGCGAATTACTCGGGCTGAAACATGCGCCGGAATTTGCCGTGTGGCTGGAGAAAATGAAAATTATTGATCCGCAGGGCGCCTTACAGGATACCCGTGCGTCCCATCCGTTACTGCGTCAGTTACCGCAACTGAGCTGAGGTTGGCGTTGATGAACAATCAAAAAGGGCAGGGCTTATCGTCCGTGGTACATAATAACCCCTGGGAAACGCTGCGTCAGTTTACGGCCGCACGTATCGCGCTGGGACGGGCAGGGTCGAGTTTGCCCACAGAAGAGCTGCTACGGTTTGGTTTAGCGCATGCGCAGGCGCGTGATGCCGTACATCAGCCCTTTGACAGCCAGAAGCTTGAACCCGAACTTTATGCGCTGGGGCTGGAAACACTGACCGTTGCCAGCGCGGCTCCGGACAGGGCGACCTATCTTTGTCGTCCTGATCTCGGGCGCAAATTGTCAGAAACCAGCCGTCAGGCATTGCAGCAGCTGGCACCGGAGCCGGCAGACGTGATACTGGTCATTGCTGATGGTCTGTCATCGAAAGCCGTGCACCGCCAGGCCGTACCCTTGATTGCGGCGTTATTGCCGTATCTGCGTACGCTGGAGCTGAAAATCGGGCCGGTGGTACTTGCGCATCAGTCGCGGGTGGCACTGGGCGATGATATTGCGCAGGTGATGAAAGCGAAGGCTGTGGCGATTTTGATAGGAGAACGCCCGGGATTATCCTCTCCCGACAGTTTAGGTATTTACATGACCTGGGGGCCGCATACCAAAAGGCTGGAATCGGAAAGAAATTGTATTTCCAATGTGCGGCCGGAAGGGCTCAATTATCCTCAGGCCGCTTTTAAACTCGCCTGGCTGCTTGAGCAGTCCTTCCATCGCCAGCTGTCGGGCGTGAATTTGAAAGATGAAAGCGATAACCCGGCGCTGCACAACAAAGTCGTGCCGATGTTTAAATTAAAATAGGGGGAAAGAGGGGGAGAGAGGCTCGAACCAGCAGCTGGTTCGCCTCCATCACGGTTAAAGTTCCGGAGTACAGATGCGAAAAAAGCGCCTAAAGGCGCTTTTCTCTGAATTGGTGGGCCGTGCTGGATTGATTCGGCCTCCGGCCTTACCCTTCGGGCAACGCTGTCGCGTTGTCGTCTCGCTGCGCTCGGCTCGAACCAGCAGCTGGTTCGCCTCCATCACGGTTAAAGTTCCGGAGTACAGATGCGAAAAAAGCGCCTGAAGGCGCTTTTCTCTGAATTGGTGGGCCGTGCTGGATTCGAACCAGCGACCAATTGATTAAAAGTCAACTGCTCTACCAACTGAGCTAACGGCCCGCAGAAGTGGTGGGCGATGACGGGCTCGAACCGCCGACCCCCTCCGTGTAAAGGAGATGCTCTACCAACTGAGCTAATCGCCCACTTCTGGGTACTTCCCTCGGTAAGAAGAAATGTGCTGAGAAATGGTGGGCGATGACGGGCTCGAACCGCCGACCCCCTCCGTGTAAAGGAGATGCTCTACCAACTGAGCTAATCGCCCATTTCTCAATTCTTCCTACTTATCACAACGCGGCACTCTTAAAGAGTGGTGGGCGATGACGGGCTCGAACCGCCGACCCCCTCCGTGTAAAGGAGATGCTCTACCAACTGAGCTAATCGCCCCCGTCGTGATGGAGTCGCATTATAGGGATACTTGAAATTACGTCAATGCTTTTTAAAAACAAAAATGTTCGTTCGGCTTATTTTTAGTCAACCTGACGGGTTTCTCGCCCCCGTAGTCGATTCTTTACGCATTCATGGCCTTAAACCACGCGACTGCCTCTGGTTGTGCGTTGAGGAATCAGGGCAGAGTGGTAGAATGTCTGCCACTTTTTGTTAATTGATAGCGACGTTTTTTTGGCGTTGCGTGATTAAGGTTGCACCCGGATGAAAATCAAAACCCGTTTTGCCCCAAGCCCGACCGGCTATCTGCACGTCGGTGGCGCCCGTACCGCGCTCTATTCCTGGCTCTTTGCCCGCAACCTTGGCGGTGAATTTGTGCTGCGTATCGAAGACACCGATCTCGAACGCTCCACCCAGGCTGCTATTGACGCGATTATGGATGGCATGAACTGGCTGAATCTGGACTGGGATGAAGGCCCGTATTTCCAGACCAAACGTTTTGACCGTTATAACGCGGTGATTGATGAGATGCTGGAAAACGGCACGGCTTATAAATGCTATTGTTCTAAAGAACGTCTGGAAGCGTTGCGTGAGGAACAAATGGCGAATAACGAGAAGCCTCGTTATGACGGCCATTGTCGCGACAGCCATGAACATCACGCGGCCGATGAGCCGTGTGTCGTGCGTTTTCGTAACCCGCAGGAAGGTTCGGTTATTTTTGACGACCAGATCCGCGGTCCGATCGAATTTAGCAATGACGAGCTTGATGATCTGATCATCCGCCGTACCGATGGTTCCCCGACCTATAACTTCTGCGTTGTCGTTGATGACTGGGATATGGAAATTAGCCATGTTATCCGTGGTGAAGATCACATCAACAATACTCCGCGCCAGATCAACATCCTGAAAGCGCTGGGCGCACCGGTACCGGTTTATGCGCACGTTTCAATGATTCTGGGCGATGACGGTAAAAAACTGTCTAAACGCCACGGCGCGGTAGGCGTGATGCAATACCGTGATGACGGTTATCTGCCCGAAGCCCTGCTGAACTATCTGGTGCGTCTGGGCTGGTCTCATGGCGATCAGGAAATTTTCAGCCGTGATGAAATGAAGGCCCTGTTTTCACTGGAAAACGTCAGCAAATCAGCCAGTGCGTTCAACACTGAAAAACTGCAATGGCTGAACCACCACTATATTAATACGATGGATCCGCATTATGTGGCGACCCATCTGTTGTGGCATGTGGAGCAGGCAGGTATCGAAACCCGTAACGGCCCGCAACTGTTCGAAATCGTCACCCTGCTGGGTGAGCGCTGCAAGACCCTGAAAGAAATGGCCGTGTCCTGCCGTTACTTCTATGAAGATTTTGCAGAGTTTGATGCGGATGCGGCGAAGAAACATTTACGTCCGGTTGCGCGCCAGCCGCTGGAAGTGGTGCGCGCCAAACTGGCTGCAATCACTGACTGGACTGCTGAGAACATTCACCACGCGATTCAGGGCACAGCGGATGAGCTGGAAGTGGGGATGGGTAAAGTAGGGATGCCACTGCGCGTTGCGGTAACCGGCGCAGGTCAGTCACCGGGTGTTGACGTCACCGTTCATGCTATCGGTCAGCGCCGTGTGCTGGCGCGTATCGATATGGCATTAGCCTTCATTGCTGAGCGTGAAACACAAGCGCAGTAATGACCGCTCAGTAGCTTGTTAAAAACAGTCGTAAAAAAGCCAGCACGGGAAACCGGCTGGCTTTTGTATTTCCGTAAAACGTAAGCGTGAAAACGGCTTAATTAACGTTGTTCAGTCGCCGGTGTTTCAACGGTCGGACGGTAGGCCAGGAAATACATCAGACCAACGAAGCCTGCACCCCCTACAGCGTTACCGAGGAAGACGGCCACGAAGTTAGGCAGATATTCTGACCAGCTCAGAGCACCGGCAAAGATTGCTGCAGGCACGATGAACATATTTGCCACCACGTGCTGGAAGCCGATGGCCACGAACGCCATAACCGGGAACCACATACCGATCACTTTGCCGCCCACTTCTTTACTGGCGAAGGCCAGCCAGATTGCCAGACACACCAGCCAGTTACAGCCGATACCAGAAATGAACGCGTGCATGAAGTCTGCATTGACCTTCGCAGTGGCGGTTGCCACGGTTTTGCTCAGGAAAGCCCCTTCCGTCAGCCCCAGAACGTGACCGAAGAAATAGGCCACGGCCAGACTGCCCAGCAGGTTAGCGACAGTCACCCAGAACCAGTTGCGCAAAACAGCGTAAAGGCTGATCTGACGCGCGAACCAGGCGATAGGTAAGGTCATCATATTACCGGTCAGCAGTTCTCCCCCTGCTAATACAGTCAGAATGATGCCTACCGGAAACACAGCAGCGCCCAGCAAGTTACTGAATGAACCCCAGGAAGCAGGTAATGTCCCTATTACATGCAGATCCAACAGGAAACCGGTGGCGATAAAGGCGCCAGCCAGGAAGCCCAAAATTAACAAATTCAACACGGTGGCGCGGCTTTTATTAACGCCCGCTGTGACGGCGATGGAAGCGATTTCTTTAGGTGAATACAAGGACATGGGAGTGCTCGAATGGTTTAAGTTATGATTATTGCGCGAGCAGTCTATTCTGAGATTTATCTCAAAACAAGACGATTTTCATAGTCTGCTAACATTCTATTAATTATTCGGACATAGATGTTAAGGAAATGCGTAAGCAGATCAGAAAGCTAGGAATCGTGCGGGCTGGCGGGTGTTTTGTAAAACAAAGTGTCTGTCTGAAAATTTCCCTGAAGAAAGGTGTTTTTTGCCGGAGGGATGAGGGATTTGACGGCTTTTTCAGCGCTTGAATTCAGAAACGGATTTAGCCGTTGACAGGGGTAGCGACGTTTCATATTATGCGCCCCGTTCACCCGTTTTTACGGGCATGAATTGGGGGTATAGCTCAGCTGGGAGAGCGCTTGCATGGCATGCAAGAGGTCAGCGGTTCGATCCCGCTTATCTCCACCAACTTCCTTTCCAGAGCAAGTTGGCTGTTTCCTTCCCAGGGAAACAAAAAGTAAACAGATACAACCTCGTGTGGGGGTATAGCTCAGCTGGGAGAGCGCTTGCATGGCATGCAAGAGGTCAGCGGTTCGATCCCGCTTATCTCCACCAAATATTAAAGAAACCTGCTTCGGCAGGTTTTTTGCTTTCCGGGGTTTGTGATTTTCCTTCCGGTTTTCCTGCCTGAATTGCAGACATAAAAAAAACCCGCCGAAGCGGGTTTCTTGTCGTTCTGTATTGGCTTACTACGCCAGTACCAGACCTGCGATAGAAGCAGACAACACGCTGACCAGCGTTGAGCCGTACAGCAGTTTCAGACCGAAGCGTGAAACCACGTTGCCCTGATGTTCGTTCAGACCTTTAATAGCACCTGCAACGATACCGATCGAGGAAAAGTTCGCGAATGACACCAGGAACACGGACAGGATGCCCACGCCGCGAGGTGACAGCTCAGTCGCGACTTTCTGCAGATCCAACATCGCAACGAATTCATTGGAAACCAGTTTGGTTGCCATGATGCTGCCGACTTGCAAGGCTTCGTGGCTTGGCACACCCATCATCCATGCGAACGGATAGAAGACATAACCCAGCACGCCCTGGAAGGTGATACCGAATACCACGTCAAACAATGCATTCAGGCAGGAGATCAGTGCGATGAAACCAATCAGCATGGCTGCAACGATGATAGCCACTTTGAAACCCGCCAGGATATATTCACCCAGCATTTCAAAGAAGCTCTGGCCCTGATGCGTATTACCGATTTGCAGGTCTTCTTCTGAATCAACTTTATAAGGGTTGATCAACGACAGTACGATGAAAGTACTGAACATGTTGAGCACCAGCGCAGCAACAACAAAGCGCGGTTCGAGCATGGTCATATACGCACCCACAATCGACATAGAAACCGTCGACATAGCTGTGGCTGCCATGGTGTACATACGTTTTTCAGACATTTTGCTCAGAATATCTTTATACGCGATAAAGTTTTCTGACTGACCCAAAATCAGGGAACTGATGGCGTTGAAAGATTCCAGTTTTCCCATGCCATTAATTTTCGACAGAACCGTACCGATAATACGGATGACGAAAGGCAGTACACGAATGTGTTGTAAAATACCGATGAGTGCAGAAATGAACACGATCGGACACAAAACTTTCAAGAAGAAGAACGCTAATCCTTTATCGCTCATGCCTCCAAATACGAAGCCGGTCCCTTCCGCAGCGAATCCTAATAATTTCTCAAACAAGTCTGAGAAGCCTTTCACAAAACCTAAACCAACAGAAGAATTCAGGAAGAAGTAGGCTAATAAGACTTCGATGACCAGCAGCTGAACAATGAAACGTAAACGGATATTTTTCCGGTCACGGCTCACCAGTAAAGCGAGTGCAGCGACAACGGCCAACGCTAATACAAAGTGCAATATTCGGGACATGGGTGCTCCAAATTAGAGGCAGGCTATATTTCGACGGACATTTTATGTAACGCGTACATTTAAAACGTGAAGTCGATTGCAAATATAGAAATTACAGACACGAATTGCAACAAATCACGGCTCATCACACAAAAAATCAAGATGTTAATAAAACTAAGCACAATTAGCATTCCTGTGCTAGTTTTATCATGTGCCGTAATGCATTCTGAATCTGGCCCGTTAATGTCTGTTTTAGGAAAGTACGATGCGTCTGGCTTTCTGAAATCGGGTGAGCGAATCACCTCTCAGTTATTACCTTCCCGCTTACAGCTGCTGCCTATCAGAGCAATCACTCAGATCATTCTAAATGCACTTGATAATCATTATCAATTAGATATGATTGATGTAAGCGTAATAATTGTAAGGGTTAACTAACTATGCTGAACAGCCGGGCCGAATCCACAGGCCGCGCGTCCAGAAAGATGAAGCTTTCACTGATGGGGCCGGCTTTTATTGCCGCCATCGGTTATATCGATCCGGGCAACTTTGCGACTAATATTCAGGCCGGAGCCTCTTACGGTTATCAGTTGCTGTGGGTGGTGGTATGGGCCAACATCATGGCGATGTTGATCCAGTTGTTGTCTGCCAAACTCGGTATCGCCACCGGCAAAAACCTGGCCGAACATATCCGCGATCGTTTCCCGCGTCCGGCTGTCTGGGCTTACTGGGTGCAGGCGGAAATTATCGCGATGGCTACCGATCTTGCCGAATTTATTGGTGCCGCCATTGGCTTTAAACTGCTTCTCGGGGTATCGCTGTTACAAGGCGCGGTGCTCACCGGGATTGCGACCTTTATTATCCTCGGGCTGCAAAAACGCGGGCAAAAGCCGCTGGAACTGGTGATCGCCGGTTTGCTGCTTTTTGTCGCGGCGGCGTATATCGTTGAGTTATTCTTTTCGCAACCGAGCATGGTGGCGCTGGGCAAAGGCATGTTGATCCCTGCACTGCCAACCGCCGATTCAGTCTATCTGGCTGCCGGTGTACTCGGTGCGACCATCATGCCGCATGTCATCTATCTGCACTCCTCGCTGACTCAGCGGGGCGGTAAAGCCTCTAAAGCGCAGCGTTATTCAGCCACCAAGCTGGATGTCGGCATTGCCATGACTATTGCCGGTTTCGTGAATCTGGCGATGATGGCGACAGCCGCAGCGGCATTTCATTTCAGCGGACACAGTGGGATCAGCGAGCTGGATGAAGCCTATCTGACGCTGCAACCGTTGCTGGGTCACGCTGCTGCGACTACCTTTGGTCTGAGTCTGGTGGCTGCCGGTTTATCTTCAACAGTGGTCGGTACGCTGGCCGGGCAGGTGGTGATGCAGGGGTTCGTGAAATTCTACATTCCGCTGTGGGTTCGCCGTACGGTGACCATGATGCCGTCTTTTATTGTGATCCTGATGGGATTAGATGCCACACGCATTCTGGTGATGAGCCAGGTCTTGCTGAGCTTCGGGATTGCGCTGGCATTGCTGCCGTTGCTGGCTTTTACCGGTAACCGCAGCCTGATGGGTGATATGGTGAATACGAAAACCGTCCAGTGGGCGGGCCGGGTCATCGTGCTGATCGTCGTCAGCCTTAACCTCTATCTGCTGATCGGTATGTCGAAATAACGCCTGCGCAGCGACAGGCAAACAAAAACGGGACAGTTTGCGCTGTCCCGTTTTTGTTTGTTTTATTCAGTTGATTAATGGCGGTGGTCGCCATGCCCGCCGCCCCGGTGATCATCATGGCCGTGCCCCCGGTCATGTCCCCGACCCCGATCCGGCCCGCGGCCGTGATCATAATGCGCACGCCCGTGGTCGCTGTAATAATAACGCGGCGGTGGCATCGGACGACGTGGCGGATGGCGTTCGTTCCACCAGCCATGATCGCGCCAGCGATAACCATCCCAGTAATAGCCGCGCGGGCTGCGTGCACCATAGTGGTGGCCCCGATAGCCGTTCCACCAGCTTGGGTTACGCCAGTCATAGCCGTCCCAGTAATAACCCCGCCTGTCGCGGTCACCGATATTGATAGAAAGGCCCGGCGTATTCAGGCTGAAACTGCTGGCCTGTACGGTGGGTACCGCCGCAGGGAGCAGGGCAAAGAACAAAGTCGCAAAAAGTACCGGTTTTAACATGTGTGGCCCCAGATTCCTTATAATTTATGCTGACAGTTATAAGGGGAAGCGGACACCGGTTCTATTGCTTACAATCCTGTTTTGAATGATTTACGCGCCTTAACGGTTTGCTTACGAAGCCTCCATAAAGGCGCGTTTTTTATACTGAAGAGTAACCGTTTACACTAAAATCCCTTCAATAGCCGCCAGTTCTTCTGCGCTGAAATGGCGATGTGAGACCATGCCCACGGCGTCGTCGATCTGGCTGGTTTTACTGGCGC
Organism: Rahnella sp. PD4; assembly: GCF_049199325.1. Classification (NCBI taxonomy): domain Bacteria; kingdom Pseudomonadati; phylum Pseudomonadota; class Gammaproteobacteria; order Enterobacterales; family Yersiniaceae; genus Rahnella; species Rahnella sp. PD4. The sequence continues at coordinate 697,827 of NZ_JBLZQF010000002.1, read as the reverse complement.
CAATCAGGACAGACGTCACGCGGTCGCCCCGCAGAACCCAGGCCAGCGCCATCTGCGACAGCTTCTGACCACGTGCCTGGGCAATCTCATTCAGCTTACGCACTTTCGCCAGTTTCTCTTCTGTCAGTTGATCCGCAGTCAGGAACTTGCTGTCACTGGCCGCACGGGAATCTTCAGGAATACCTGCCAGGTAACGGTCCGTCAGCACGCCGCCCGCCAGTGGCGAGAAGGCGATGGAACCCACGCCGTTATCCGCCAGCGTATCCAGCAAATCCGCCTCCACCCAGCGTTCGAACATCGAATATTTCGGCTGATGGATCAGGCATGGCGTGCCAAGTTGCTGCAAAATCTCAAACGCTTTTTTCGCGCGTTCTGCCGGATAGTTCGACAAGCCGACGTAAAGCGCTTTGCCCTGACGTACGATTAAATCCAGCGCCGCCATCGTTTCTTCCAGCGGCGTATCAGGATCAGGACGGTGATGATAGAAAATATCCACATACTCCAGACCCATGCGTTTCAGGCTCTGATTCAGGCTGGCGACCAGATATTTTTTTGAGCCCCAGTCTCCATACGGGCCGTCCCACATGGTGTAACCGGCTTTGGAGGAGATAATCAGCTCATCGCGGTAGGGTAATAAATCTTCCTGCAGGATGCGGCCGAAATGTTGTTCCGCAGAACCCGGAGGCGGGCCGTAGTTATTAGCCAGATCGAAATGGGTAATCCCATGGTCAAAAGCATGGCGGATGAGTTTGCGGCCATTTTCAAAATGCGCGTTATCGCCGAAGTTATGCCACAGGCCAAGAGAAACGGCAGGTAATTTCAGACCGCTCCGGCCGCAGCGACGGTATTCCATATTCTCGTAACGGGTTGGACTGGCTTGATACACCATGTGAGTCCTTATAATCAATTCAGGAGTGAACAGAAGGTAATAACTTCATAAAAAAACCATTTTAGTGTATGCGCTTTCACAAGCATTTCCAGCTAATCAGATCACATCCGGAACAATCCTTACGCGCAGAGAGATTGATTACCGTGACTATTCTTCCTGCATATTACCTTTACTGCTGAATCCGCTTTCCTGCCTTAACGCAGTGCAGGGGTGTAACTCTGCGTTGCCATGCCTTATTTCGGATAATTAATATCCTCTTCCCCGGTTTGGGGTAATACTTAAATTAGTGGGATTAACTGTTTACTTTATTTTTAACAGAGGATCGTCATGGATAATGAATATACCGTAGGTGACTATCTCTTGGACCGCTTATCATTAAGCGGGATCTCCGAGTTGTTTGGCGTACCGGGCGACTACAATCTGAAATTCCTCGACAGCGTGATCAATCATCAGCAAATCACCTGGGTCGGCTGTACCAATGAATTAAATGCTGCCTATGGCGCAGATGGTTATGCGCGTATTAAGGGGCTGGCGGCGTTGCTGACCACATTTGGTGTCGGTGAACTGAGTGCGCTGAATGGCATTGCCGGCAGTTATGCGGAATATGTGCCTGTCGTGCATATTGTGGGCGCACCAGCGCTGACGTCTCAGCGTAAGGGGGAGTTGCTGCATCACACGCTGGGAGATGGTGTATTCACCCATTTCGCACGGATGTCCGCGCCGGTCAGCGTGGCGCAGGCGTCCCTCACACCGGAAAATGCCCTGGCTGAAATCGACCGTGTCATTGAAGAGGTCATGTACAACTCGCGGCCGGGGTATCTGTTGCTGCCCAGCGACGTGGCCGCATTGCCGGTCAGTACCCGGGCGCAGGCGTTACCTGTGCGTCAGCCGCCTTTCTCACCTTCTTCTCTGGATGCTTTTGTTGCTGCTGCTGAAACGCAGTTGCGGGGCGCAAAACGGGTTTCACTATTGGCAGATTTTCTGGCAGACCGTTTCGGGGTTAAAGCTGCGCTGGAACAGTGGATGGAAGACGTGCCGCTGGCGCATTCAACATTGCTGATGGGCAAAGGTTTATTTAACGAGCAACAGGCGCATTTTGCCGGTACTTATTCCGGGGCCGCCAGCGCACCATCAACGAAAGACGCGATTGAAGGGGCCGATGTGGTGATCACAGTCGGGGTGAAATTCACTGACACCATTACCGCCGGTTTTACCCAGCAGCTTCCGTCCGGAAAATGTATTGACCTTCAGCCCTTTTATGCCCGGGTAGGTGACCAGATTTTCCACCAGCTACCGCTCGAAAAAACGGTCAGTGTGCTGCACCGGCTTACCGCTGAGCTGGCTGGCACCCGGACACCCTATCCCGTTAAACATAATAGATTGCCGTTGTCGCACGATAACAGCCTCGGGCAATATGCCTTCTGGCAACAGATTCAGGATTTCCTGCAACCGGGAGATGTGCTGGTCGCTGAGCAGGGCACGGCCTGTTTTGGTGCGGCAGCGCTGAATTTGCCGGAAGAGTGTCAGTTTGTCGTCCAGCCTTTATGGGGATCTATCGGTTTCACGCTGCCCGCTGCGTTTGGTGTACAGATCGCCGTACCTGAGCGCCGTGTTGTGCTGCTGATTGGCGACGGATCTGCACAGCTTACCCTGCAGGGATTAGGTGCCGCGATCCGTTACGGTCTGCCACCGGTTATTTTTGTGATTAATAATGACGGTTACACCGTTGAACGGGCGATCCATGGTGAAACCCAGCGCTATAACGATATTGCACAGTGGAACTGGACACAGTTCCCGGCGGCCTTCGGAGGGACAGAAGTGTTCAGCGCGCGGGCGGATTCGCCGCAGGCGCTGAAAGAAGCGATAGAGAAGGCCACCGCACGGCGGCAGATGGCCTGGATAGAAGTCATTTTGCCGAAGATGGATATTCCTGACTTGCTTAATTCAGTGACTAAATCACTGGCGAAGCGTAACTCAGGGCAATAGATCAGTGTCCGGTGACGGCGGGTTAGTCAGCTGGTCGATGAACCACCAGCCCGCCGGACCGGGCTGATTGTTTTTACTCCAGACCGCATCCACGGAAATTTGCTTCGGCCAGCCGCGTAACGGCAGGCTGACAAGCTTGTCATGGCCAAACTGTTGCACCAGCCAGTGCGGCAGTATCGCCCAGCCAAACCCCTGTTCTGCCATTTCCAGCAACATCAGATAGCTTGGCGCTGACCAGATTTGCCCCTGTGTTTGCGGCATTTCACGGCGGCTATAAGGTTGCAGGCAAAGCTGGCGGAAGGTATGCAACTGTTCCGGCTGCAGACCGGTGGTGTTTGCCAGCGGATGCTCACGGCTGCAAAACACCGACATGTCCGTTTGTTCCGGTAAACGTGCCACGCCGATGTCCGGCGGATAATGATCCTGCACTTCCACCATACCAATATGGGCGCGGCCGGACTGTAACAGGTCAATCACATCCTGATCTTCGGCGATCTGACATTCAAATTCGATATCGGGGTAACGGCGCTCAAACCGACGCAGCAGCGCCTCGTGGTGGGTCGGCTGATAAGTGTCCGACAACACGAATGTCAGGCGGGTTTCGACCTGTGCCGACAAACGTATCGCCAGTTCATCAAGCCGCTCGCTGGCCGCCAGAATAGCCTGAACGTGACTAAGTACGCGTTGACCGGCCGGTGTCAGCACCGGCTGGCGGCTCTGGCGGTCAAACAGCGTTAGGCCCAGATCCACTTCCAGATTGGCGATGGCTGTACTGACGGTAGACTGACTCTTGCGCAGCTTACGTGCCGCTGCTGAGAATGATCCGGTATCGGCCGCTTCGACAAAAGCCATCAGGGCTTCCGGTGAATAGCGCATCCTGTGCTCCTTCTGGTTTTAATCCATCTATTTTATCGATACTTCCTATCTTTTATCTATCTTATTTACTGATGATAATGGCCGCCTGTGACAGCCGTCACGTAGCAGTTCACCTAACAACGATCAGAAATCAGGCAGGTTTTTATGGCTAAGCAAACACGGAATATCTCGCAGAAAACGTTCGGCGAACGCATTTTTCATGCGGTAGGTTTCGAAATTCTGGCTGTGTTGATTTCAGCCCCCGCCGCAGCCTGGGCGCTGAACAAACCTGTCTGGGAAATGGGCGCACTGGCGATCATGTTGTCGACGACAGCGATGGTCTGGAACGTTGTCTATAACAGTCTGTTCGACAAATTCTGGCCGGTTTCCCGGGTGGTGCGGACATTTAAAATCCGCGTGGCGCACGCGCTGGGCTTCGAAGGTGGATTTATCATGATTGGTCTGCCGGTTGCCGCGCTGTGGCTGGGGATCGGGCTGCTGGATGCCTTGATGCTGGAAGTGGGATTCTTTCTGTTCTTCCTGCCGTATACCGTGGTCTACAACTGGGTTTACGACACGTTGCGCCAGCGCTGGGTGAACCGCCGTCTGGCCGCAGAAGATTGCCCAGCCAGACGTTGATCCGCGTTACTGAAGGTACAAAAAGCCCGCCGGCATTTTCTTTGCCGGCGGGCTTTTTGTCGGTTATGGTTTTGCCATCGGGGAAAAATACAGGGTGTGCAGATGAAAACATTAGGGCTGATTGGTGGCATGAGCTGGGAATCCACCGTACCGTATTACCGCATGATTAACGAACAGGTAAAGCAGCAACTGGGCGGATTACATTCGGCCAAACTGTTCCTTTACAGCGTCGATTTTTACGATATCGAAAAGCTGCAAATGGCCGGTGACTGGCAGCAGGCAGGCGAAATTCTCGGTAATGCCGCGCATTCACTGGCGCGCGCAGGTGCGCAATTTATTGTCGTATGTACTAACACCATGCATAAAGTGGCGGATGATATCGAACGTATCGGCGGCCTGCCGCTGCTGCATATCGCCGATGCGACGGCAGAAAAAATCGCAGGGCAGGGGCTGCGTAAAATCGGCCTGCTGGGTACGCGCTTTACCATGGAACAGGATTTCTACCGCGGGCGTTTGCAGGACAAACATCAGATTGACGTGGTGACGCCGGATGAAGCTGACCGTGCGATTGTCCATCGCATCATTTATGAAGAGCTGTGCCTGGGCGTTATCAGGGATGATTCCCGCGAAGAATATCGGCGGATTATTGGCAAATTAGAACAGCAGGGCGTGGAAGGTATTATTCTCGGATGCACCGAAATTACCCTGCTGGTGGGCGAGGAAGACGCGAGCGTACCTGTTTTTGACACCACTGCCATTCATGCGCTGGCGGCAGCGGAGTTTGCATTAAAGCAGGATTAATCTTCTTCCGGGGCCTGACGTACAAGCCGCTGTTTTGCCACCTGCATCAGCGGCTTCCCGGCCAGCATTAACCAGGCTGGCAGCATCACGATACACAACAACGGCAGCAGCTTCAGCCCCGGAACCACGGCGGCAGCCATAAACAGGCTAAGCCAGCCGTCGCGTGTCACCACCAGTACCATACCCATCACGGCGCATGAAACAGTCACCGCCGCTGGCACATCTGGCGCGTACTGATGCAGCATCAGGCCAAGCGATACCCCGACAAACACCGCCGGGAAAATACGTCCGCCACGAAAACCGCAGGCCGCCGCCACCACCAACGCCGCCAGTTTGGTCAGGGTGATCGCCAGCAATGGCCCCATCTCAAACAGCGCATTGGAATGCGCCAGCTCTTTCATTTCATCCAGCCCTTTAAACAGGGTAATTTCTCCGCCAATCAGTGCCAGTAACCCCAGCACAAACCCGCCAATACCCAGCCGCAATATCGGATTATGAATACTGTTAAACATCCGGTGCACATGCGGGAACAGCCAGACAGCAATCATCCCCAGTGCGATAGCAATCAGCACCACCACTGACCCGCTGAAAATATCCATCAGGCTGGCGGCGTCATACGACGGAATACTGAGCGAAAAATCGGGCTGGAAAAATTGTTCGGTGGTGATGGCACCTGCACCTGCTGCGAGTAATGGCGCAAAAAGGCGATCCCATAACTGCACATCTTTGTTACCGCCGAGGGTTTGCGAAAAAATCAGCGCGGCCGCCACTGGCGTGCCAAATAACGCGCCGACAGTCCCGGCTGCCGCCAGGATCACCCAGTCAGTCGTCGGTACCCGGGGCAATAAGCGCGAGCCTAATGCCGCCACCAGCGCAATATTAATCACCGTGATCGGATGTTCCGGCCCCAGACTGACGCCGCCTGCCAGTCCGACCATCAGCGCCAGCGCAAGACCCGGCAAAGCATTGATCGCCACCGGTGCCCCAATCAGCGACTCCGTAGCAGGATCCGGCCCGGCGTGGCCTGGCATATACTTTATGATGGCACCGACGCCAATGCCGGTCAGTGTCAGCATAAACAGCGTCCAGCTGGCGGATTGAGTATTGATATTGAGCACGGCGGGAATGTTCTCCCACAGCAGATTCTGCAGCGCGCCAGAAATCATCATGACGAACACCAGCACCAGGCTGGACATCACACCAATAATGATCGCGGGCAGGGCAAAAGCTAACATGACTCTGGCGCGGGGATGGAACATGCACGTATTTCCTTATTTATAATTTCGTTTGCTCTGATAGCTTAGATGAATCCCGGCAAAGTCAGTTTGCGGGCTGTCGACATAATTTTGTGTAGCATGCTGCATAAATGTGGGTTGTTTCAAAACTGCATTGCAGCGTATAGCAATTACCGCTATTTTGCCCACACGAATTTGGCGCGGATGCGCAGCATAATGAATTTACTTTTGCGGAGAATAACATGACCAAATACTCCCTGGTGGGCGATGTCGGGGGCACTAACTGCCGCCTGGCGCTTTGCGCTTTGGACAGCGGTGAGATTTCGCAGTCGAAGACTTTTTCCGGGCTGGATTACGACAGTCTGGAAGCCGTCGTTCGTGAGTACCTCGCGCAGCAGCATCAGGAGGTTGAGGATGCATGCATCGCTATCGCTTGTCCGATAACCGGCGACTGGGTGGCGATGACCAACCATACGTGGGCCTTTTCCATTGCCGAAATGAAGAAAAATCTTGGACTGCAACATCTGGAAGTGATCAATGATTTCACTGCCGTTTCTATGGCAATCCCGATGCTGAAAGAAGATGACCTGTTGCAGTTTGGCGGTAAAAAAGCACAGGACGGCAAACCGGCAGTGATTTACGGAGCCGGCACGGGGTTGGGCGTCGCACACTTAATTCATGCCAACAACCAATGGCTGAGCCTGCCGGGCGAAGGCGGCCACGTTGATTTTGCGCCAAACAGCGAAGAAGAAGACATTATTCTTGAGCAGTTGCGTACCGAAATGGGGCACGTTTCTGCTGAGCGTATTCTCTCCGGTCCGGGACTGGTGAATCTTTACCGCGCCATCGTCAAATCAGATAATCGTGTGCCGGAAAACTTCAGACCGAAAGACGTGACGGAGCTGGCTCTGGCGGATGAAAATCTGGATTGCCGCCGCGCACTGTCACTGTTTTGCGTGATCATGGGACGTTTTGGCGGCAACCTGGCACTCAACATGGGCACCTTCGGCGGCGTGTACATTGCAGGTGGCATCGTTCCGCGCTTCCTGGAATTCTTCAAAGCCTCAGGCTTTCGCGCCGCGTTTGAAGACAAAGGGCGTTTTAAAGATTACCTGATGGATATTCCGGTATTCCTGATCACCCACGATCAGCCGGGGCTGTTAGGTGCAGGGGCTTATCTGCGTCAGTCGATTGGTATGACGATCTAAAACTGCCCCTGAGAAGGTAACTCGATCGGCTCCTCCCCTGCGAAGGGGAGGAGCAAGGAACCCCTCCCGAGATTTAGCATGAAGTCGCACTCAAGTTCATCTTGCCCATCATGATTTTTTTCTGACTTTAATTCCCGCGATAAGTCGAGAAACCGTAAGGACTGACAAGCAGAGGGATGTGATAGTGAGGCACTGAGCCATCTGCTTTAAAAATAACAGGGATTTCCGGGAAAAATGAAGCGGTATGATGTTTTTCAAACCATTCGCCAGTTTTAAACGTTACCCGATAATTACCTTTCTCCATCACACTTTCATTGGGATACAGCGCCGGAATTCGTCCCTGCTCATTGGTCACTCCACTGCTCAGTTGCACCCATTTGTTACCTTCCTGCTTCTCGAGCGATACGCTTACCCCCTGTGACGGCAGCCCGTTTTGCAGGTTCAGAACGTGGACGCTAAGAGGGTTTGCTGCAAAGGCGGATGTCAGACACAGCGCATTGATAATACCGGCGAGTAATAATTTCTTTTTAAACATATGTTCGTCCTTTTGAACTCAATGTTATTTGTTAATAACGCAGAATATCTGGCAGAGGTATATTTAGGTTTTCCACATCACAGACGTGAGAAAGTGCGAAATATCCTCTGTCTTGACGAAACAAAGTCTACTTTTTACTGGCTAACCTGAGGATGACGGGCTAATGACATTTTTGTAATAATTCAGAGCCGGACGCCAAAAAATAACGCCCTCCGCCTCAAAACCCGTCAGATCCCCATCAAAACCGCATTAATTGCCTGAATTCTTTAACTTTGCTCCGGCTCACCGGCACTTCAAAATCCAGATCACTTAACCGCAAAATATAGGTGTTGTTAAACCACGGCACGATCTCGCGGATTTTCGACAGATTCACGCAATATGAACGGTGACAGCGAAAGAAATACTCCTCCGGCAGGCGGTTGCATAATTCAGTGATGTTCATTGGCATCGTGAATTCTTCTTTGCGGGTATAAACCTGTGTCACCTTTTCCTGCGCGGCGGCGTAATAAATATCGTTAATATCGGTAACGATAATACGCTCATCTTTAATCAGATTGATGCTGTGACTGACCCGCAGGGGGTTACCCGTGGCCGGTGCAGTACCTTCCTGTTTATCACCGGGCTCCTTCGCAGCCAGCTCTTTATCCCGACGAAAATGTGACTCCAGCTTTTGCAGCATGGTGACAATGCGCGACTCATGATAAGGCTTAAGAATGTAATCAAACGCCTCAATTTCAAACGCTTCTGCGGCATGCTCCTTATAGGCGGTGATAAACACGATATACGGCTTGTGCGCAAACTTACTGATGTTTTGCGCCAGCAATACGCCATCGAGGGAAGGGATGCTGATATCGAGAAAAATCGCGTCCACTTCATGCGATTGCAGGTATTTAAGCACGTCCAGCCCGTCATCAAAAACTGCTTCAATGCTGATGCTGCTGTGGGTATTAATCAGATAACTCAGCTCTTCCTGAGCCGGTACTTCATCTTCGACGATAATAGCGTTCATGGAATTATCCCCCGGTGCGATGGCCCGAAATGCGGGCGGGTAAAACTAAAAAGCGTTTCTGCGGGTCAGGCGATTTTGCTCTCTGAGGCTGCCGTGACCTGGGGTTGCGTATGCGTAATCACAAACGAAATATCCGTGCCGGGTTCAAGACGGCGGATAGTCAGGCCCTGACCATACAATAATGAAACGCGGTGATGTACATTCAGCAGGCCAATTTTATTGCCGGGCATTTCATTGCGTGCCACGCGGTCAATCGTTTCCTGATTAATACCATGGCCGGTATCTTTTATTGATACCCTGATGCCGTCAGCCTGATGCTTCACTGAAATGACCACCACGCCTTTTCCGCTGCATTTCTGGATGCCGTGCACAATAGCGTTCTCTACCAGCGGCTGGATCAGCAGGCTCGGAATTTTCACCGAAATGTCATCATCAATGTCATAAATCACCGTCAGCTTGCTGCCGAACCGCGCCTGCTCAATGGCGATGTAATCCTGCACCTGATGCAATTCTTTGCGCAGATCAATCAGCTCATCGTTCAGTTCCAGGTTATAACGCAGATAGCGGGAAAGATTGATGATCAGCTGGCGCGCCACGTCAGGGCGGGCACGGATAGATGATGAAATCGCGTTCAGCGCGTTAAACAGAAAATGGGGATTTATCTTGCTCTGCAACGCCCGCATTTCCGCTTTATTGGCCATCTCGCGTAACTGCTCGGTGCGTGATACTTCCATCTGTGTCGACATAATCTGCGATAACCCGATCGCCATCACTTTCAGCGAATAAGTGATGCGGTGCGGGTCACAGTAATAGATTTTCAGCGAGCCGGTGACTTCACCTTTTTCCCAGAGAGGAATGATAATCAGCGAGTGTATCTGTGGCGTACGGTGCATTTCGTCGTTGTTTTTCACCGTAATTTCACCGCTTTCCAGCGTCGCTTTGGTCATCTCACTCAGCGTTTCATGGCCGATATTGTATTCTTCTGCGCCCACGCCGACGTACGCCAGTATGTTTTTGGTGTCGGTTATCGCCACCGCATCAGCATCGATATCATCGCGAATAATACTGCAAATACTGGCTAACGATCCGGCGTTGATATTTCTGCCTTCTATGTTACGAAAATAGGGCAGGGTTTTATTGGCGATATCCAGCGCCAGCCGCGCCTGTCGTGCGGCGATCACCTCTTTTTCATCCTCGACACTTTGCACCAGCAACACAATCAGGCCGATGGAACTGGCACCGAGGATCAGCGGTGCGGCGATATTCATGACGATATCCAGCCCGAGCGAAAACGGTCGCGCCATCAGCAAAATCAGGATCATGGTCAGCGTTTCGCACAGCATGCCGCCCAGAATACCGACTTTCCAGTGCAGCGATTTTTTGACTTTTTTATTGATATAACCGGAGAGGAAACCTGCGGTAATACTGGTAATCAGACACGGAACAGACGTCGGCCCGTGGATGTCGATCAGGAAACGGTGGGTGCCGGAAATCAGGCCGGTAATGATCCCGACCCAGGGCCCGAACAGGATCCCGCCCGACATGATCGCGATCGTACGTACGTTGATCAGTGAACCTTCGACGTTGATGCCTGAGAGCGTACCGAAAATAGCGAACAGTGAGAAAATGGCGGTAACCGCAGTCAGTTCCAGCGGTGTATGGTTTTCATTTTCTTTATGCAGCAATTTGCGGAACAGCGGAGTTCGCGTGAGGAAGAACAAACAGATAAGCATCAGCGCCGCACGGTCGAAGACCGCCAGCAGCATATCGAACATGTGAGGCATGGCAGATTAGACTCTTTGCACGATTGAAAGATAAGCGTGCCAAATGGATTCAGCGGTTATTATATGTAAAAGGTCAGACTTTCACCATCGGCAGACACAGGAGCACATTCCGACATGATTTCGTTATCCACGCCGCGGCTGATCATGCAGCCTCTCCAGGCTGATGACTGGGCATTTTTCTTGCGGCTGTATCAGACCCCGGAGGTCATGCGTTTTATCGGCGATATTGAAACCCACGCGCAGGTTCATCGCCGTTTTGAACAACGTCTGGGTCACTGGGATCGCGACAGTGATTTCTGGCTGTGCCTGCTGATGCGTGAAAGAGAAACCGGCGCAGCAGTGGGGCTGACCGGATTTTTCCCGGACTGGCGGCCGTATAAACAGGGTGAAGTCGGATTCATTCTGGCACCTGAACATCAGCGTAAGGGGTATGCCGTGGAATCCCTGCGTGAAGTGCTGAACTTTGCGTTTGACCAGTGTGGTTTTCATCGTTTGCAGGCTAACGTGTTGGAAGGCAACGACGCATCGCGCCGTGTGCTGGAAAAATGCGGATTCCGGATGGAAGGGCGTTTGCGGGACAGCTACCGGATCGGTGATGAGTGGAAAAACGACTGGCTGCTGGGGCTGCTGGCCACCGATCCACGTCCGCAGTGAAAAAAAGATGCCCGGTATCTCGACAGCCATTTTCCTCTGCGTTATGTTCGTTGTAGGCCGTTACGCGGCCAGCGTCGCTCGGACGGTCCGGGCGCTTACGTATCCCAGAGGAAATTATGGCTGATTCCAGTTCACCCCGTCGTTTTTCACGTATTGATCGTCTTCCCCCTTATGTTTTCAACATTACCGCTGAACTGAAAATGGCCGCACGCCATCGTGGCGAAGACATTATCGATTTCAGTATGGGCAATCCCGACGGCCCGACACCGCCGCACATTGTGGAAAAGCTGGTGCAGGTTGCGCAGCGCGAGGATACCCACGGTTACTCGACCTCACGCGGCATTCCGCGTCTGCGTCGTGCCATTTCCCGCTGGTATGCCGATCGCTATCAGGTGGAAATCGATCCGGAAAGCGAAGCTATTGTCACCATCGGTTCGAAAGAAGGGCTGGCGCATCTCATGCTGGCAACGCTCGATCATGGCGACACCGTACTGGTGCCCAACCCAAGTTATCCGATCCACATTTATGGTGCCGTGATTGCCGGTGCGCAGGTGCGCTCCGTGCCACTGGCCGAAGGCGTGGATTTCTTTGCTGAGCTGGAAAAAGCCATTCGTGAAACTATTCCGCGCCCGAAAATGATGATCCTCGGTTTCCCGTCTAACCCGACGGCGCAATGTGTGGAGCTGGATTTCTTCGAGCGTGTGGTGGCACTGGCTAAACAATACAACGTGTTGGTGATCCACGATCTGGCCTATGCGGATATCGTCTACGACGGCTGGAAAGCGCCGTCAATTATGCAGGTGCCGGGCGCAAAAGACATTGCGGTGGAATTCTTCACGCTGTCGAAAAGTTACAACATGGCGGGCTGGCGTATCGGTTTTATGGTCGGTAATCCTGAACTGGTCAGCGCGCTGGCACGCATCAAAAGTTACCATGATTATGGCACTTTCACGCCGTTGCAGGTGGCGGCCATCGCCGCGCTGGAAGGCGATCAGCAATGTGTGAAAGACATTGCTGAACAATACCGTCAGCGCCGTAATGTGCTGGTACGAGGTCTGCATGAAGCGGGCTGGATGGTGGAAAATCCGAAAGCATCAATGTACGTCTGGGCAAAAATCCCGCCTGCTTATGCGCATTTAGGATCGCTGGAATTTGCCAAACGATTGCTGGCCGACGCAAAAGTGTGTGTGTCACCGGGGATCGGTTTCGGGGATTACGGCGATACGCATGTCCGTTTCGCCCTGATCGAAAATCAGGACAGGATCCGTCAGGCCGTGCGCGGCATCAAAGCGATGTTCCGGGCCGACGGTTTGCTGCCACCTAAAAAAACGGTGGGTGAACCGCCCGTGGAACAGGATCCGACGGTCACTGCCTGAGGCGCATTTGAACAAAAGCCGGGCGACGCCCGGCTTTTTTATGACATCAGGCTAACTTCTTTATTATCCAGGTCATATTTATCCGGGAATTTTGCGTTATTCTTCGTCGTGGTTGTAGTGAATGACCCGGCGTTTACCGTCAATCTGCACATCACTCCATTTACGCTGCATCGGTTTTACCTCACCGTTGCGCAGGGCGGTAATCAGTGCAGATTTATCTTTTTCTTCATACAGATAAAGTTCTCCCGCCTGGGTCCATTTCCCGGCCTGTCTGGCGTAAATGCGACAATTAACGGAAGGTGCATCCAGCGTATTACAGAGAAAAACCTCTTTCTGCCGGTCATTGTTTAAATCCAGCGTATTGACGATACACGCACCCTGAAGGCTGAGGCAATCGCGCAGTGTATTGCGGTACTCCTCCAGCTGCGGCAGGTTTTTCCACCATGCGTCATCGGGGGATGTCGCACCTTTCGCCACCTGAATCCGTTTTTTCGCCTCTTCCACACGATAATTTTTCGCCAGTTCGGCTGCATTTTTATCGTTGTAGGAACCCCAGCGTGATGTCTGTGCCATCATATTTTTCACTGTGGTCAGCAGGCGCGGATCGGCAGTGAATGCGGGGTGCTGTTGCAGCGCTGCCAGCGCGTCGTTACCCCGCCGACCGGTGTCAAAACGCAGCCATTTCAGATCAACATCCTTCGCCTGTATCTTGCCCTTGTCGAGGCGTGCAATCTGGTTGTTCACGCTGATGCGGTAAGGATCGAGCAGCGGGCTGTTGGCGGCAATCACCAGTATCACCACCAGCACCGACAGCGGTTTATTGAGCTGGGTGATGCGTGGCAGCCAGCCGGGGTGCTTATCGATAACCGATAAGCTGTAGCAAAGCGATGCGAGCAGCGTAATGATGATCAGCAGCACCGCCCGCAGACGTTCCGGTGTCCAGCCGTGTTGCGAAACGCGCAGGCCGGTGGCGTAGAGCGCCAGTATGGCATACAACGGCAGCAACAAAATCGCCGCATTCACCAGCAGGCGGATAGCGCGCGGATAGGGTTTGACCTCGCTGTCAGTTTCACGCACGACATTGACCAGCAACAGAATACTCAGCGCCATGGTGGTCAGCAGGCTCGCTGCAGACCAGGCTTGCGACAGCGTTGACAAGCCGGTGAAGGGCAGGGCAAACAGGAAAATCAGCGCGACAAACGCCACCAGCGGCAATAAGCCTTTCAGGATGAAACGGATGATGTGGCGGGTGGTATTGATGAGCGCCGGCTGCGTGCGGCAGATGACGATACTGGCCCCTAACAGCAGCCCGTAAACCAGATACATAAACAGCGGCGTTTCAAAAAATAATTCATGGAAATATTCGATGCCGACCAGCCGGAACAGCGCCGCGCACAGAGCCATCACGCCCACTGCCAGCAGCATCAGCAGGAACGTAAGCATGGCCGACAGCGTGTTCTGGCTGTAACACGCAGAAAGACTGGCATAGCGGTAACGGTTTGCCGCCGGGAAAGTTTGTACCTGCAGCCACGGCAAAACGAAGTAGACCAGCAGCGCCAGAGACAAATTAAATGACACCAGCACTGAATCCGCCGATGTCTCCGCTATATTACTTTTTACCCAGGTGGCCATACCGGCCAGCAGCAGCGCCAGCAGGGCCACTGAGGCCCATAACCGGCGGTCATTCAGATGAACGACGGACAATGAAATCAGCACCGGTAATGTAAATGCCATAGTCTGGCCGTAAATATTGTGAGAGAAACCGGCAAATTTTGCTGCAATGTGGTCTGAGAAAAAGAAGTACAGCAATAATCCCTGAAGCAGGCAGAGGGTAATGATTAACCCGCGGCCGGGTGTAGGCAGGTGTGGCATCGGGCGACCTGTCTGATTGAACTGAGGCATCCGTGGCTCTCCGGAAAAAATAATGTAAGGGGAAGTAATATAAAAACTCCCGCCAGTGTAGAGAATTCCCGCCCGCTGTGCAGAAAACTCTTCATCAGGCAGAAACGGTGGTTTTGTGAGCACTGCCGCTTCACTGGCAAAATCAGCTGTAGTCACTAGGCTTATGTATTAAATGGAGAATTCCGAGGTGAAAATGGCAGAACACGAACTGAAAGAAAAACGCATTGAAATTGTTAGAAATTTCTACGCCAAACTGGATCAGGCAGATGCGTCATTGCTGGATCTCTTTGCTGAAGATGTGGTGCTGTTTTTTCCAAAATTTGGCACTGCACAGGGAAAAACTTCGCTGGGGGAACTCGGTAAACGCTTCGCGCTTGAAATCGATAAGATCCAACACATTCAGGACGCGTTCCGTTTTCTGAGTGACGGAGATGCCATTGTGCTGGAAGGGCAGATGCGTGGCGTGATGCAAAACGGTGACCGCTGGCCGACGTCGGAGGCCGGCAGCCATCATTTCTGCACGGTCTTTGTTTTTGAAGATTTGCTGATTAAACGGCTGAGTATTTATCTCGATCCTGATTTTAATCTAGAGGATAAGAAGCGGGTGAATAATTATCGTCAGGCGGTGAAAACTGAGGAAAACAAAACCTGAGATCACCGGATAAAAAAAGAAGGGAAACCGTTTCAACCCACGGTTTCCCTTCGCCAACTGCCGGTTATCAGGATTCGGCAGGGACAATATTGTTCTTGTAGCGTTGCAGAATCGGTGAGTTGATGTCCGACGGGTTCTGCAACTGCCACAGGTTACGTTCGATGCCGTCATTCACCAGATAAATCACCCCGGATTCAATCGCCGACATCAGGCACAACATCACAGGCTCATTGGTGGTGTAACCCAGTTCACCTTCCAGTAACCGCTGATAGTCGATAAAGCGGAACACCCCGGCCTGTACTTCATACGACAAAATCGTCTTGCTGGTATTCACGGACGATAAAACTTCTCCGGTATTGACGTCGACAGCACGCAGGTTCACGGCTATCTGGTCCAGCTGGTATTGTGTGCTGGCTCCGATACCGAAGTATCGCGCCCCCGCACCGCCTGATTTCACATTACTTTCGTAACCGATTATCGAGCCTTCAATCAGGATATTCGCCGCGACCAGCGAGGAAAGCGGCCGCTGATTATTGATGGCGACGCTGCCATTCTCCTGCGCGGCACGAATAATTTTGCGTTCGTTCAGTAAGTTTTGCAGCCCCTGACGTTCCAGCGGGATAAACCATTTGGAATCTTTGAGTGCCGATACCAGCATCGCTGTGGCACTTTGCGGCACGGCGGTCGAGAAGTTACTGGCCGGATATGGCTTGAACTGGCCCGTTTCATCCTGAATGTTATAGACCGACACAAAAATCCGGCCCTGCGGCGAAGGCAAGTGAGTCAGATCGGTATAGCTTGGTGCCCGGGGCAATAATGTCGGTCTTGCGGCTTCTTTCGGTGCTGCTGTGAGGCACCCGCTCAACACAAAAACTGCGATGAGTAATAAATAGCTGCGCATGATGTCGTTCCTGTTTTTATTGGTCATCGGAATCAGTTGGTCGTGGCGGACAAGCCCTGTACCTGGATAGTGGAAATTTTGCCGGTCTTGCGGTCAGTGACATTCATCACCAACTGCCCGTCGGTATTCTGGATATCCACGATAAAGTCTTGTGTTACCAGCCGCCCCGGTTTCCCCTGATTGACATTGCCCATCAGGCTGCCCAGTAATTGCGACTGTATCGAGGCGGTAAAATTATCCAGCGCGGACGTCTGGGTGGAGCCGAAGTCATAGCTGTCGGGATCTTTATAAGAATTCTGCGCCTGAGCTTCGTTGAGCAGAAACGCACCATTATTCGGGTTGCCACCAAAATTCGGGTTGATGAACTGAAAAACCATGTTGCCGCCCCAGGAAACTGGGGATGCCGTCAGTAATGCCAGCAGCATGACTGAACGCGAAGCTGAGACTGGAATATTCACGATGCTCTCCTTAAAAGAGGCTGTGCATTAAAATTCGTCATGGGCGAGATCCCCGGTGCCCAGTAACGCTTTGTCTAACTGCCGCCGTGATAGTGCTTCGCTCACCCCGGCAATGGCGGTATCGATGTCCTTATTAAAATTGCGACGGTTCGGAAACAGCAAAGCCTGATAAAGGGTGTCCTGACCTATTTTTATGGTGATCCAACTGCCCCAGCGGGCGCTGGGCCTTTCTGAAATGGTGAGCGTTTCCGGGTAGTTCTGTTCCCATTTGCCGGTGAAGCCACGGTAAAAATCGTGGCCAACCGAAGTCACGGTTCTGTCGGTGATAAGCCCCGGATCTTTTATATCCGCAGCCTGTACATGCAGGCAGGTGGCGCACAGCAGCGCCAGCCAGAGCCAGAGGCCCTTTATGCACATAGTCATGATGTCAGCGCTTGAGGTTGTCGTTAGCCCAGGACGCCGCCTGGGTACGGTTTTTAACCGATATTTTCCTAAATAAATTATAGAGATGCGTTTTAACGGTGTTCTCGCTGATAAACAGCAAACGCGCGATTTCCGTATTCGAGGCACCCACACGTAACTTATTAAGGATCTCTTTTTCGCGATGAGTCAGGCCGGTATCTTCTGAGTGAAGCTGGCGGAAAGCACCGGACTGATTGATCAGGTAACTGGCGAAGCCCTGAGAGAAGTAGCATTCTCCACGGATCACGCTTTTAATCCCTTCCACCAGATGTGCTTCATCGGTGGAAAGATAAAAAACGGCGCTGATCCCCGGCCAGGTTTCAATTTCCCGAAAATGATAATTATCCGGTGTGTTTAATAATAATAACTTCACATTGTCGTGATAACGGTTTACCGCTGTTTGCCACAGATCAATTGTCCGACGATCGGCCTCCATCATATCGAAGAGAATTAATGCCTGATGAAGCGGCTGATCTTCAAGTAATTTATGGATATTGTGAAGCCGGGCATTAACACAAAGTTGCTGTTTTAATTGCTGCAATAAAGCACTGGCTTGTAATGATGGTTTAGTCACTAATAAAAGAATATTATTATTGATTGCTGCTTCATTACTCATAATGAAACCCTGCCCTGATTTTTATAGCCACAGTCTGCCATTGCCTGATCACTGAAAAGGCAGGAAATAGACTGAGATTTTATTTTGCTAAACCTATAGCGATATGTTTGCTGTGTATATCTGAAAGTAGCAAATATTCACAACCTGAGGCACATAATATTTTCAGGCGGTTTTATGTGCGTTACTGACTCAATTTAGCTTTTGGTTTACCTTACGCAAGGCTTATTTGTGTTTCAGAATGTAACATAAAATGTATAAAGCTTTCCTTATGTATTGGCGGGAATTAATTCCCGTCATGTTAAAGAGGACTTAGCTACTAATTTTACACTAAATTAACGTTTGGCCTTGTTAAGGCTAAATATTTCTTCGATAGCAACCCGGTTTAATTGTGCTGAAACACCCGCCGGCTGCATGCTTCGCCTTTAATAACCCAAATTATGGTGTCTTTTTGTATTGATTTCACTTAGGTGAGCAGGCCTGTAAGTCACTTTACATCGGGTTAAACAGCGCTATAAAGCAGCGGAAAGGCTTTTTTTTGCGACTGCTAAGGGATGAAAGTGTGCAGGTGATCTCTTTTACGTGGGTTTTTAATTTCAAAGAGAATTAAGAATAGTTGCATTTGTGTGATTATTTAAACTGTTCTGCACTTTAATTTTAGGATTAATGCCATGGGGTTGATTAGCCCCGCTGACCTTTTACGCCATCGTTCCGGACAGTCCGCATGATAAAGGTTGTCTCATACTTTCTGATGAAGCCGGAAATTAAAATACGACGGGCGGGTGAGTTCCTTATTTTCAGTAAACACCATAATCAATTTGTCCGCAGCAATTAACCGGTGAGCTAAGTAAGGTGCCGGTATATACAGGGTGGCGAAATGAAAAAGACTTTATTAACCCTGGCGTTACTTACAGCATCCTGGGGGATTCATGCACAGCAATTTGATATGACTTATCCGGAAATCAATTCTGCAGGGTCGGATCAGATTTTCGCGGGTGCAGGAAATTCAACGGGGAACTCCGCTGTAATTTATCAGAGCGGTAATAGCAATCTGACCGTCACCCATCAGACGGGTTACGGAAATTCAGGTGCTATCCGTCAGACCGGGTCAGAGAATACAGCACTGCTGAATCAGCGAGGTAATGGAAATAACGCGGATATATCCCAAAGCGGTAGCGATAATTTCGCCTACATATCGCAAACCGGCGGCGGGGATGCATCCATTACGCAACAGAATTTTGGCAATACCGCATACATTCTGCAAAAAGGCCGGAGTGTAACGGAAATTCGTCAGAATGGTACGAACCAGAGCAGCGGCGTCGTACAAAACTCGTCAGGAATGGCGATTAGAGTGACACAGCATTAGCAATCAAATCGGCCCAAAAAGGGTAGAACGTTTTTTATGACATCCGACATTAAACCAATGGGGTAGCATCATGAAACTTTGGAAAATTGTGGCAGTTTCCGCTTTAGTCGTCAGTGGCAGTGCGTTTGCAGGGGGCAATGATGGTCATCACGGTGGCGGATCCTCCGGCCCGTCAACACCGCCGTCAACGGTCCCGACATTCACGGCAACTCAGTGGAATTCTGAAATTCAGATTTACCAGCAGGGCACGGCTAACCTGGCGAATGCCACTCAGTCTGGCGCACAAAAATCGCTGACCTCCATCGGTCAGGATGGTTACAGAAATACCGCGAGCACCAATCAGACTGGCGACGGCAGTCTGGTGAGCGTTTCTCAGAAGGGTGACTTCAACAATGCTAACGTTGCACAAACTGCAAACGGCAGCAAAGTGCTGGTTTCCCAAAATGGTTCTGGCAACTATGCTCAGGCTTCGCAAGGGGCTAACGGTGCTCTGACCAATATTGTTCAGTCTGGTACCGGCAACCTCGCGTACGCTTCACAAAACTGATTCAGCTCCTTCCCCTGTGAAGGGGAGGGCTGGGGTAGGGTATTACTCGCAACGTCGAATTTGATGTTGCCTGCGAAACCCCCTCCCGACCTCCCCCTTCGCAGGGAGAGGAGCAAAAAACAGGTTTAGCTTCTACCATGAGTCATGGCAAAAGCTTCTCAGAACAGGGCGCTGGCCCTGTTTTTTTTCGACCGGATACGGAGGATAAACGTTATGCATTTACTCCTGATTGCTGCCGTGATGTCCAACCAGCTTTGGTTCGATACACAAAACAATGCGCAGAATTATGTCATTACGCCGATGGTCAGCCTCACCAAAGCCTGCGCCTGTCAGGTAGCGGTTTCTGTTTCGCAGGAAAGTACTGCGGGCACCAGCACCAGCCGTCAGAGCCATAATATCAATCTTTCCGCTAACCAGCCGCAGCCTCTGGGGCAGATGCGTTTTGCCGTCCAGCCCGGGGGCAAAACGCAAATTATGATAACCGTAACGGACGGCGATAAACTGCGTCTGGAAAAGCAACTGACCTTGCCGGACGATGCCTGACGGCGCGCGGATCACACCGCCAGATTGTCGTAGCCTTTACGGCGATAATTGAGGGCAGAGATACCCCAGAACACCACAAAAATCGCCACGGCAGCGTACCCCACGCTGCCCATATTTTCATTGAGGCGCCCGACAACGACCCAAATTCCACCGTGTAAGTCCAGCTTATCGGCCAACAGTCCGAGCGCTTCCAGGCCACCGATAAACAGGGCGATTACCACACTGGTGGCGGTAATTGTCATGTTGTAATAGAGCTTACGCACCGGTTTATCGAACGCCCAGCCGTAAGCGCCGACCATGACAAAGTTATCCAGTGAATCGACCAGCGCCATGCCGCTGGCGAACAGCGCCGGAAATACCAAAATGCTCCATACGGACATACCGGAAGAGGCCCCGGCGGCGGAAATACCCAGCAGGCCAATTTCAGTGGCCGTATCAAAACCCAGCCCGAATAAAAAGCCTACCAGATACATCTGCCAGCTTTTATTTACCAGATTAAACGCAAAGCTGAATAACCGGCTCATCATCCCACCCTGCATCCTGTGATCTTCTCCGGTTTCCGCAGAATTTTTACCCTGTTTGATTTTCTGAAAACGGCGGTAAACATCGCGCAGGATCAGCGCATTCAACAGCGCCATCATCAGCAGAAATAGCGCGGAAACCAGTGTGCCAATCGTGCTGCCATAGTCATGCAGCCAGCCAATTTTATTACCAAACACCAGAGATGTTGCCGCGATCGCCACGCAGGCCAGCACCACAATGCTGGAATGTCCGAGAGAAAAAAATGCCCCGACTGCCACCGGCCGCTGTCCTTGTTGCATCAGCTTACGGGTGACGTTATCAATAGCCGCAATATGATCGGCATCAACGGCGTGACGCAGCCCGTAACCGTAAGCCAGCAAGGCCGCCGCCACCAGCGCAGGGTTGTGGCGAAACACCACCAGAGCCCAACCCCAGGCCAGTAAATTGACAGCCAGCAGCCCGATCAGCAGCCAGAAAGCACGACGGTGCGTGTGAAAAAAATCACGGTTAATCATGGGAGTCCTTGTTGTTAAAACCAGAAGAATATTGCAGGCGGGCGCAGACGATAACAGCCTGCCCCAGCGCCAGACCGCCGTCTCCGGCAGGCACCTTTTGTGGCATCAGCACGCGAAGGGGCGCTAAATAGTGATGTAAAAGCCGGCGCAGCAGACGGTTATGCAGCACGCCACCCCCCAGCGCCACAGTACGGGTGCCAGTTCTGACCGCGTGATAGCAGGCGAGGGCGGCAAAGCCTTGCGCCAGCGCATCGTGAAAAGCGAAAGCCCGTGCGTCAGGCGTAGCCCTCCAGCCGAGCCATTGCTGCCAGAACGTCGCTAAATCAAGAAACATGCCCGACGGTGTATGCCGCAGCGGCATTGTCACCGGATGCGAAATACCCTGTCCGCGTTGCGCCAGCGCTTCCAGACGGCTTGCCGCCTCGCCTTCCCAGCTCAGTTGCGCAGGCGTACAGCCGAGTGCGGCGGCGACGGCATCAAACAGGCGTCCGCAGGAAGACGCCAGCGGGGCATTAATCCCGGCGGTGATGGCTCTGGAGAGCGGCAACCACGGATGTTCCTGTAACGCCTTTGCCTCAGGGCGTGTCTGCCAGTCCGGCACAAAGGCCTGCCAATGTGCCAGTAAATTCCGCCACGGTTCCCGCGCGGCGCGGTCGCCACCCGGCAGCGCAACGGCGGGCAATCCGCCTAAATGTTCGCAGTGCAGATAATCTGCCTGCAAACACTCGCCGCCCCACAGGGCACCGGTTTTAGCATCAGCAATGCCATAACCCAGCCCGTCAAGCGCCAGCCCGATAACCTTGCCGCCATCCAGCGGCCAGCCATGTTCCGCCAGACATGCAGCAATATGGGCGTGATGATGAAGAACCTCCGTCACGCGTACACCGTGGCTTTCCGCCTGTCTATGGCTGACATACCCCGGATGCGCGTCACAGGCCACTGCCACCGGCAGGCAATCATAAAGGCGCTGAAAATGTTCAATCGCGTGCTGTTGTTGTCCGGCAATATCGCTGCAGGTGAGTGATCCGAAATGCGTACTGAGAATGGCCTGATCGCCGCGCACCAGACAGAAGGTATTTTTGAGATCACCGCCCAGCGCCAGCAGCGGCGGCTGGATGTTGAATCCGGCAGGCAGTGTAAAAGCATCGGGCACATAGCCGCGCGCGCGGCGCAGCATTTCAATACCCCGGGGTGTCACACGCAGCAGTGAATCATCGGCGCGCTGGACAATATCGCGGTTATGCAGCAACCACACGTCGGCAATACCGTTGAGTTGCAACAGCGCAGCTTCATTGGTCAGTACAGGCGCACAACCGTTCGCATTGCCGGAGGTCATCACCAGGGGGGTATGAACCGCCTGTATCAGTAAATGATGCAGCGGAGTAAACGGCAGCATCAGTCCGACTTCGTCCAGGTCCGGCGCAATGGCAGCGCACAGCTTTGATATCGCACTTTTCTCTGCCAGTACGATGGGTGCAGCCGGTGATTCCAGCATTTCACGCAGTGCAAATTGCGGGCTTTCATCGCTGCATTCTGCCAGCCAGCTGATATCCGGCAGCATCACCGCCAGTGGTTTTGACGGCCGCTGTTTACGTTCCCGCAGCCGCATTACCGCGTTTTGTTGTGTGGCATCACAGGCCAGATGAAAGCCGCCCAGCCCCTTAATGGCGACGATTTTACCCGCGCGTAATGCCGCGACGGCGCATTCCAGTGCCGCTTCTCCTTGTGCCAGAATGTTGCCATTTTGCAACGTCGCGCTGACCTGCGGCCCGCATTGCGGACAGGCGACCGGCTGTGCGTGAAACCGGCGGTCAGCAGGATCCTGATATTCGTGCTGGCAGTGCGGGCACAAGCGAAATTCCGCCATGCTGGTGGAAGGGCGGTCATAAGGCATGGCGCGGATCAGCGTAAAACGCGGGCCGCAATGTGTACAGTTGGTGAAGGCGTAGCCGAAACGACGATCCCCCGGACGGGTAATATCTTTCAGGCATTCGGGGCAGGTTGCCGCGTCGGGCACTACCTGTGTATCCATCCGGCTGTGACGGCTGTCAGCGATAGTGAAATTTTGCGGCGGTATCGGCCAGTCGAAAGGATCGAAAGTGATGCTGTCGATGCGTGCCAGCGGCGGGCAGTCGCGTTGTAACTGTTCAATAAAAATTTCAAGATTGACCGGCTGAAGCAGCCTGATTTCCACACCTGCGCTGTCGTTACACACTTCCCCGCGAAGCCGCAGACGGTCAGCCAGTTGCCAGACGAAAGGCCGGAAACCGACGCCCTGGACTTTACCGCAGATGCGAATGAGCAGACCGGACATAAAAACCCTTTTTAAACGTAGAGGAGGGTTTTAAAGCTCCTCCCCTTCGCAGGGGAGGGAGCAAAACTAAAACCCAATTCCCACTCTTCAGGGAGGCGCTTAAAACCCACTCCTTTTGGTGAGGAGCTAAATCAAACTAAATCTCAACCACCGGGATCACATCCTCCACGGCGCTGCGCAGGCGTGCTTTCATATCGCTGTAAGTCTGATGTGCGTAGTTTTCGGCCCAGCGCTGATCGGTGATTTGTTCGACTTTCACTGCGCAGTATTTGGTTTCCGGTGTTTTGGAAATCGGGTCGAGATTATCTTGCGTCAGCTCATTACAGGCGCCAATCCACCACTGATACGTCATGTACACCGCACCCAGATTGATACGTTCGTTGTAGTTGACGCGTGAGATAACTTTGCCGCGGCGTGAGGCCACCCAGACCAGTTGCTGGTCACGGATATTCAGCGCCTGGGCGTCAGCCGGGTTCATTTGCACGAAACCCGGTTCGTCAGCCAGCGTCTGCAATGCCGCACAGTTACCGGTCATCGAACGGCAGGAATAGTGGCCGACTTCGCGCACGGTGCACAGGACCAGCGGGTAATCACCGTCCGGCACTTCGGCCGGTGCGCGCCACGGTGCGGCAAACAACTGGCCTTTACCTGTCGGGGTATCGAAGTGATTGTCGGCGTACAGGTATTGCGTCCCCGGGCTTTCAAGTGTGGTACAAGGCCACTGCACGTGTCCCAGTTCGCCCATTTTTTCGTAGGTGGCGCCGTAGAACAGCGGGCAAAGGTTGCGCATTTCGTCCCAGATTTCCTGGTTATCGTTGTAATGCATCGGATAACCCATCTCGGTCGCCAGCAGACTGATAATGTCCCAGTCGCGTTTGACGTTGTATTTTGGCTCAATAGCTTTCTCGAAACGCTGGAAGCCACGGTCTGCGCAGGAGAATACGCCACCATGTTCGCCCCAGGAGGTGGCCGGTAAAATCACGTCGGCCTGCTCGGCGGTTTTGGTCATGAAGATGTCCTGAACCACCACGAATTCCAGCGCTTCGAAGCCTTTTCGCACCAGACCTAAATCGGCTTCAGTCTGCAATGGATCTTCACCCATAATGTAATAGGCTTTGACCTTACCTTCGATTGCCAGATGCGGGATCTCGGTGATGCGGTGACCGACTTCGGCGTCCATTTGATTAACGTCAATGCCCCAGGCATCGGCAAATTTCGCACGAACTTTTGCATCAGTGACGGACTGATAACCCGGGAATTCATTCGGCAATACGCCCATATCACAGGCACCCTGCACGTTATTCTGCCCGCGAACCGGCCCGACGCCGACATTGGCGCGGCCCAGATTACCGGTCAGCAAGGCCAGCCCTGCCAGCCCTTTCACCACGTCAACTGCCTGACCAAACTGAGTGACGCCCATGCCCCACATGATGGTGGCAGAAGGTGCGGCGGCGTAAGTGCGCATTGCCTGGCGGATTTGCTGTGCGGAAACACCGGTTTGTTCTGCCACGGCTTCCGGTGAGTAATCCGCGACATTTTTGCGGTATTCCTCAAAGCCCTCGGTGTATTTCGCCACATAGTCATGGTCATACAGATCTTCTTCGATCAGCACATGGGCGAAGGCATTCACCAGCGCCATGTTGCAGCCGTTTTTGATTTGCAAATGTTGATCGGCAATGCGGGCGGTTTCGATGCGGCGCGGGTCGCAGACAATGATCTGTGCGCCTTTTTCTTTCGCTTTGATCACGCGGCGTGCGACGATCGGATGAGAATCCGCGCAGTTATAGCCGAACACCAGCAGACATTTTGAGTTTTCGATATCGCCGATGGAGTTACTCATCGCACCGTTACCGAGGGTGGCCTGCAAACCGGCAACTGACGGGCCGTGACAAACACGGGCACAGCAGTCAACGTTGTTGGTGCCGATCACCGCACGGGCGAATTTCTGCATCACGTAGTTGGTTTCATTGCCGGTCCCGCGGGAAGAGCCGGTAGTCATAATGGCGCGCGGGCCGTGTTTTTGTTTAATGTCTTTCAGGCGTTGTGCAGTGTAGCGGATGGCTTCATCCCAACTGACGGCTTCGAATTTCCCGCCTTTCTGGCGGCGGATCAGGGGTTGGGTCAGGCGCGGGGTCAGCAGTTTGGTGTCATTGAGAAAATCCCAACCGTAATAACCTTTCAGGCACAGTTCGCCCTGATTGGTAACGCCGTTCGCCGCTTCCGCACGGATGATTTTTCCGTTATCGACAACCAGATTCAATTTACATCCGGCACCGCAATACGGGCAGACAGTAGTGACTTTTTTCATGCTATTGCTTCCTTAATCCGGGGTTAAAACAGCAGCGGGGAGGTGCTGTCGAGCGCAGCGCGGCGGCGTTTTTCTGCGTTCATTTCCTGTAAGTGGTTACGGTCGATGGCAAACAGTGCCTTGGTCGGGCAGATTTCCATACAGGCCGGGCCTTCAGCGCGGGCATGACACAGGTCGCATTTGTGCGCCTCGGCTTTATCCGAGGTGGTGATCATCGCCGCGCCGTTCTGGCGGAAAACCGGTTTGGTGACCACTTCCATGGCGCCGTACGGACAGGCGACAACGCAGGTCTTACAACCGATGCAGCGTTCCTGCATCACCTGCACATGATCCCCGGTGCGAAGAATGGCGCCGTTCGGGCAGACGTTGGCACAAGGCGCATCTTCACACTGGCGACACATCACCGGTGTACTGAGATTGACGCCTTTGATGACGTGCAGACGCGGGGCGAAGGTGGCGGCGTTAAGCAGCGAGATATCTTGTGATTCACTGTGAGCCATCACGCAGGCAATTTCACAGGTACGACAGCCGATGCATTTTTTAGGGTCGGCGATAATAAACCGGTTCATCTCTCTCTCCAAATCCCCGTCGTCCTTGACACCGCAGGTGCGTTGGCTGCGTTCACTCGCCCGAATCACTGACTCATGTCAGCTCATCGGGACTCCTTCGCTTGCTGCCTTCCTGCAATGCCAATGCCTTAGGGGATTTCAGTATGCTTTTAATTGAGGGGGTTAAAAGTTTTCATCTACTTCTATACATAAAGCGTGCCAGTTTCTTGGTTGTGATATTTATCATTAAATTCAATACGTTATTTGTTTTGTGTGTGACGGTGACGAAACCAGTCGCTGACGTCATGTCTGTTTCGTCACCGCATCGACAGTTATGTCGACAGACGCTGTCAGGCGGTTTCCTGCCGGAAAGGGGCTATCCCGAGCCCTTGCTCCAGCGCAGGCAATCGCTGATACAGATGGCTAACAGCCTGTTCAACAGCGGCGCTCATGGGGAAGTAAAAAGCCACCACATCCGGCTGAATGCCGACAAACGTGATGTGCGGGATGTCTGTACGCAACTGCTGAATGAGGAATGTCAGCGGCAGATTATGGGTGGTCATCATGAACATGTCGGCGATGTCATCTTCATCGATGATGCGCATTTCACCGGGCGCCAGCCCCATGTCAGTGGCATCGACAATCACCAGATGTGCAGGCCGCAGTTCGCGTAAATAACCGATGTCGTTTTCCGGTACCGCGCCGCCGTCAACCACTGTCCAGCCGGCCAGCGGTTTTTCAACGCAGAGTTCGGCCAGCCGCGGACCGGCACCGTCATCACCCATCATGCTGTTGCCCACGCACAACAGTGCGTAGCGGGAGGTTAAATCAGGCATCGTATCTCCTGACCATCAGGTACATGGCGGGGTCGTGTTCAATTTGGGTGAGCAGGGCGATGAGCCGGTCGCTCCAGCCCTGTTGTTCAGCACTCATTTTCGGGCGGGCATCACGCAGCGCCAGCGCCAGCAAGTGGGTGTGGCTGCTGTCGATATTGATCTCCCCGAAACGCCGCACACCGGCCAGTTTGCGGTGCGCTTCGCTGTTTTCAGGCAGACAGTCAACCCAGTGCAGATACCCCTCAAGCGGGCATTCCAGGCGGGATGTCAGACAGTCGATCACCCCGAGGTGATGTCCGATCGCCAGGCTGTAATACACCACTTCCTGCACTTTTTGCGAACTGCGTTTCTGTGCGCTTTTCTCATCGACAAACTTGCTGCTCAGTGAATAGAAAATCACTTTGTTTTTGTCCGGCTGATGACCGGTATAAGGTTGATGGCGCGCGTAGCGCTGGTCGTTAACGGAGGTCATCACAGATGTACCTCACCACGCAGAACCTGCTGATAAATGTGTTGCAGATTGCCGACAATTTCGTTGAGACGCAGATCACCTTGTTCCTCAAGATATGCAGACACCCGCTGTTCCACCGGTTGTAAGCCGGGCGCGGCAACGATATCCATAAACTTGTCAGCAATCTGGCGGCCATAACGGTAACCGGCCATCCGGCGTGCTTCCCTGTCCAGTAATACGCGCAGTGGCTGCGGTATATCCGGGTGCAGCAGCGCTGCCGGTCCGGTGGCCGCTTCGTCGTGTTGCTGGCCTTTAATCTTCTGATCCAGCAAACCCAGCGCCAGCGCAAAACCATAAATGGTGGCAGCCGGTGTCGGCGGGCACCCGGGAATATACACATCCACCGGCACGATTTTGTCGGTACCTCCCCATACGCAGTACAGATCATGGAAGATGCCACCGCTGTTGCCGCAGGCTCCGTAGGAAATGCAGATTTTCGGATCCGGTGCACTGTCCCAGGCGCGCAGTGCCGGAATGCGCATGGCGCGGGTGACGGCACCGGTGAACAGCAAAATGTCGGCGTGGCGCGGCGACGGTACAACCTTGATGCCGAAACGTTCGGCATCGAACAGCGGGGAAATGGCGGCGAAAATCTCAATTTCACAGCCGTTACACCCGCCGCAGTCCACGCGGTAAACATAAGCTGAGCGGCGGATGCTGTTAAGCAGTGTGGATTTCAGTTTAGTAATGCTTTCGTCCAGCGTGACGGGGACCGGCAAGCCGTTTTCGTCACGCGGAGCAAACAGGTTATGACTCATGAACGGGCCTCCGTGGTCATGTGCCGGCCGATATCAATCCGGTCGGTCGAAGAAAGGCTGTGTAGTTTTTTGCATTCGGGACAGGTTTCGTACTGTTCGCGGCGTTCAGAAATTTGCCGGTCGCTCAGTGCGGCACTTTCCTGCAACAGGCTGAGTGCAAAGTCGATTTCCTTTTGTACCGCGTAAGGTTTGCCGCAGGCCCGGCAATGACAGATCGGGAAATCCGCCGTCTCAAACAAATCTTCTTTCCGCCAGACTGCCAGTTCGAATTCCTGCGACAGTCTGATGGCGGCCGTCGGGCAGACTTCTTCACAGCGGGCGCAGAAAATACAGCGTCCCAGAAACAGCGACCAGCGGATCGTTTCGCCGTCTTCTGCCGTGGTCATGGTCAGCGCGTTAGACGGACAAGCGTTGGCACATGCGCCGCAGGCAATACACTGCTGTGCGGTGTATTGCGGTTTGCCGCGAAAATTGGGTGCCAGATCCAGCGGCTTAAACGGATAAGCCACGGTTGCGGTGCCGGTTTTAAGCACTTTTTTAATCAGTTTCAGCATGATAAGCAGTTCCTCAAAGCGGCGAATTTTTGCGTTCGATGCCGTAACGTTCGATCTCTTTGTAAGGCACGACAATGGACGTTTTCTTACGCACATCAACAACCGTCATGCGGTCGGTGCAGGAATAACAAGGATCGAGACTGCCGATAATCAGCGGCGCATCAGACACCGTATTGCCGCGCAGCATGTAGCGCAGTGTCGGCCAGTTGGCGTAAGTCGCCGCACGGCAACGCCAGCGGAACAGCTTTTGGTTGTCGCCGGTCATGCTCCAGTGAATGTCATCACCGCGTGGTGCTTCGGCAAAACCAAGAGCAAAGCGGTGTGGAATATAATTGAAACCTTCGACTGCCAGCGGGCCGCCGGGCAGGCTTTGCAGGCCGAACTCGATCATATTCAGGGCGTTAAACACTTCATGGATACGCACTTTCAGGCGGGAATAAACGTCGTTACCGGTTTCGCTGCACAGCTCAAATGGCAGTTTGGCGTAACCGGCATAAGGGTGATCCTGACGCATATCGCGGCGGTGACCACTGCCACGGACCATCGGCCCGACGTTACTGAAATCGCGAGCGACTTCAGGATCCAGAATACCGACGCCCACGCTGCGCTGCCGGGTATTCGGCGTGCTGAGCAGAATATCAACCAGCTCGTTAAGATCACGGCGCATGCTGCCCGCCAGGGCAATCGTGGCTGTCATATCATCTTTGAGAATGTCGCGGCGGATACCGCCGATCAGGTTCATACCATAGGTTTTACGCGCGCCGGTCAGGATTTCTGCCATCTTCATCGACTGTTCACGGACGCGGAAAAATTGCATGAAACCGGAATCGAAACCGACAAAGTGGCAGGCCAGTCCGAGATTGAGCAGATGGCTGTGCAGACGTTCCACTTCCAGCAGAATGGAACGGATCATCTGGGCACGTTCCGGCACCACAATGCCCATCGCATTTTCGACCGAAGAGGTGTACGCCACGCTGTGCGTGAAGCCGCAGATGCCGCAAACGCGGTCTGACAGGAAGGTGACTTCGTTGTAGCCCATGCGGGTTTCAGCCAGTTTTTCCATGCCACGGTGCACGTAAAACAGACGGTAATCGGCATCGATAATGTCTTCGCCGTCGACGAACAGACGAAAGTGTCCGGGTTCGTCAGACGTGACGTGCAGCGGACCAATCGGCACGATTTTGCTGCCTTCTTTGGCTTCGGAAATAAACGGATAGGTTTCTTCATCCGTGGTCGGTGCCGGGCGCTGACGGTAATCCATCGCGTCTTTACGCAGCGGATATAAATCGTCCGGCCAGTCATCCGGCAGCACCAGACGTCGTTCATCCGGCAGCCCGACCGGACGCAACCCGTACATATCACGGACTTCGCGTTCGCCCCAAACGGCAGCCGGTACGCGCGGTGTCACGGAAGGAAATTCGAGGGACGCGGGATCCACTTCGGCGCGCACGGTGATCCAGCACTTCACGCCCCGTTCCATCGACAGCACATAATACAGCGCGTAATTGCCGCACAGCGTCCGTTCGTCGTTACCGAATAGCACGGACAGCCAGCCACCCTGCTGGTAATACAGCCATTCGACGACTTCCGGCAGCCAGTTCAGCCGGATGGTGACGGTTGCCTGTGTATCGGTCTGCCATTCACTGCCTAAAATTGCCGACGGAAACTGTTTCGCCAGCGCGGCCAGATATTCTTTGCCGACCGGGTTTTGATTTAATGCGGTATTAAACTCACTCATTACAAGGCCTCTTCCCGCCGCAGCGGGACAAGAAAAATGTCAGGTCAGCCTGCGACCAGCCAGGAAACCAGCGCCAGAAACGCCAGCCCGAATCCCGCCCAGGTGGTGCGGGAAGTTTTAAGAAAGCGCAGACGGGCGACGCTGTTCTCGATTAGCGCGACCACAAAGACCGCGATCAGCAGTTTCAGCAGGCACCACACCACGGCCGTCAGCAGGGCCAGCGGCGTGAACTGTTCCGTCAACCCGAACGGGAGGAACAGACCGATGAACAACTGCAACACCACCAGTTGTTTCAGGCTGATGCCGATTTTCAGCACGCCGAGCGCCGCGCCGGAATATTCTGTCAGCGGGCCTTCCTGTAATTCCTGCTCGGCTTCCGCCATGTCGAACGGCAGTTTGCCCATTTCGATATAAGTGGCGAATGCACAGGCCAGACCGGCCAGAACGAGAGTCAGGGAAGAGGACAGCGGCCAGTGCAGTACGCGGGCAGCAATGGCACCCAGCGAGGTTGAACCGGCCACCAGTGCCGCAATCCACAAACCAAGCAGCAGGATCGGTTCGACCAGCACACCGAGTACCGCTTCACGGCTGGCGCCTATACCGGTGAAGGTGCTGCCGGTATCGAGACCGGCAATCGCAAACACAAAACGCACCACGGCAAACAGATAAATAACGGTGATCACATCGCCCGCAGCTCCCACTGGCGAGGCCAGCGTGACCACCGGCAGGGCCGTAGCGATCACCAATAATCCGCCGGTCAGCAGATACGGCATGCTGCGAAATGCTGAACCCGCGGCAGCGGGCGCGACACTCTGGCGGGTCAGCAGTTTGGCGATATCACGGTATTCCTGTAATACGCCCGGCCCCTGACGGTTGTGCATCCGCGCGCGCATCACGCGGCTGAAACCGGCAAACAACGGCGCAAGCGCCAGCAAGGCAATGGCCTGCAGCAGCCCCAGCGGCCACAACGAACCTGCGAGTAAGAATGAAAAGTTCAAAGTCAGTTCCTCAGGCAAAAGCCACGACCAGCAACACGGCCAGTTCGATGAGCGCCAGACGACGGCAGAAAGCCCCCAGCCAGCCACGGTGCAGCGCAGCCACCAGCGGCACGGGTGTCATGTGCTGACGCAGACGATAAAGCGGGGCAAACATCACGCGCAGCGGCTGAGCAAAACCGGTCGCCGTCACCACCATGGCAGCGCAATGACCGTAGCCACAGGCCCAGGCATCGCCGCGTGAACGGTTTGGGAGACGGGAGCCGCGCAATGCCGCCGCGATAATCCATGGCAGCAGCGGCATGCCCAGCAGCAGCAGCGCGATCATCGGTGCAGACACGGCGGACGTGTCAGAAAACACCACGCCATGCGCAGCTGCCGGTAAAACAGACGCATTCAGCACCGAGGCGGCCACGGCAGAAAAATGCGGAATAATCCATGGCGAGGCGACACCGGAAAGTACACACAACAGCGCCAGCAATACGCTGCTCAGCGTCATCATCCTCGGGGCCGGCGTGGCTTCTGCCGCCGCCTGACTGCGGGGTGAGCCTAAGAATGTGACGCCAAAGACTTTGGCAATACACATCAGGGCCAGTGCACCGGTCAGCGCCAGACCGGTTGCCAGTAACGGCCCGAGCAGACGTGCGAGAAACACATGACTGGCGCTCAGCTGGAATAAAGACTGGTAGAGCAGCCATTCGCTGGCAAAGCCATTCAGCGGCGGCAGCGCAGCCATCGACATCAGGGCAATCAGCATCGCCACGGCGGTCCACGGCATCAGACGGGCGATCCCGCCGAGTTTTTCCATGTCCTTAATGCCGGTCTGCATTTCGATTTCACCGGCACCGAGGAACAGCGCAGTTTTAAACAGCCCGTGATTGAACAGGTGGAATAATCCGGCCAGCAGGGCGAGTGAGGCCAGCAGCGGCAGATTCAGTGCCACGCCCACCATGGCACCACCGACGCCGAGCAGAATAATCCCGACGTTTTCCAGAGTGTGATAGGCCAGCAGACGGCGGATATCATGTTCCATCAGTGCGTACAGACCGCCGATAAATGCGGTCAGGATCGCCAGAAGCAATACCATCAGGCCCCACCAGAGTGGCGGTGCACCCAGCAGATCCAGACCGACTTTTACGATGCCGATAATGCCGATTTTCATTAATGCAGAAGAGAACAGAGCGGCGGCGTGGGCGGGGGCGCTGGAATGCGACTGCGGCACCCAGGCGTGCAGCGGGATAATTCCGGCATACAGTCCGAAGCCGGCCAGCGCCAGCAGGAATGCCAGAGATTTAGTGCCCGGCGTAAACGTTGTGTGGCGAAGCACCTCAAAATCCAGACTGCCACCGGCGCGATGCAGCAGTGCAAACGCCAGAATCAGACACAACGTGCCGAGGCGGCCGGATAAAAACTGATTCAGACCGGCACGTCGGCTTTTCACATCGTCGGCCTGGACGATCAGGAAATAAGCACACAGGGCGGCCATTTCCATCATCATGATCAGTTCAGCCGCATTGGCGGAAATCGCGGCGGCGGTCAGCGCTGCCAGCAGCAGATTACATAACGAACCGGTGCGGGCGCGCTGGCGCGGACGGGCATTCGCCAGCCAGGCGCAGGCATACAGGCTGCTGCACAAGGCTGTTACGGACATCGCCAGTAATAACAGCGCATTCAGCGGGCTGAAGCTGGCGCGGTAAGGCAGAACCGGCAGCGTGAGTGTCACTGATGTGCCATTGCTCAACATAAGAATCGCAGCAAGAATGACGGCTACCGATGCGATCATGCCGCCGGTGCCTGAAATCAGACTGCTGATTTTTGCAGCCCCGGCCAGCAATCCGCAGGCGATACCGCTGAGAACCCAGACCAGCATTGCCAGCGTCATCAGCGACGCCGGATCCAAAGCTAATAATGCCGTCATTGTTTGGCCTCCGTGTCAGGCGCACTAAAGGAAGTCAGCCCGGCCGGAAATACATTCATTGCATTCAGGCGTTTTTGCTGACTGGCGTTTTCAGACAGACTGGCCGTGACCAGGGTGATGGCCTGCGTAGGGCAGGTCCTGATACACGCCGGCCCCTCAGGGCTGAAGCTGCATAAATCGCATTTGACCGCCACCGCGCGCACTCCCGGTACGCAATCCAGAAACGGGCTGACGGCCCGTGGATCTCGCGGGGCGGGCAGGGCTTTGGGGGTATTGCAGTCGCGGGGAATATCCAGCGGTGCGCTGCCGGAAAAGGTAATGGCGCCGAACGGGCAGGCAAGCCCGCATAGCTTGCAGCTCACACACAGACTTTCATTGAGATGAATGGCGTCATTTTCACGGGTGATAGCATTGACCGGACACACCTGTGCGCAGGGGGCATCTTCACACTGGTGACACATCACCGGCGCGGAATCCAGACGGTTACGCATCACCTGTAAACGGGGAGCAGATTGCAAACCGTGACGCTGGTGCTCCTGCGAACAGCTGGCCATACAGGTATTGCAGCCAATACAAAGTTTCGCATCGGCTATCACATATTGATTCATGGCATTTTTAAAGCTCATGAAGTCTCCTTGGTATTTCGTCAAAGGTGACGAAATCGGCACTTAAATTGACATTTCGACATTTATGTCGGAATTGATCCCAGTAAAAGTTCGGCAATAAAAAATATTTCTGTTGTGCCGAAGGGGTAATGTATTTCCGAATGTAAATCAGGCGTGGCTGAGTAATTTATCGAGTTGGGAATGAATCGGCTGATTACTTTTCAGTGAGTCAAAAATACATTGATAAATAGCCGAAATTTTATTGAGATAATGTTCAAGCACGGCGTTTTTATCTTTAATGTCCACGGTGCCATCAACCCGGCCTTCTTCGCTCAGCGTGGCGTGTGCAAACACTCTGAAGACAGGGTCTTCACCGTTGTGTGCCATGTTCAGGCTGTAAACGATATCCTGACTGTAGAAGTCGTCGCTGAGATGAATGCTGACTGAAAAATGGTTAAACAGCGTGAAGCGGATATCCTGATCTTCGCCGCAGCTGAATTCATGGTTTATCTTTTTATTTGAATGAGTTATTGCCTGTATCAGGCTGTTTTGATACGTGCGCCATTGTAACTTCAGGTGGCTGTTTTTACTGGCTATGTAATCCGCTTTGCTGGTCAGTTCACTGAGAGTGCTCATTGTTATTACCCGTTATTGAGGTGTGCGTAAGTGCCTTTCCGGTGCGTCTTTATGCATAAAATGACGACGAAAATACGGCGCATATAACACTACTGGCATAAAACGTGCCAGCTTCGGATTTTATTGCTTATTTCCTTTATTATCATGTGGTTGTGGAGTTCCCGTGCTGAATGCCGGGCCGCATGGAAAACATGATGACATGTCGAAGGCACTGTATTTCGACATATATGACGGACGATGTCAGAGTTATTCCGCTATTTGATTTTCAGTCCTGTTTACACCTGTCGAAAAATTCTGGCACCAATATTGCTACTCATGTTTCCATGCGCTCTTTATTAATCTCCTGCCGGAGGGGAAATAATGCACGAGATTACGTTGTGCCAGAATGCCGTAGAAATAATGCAGCAATTTGGACGACAAAATAATGCCCGGCGAATTACGGCGGTATGGATGGAAATTGGCGCATTTTCCTGCGTTGAACCGGAAGCGGTGGAATTTTGCTTTGAACTGGCGTGTCGCGAAACCCTCGCCGAAGGTTGTGAATTACATCTCGTGACACCGGCAGCAGAAAGCTGGTGCTACAGCTGCCAGCAGGACATCTCCTTACTCAGCCCTGGTGTGCTGCTGTGTCCGCAATGTGGCGGGCGTGATGTACGGGTGGTGGCCGATGACGGCATGAAAATTAAACGAATCGAAATCGAATAACGGGTGCCCGATATGCCCGGGGGAGAAAGCTATGTGCAGTACCTGTGGTTGCGCCAGCGGCGAACTTCGTATTGAAGGTGTCAGCCCTGAACACGTTCATCAACATTCCCATGATCACATTCATCCACATGATCATTCCCACGATCACCACCACGGCCTGCCGTTTGCGCCGCGACGGCTGGTGGACATCGAAATGGATGTGCTAGCCAAAAATAATCATATTGCCGCCCACAACCGCGAGCATTTTGCGGCAACGGGCATTCTGGCCCTGAATCTGGTGTCCAGCCCCGGCTCCGGTAAAACGACACTGCTGACCTGCACCCTGACCCGGCTGGCACCCTATTTTGACTGTGCGGTAATAGAAGGCGACCAGCAAACCACGAATGATGCTGATCGTATCCGTGCCACCGGCGTACCGGCGATTCAGGTCAATACCGGTAAAGGCTGCCATCTGGATGCACAAATGGTTCACGATGCGCTGCATCAGCTGTCGCCTAACAATAACAGTCTGCTTTTTATTGAGAATGTCGGCAATCTGGTGTGTCCGGCCAGCTTTGATCTGGGGGAATTGCACAAAGTGGCAGTGCTGTCCGTCACGGAAGGCGAGGACAAACCGCTGAAGTATCCGCATATGTTTGCGGCGTCGCGTCTGATGATCCTCAACAAAATCGATCTGCTGCCGTATGTCAGTTTTGACGTCGACGCCTGCATTGCCAATGCGCGGCAGGTTAATCCGCAGATTGAAGTGATCCGGCTTTCTGCCACCACCGGCGAAGGCATGGATCTGTGGCTGACCTGGCTGGAGCAGCAACGATGTGCATAGGCATTCCTGGGCAAATCGTTGCACTGCACGACCAGCAGCCCGATCACGCCTGGGCAGAAGTCTGTGGTCTGCGCCGCGAAGTGAATATTGCACTGGTGTGCGACGGCCAGCCACAAATGCTGATCGGCGGCTGGGTATTGATCCACGTCGGCTTTGCATTAAGCAAACTTGATGAACAGGAAGCACAGGAAACGCTGGCTGCGTTGCACGCGATGGAAGAAGTGGAAGCCGATGTCGCCCTGTTTCTCGGCGCGGGAGAGGCAAAATAATGCGTTTTGTTGATGAATTCCGTGATCCGAAACTGGCGAAAACGCTGATTGAAAGGCTGCATCAGCGCGCGGCATTGCTGCCTTATACCGCTGAAAAACCGATGCAGATTATGGAAGTGTGCGGTGGTCATACGCATGCCATTTTCAAATTCGGGCTGGATAAACTGCTGCCACCGCAACTGGAATTTATTCACGGGCCGGGGTGTCCGGTGTGTGTGTTACCGATGGGGCGGATTGACGCCTGCTGCGAAATTGCCGCGCACCCCGGGGTGATTTTCTGTACCTTCGGCGATGCGTTGCGTGTGCCCGGCCAGCATGGCTCGCTTTTGCAGGCGCGCGAACGCGGTGCTGATGTACGCGTAGTGTATTCCCCGCTGGATACGCTGAAACTGGCGCGTGAAAATCCGGCGCGTCAGGTGGTGTTTTTCGCCCTTGGTTTTGAAACCACGCTACCGGTTACCGCCGTTACGCTGCAACAGGCGCGACGCGAACGCCTGTCCAATTTCAGTGTGTTCTGTCAGCACATCAGTCTGATGCCAACCTTACGCAGCCTGCTTTCGCAGGATGATGTGCGGATTGACGCTTTTCTGGCACCCGGTCACGTCAGCATGGTGACAGGCACCGCACCTTATCATTTCATCAGTGAAGAATTTGGCAAGCCGCTGGTGATAAGCGGCTTTGAACCACTCGACATGCTGCAAAGCGTGCTGATGCTGGTGGAACAAGTTTGCGAGGCATCGTGTAAAACCGAAAATCAGTACCGCCGCGTGGTGCCGGAAGAGGGTAACCTGCTGGCACAGGAAGCGATGCGGGAGGTGTTTACGCTTTCCGGCAGCAGCGAGTGGCGCGGCCTGGGCGTGATTGAAGCCTCAGGAATTACCCTGACGCCTGCCTATGCCCCGATGGATGCGGAGCGGCGCTTTAATCCGCAGGCACAGCCGGTGGCAGACGATCCCCGCTCCCGTTGCGGTGAAGTCCTGACCGGGCGCTGTAAGCCACATGAATGTCCGCTGTTTGGCAGCGGTTGTACGCCACAGAATGCATTTGGTGCGCTGATGGTGTCTTCCGAAGGTGCATGTGCGGCATGGTATCAGTACCGTTATCAGGAAACGGCGAGTGCGAATAAACCGCCGCAAAAACAGATAAAACAGAAGGTAAGCCAGGATGAGTGATCGCAAAGACGTCGTCACTATGGCGCATGGCAGCGGCGGCCGTGCCATGCAGCAGATGATCGAACATATGTTCCTCAGTGCGTTTGATAATCCCTGGCTTAACGAACAGGAAGACGGCGCCCGGTTGTCGCTTGCCAGCCTGAATGCCCTGGGGGACCGGCTGGCATTTACCACAGACAGTTACGTTATCGACCCCGTCTTTTTCCCCGGCGGCAATATCGGCAAGCTGGCGGTGTGCGGCACGGCGAACGATCTGGCGGTATGCGGTGCGATACCTGCCTATCTTTCCTGCGGCTTTATTCTGGAAGAAGGATTAGCGCTGGATGACTTACAGAAAATAGTAAGTTTGATGGCGCAGACGGCACGGGAGGCGGACATTGCCATTGTGACCGGTGACACCAAAGTCGTGCAGCGTGGGGCAGCCGATAAAATCTTCATTAACACGGCCGGAATAGGCGTGATCCCAACCGCCGTGAACTGGGGCGCCGCTATGATAAAAGCGGGGGATAAAGTCATCGTCAGCGGGACGCTTGGCGATCACGGTGCGGCGATCCTGAATTTGCGGGAAAATCTGGGGATGGATCTGGGCGTGGAAAGTGACTGTGCAGTGCTGGCCCCGATGATTGCACCGCTGCGACCGCTGGCCGGTGTCCATGCCTTACGCGATGCCACACGCGGCGGAGTGAATGCAATTCTGCATGAATTCAGCGCCGCCAGTGGGTTGGGGATCGCCATCGACGAAACTGCGTTGCCGGTTAAACCCGCAGTGCGTGGTATCTGCGAATTACTGGGACTGGAACCGCTGAACTTTGCCAACGAAGGCAAACTGGTGGTGGTGGTATCCGCCGGGGCCGAAGAAAAAGTGCTGAAGCTGTTACGCCACCATCCGCTCGGAGCCGGTGCTGCGACGATCGGTGAGGTGACGGTCAATCCACAGGTGTGTCTGCGCGGCGCACTGGGGGTTTCCCGCCAGCTAATGTTGCCCCACGCGGAGCCCTTACCTCGCATTTGTTGATCTCGTCAGGGGGCTGACTGCGCCGAAAGGGGTAGAATTTTCGCTGTTCTCCGAGGTTAAAAAAGCTTGTTTCCAAAATCACGTTATCCAGAGCCAACGCTATGCAGAGTGCAACAATGAGCACCACAAAACACAAAGGATTACTGGAACTGACGCGCACCTTGTTGCTGCAGCAGACCATGACATCGCTGCTGGAAACCCTGACTCAGGTGATTCAGACTGCCGGTATTGCGGAAGCCGTAACACTGGTGTTGTTCGACAATAACAGTGAACGCGTCAGCTTTTATGGTATCGATCCTCATCATCAACCGGTCAGTTATGAGGATGAAACGCTGCTGGCGACAGGCCCGGTGCATGCGCTGTTGAAGAATCCCAAAACGCAGGTCTGGCGCAGCGAAGCGCTGCATCTTCGCTATCCTCAGCTGGCTGCGCTGAATCTGTATCCGGCGTTTACCGATTATTGTCTGGTCCCTTTACTGGCTTCTTCCGGGTTGCTGGGCGGCTGCGAATTTACCCGTCAGCATGCGACCCCGTTCAGTGAGGAAGACAAAAATGGTCTCTATGACCTTTGCACGCTGGCTGCCATTGCGGTCGAACAAATCCAGTTGCGCGAAAACGCGTTGCTCCAGCAATCGCTGCTACGCCATGAACGTGATGATTTCCGTATTCTGGTCGATATCACCAATGCCGTCCTGTCCAAGCTGGATCTCGACGAACTGACCGGTGAAATCGCCAAGACTATTCACCACTTCTTCCACATTAACGCCATCAGCATTGTGCTGTGTGATGCCGATAAAGACAGCGAACAAGCCAGTGTTTACGCGACCCATTACGTGCAGACGCACGTTGCGGAGCGTGAACAGTCGCGCATGTCGCTCGACGGATCACTGGAACAGCAGGTGATGAAAAATGGCGAAATGTTGCTGACTAATGTGCGGGCTGCGGAAGAGCCGGATGATGAAAGCACATTGTTCCAGCTGTTATGGCGGGATCAGACCAAAACCCTGTGCATTCTGCCGTTACGTTTTGGTCATAAAACGCTGGGCGTTCTGAAACTGGCACAGTGCCAGCCGGATAACTTCAATTCCGCTAACCTGCGGGTGTTACAGCAGATCGCCGAACGCATTGCGATTGCCGTGGATAACGCGCTGGCCTATCAGGAAATTAAAAGCCTGAAGGAGAAACTGCAACACGAAAATCTGTATCTCACCGAGCAGATCAACAGCAATAATCCGGATTTCAGCGACATTGTCGGGCGCAGCTCCAGCATGTCAGCAGTACTGAAACAGGTGGAAATCGTAGCGAAAAGTGACTGTTCGGTGCTGATCCTCGGCGAAACCGGCACCGGTAAGGAGCTGATCGCCCGTGCGATCCATAATCTGGGGGATCGTCGTGATCAGCGGATGGTGAAAATGAACTGCGCAGCCATGCCTGCCGGCTTAATGGAAAGCGATTTATTCGGCCATGAAAAAGGCTCGTTTACCGGTGCCACCGCGCAACGTATGGGCCGTTTTGAGCTGGCTGACAAAGGCACGTTATTCCTCGATGAAGTCGGTGAAATCCCCGTTGAACTGCAACCCAAGCTGCTGCGCATTTTGCAGGAGCAGGAGTTTGAACGTGTCGGCGGCAATAAACTGATATCGGTGGATGTGCGGATGATTGCAGCAACGAACCGCGATTTACGTCAGATGGTGGCGGATAAAGAGTTTCGCAGTGATTTGTATTACCGGCTGAATGTCTTCCCGATTGTGATCCCGCCGCTGCGTGAACGCCCTGAAGACATTCCGCAACTGGTGAAATTCCTGACCTATAAAATCGCCAAACGCATGAAACGCACCATCGACAGTATTCCGGCCGAGACCTTACGGTTACTGAGCCGGATGCCGTGGCCGGGCAACGTGCGCGAGCTGGAAAATGTTATCGAACGCGCCGTATTGCTGACCCGTGGAACGGTGCTGGATTTACAACTTCCTGAACTGAATTACCCGTTGCCGGTGTCGCAGCCGGTGCCGGTGGCCTCCGCGCCTGATATTGCGTCCGCTCCGCACCTGAGTGAGGAAGACGAGCGCGAACGCATCCTTCAGGTACTTAAAGAAACCAACGGCGTGGTCGCCGGTCCGCGTGGCGCGGCGCAA
This sequence comes from Rahnella sp. PD4, assembly GCF_049199325.1. Classification (NCBI taxonomy): domain Bacteria; kingdom Pseudomonadati; phylum Pseudomonadota; class Gammaproteobacteria; order Enterobacterales; family Yersiniaceae; genus Rahnella; species Rahnella sp. PD4. The sequence goes on along the minus strand of NZ_JBLZQF010000002.1, from coordinate 656,535 downwards.
CGTCTGGGGTTAAAACGCACGACACTGTTGTCGAGAATGAAGAAATTAGGCATCGCCGCGCATTAACCGGTCAGACTGCTTTTACCGCACCGGACAATGAAATGTGGCCGATGCGGTAATTCTGTCCACCGCCTGCCAGCGGGTTTCTCCCTGCTGTAAAATGTATTTTCTTCCAGTTTGTTGTATCCCAGGCGGTGACGTCGATCAGCCTGTCATTGATGTTTTCCTCAGCTAATGGCGCAAGATCACTGAACGGTGCGATGTCCGTTATCTCTCTTTTGGCGTAAACCGCTTGTGCGACATCATTACTCATTTTTGCTGCCAGCACCGGATAAACCCGGATCTGCGGCCAGCCGAAGGCGTTGGCGACACCCTGAAAACCCGCTCCTGAAATAAAACGGTTCATGCCTGACACGTCCTGCCACAGATAAAACGGCGCGTAGATATTTTCTGTACTGCCGGTTTGCGGGCAGTCACGGCGGGCGTAGAGATACGTTTTGAAAATAAGCCCCGCCAGGCCATCAGTCCGGTATCCGTTATCGGCAATGCGCTTTTCAATAATGTCCATGTCGTAATCTGCGGGCAGCGTAAAACTGTATTGCATGGCAATCATCAGGCGGCTCCCTGCGGGATGCTGAACATGTCTCCGTGACTGAACGACCAGTCTTCCGGCCGGGTAAAACTCACCACCACCATCACATCAGCCGGAGAAATGCCCAGCGTGATGTGTAGCTTTTCGGCCAGATGCCGGAACAGTTGCTGTTTCTGATAACTGTTACGCGGTTTACCTGCCGTAATGTGAAACAGCAAAAAATCGTCCGAACGCCGGTCATTTTCGCCCGCTAAATAGGTGGGACTGATCACCCGCTGGCGGCGGACCGCCGGTTCGAACAGCTGAAAACAATCCTCTGCGGGCACGGAAAAGTGATCAACCAGTGTTTCCTGCAATGTGGCTGAAATGGCGTTCTGCCAGGCGTCCGCGCGGTGAGCAGGTAAAGAGATTCGGGTAAAAGGCATCGTCGGTTCCTCCGGTTACTGGTTACTGATCATTGAGAGCGGCGAAGCGGCTCAGGGCAGACGCGGCGGCGGGCCATCCGGCATAAAACGCCAGATGAGTGATCACTTCCGACAGTTCGGTATGTGTGACACCGTTGCTGACCGCCAGATCCAGATGAAAAGGCAGTTGTTCACTGCGGCTGAGGGCAATCAGTGCGGCAACAGTGATCAGGCTGCGGTCACGCGCAGACAGTTCATTTCGTTTCCACAGATCGCCGAATAACACCTGTTCCGTCAGTTCTGCCAGTTTGGGTGTCAGGCGCGACATGGTATCCAGCGTCTGCGTTTGGGAAGAGGTTGTGCTCATATCAGGCTCCTTTTTTCGGTGTGAAAAGGAGCATAAGGCGTTATGATTATCCTGAATATCGAAAATATCAGCAGTATTAATCCATAAAAACAGGATGATTAAGCATGGCGAAAAGACCGGTCACTTTTGATTCAGAAGCCTTGCGCAGTTTTGTTACCGGCATTGAGCTGGGGAGCTTTGTGCTGGCCGCTGACCGGCTGGGGCGTTCAACGTCTGCCGTCAGCGCACAGCTGAAAAAACTGGAGCAACAGGCGGGCACGGAGCTGGTACAGAAATCCGGACGGCACCTGATCCTGACCGGACGCGGCGAAGTGATGCTCAGTTATGCGAGGCGGATCCTCAGCCTGAATGATGAGGCCAGTGCCGTGCTGCTTGCCGGCGCGCTGAGTGGCAGCCTGAATCTGGGCATGCAGGAGGATTTCGGCGAAACCTTGTTACCGGCCATTCTCGGCACATTCACCCGCACGCATCCGCAGGTGCAGGTTTCGGCCAGTATTACCCGTAATCAGCAACTGCTGGACGGGATCCGGCATAACGAGTTTGATCTGGCTGTGTGCTGGCAGGCTGATGAAACGTCGCTTTTCCCGTCAAGCCGGTCGCTCGGACGTGTGCCGTTGCGCTGGATTGGCCCTGAAAATTTCAACCTGACGCATTATCAGGAAACCGGCGAACCCGTGCCTTTACTGGTGTTCGAAGCGCCATGCCTGATGCGTAATGCCGCGACGACGGCACTGGATAACGCCGGGATTGCCTGGCGTATAGCCTTCACCAGCCGCAGTCTGAGCGGAATTTGGGCAGCGATGTCGGCCGGGCTCGGGGTCACCGTGCGTACGGATTTCGGTGTACCGGCAACCGTCAGAATTTTAAGGGAATTCCCCGCGCCAGGTGACGTGGGGATCAGCCTGCACCAGAGCCTGACGCCGCCGGGCGAGGCGGCCGCCAGCCTGAGGGAGGCCATTATCGGCTTCTTTACGCAGCAATACTGAGCCGCGGTAATTACTTTTTAACCGGTTGCTGACGGTAATGTTCCAGACGTTCGCGAAAATAAGCACGCAGATGTTCCGGCTGCTCCATCTCCACTTCATCTGCGTTGACTGGCAGATTATTGCGCTCACGCACCGCGACAGTCCCGGCCGCCAGCCCGGCACTCACTTTATCCATCTCTTCTTTACTCAGCCCTGCGAGTGTTTTGTTCATGGTATCTCCTGTTGACTGCTTGCAGTTTAGCATTCTCAGCGGGCGAAAGGTTTTGCTTCCCGGCTCAGATCAGGTCTCAATTTCACCGTTGGTTTACAAAATCGTCAAAAACAGGCCATTATTTATTCTTCACTTGTCCGGAACGGAGCCTGAAGATGACCCGAATGACCGCCAGAGATTTCCCGCCTGAACTCCTCGAATACTTTGATTTCTACGTGCACGGCAAAATGACCAAACGTGAGTTTCTTGATCTCTCGGCGAAGTTTGTGGCGGGCGGATTGTCGCTGGCTGCACTGACGACGCTGATGACGCCAAATTATGCCTATGCCGAACAGGTACCCTTCACCGATCCGGATATTGTGGCGGAATACATTCAGTATCCGTCACCGCAGGGGCACGGCAGCGTGAAAGGTTATCTGGTACGTCCGGCCAACCTGACCGGCAAAGTGCCCGGCGTGGTGGTGGTGCATGAAAATCGCGGGCTGAATCCGTATATCGAAGATGTTGCGCGGCGGGTAGCGAAAGCCGGATTTGTGGCGCTGGCACCGGACGGACTGAGTTCGGTCGGCGGTTATCCGGGCAATGACGAAAAAGGGCGCGAACTGCAAAAAAATGTCGATCCGACCAAGCTGATGAACGACTTTTTCGCGGCGGTAGAATTTCTGATGCACCACGGGACCGGCACCGGCAAAGTGGGTATCACCGGTTTCTGTTACGGCGGAGGTGTGGCGAATGCGGCTGCGGTGGCTTACCCTGAACTTGCTGCTGCCGTGCCATTCTACGGACGCCAGCCGAAACCGGAAGATGTGCCGCGCATCAAAGCGCCGTTATTGCTGCATTATGCTGAACTGGATAAGCCGATTACCGAAGGCTGGCCGGCATATGAAGCGGCGCTGAAGGCCAATGATAAAATTTATGAAGCGTATATTTACCCCGGTGTTAACCACGGTTTTCACAACGATTCGACGCCGCGTTATGATAAAGCGGCAGCCGATCTGGCGTGGGAAAGAACCGTTGCCTGGTTTAAAAAATACCTCGAATTACCGACAGAAAGTGCATAAAAGAAAAGAGCGGGAGGGTAAAACCCCCGCTCTTTTTTGTTTCAGACGCCTGTTATGATTTCAGGATGCCGTCGAAATCCGAAGCATCATGGCGCTCTTCCAGCTGTTCATCGCCCCAGGTGCGATTCACAATGCGTCCGCGTTTAACCGCCGGACGGCTTGCGACCTCGGCGGCCCAGCGCTGGAAGTGCTTATAGGATTGGATGTCGAGGAATTTAGCAGACTCGTACAGACCGCCCTGTGCCAGACTGCCGTACCAGGTGAAAATGGCGATATCGGCAATCGTGTATTCTTCACCGGCAATATAACGGTGTCCGGCAAGCTGACGGTCTAATACGTCGAGCTGGCGTTTGGCTTCCATGGTAAAGCGGTTAATGGCGTATTCGATTTTGACCGGCGCGTAGTGATAAAAATGGCCGAAACCGCCGCCAAGATAGGGTGCGGACCCTTGCAGCCAGAACAACCAGTTCAGGGTTTCGGTGCGACCGGCAAGATCTTCAGGCAGGAATTTGCCGAACTTCTCTGCCAGATAAAGCAGGATGTTGCCCGATTCAAACACTCGGATCGGCGGGGTGGTGGAGTTATCCAGCAACGCCGGAATTTTCGAGTTCGGGTTAACGTCAACAAAGCCGCTGGAGAACTGATCACCTTCGTTGATGCGGATAATAAATGCATCGTACTCCGCACTGCTGATGCCCAGCGCCAGTAACTCTTCCAGCAGGATTGTCACTTTCTGGCCGTTCGGCGTACCAAGAGAATAAAGCTGAAGCGGGTGTTTACCCACCGGCAGCGTTTTTTCATGCGTCGGGCCCGCTACCGGACGGTTGATGTTCGAGAACTTACTGACTTCGTCTTTATTCCAGGTCCAGACTTCAGGTGGCTGATACTGTTCTGACATGACATTCTCCGCGTCTTTTTTGAGGTTACGACCCAAAAGTTTAGCAGGAGTTAATCAATGGCGACGCTGAGAATGTGCCCCCGGCAGTTGGCTAACGGGCGGTATGCTGCAACCCTTTGCGTTTCCATTTCACATCGGCTACCGACTGGCCGGCATGAATTTTCCCCTGTAACAACAGATTGAATTTCGCGCCATTGGTGCGCATCAGACGGCTTTGCAGGATATACACGGCTTCAGTTCCCAGTTCACGACATGGCAGGTGCACGGCCGTGAAATTTTGCGCTGCCGCGCTTTTCGATTCGTGAGCGAAATCCAGACTCATCACCGAAATATCTTCCGGCACATTAATACCGTGCTCCGTCAGGACTTCCACAGTCGCTAACGCCATCGGATCGCCGCCGCAGATAATGGCCGAAGGTAAGGACTCGCGTTTATGCTCCCGAAGATATTTATCCATTGTTTGTCTGGCCTGTTCCCGGCCATTGCCATGATTAATCAGCAAATGGGTTGTATCCTCGAATGCAACGTGATGCTCAAGACAGGCACGTTTAAAACCGTCCAGCCGTTGCATCATGGTTTCTCGCCGCAGGTCGGTAAACAACAACACCGGACGATGGCCTTTAAGGAACAGGTAATTTGCCGCGCTGTAACCGATGGAATAATGGTCTGCCGAGACGCAGTCCAGACGCATCTCACTGTCCTTGGCATTGATCATCACCACCGGTTTGCTGGATTCTGCTGCCAGCCGGTACAGCATCACATCATCAATACCAATAATGACGATCCCGTCGACATCCGGCTGATGCAGTGCCTGCATAAAAACAGCAATATCCGGCTCATTCACCGCCAGCGTACATTTGCGCACGTGTATATCAAAGCGTGCCACTTCCGTGCTTATTTCCTGGATCACTTCATAATAATACCGGTCTTCATGCGGGGAGAAGGCGGCGGGTGGCGCGCAGATCAACAGACAATTCATTAACAGACGGCTGGCAGGAATATCGCGCAAAATACCCATGTTTCTTGCGTGGGTAAATACTTTCTCTTTTGCCTGCGGGCTGACATTTGCTTTCCCTGCCAGCACACGGGAAACGGTGCTCGGAGATAGCCCGGTTAATTCCGCTATTTGCCTGATTTTTAATTTTCCCGTCATTTTGTGATCAACGCCTCATAAGAAGATGGACTTATTGCCACGGTTAACTGTTTGTAATTCATGGGCTATTCAGGATGATAGCAAATCCCGCAAACAGCACTGCAATTCCTGTCACAAATAGCAGTTGTTGGAAAAAAAAACCATTACTACTCTCCAGAATATAAACCTCACAAACAAGAAATAAGGTATTTATCCGCGCTGAATATTTAAAGAATTCAACAGGGTGACGTCCTTTATGTCGCTTAAATTCGTCTGCTGTCCGGTAAAATATTAAGGAGTAAAATAATGTTAAAAATAGCAATCATTGGTACGGGTAATATTTCGCATAATCATATTCAGGGATATTTAGAGTTTGCTGACCGTTGCCAGATTGTTGCGCTGGTAGATATTTACCCGGAGAAAGCCGAAGAGAAAAAACGTCATTACGGCCTCACGGGAGCCAAAGTCTACGCCAGCCATGAGGACATCCTCAATGATGCGAATATCGACGTTTTTGACGTTTGTACGCCACCGTATGTTCACGCTGAGATTTCTATTAATGCGCTGAATGCGGGGAAACATGTACTTTGCGAAAAACCCATGGCGGCCTCGTTACAGGAATGCGATGCGATGATCAGCGCCGTGCAGGCGAGCGGGAAAACGTTATCGATCATTGCGCAAAATCGTTTTACCGACGCGTTCTGGCGGCTGAAAAAAGTCCTCGATTCCGGCGAGGCCGGTAAGGTATGCCATGCGCAAGTGGATTCCTTCTGGTGGCGCGGACATTCCTATTATGATTTATGGTGGCGCGGTACCTGGGAAAAAGAAGCGGGTGGTTGCACACTCAATCACGCCGTTCATCATATTGATGCAATTCAGTGGATGCTCGGTTTCCCGTCTGAAGTGGTATCGGTGATCACTAACGCCGCGCACGATAATGCCGAAGTGGAAGATCTCTCGGCGGCTATTTTCAAATACGACTCCGGCGCACTGACCCAACTGACGGCGTCGGTGGTGCATCACGGGGAAGATCAGAAAATTGTCATCCAGGGCACGAAAGCGCGCATTTCTGCTCCGTGGGATAAATACGCCAGCATTTCTGCCCCTAACGGTTTCCCGATCGATGCGCGCGATACGGATCGGGAAAACCAGCTTGAAGACATTTATCAGTCTGTCCCAAAACTCACTTATACCCTGCATACCGGCCAGATTGACAATTTCCTGACGGCACTGGAAACCGGCACCGCGCCGCTGATCGACGGCATTCAGGGCAAGCGCTCACTGGAGCTTATCGCCGCAATTTATAAATCAGCCATTACCCGCAGCATTGTCTCTTTGCCACTGACCCCTTCCGATCTGTTTTATCAGACCGGCGGGCTGATGTCGCTGGCACCGCATTTTTATGAAAAATCCGCCTCGGTAGATAACTTCGCCGATGAAGATGCAATCCCGCTCGGTAAAAACATGGATAAAGGAGCCTGAACATGAGTAATAAAGATGGTATGAACTACGCGCCGGTAGGCAAACCGCAGCCGGTGGTGAAACCCGGTGAATTCGTGATTGCCGCGGCGGCATTGGATCACGGGCATATCTACGGCATGTGCAACGGGCTGATCGAGGCGGGTGCCAGCCTGAAATGGGTTTACGATCCTGATCCGGCCAAAGTCGAAAAATTTGTCGCGCAGTATCCGCAGGTTAAGGTTGCGGATTCATTGCAGACACTCCTTGATGATAAGGCAGTGCAGATGATCGCCGGGGCAGGCATTCCGTCTGAACGCTGTGCGCTGGGGCTGAAAGTCATGGCGGCCGGGAAAGATTATTTCACTGACAAAGCGCCGCTGACCACGCTGGAACAACTGGCGCAAGCGAAGGCCAAAGTGGCCGAAACCGGGCGCAAGTATGCCGTGTATTACAGCGAACGACTGCATGTTGAAAGTGCGGTTTTCGCGGGGCAACTGGTGCAGGAAGGGGCGATCGGCCGGGTGATCCAGACCCTCGGGACGGGCCCGCACCGTGAAGGTGAAGGGCGTCCGGACTGGTTCTACGAGCGGGAACGTTTTGGCGGCATCTTGTGCGATATCGGCAGCCATCAGATTGAACAATTTTTGTTTTATACCGGCAACCATAATGCGCGCGTGGTGGCGGCACAGGCACTCAACTTCAATCACCCGCAATATCCGCACTTTGAAGATTTCGGCGACACGATGCTGGAAGGTGAAAACGGTGCGCGCGGTTATTTCCGCTGCGACTGGTTTACCCCTGAGGGGCTGAGTACCTGGGGCGACGGCCGTCTGACGCTGCTCGGTACCGGGGGTTATATCGAGATCCGCAAATATGTCGATCTCACGCTCGGCGAACAGGACGTGGTGTATCTGGTCAATCAGCAAGGCGAATTCCGTTTCCCGGTTTCCGGCCACGTCGGCTTCCCGTTCTTTGGCCAACTGATCCTTGACTGCCTGAACCGTACCGAAAACGCCATGACGCAGGAGCATGCCTTTAAAGCCGCCGAGTTGTGCGTCCGTGCGCAAATGCTGGCAAACGAAACCCACTGAAACGGGAGCAGATGATGAAAACTCTTCAGGCTGCGGTGATCGGTTGCGGAGCTATCCATACCTGCCATGTAGCGGCGATCCGCCAGAACCCGGAGTGCCGGTTACGCGCGATTGCGGAGTGCGATATCGGCAAAGGCCGGGCGCTGGCCCGGGAATACGGGTGTGATTTTTACACGGATTATCATGAGATGTTGAGGGACCCGCAGATCGACGTGGTGCATATCTGTCTGCCGCATCATCTGCACAAGGAGGCTATTCTCGCCGCACTGGCAGCCGGAAAGCATATTTTCACCGAGAAACCGGTGGCGCTGAATAGCGGCGAAGTCAGCGCCATTAAACTCGCGGAGGAAAAGGCCGCAGGACACATTGGCGTCTGTCATCAGAACCGCCTGAACCCTTCCAGCCAGAAAATCAAAATGCTGCTGGAAAGCGGGCAACTGGGCAACATGCTGAGCATCAAAGCCGTTCTGACCTGGTCGCGCAGCGATGCCTATTACAGCGAAAGCCTGTGGCGCGGGCGGTTTGCCACCGAAGGCGGCAGCCTGCTGATCAATCAGGCAATTCATACACTGGATTTAATGCAGTGGTTTGGTGGCGGTGTTCTGGCGCTGAAAGGGGTGGTCGAAAGAACCTTTCTCAGTGATGTGACGGAAAATGAAGACACCGCCATGGCCAGTCTGAAAATGACCAACGGGGCCCGCGGATTGTTTTATGCCACCAACTGCCACAGCACAGATTCGCCGTTACTGCTGGAGATCCACTGTGAAAAAGGACTGCTGCAGTTGTATCACAACACGTTATGGCTGACTGAAGGAGAAAACAAAACATTGCTGGTCAGCGATGACAGTCCGTCAGGAGCAACCAAAAGCTACTGGGGTGACAGTCACCGTCAGGCCGTTTCAAATTTCTATTATTCACTTCGACATCCTGAAGAAAAAAATTATACCTCTGTTTCACAAGCCGGAGTGTCTCTGAATATTATCGGGGCAATCTACCGTTCTTCACAATCAGGGAAATGGATCACTCTGGCTGATTAAATAATTTATTAATTACCTCACATTCACAGGATAATAATAATGAAACCTACTGAACGCAGAGTGGGTTACGGCACGGCTATAGGCTATGGCGTAACCGACTTATTTGGTGGCGGTGCATTCGCCGTTATCGGTACCTGGCTTTTATTCTTCTATACCATGTATTGCGGATTAACCGTTTTAGAAGCGGGGTCTATTTTTGCTATTGCCCGTGTGATTGACGCCGTATTAAGTCCGATTATGGGCTATATTACCGATCACTTTGGCAATACATGGCTTGGAAAACGGTTTGGCCGCCGTCGGTTTTTCCTGCTGCTCAGCTCGCCGCTGATGTTCCTGTATGCGCTGGTCTGGATCAAAGACATGGGCTACTGGTATTACCTTGGCACGTATCTGTCGATTGAATTACTGTCGGCGATGGTGCTGGTGCCGTGGGAAACGCTGGCGGCAGAGATGACCAACCGCTTTGGCGAACGTACCCGCCTTGCCGGTGTGCGTATGATTTGCTCGCAACTCGGTGGCTTCCTGGCCGTGTCTGTGCCGGGGGTGATCATGATGTTTACCGGTAAAGATAATCCGATGACCTATACCTATACCGGTATGTTTTTCGCCACGGTATTTTGTATTGCGGTTTTCACCACATGGCTGTGTACCTGGGAAGCCAAAGATGTGCGGGATCCGGATGAGCCGGAACCGGAAATGGAAACCGGCGGCAACCTCTGGCATCATCTGAAACGTCTGGTTTTAGATTTTATCTCATCGTTTAATATCCGTATGTTTCGTCAGCATATTATTATTTATATTGCTTCCTTCACGGCCATGGACGTATTCGGTGCTGTCTTTACCTATTATGTGGTTTATGGCCTGAATCAGGATGTGGGGGCAGTTTCCGGTTATTTAAGTGTGGCGGCTTTTGTTTCTGTGCCATCGACAATTTTTTATATGATGGTTATGGAACGCCTGAATCTTTCACCGTCAGCTGCGTTGCGGATAGCGTATGGGTGTATATTTATTGTGCTGGCTGTTCTGTTTTATATTTATATCACCAGGACCTCAGTACCATTAATCCTATTTACCTCCATATTTGTTATATTAGGTTTCGGACGTTCAGGGCTTTATTATATCCCATGGAATATTTACAGCTTTATTCCGGACGTCGACGAAATAGTCACTAAAAAACGCCGCGAGGGGATCTTTGCCGGGGTCATGGTATTTACCCGTAAAAGTACCGTCGCGATTGCCATCATGATCGTTGGCCTGGTGCTGGAAGAATGTGGATTTGTGAAAGGGCAGGGCGCTCAGCCGGTCAGTGCGTTACACGCGATCATCGGTCTAATGATCTTCGCCACCGGTGCGTTGCTGGCGATCAGTTTCTATATGACTTTCAAATTCAAACTAACGCGGGATACGCATAAAATTCTGATCAAAGAAACGGCGCGCCTGAAACTGGGCGGCGCTCAGGAAGATTGTGATGAAACCGCGCGTAAGGTGATTAAAGATCTGACCGGTTACGAATACAACGAAGTCTGGGGCGGCAGCGCGACACGTAAAACCACGCGGGAAAAATTAGCGATTGAGTAATCAGTCGCCTGCGGGCAGCAACAAGGCCCGCAGGGATTTCCTGTCAGTGATCCGGTGCGGGCAGGGTCTGGTTTCCGTCCCCCAGTGCGCGCTGCATAAACACGGTGTCCAGCCAGCGGCCATGCTTAAATCCAACGCAATGCAGCGTGCCTTTCATCTGAAAACCGGCAGCGAGATGTAAGCTGATTGAGGCTTTATTTTCGCTGTCACCAACGTTACCGATCAACTGACGATAGCCGTGGGTTTCTGCCCAGTCTATCGCCCGGCGAAGCAGGGCTTTCCCCGCGCCGCGCTTCTGAAAAGCAGGAGCAATATAGATTGAATCCTCCAGGGTATGGCGGTACGCATAGCGTTCACGATAATGTCCGAGGTAGCAATATCCCTTCACTTCGCCTTCATGCAAAACCACCAGCCAGAGTAAACCTGCGTCTTTAGTTTTCTTCAGACGACCCGCCATCTCGCGTTCATCCGGTGGCTGCGTCTCAAACGAGGCGGTTCCATGAAGCACGTGCCAGGCATAAATTTTCTGTATCGCAGGAATATGCTGCGCTTCGGCTTCTGTAATTTCCATTCTTGCAGGTTCTCATCAGTGATTTCTGTTTTGCCTACTCTTTCCCAAATGTATCAGGGAGAGCAAACCCTTTATCACTGATATAAGGAAAAGCTTTGGTTAGCCGGACTTAAGCGGGGCATCTATATACTTTTTTCTTCTTAGCAGTGCTTTATTGGTTTTTTAAACTGCGGTAATCCTCCTGCTATAGTCAGTCCATTGTCCATTAGCGGTTATTTTTTAAGGAAAAAAAGTGAAACTGACGTTACCTCATTTACGCACGGGTGCTGTGGTATTGCTGGCGGGATTACTGCTGGCGGGTTGTGATCAAAAAAGTGACGATGCGAAGCATATCAAAGTCGGCGTGATTAATGGCGCAGAGCAGGATGTGGCGGAAGTGGCGAAAAAGGTCGCGAAGGATAAATACGGTCTGGATGTCGAACTGGTTGGTTTCAGTGGTTCATTATTACCAAATGACGCAACCGAGCATGGTGATCTGGATGCGAACGTTTTCCAGCACCGTCCGTTCCTTGATCAGGATAATAAAGCCCACGGTTATCATCTGGTGGCGGTTGGCAACACTTTTGTGTTCCCGATGGCGGGTTACTCGAAAAAAATCAAAACGGTGGATCAGCTGAAAGATGGCGCGACGGTGGCGATCCCTAACGATCCGACCAATTTAGGCCGGGCGCTTCTTCTGCTGCAAAAAGAGAAGCTGATCACCCTGAAAGAGGGCAAAGGACTGCTGCCGACGGCGCTGGATATCACCGCAAACCCGCATCATCTGAATATTATGGAACTGGAAGGTGCGCAGTTACCGCGCGTGCTGGATGATCCGAAAGTTGATGTGGCGATCATCAGCACGACCTATATCCAGCAAACCGGGTTATCACCGGTGCATGACAGCGTATTTATTGAAGATAAAAATTCGCCGTACGTGAACATTCTGGTTTCACGACCAGACAATAAAGATGCGGAAAATGTGCAGGAGTTTCTGAAATCGTATCAGTCGCCTGAAGTGGCAAAAGCGGCGGAGAAAATCTTTAACGGCGGCGCGGTGCCGGGCTGGTGATTGGCTAAACCGGACAATTTAACCTGCTGGTAAACCTGAATAGCCCACTTAAAGGTGGGCTTTTTTATTCAGTTCAGCCAGGCCGCCACCCCGCCGTGCCTTGAACATGTACCCCGGCGATGCGTACTGAAACTGTATGTTCCATCCCTGCACTGAGCCGATGCGCCATCGGGCGCTTTTCCCGATTTGGTATGCGCCGGACGGTGAATTTCCTGACCGTCTGAGTTAGTGTAATCCCCTTGCTCAATGAGTTCACTATCCTGCGAAGAAGGCGGCGTATGCTGTCTGGCCACAGCCGTGTTGCATAAAAGAGCCACTGCAAAAAGGAAAAATCCCAGTAAGCGCATGATTGCACTTTTCCCTGTAGAGGTTGTATGACCTGAATGATTGACGAGGAGAATACTCCTGATAACCACATAAACAATACTGATATTTAAACAGTAGTTAACTGACTTATTAAGTTTCGTAATGATTAGTTCAGCATCTCCTTCTATCAGGCAGGTGTAGAGAAGACATGAATCATTTAGAATCCGCTTCACTACGTTATGAAAAAATTACATGGAAATATTGCAATGGTAACGTTATTCATAGCGATACAGGGAAAGAAAAAGCGTAAATAATAAAACTAAGTGGCAATAACTCTCCGTTTATTAAGGGGCTGTATGACGTGGATCTATGATGTTAAAAAAACGTTCAGTCATAATATTTTTTTTCAATGAAAATGAAGTTTTCGAGAACGGGCATTTAACTCAATACAATGACAAATAAGAGGGTTTTTAGAGTTAATGTGAGTGTATTCATTAGGAGGATTTAAATGGCGATAAATATATAGGTTATCTATGGCACATATTAACCCAAAACAACAATTCCGGAGGCCTAATATCTGAGCGGTTTTAACGGAGAGATTAATATGACATGGAATAAAGAGGAAGCAATAAGCTGGGCAAGGCAACATGTGCAGCCTCACAGCACTGGTTATTGTGCGCGTTATGTTGCGAGGGCAATTGAGGAGGGTGGGCTTCTCATTTCTCATGCGAACGCTCATGATTTCGGTGGGTCACTAAGGGGGCCGGATTTCATGAGATGCCAGGCGGCACCCCACCCGAAAAAGGGGACGTTGCGGTAATCCAGCCGATACCAGGCCCCCCTGTGGACATACCGCTATTTTTGATGGAGTAAGCTGGTACTCAGATTTTAAACAGCGAACAATGTACCCCGGCGAAGCCTATCGCCATTATCAGCCCGCCTATAAAATTTAGCGGAAGAGGTGAGTGATGCGCAGATACATTCTGGCTGCAATGATGTTTACCTGTGTGGCGCGCGCTGAGACAACACCGCAGCAGCAGGCTGAAATATTTTATCGTTGGTACATCCAGCAGGTTAGTGGCCTTGAAAACCCGCTGGAGAATCCGAAACTTTCCGGATACGTAGAGCACGGGACATATGCCAGCCTGATGAAAGCCTATAAGGTCAATGAGATTGATGTTGATTACTTCACGAAAGTTCAGGACTTTGATGATAAGGACTGGCTACAGCATATAACGGCTGAAAAGGTGGTTATTGATCCTGTTTGCACAAACGTTTACATGTCCTTTGGACTGGCAGACAGGAAACGGGTTGCCGCCTGCTTTGTTAGAGATAAGGGAGGGTGGAAAATTAGGTCAGTGACAGACCTGCCCTAAAATGTATTAGCTCAGACACTTGACCTGACACAACTACGGCACAAACCAAAGTGACAGTGAAGTGGCATACTGAATAAATCGCCCTATTTTTGGCGGTTTTAATGCATGCATTTACTTCACTAACTAATTTTTATGTAGGCATATAAACACAATAATTTTGGTTAACTCAAAAAAATAATATGATGAAAATCTGATCAGTCCAAACTGCAAGGATTAGCAGGTGCATCATGTTTACACTCTACGAAGGCCGTGAAATTAAATGGGAACTCAGCCCAGAAGACTTCGCCTATATCTGCTCACCCGAGCACGCTTTAGAACAATCTAAAACCCACTATGATCTGGATGAGCGAAATTACCGCAGCAGATTCAGGCCCTTTAGTGTTCCTGAGCGCCTTTACTCACGACAGCCCATATGGCGACGGGCACAGGCCGGGTATGTGGATCCCATTTACGACTCAATAAAGGAGCATCTTCAGTTAGGCTGGCTGATTGGTGTGGATACCACTGAGCAATGGAATTGGGTCGAAAACCCATTTTACGTTGATGAAAATGGTGACCTGATTTGTGACAGAGCCTACCTGTACCACGAAGGGTTTATTCGACAGGCTATGGATGCTTATGAATTCGCCGTAGCTGAAAGACAAGGTGTAAAAGCCCTTCCAACTCAGAAATATGATTACGGGGGTTGGGGTTCAGCGCCTGTTCAACATGCCCAGTCAACTAAGACAATCAATAGTAAAGCTGCCGGGCGGTTATTAGCTGCTGGCGGTATCTACAATGGAAACATAGAAGGCTACGCCAAAACAGCTCAGCAGCTCGGAGGAGATGCCCCGGCGGGTTACGATCAAGTTCTTAATGAAACAACAGCAGGATCGGCTATTGCTTTGGCATCTATCGGCGCGGCCTTTGGGCTTGGTCGGTTGGGGTCAATGCATGAAATAGAGAGCATTGAAAAAATATAGGGAGCAAGAGGGCCTGCAAGTCTACGAGAGTTTGATCCTGACTTGGCCGGTGGGCCGCTTAAAAAGCTAAGTACAGAAGGTGTTAACATCACGCTCGTGGGCGTTGATACCGTTGAGCTTCATATTTCGCGTTTCGAACCCGACAGTGCTAATGACTTTATGATTGACCGGCTACGAAAGATCTCTGACGGTACTTTAGCCCCAGCACCAGTAGATTTGAACTATTTCACCCATGAATGCCGTGAATTTCAACGATATTGCAATTTAGGATGGGAGTCAGGGCAACCAACAGACGGTGTTGCAGCGTATGATTTATGGAATAACGCCCACACAGCAACCCTTGAGGAATTCGGTTTGCGAGATAATCAACTTTATCACCCGGATGCGTTTAAATGATGACTAAAGCAGAACAGGATATTCTCAAGGTTTTAATGGCTGATGAGAAAAAATGGACTTGGATGACTCTGGATCGGATGCTTTCGATAAGGGGCTTGGGCGGGGTTGGGCAGGTACCACGTTATGTAGCGAAACTTGCGGAGGATGGAATGATCAACATAGTTGAAGGCAATAAGCCAGCAATGCCTTTCTATGTAATTACCCCTAAGGGGCGAGCGATAGTTGAGAGACTTATCAGCCAAAGTGACGACTCAGTCTCTCAGAGTGACTAGTGGTCTTGGCAAAACTAGCACTAGCGGCTAAATGCCGACCAACTCATTGGGCGGTATTTTAATGCCTGCTGCATGGCTCAAAGTGGCACTGTAGTCCCTCCGGTTTGTAGTATTGACTATTTCATTTTTCTTTTCGCTATTAACTCTTCTTTTAATATGAATCTTATCAATGAAATTAAATGAATAAGTACTGCTTCGCACTAATTTTATTAGTGTTGACAGTACCTATGCTAATATCAATCTATCTGCAAAATTAGAAGCCCATTCTCTAATTTTATTTTGTTTGAGTTAATTAATGTTTGGATTGCATCATTTATATTGGATCTTAACAGTAAACTTGTAGACTTGAATCCAAGCAATCTTGATATTGAGATGACAAGTTCATCATGAGTTGCTCCAAAGCTTTTTGAAATAGTAGCAACTATACCAATTGAGATTTCTTCGGGAGAAATATTTTCAGGCTTTCTTAATGTCTGTGATAATACATTTTGTCGATTTCTTATTGTAATATTAAGATCATTTACTGTAAGGAAATCATTTTTAAGTATTATTTTTCCGTTACCTAAGGCGATTTGAATAGCATTGTTAACTGCTGATTCAATACGAGCCCCAGCACGCTGTAAACCCCAAGCTGTTCTTATCCGAGTGATTACTTCATTCATATGTATCGGAGCTTCAACAAGAACAATTTGTTCGACTATTTTTGCGAGTATTCCAACAGGCGTTTCATGAATCTGGACTCTTGTATCAACGTCTGGTAACGCCTCTACATATATAATAGCTTCGTTTAAGCTGTCATCAATAATCTCTAAACCGATTTCAGTGACAGTTTCTCTTTCAACTGTGACGATTTCTACTGGCACAGCTCTAGAAGGGGATAGTGAGGTTTCAGAACGATTTTCAAGCTCTTTCTTAGCCGCTTGGATAGCAGAGAGAGTTTTCTGAAGTTGCTCTTCGGGACGCTGGAACCAGTCCGTACTCCAAATCCTGTGAATAATCCAACCATGATCTTCAAGTACAGCCTGACGTAGGCGATCCCTCTCTCTTGAAGAGCGGGAAGAATGGTAAGTAATACCATCGCACTCAATGCCTATCAGGTAGCGTCCCGGCATATTGGAATCGGCAATAGCTAAATCAATGAAGAACCCCGCAATACCAACCTGAGGGTGAACCTGATACCCCTCCTTTTGTAAAGCGTTTGCTACCTGTTCTTCAAACACACTATCCATTGAACGACCGCTGCGTTCTGCAACTGACAGGCGTCCTGTTCTTGCATACTGCAGGAATAATTTAAAGGCGAATACACCTTTCCCTTTGGCCCTTTCGAGAACGATATCTTCGTCGGTTATAGAAGCATAAACCTCACAGCGTCTCTTTGCTCGACTGATAAGAACATTCAAACGTCTTTCACCGCCTTCAGCGCCAAGAGGACCAAATCTCATTGCCATATAGTTTTGTGGGTTTCTGGCATATCCAACAGAAATGATAATAACGTCTCGTTCGTCACCCTGAATATTTTCTAGGTTTTTCACAAAAAATGGTTCGCTTTGGTGAGCATGAAAGAAGTCCTCAAACTCAGGGTTAAGTCTGCGCAGCAATTCAAGTTCGTCCTGTATGCGCCTTCTTTGCGTAACTGAGAAGGTCGCCACCCCTAAGGATAAATTAGGATAGCTTCGCGCGTGTTCGAGAATCGCCGTCGCGACACGCTTCGCTTCATTGGCGTTGCTGCCAGATTCGAATACGCCATCTTCCACATGATGGAATCTTAACCCCATACCCGCTTCTTGCGTGTATGGGCTGGGCACAATATAAAGCTTGTTTTCATAAAACTGACTATTCGAAACGGCAATCAATGACTGGTGGCGGCTTCTGTAGTGCCAGCGAAGCATTTTTTGTGGTAATCCTCTGGCAACAAAAAGCCCGAGTATGCTCTCAATATCTGCAACCTGGGTTGAGTCATCGTCATTCTCATCATCTGCTGAGCCTGTCATCTTCGCAAAGAACGAAGTAGGGGGTAACTGACGCTCATCACCGACAACGACTATCTGTTTACTTCTTGCTATTGCCCCTAATGCATCAACGGGTTGTATCTGACTTGCTTCATCCATTACCAGTAAATCAAATGATTGCTTGCCTGGCGCTAAAAATTGAGCAACTGAAAGGGGACTCATCATCATTACCGGTTTTAAGGCTTGAATAGCTGCACCAGCTTTTATCATGAGTTGTCTGATAGCCATATGACCACGTTTACGTGCCATTTCACCGCGAAGAATGCCCACCGGACCTACACCAATTTTAGAAGGAATTGCTCTGTAGTGAGCTCTTACAACTTCAAAACTCGAGGCTTTGATTCTTCGTAAGTCCATTTCAGCGAAGCTTGCTACTCTTCTTGAATGCAAATCACCATCAAAACGAGCCAGTTCCGGCTCATCTTTAACCATCAAGGCTAAAAGGGAATCAAAGTAAGCCCTGTCAAAAGTCCCCAAAAGATGTTCAGGTAAAAGGACGCCTCGACTGAGATCGGATACTAAGGAATAAATACCGTATTCCTTCGCCAGTGCTACCCGACTTTGCCAGGCAACCCATTTTGAAAGTTGTTCAGAATGGTCAATCCAAATAGTGATTTTTTCCTCAACTGATTTTAAACTCAATTCATCAATGTCAGAGTTATTGAATATGCTTTGATAAGATGAAGAAAGTGTATTAATAATTAAAGTAAGTTTATCAAACTGTTCTTTGATATTTTCATTTAAAATTTTAGCGTTATCGACAAATCCTTGTTTATCATCTATCTGGGACGCTATGATTCTCAGGTCAGCATTAGTTGCAATCCAAGAGTGGGCTTGAAGCAATTCACCCCAGTTACTTTCATCTTTTAACCACAGAGGGGAAAGTGTTGATTGAGCGATACCATCATATGAATGGATAGCTTTGAATTTTTGTTGTGCGTTAATTAATAACTTTAAAATCTCAAGACGGTCAGGAACTAACAATTCGGAGTTAATAAAAACTTCATTGTATGCAGAATCAATAGTACTCAGCGAATCAGATTTATTTATCAGAAGTTTCAAAGGAATATTTTTAACAGAATAGCAGTTTTCAAAATAGTCCTCAGGTGAGCTTCCGAAAGAACCCCATAGAATACTGCTTTCGCTTAATACTTCGTCTTTTAATTTTTTAAGTTGACTTACTTGATAAATCAAAGCATCTTTATTAGCAAGTCGACTTGCAATGATTCTTGCCTCCGAGTTTATACCACGAAGAGTGCGCATCCATTCGACAAGGGATTTTAATAATTCACTGTCACTATCTTCGCCCCTCCAATCAGAACTAAATGCAGATTGTCCAAAATCATTCAGATTATAGATCGATTTTTTTAAGTTCTGTGCCTTAAGCAAAAGATCCAGCTTTTCGACTTGCTGTGGTATAGTTAAACTATTATTTCTCAATAATGAAAGCGATAACTTTTTAGCTTTCCTCCATTCACTATTAAATATTTTAAATACGCCAGTATTGTTTTCTAAACAATTTCGCGTTTTTTCTACCTCTGTCTCCCACGATTTTTCAATAAAAATATCATTTACTTGTTTTTTGATAATTTCGAGCTGTTTGATATCACTGACTAAACTTGCAGCTTTATCAATGCCGCCTTCCCAGACAGTGGCAATGAAAGCCTCTGGACTAACATTAGGGGCAACAGCGATACTTTCCCCCAACTCTATGAGGCTTTCAATTTCATTTAAATTCGAAAATCCTATTTTTGAGCCTAATTCTTGCTGTAATCTTGAAGCTTCTTTTGAAAGTTTTGGTGTGATAAATTTAAGCTTATGAGTGGTGATGAATGCTTTTATATCAAAATCATGTGGCAGTTCACGATAAACATCTACAATATTTGCAACATCTTCATGAAATTTTTCTAAACGTATTTTGTTTTCAATTTTATTATGTAGTTCTTGATACGCAAACCCTTCGTTAATTAGGGTCTTGATCTCTTCCAGAGAACTACTCCAGAGGGGGGAGATCAATGATTCTGGTAAGATTTTTGGCGCTGAATTTATTAACTCTGCGATGCGTATAATTTTCTGTAATTCATTGATTGTTGCAATGCTAGAATGTTTGCTTATAATTTTTGAAATGCTGAAGTATTCATGAATGTTATTTAGAAAATTAGAATTCAAACTAGCTAATGCTGCAATGAGACGTTCCACTTCACTTGGAAGTATCTCTGTCCGATTAACGCCATTCCATGGGTGAAAAACTGGAGTGCCAATATCACTAATTCTTTCAATCAATTCTTTAATGAGCGCATGTCTTCTATCAAAGTCATCATTAGTCCATAAATCAAAACCTTCTAAGCTGAAATCGTTAGGATTATAGCCTGCTTGTCTGAGACGTATGAGTTGCGCCATAACCTCATAAGGCGTTAGCTCAGATGGAGTATAAATTTTATGAATTCTTATTGGGTGAGAGTTAAGAATATCCCGATTTTCTGTCAGGTTATTTATTAACGTATCTGGAAATTCTCCTCGTGGTGAACCTAGCTCCCAAACTCGTTTAAGCTCTTCAAGAAATGCTCTTTTATTAGTTTTATTACTATGTAATTCTATACAAGCATCTCCAACACCGGCTTGATCAAGCCTACGCTTAACTACTTCAAGGGCTGCCATTTTTTCAGCAACAAACAAGACCTTTTTATCATCTGCAACAGCTGAGGCGATAATATTTGCTATTGTCTGCGATTTACCTGTTCCTGGCGGGCCTTGAATGACCAAACTTTTACCATTGCGTACTTCGTGAATAGCGAGAGTTTGTGAGCTATCACTATCCAAAATATGTAACATATGAGAGGGTGGAATTACTGAATCAATAACGATATCATCAGGAATTAACTCTTCTTTACCAGAAAAACCTGTTTCTAAAAGGCATTTAATTGTTTCTTGATCTGTTATTTTTGAACCTAATGGCCAGTTATCTGGGTCTAAATCTGTATACATCATAAACTTAGCGTAAGAGAATAAACCTAAGTTAATTTCGTTATCTAATACGTCCCAGCCTTCTTTCAGTGAAACAGTTTGTTTAACCGATAAAAAATAGTCGCCTAAAGAAAACTCTTCTTCAATATTCAAATCAGGCAAATTAATTTGATGTACACGACTAAGAAAGGTTTCAAGAGAGAGGTTGCTAATAATATCCTCATCTCTGATTTTAATTTTGAAACGTTCGCCTGCTTTACCACGCATTAATTCAACAGGTATCAATAATAAAGGGGCGTGGCGAATATTTTCTTTATTATTAGGATCTATCCACTTTAATGAGCCTAAAGATAGGAAAAGGATATTAATGCCTTGCTCTTCTTCAAGAGTCTTGGAATCATAATATAGATCTAATAACTTTTTCTGCAAAGTCTTAGGCGTGAGTTTGGTCTGAAGTTTTGTATCCGTATGGTTAGCTTCTGAGTCTTCTGAAAAAATAACATCTTCAGAATCTGGATCGCTATCATTGCTTCCATCACTTTCATCCGCTTTCTTATCTTCTTTTCCATGAAGAAATGTAAAAGACTTTTTTTCCTCGTAAAGCATTTTAAACAGAATATCAGACCGTTCGTTAACAATTTCTAAGAATTTAGTATTTTTTGATTTAGGTATGTTGAGTAAGCGGTTTCTGGCTGTAAGATCTAAGAGTTCAGCTCGCGCCTTTTCAAGTTTCTGATTGAGTGATAGATTTGAGTTTCTGTAAAGTGAACCTTCATTTTCATCCATTAATTCCTACCTTTGAATAATTATTTACAAGAGTTTGAAGGTATGAGCCTTTTTACTCTATCAATTTAGAAATTCCTCACATATTAGAATTTTTTTATTCAAACTTTAAGAGTTTTCTACTAGTTTTCAATTTTTTATACAAAGCTATTTAAAATCAATCTGTTACATTTTAGTTTTTTGCTCTGTGTTTTTTGGTGAAAAAGGTTGGTTGTTTTGAAATATAATTTAAATTTAGTGTAAAGATTCAAAATTTTGATGATATTTTTTTTATTTTGCTGATTTATATAGCTATTTATATATTAGCTAAAATCCTTATTGGAACTATCCTTTGTCTTGAACTATAGACTTTTGATGTGCTTTATCCGGGAATTGTAATGATGGTACTTTTAACATTGCGCTATCATTATCAATATTATTTTTTAATTATCTCACTTAGTAGAATGTGTAAAATGCCATGGAGTGATACTCGATTTTATTCGGCCCGATAAGCCGATACAGAATGGATTTATTGAGCAATTTAACAAAATACCAAAAATACCATAAACAGAAATACTCGATATGTATCTGTTCAGAATCTTGTCTGAAGTCTGCGAAGCAATAGAAAACTGGCGCATATAACATAACGAGAAACATCCGAATAGCTCAGTGGGTGATATGCCACACGTTATCTATATCTATGCATCTATGCGAGGCAAAAACGGAGATCCTGATTGGCGATGTTACTAAAACCAGAGGGACGACACTAACTGAAGGGTACTCTAAAGGGACATTTTCGGTAGCACTACCCATCCTTTTTAATGGTTTTGATTGGAATTGAAATCAGGCTTCAAGCCTTGCTGTGTGCGGGTTTGGTGGGTTTTGGCAGGCATTGCAAAGGGTTGAAATGGTGTCCCCTACAGGAATGTATTTTGTGTTATATCCAGCTGTTTAATAAGTGATTGTTTATCTTTTAAGTGTTTTCCTATACATTTTTCTATGCGCATTTAAGTTTGCGCATAAGTCTTATGATCTTTTACCCAATATCACTTAAGCTAGGCTTTCTTAGATAGATGACTCTTGTTTACAATTCTTTACTTATTATTTTTACCACACCTCACCACTTATCAGTATTCCTCACCAGCATACAAATACGAAGAGATACTAACGAATACGAAGGGATACTAATGAATATTACTGAGCACCCTTAATAAGGACTCCTCACCCTTCAAGATATTTAATTGTCAATATTAAATCGCTAACTCCCCCTAATTATCCCATATTTACAACTCAAACTTATAATGGCAGTCTTAGCGCATCCGATAACATCTGAGAATGTCCAATATTAATTTATCTTCTAACTAGGGAGAGTCATGTCTATAAATAGTAGAAACGAATTTCAATCTAACTCATTAAGATTAATAAGGCTCGCTTCTGTACTTAGTGCTACAGGCTTGCCAAGGTCAACACTCTACAAAATGATGAAGTGTGAAAAATTTCCAAAGAACGTAATGATTGGAGAACGCTCTGTTGCGTGGGTTGAAAGTGAAATTGAAGATTGGATTAAAGAGAATATTAAAAGAAGGAGTTAGTTATAATGGGTAGTGAAGATTTAAATTTTTGTAAAGATAGCAATATTGATCAAGTGCTTAACTATAAATCTATCACTTTCAGTGAAGGGCACTCTGATGGTGGTTATGCTATTCGAACTATAGAGATTAAGCGCTTTAATGAAATAAAATCACTGCGTGAGGAATTTAAAAAATTGACAGGGTATGAGGTTCCTTATACTGAGTGTAATGCTTCAGAAATGAATCTATTAGTAGAGCGCGGGTTAAGTGTCATTAATGCAGCTAATAAAGCTTATAAAGATGCTTTGGCTGATGCAAAAAGTATCGATGACGATATTGCCCAAGCCCATAAAGGTAAACGTAGCGGACTTGGTGGCTATGAAAGCTTACGAGCTTATTTGCAGGATCTCGAATACAGAAAAGACCGTATCGATGGGTATATTGCATCTGCCGACAAGCTATTAAATGAGCGTCGAGAGCTTTTAGGCATGTTACGCAAGCAGGCTGAGATGCTATCTGCGAACAATGCGCCTGGTTTGATGCCGGTAATTCTTACGCGAATACCTATGGAATATCTTAAAGGATGTCCGATCAAAGAATCTTACTTTAATAAGTCAGATAGTCCAATTTTATATGCTTGGAAAGAGCTGGATATGCTGGAGACAGCATTGAGAAAAATTATTTCATTATGCACTGTACCTACAAGTAAATATGAAATAGCTAATGGTGGAGAAAGTAAGGCTCGATATTATCGTGAATACTTCAGCAATCTAAATGCCGAGCTACGTCAAAGAATGACGGCCATTGATTATGTAAATAGTAAATGTCTGCATGATCAGCGCATGCATAGAAAAACACACATGATGAATTCATCAATTTGAAATAAGAAGGTATAAGACATGGCAGTACATTTAATTCCTGATATGGCGAAGCAGTTTCATCAACTTTTCACTCGAGGTGCAGAATATTTCAGTAATAATAAAGAAGGGGAATTTACCATATCGACTCCCTCCGAAAATTCTTTGCATATAGCGATGTTAGAATCAGGTTGGATGATGGGAAGTATTACTCTGCGTGATATTGATAGTTCTACCGGGCAAGCTATTGAGATTGGTGATAACTCGTTGCATTCAGGGCGTGTGTTATCAGGGCGTTTTAAAAAGAAACTAACTGTTAATGGCACGCCTTTTGAATTAGTTGAAACAGATTCCTGTGTTTCATTATCTTACGAACAATTGGGGCAGCTCGCTAACATCAATAGCTTTGATAAATTTGTAAGCCTTCTCTCTGATTTTTTTGGTCGTGCTGTTTCTTTAGATATGCTGCGGATTGGGTTTAACGGTGAATATGCCGGACTGCCTACTAATCCCATTGAGAACCCTAAAGGAGAGGATATTAATACCGGCTGGCATGCTATAGCACGAGAGTTTAATAACGGCTCCCAGGTCATCACTGAAAAATTTAGCCTGGGCGAAGGTGGCGACTATCCGCATCTGGATGCTCTGGCTAATCAGCTTATCAAAGATAAAATCCCTGAAGCCTTCCGGGAAGACCCGCGTCTGGTGGTTTTGGTCGGTGCCGAACTGGCAGCAAAAGAACGTCTGTGTTTGTTTAATGCCGCAGATCGCTCACTTTCCGATACTGCTGCGGCGCAGTTGCTGACCAGCTCTATTGCAGGGCGCTTTGCTTTTGTTCCGCCATTCATGCCGGGTACACGTCTGGCTATTACAACGCTTGAAAATCTTCATATCTACACGCAGAAAGGCTCACGCCGCTTCCGCGCTGAGTTTGTGGATGATTCAGCTGAGTATCAGCACGCCTATCTGCGCAATGAAGGCTATGCACTGGGCAATGGATTTTTGTATGCGGCGGCGGATGAAAACGCCATCACGCTGCTGTAGGGGCTAACAATGGAATATTCACCGGTGTCGACGGGGTGGGTGTGTGTGGCTACAGAAGGAGACACAATGGATGGGCGTAAAATAGAACCCTCCTGGATCACTGATTTGGCTGAAACGTACAATCCTAAGTTATATACCGCATTAATTTGGGAAGAACATAATCGTGATCTAGATAATTTGGGTGAAGTCTTGGAAGCGCGTAGTGAGACTTCCGCAGGGTTGAAGAAGCTATATGTCAGAATTAGACCTACAGCAAAGCTAATGAGCTATAACGAACATGGGCAGAAGTTGTTTTGTTCGATAGAAGTTAAAGACGATTTTCCGGACGTTGGTCGTTTTTATCTCAGTGGATTAGCTGTGACTGATAGTCCAGCAAGTATTGGAACCGATCGACTAAAGTTTAGTGTTAATAAACGTTATTTTTCCCGTTTTGATGCCAAGACGCTTATTAGTAACCCTATAGTATTCTCTTTGAAAGATAGTATTACCATGGCCGGTAAAGGCTGGGTTTCTGCAATTTCAAACAATTGATTATATTTCATTTATCTTACCACCCGGTTGAATAAGATCGGGTTAGATAACTATTTTTCGGAAATGAATAATGAATATATTTAAGCGGAAGAATTGGTTTGCAACTAATGCTGTAGAGTTTTCTTTTAACTTTGTAGGTAACAAAAATAGTTTGCCTACAAAGATCTTCTCACGTTATAGTTTTGTTGCTGCCGCAAAATCGGCAGTCGGGCGTAGGAACCCGAATAAGTTACAGGCGACATACGACGCGCCAAGCGTCTTTTTTTGTGTCGTAGCCTCAGTGCACCTGTTTTTTGCGGGCTTGATCCGCGTAGAATCTATGGTGGGCTGGGCGGGGCTGACTTCGGTCAGGCCGGTATCCTGTAACGCCGGTATTCCTACCCCTGTCCAGCTCACCACCCAAGAGTGTAGGAACTCCCGTGGTGAGATTTCATCTCAGTTACAGGAGGTTGCCGCATGGCTTCTGCCCCTCAGTTTGTTTGCCCACAATTCACTTATCTGTTCCTGGCCGTTCGCCGCGCTGACCTTTGCGCCGTACCTTGCCGCCTCAAAATCACAGCATCTTCTGAACGGTATGCCCGGCGTACTCTGGCCAAAGACTTTGTGCTGGCCTTTGCGGGTCGACTGCCTTGCACAACACAGGAGGCGCGTCATGAGCAATAAAGCCCAAAACGTCTTTCCCTATGCCTTCTCAAATGAAGGTCATGACAAAATTCTTAGAGCACATCAGGCATCCGCCTGTCTGGCCGAGCTGTTGGCACTGGCCGCCAGTAACACGCAGTCGAGCATTTCTTTGCAAGGTATGGCCGCCCTTTTTGAGAGCCTGGCGGATCAGTTGGACGGGGCGATCGGATGCAGTGAAATGTTTCAGGGTGAAGCCAACGCGGGGAAAAATGATGCTGAATAAAACGCGGTTAACCTCGGCTGAATTTCGTGCGGCCTTATTACGGCATTATATTTCTCAGGCGTTTATTTCCCTGATGGTCTCTAAACATGGCAACCCGGTATTTATTGCTGATGGTGAAATTATTCCTCTCAGCCTGGATAAGGTCGCTGCCAATATTATTTATCACATTGAGCATCCCTTTATTCAAAAGCTGGGCGCAACTGAGGGCGGACGTTTAGCCGCGCAGGAATTGAATAAGATGCTCAAGCCGGGATTTATGAGCGAAGCCATGCAGCTTTCTTGTTACGGCACGATGCGCCTGAGCCGGGTTTATCAGGATATTATTTACGGTGCGCCGGACGGTGAATTTCCCGCAGGCAGTTGCATCATGGATGAACAGGACGGGGAGGCAACGCTATGAGCCACAAGCCGGTATCAGAGGCGATCAGCGCCGCGAAAGGCCGCTGGCCACACATACTTCCCGCGCTGGGTATCACCGTTCCCGCCAACGGCCAGCACGGAGCCTGTCCAAAATGCGGCGGGAAGGATCGCTTTCGCTTTGATGATAAGGGCGGTCGCGGCACCTGGATTTGTTCGCAGTGTGAACACGGCGACGGGCTGGATTTAGTGCGGCTGGTCAGCGGGACGACTGCGGCTGAAGCCGCCAAAGAAGTGGCGGCGGCGTTGGCGATGGCCTCACCGTCATTACCGACGAACACGCCCGCCAGGAAAGAAGCCTCCCCGGAGCAAAAGCGGGCGACGTGCCTGAAAGCGTATCGTGCGCTGCTGGATCAGTGTATTCAGGGCGAAAGTGAGTATCTGAAAGCGAAGGGGCTAGACAATACCGAGGGAATGCTTACGCAGGTCATGAAACCGTTCGGGGGCTTGGAATTTATCCCCGGATCTCTTTTGTTGCCCTTAACCAACGCGCAGGGGCAGCAAACCGGCGCGCAGCTTATTCACCCCAACGGTGAAAAACGATTGTTACCCCATTCCGCGCTGGCCGGCTCATTCATCAGCGTGGTTGAACCGGGCGATATCGCCCCTGAGCAGGTGACGATCACCGAAGGGTTTGCGACTGCGCTCACCGTGTCCAGGCTGACGGACGGGGTTTGCGTGGCGGCTGTCTCGGCAAATAACCTGCTTAACGTGGCGCAGGCCGTGCGTGAAATGTGGCCGGAGGCGCGGATCATCATTGCCGGGGACAACGACTTTGACGACGGCAAGGAAAACACCGGCAAGCTGTGCGCGCAGAAGGCGGCTAAAGCGGTCAACGGGTGGGTGACGGTGCCGCCCACACGGCATAAGGCCGACTGGGACGATTTCCGCCAGGAGCACGGCATGGATCGCGCTAAAGAGGCGTTTAAAGAAGAACTCGTGCTGTTTGGCAAAGGGAAAACCAAGTTGCCGCAGGGGTTCCGCCTGACGCAGGAATACCTGTGGTACGACAAACAGGTGCAGAAATCCGACGGTGATACGGAAATCCGCAACATCAAGCTGTGCAGCCCGGTGCGCGTCACGGCCATCACCTGCGACGAAGACGGCAGCAACTATGGCCGCCTGCTGGAGTGGGAGGATACCAACGGGATCAGCCGAAAATGGGCAATGCCGATGGAAATGCTGGCGAGTGCCGGGGAAGAGCTGCGCCGCACGCTGCTGGTTAACGGGCTGTCGTACATCAATATTAACGGCCAGGCGCGTGCGCACCTGATGGAATACATTTCTCTGTGCAAGCCAGAGCGCAAAGTCACCTGCGTGACCAAAACCGGATGGCACGGTTCGGTGTACGTTCTCCAGGATGAAGTGATCGGCGTCGGTTCGGAGTCCGTTATTTTGCAGACATCGAGCGTTCAGGGGCGGGATTTTAGAACGGCGGGCACGCTGGAAGACTGGCGGGAGCAGGTTTCACGCTACTGCGTCGGCAACGGGCGGGTGGCTTTTGCCGTGAGCCTGGCGTTTGCCGCGCCGCTGCTTAAACTGGTGGGCGTTGGCGGGGGCGGATATCACCTCAAGGGTGAATCCACGGACGGTAAAACCACTACCATGAAGGTGGCCGCGTCGGTGTGCGGCGGGGCTGACTTTTGGCACACCTGGCGTGCCACCGGCAACGCGCTGGAAGGCACCGCCAGCCGCCG
Source organism: Rahnella sp. PD4 (assembly GCF_049199325.1). Taxonomy (NCBI): domain Bacteria; kingdom Pseudomonadati; phylum Pseudomonadota; class Gammaproteobacteria; order Enterobacterales; family Yersiniaceae; genus Rahnella; species Rahnella sp. PD4. The sequence continues at coordinate 628,024 of NZ_JBLZQF010000002.1, read as the reverse complement.
AAACGACGCCACGCTGATGTTGGATGAAATTCGGGAAGTAGACGGCAGAGAGGCGGGAAACATTGCCTACATGCTGGCAAACGGCCAGGGGAAAGCGCGGGCGAGAACGGACGGCAGCGTGCGGGAAACTAACCGCTGGTGCCTGCTGTTCCTGTCCACCGGCGAGCTTTCCCTGGTCGAACACGCCGCCAACGTGGGGGAAAAGACCTACGCCGGGGTTGAGGTGCGGATGATCCAAATTCCCAGCGACACCGGCAAGCACGGCGTTTTTGAGGAGTTGCACGGTTTTGCAGGTGGTAAGGCGCTGGCTGAACACCTTGAGCAGTCCGTGATGCTGAGCCACGGTGCGCCGTTCAGGGAGTGGCTGCGCTGCCTAACGGCCGATCTTTCGGGCATGACCAGCAAAGCCAAGGCCATGTTGAAAGAGTTTACCCGCAGGCTGACGCCCGACAACGCCGGGAACCAGGTCGGACGCGCGGTGACGCGCTTTGCGCTGGTGGCGATGGCGGGCGAGTTGGCCACCGAGGCGGGGATCACCGGCTGGCAACCCGGAGAGGCCTACAACGCGGCCAAAAGCTGTCTGGATGCGTGGATGTATGACCGTGGCCACACGGCGAATCAGGAGGACGCCGCCGCGCTGGAGCAGGTCAGGGACTTCATGACGCGCAACCAGTACAGCCGATTTGCCGACTGGCACGATTCACACAGCCGCCCGGCCAATATGGTGGGCTTTCGCCGCGTAGAGAAAGGCAGCGGTCAGGAGGAAACGGTGACCACCTTCTACGTGCTGCCTACCGGCTGGAAGGAGGTCACCAAAGGCTTTGACGCCAAGAAGGTGGCCAGGCTGTGCGCGACGGCGGGCTATCTCGACGTGCCGGAGGAGGAAGCCAGAACCCAGAAAAGCCTCCGCCTGCCAGAGATGGGGGTTAAACGGGTCTATCAGCTAAACAGCACCGTCTTAGGGTAATACTCTCGCACGAGTCTTATTTATAACTGGTAACAGAGGTAACACTGGTTACAGCCACTCATAGCAAGGCCTCGGCCTGTTACCAGTAAAAAAGGGTCACTGGTAACACTGGTTACAAAGTGCAGAGCGTTACCAGTGGTTACCAGTAATAAACAGGACGAGGTAACAGAATATCTATATACAAAACAACGGGGTAACCAGTGTTACCCCTGTTACCAGTCAAAAACGATAAAGCAAACATGAAACCTCCGGCTTGAGGCTTTTTTCTGGCTGGCTGGGGTTAAGAAGGATAAAACAGGATGCGCATATTAAAAGTAGTTTGCCCAGAGTGTGAGGCGAACGCCACAATCAAAAAAACCAACCGAAAACATAAGCTCCTTTCAGACGTGTATTGTGCATGTGGCGATCTTGAGTGCGGGCATACGTTTGTTCTCACTTTGGCTTACTCCCACACGTTAAGCCCGAGTGCTAAAACTCACTTCGACACGGTTAAAAATTTGGTGGGGAGCATACAAACAGATGAACAAGAAGAAATGGTCAAATATCTCCAGGCATCTGTCATGGCATCCCGTAAAGCTGAGCAGCTCAGTAGGGAGGCAAGAATGCCTGTCGTGCGTAGAAGAAAAACATATGAATGAACTATTGGGTCAATTTGCTGAACATTTTTAGGTGTACATTTTTTTCAGTTTTGATTTTCATTCCTTGTGCTGCCAAGGCACGTGGCGCAAGGGTTCTCACGTTTTATCCCAGCCATATATCACTCCCTTTTCGCTAACTCATTTTCACGTAAAATAGAAAAGTCCTTTTTAAACATTAGGTTAACAAGCATTCAGCAAGATGGACAGAACTCTAAAACTGAAAAATACTGAAATTCATTTCAATCTTTTCAGTTTGGGATTTACGAGAGAACCCCATGCGTGGCGCGGTCTGGCGTATCGGTTTGTAAAAAATGAAAACTGAAAAAATTATGCATTGCAAAAACCGTAGGCGGGTGCGGTGTAGTGCAATTTTTGTGATCTAAGGCTTGAAGTGTTGAAATTTATCAACTTAAATTTATTGGAGAGTTTACGAAAATAGTATTATGTGATTTGCTATTAAAAGTTTCGACGGGGGACATTGCTTGCAGTTAATTTAATGATATTTTTTAGGAGGAGTAAATGAGTGAGCAATTAGTTAAATCTATATATGTCAAAGGTCTATTTGGTCTTTATGAATACTATTTAGGGGAGGGCAACAATTTTGGGAATGCAGTCATCCTTTATGGAGATAATGGCGTAGGGAAAAGTACGATTCTAAGATTGGCTTTTCATCTATTATCTGCAAAAGGGGATAGGGGTCACCGCACAGAATTATTTAAAGCGAAGTTTGAGAGGCTAGAAGTAACTCTTGAATCTGGTATAAAATTTACCGCAACCATAGGAGATAAAAAAGCAAGAAGATCACTTATTTTATTAATACTGGATGAAGAAGGAAAGGAAATTACGGGTTGGGAATATTTCCCTGGTAGCAAATCAGGGCGACGTATTCATACTGAAGACGGAAGTATAATTTATGTTGATGAGGTTTACGATGATAAAGATGAGTTTTCTAGCGTTGGCCTAGAAAGTTTTCAACCCAGAAAAATAGAAAAGCATGATATTAAAAATAAAAGAAGAGGTGAGAGGTATTATATAAATATTTTAAAAGATTTAGCACCTAATGTATTTATACTTAACGCTGATAGAAAGCTAGAATGTGATTTGGTTTCAGATCCAACTGATGAGGTTGAATTACGACAGACAATGAGGTATGGCAATACAAAAAGCATAAATGATTTAGTTGCACGCTCCAGGGAAATAGCATTATCACAAGCTTTAGGTGCTGCTAATAAGTGGATAGCTAGAAAGGCAGTTTTAGGAACCAACCAAGGTTCGGATAATGTACATTCGGTATATATTAAAATTTTAGGGCATTTGGTTTCACCAACTAACAATAAAAAAATAACAATAACTGACAATGAAATTACTGCATTGATAGATGTATTGCAAAAAATTGAGGCTGAAACTACTGATTTAGCTAAATATGAATTCGCTACAGCGCTGGATATGTCTGAGTTTGAGAAAGTACTTTCCAGCCAATATCATAGTCAAAATTCCCTTCCATCGGATTTACTTAAGCCTTATATAGAAAGTCTTGAAGGCCGATTAAAAGCAGTGCGCCCTATATACCAAACAGTTGATAAATTCATTTCAATAGTAAATGAGTTACTTACTGATAAGAAAATTGGCTATCATCTTAGTCAAGGTTTTTATATTAAAAACTCTTTCGGTGAACCATTGACACCGTCTCAACTATCATCTGGCGAACAGCAACTATTATTATTATTTTGTTACGTATTAGTTGCCAAGGATATATCTAGTGTATTTATGATTGATGAGCCTGAGATATCTTTGAATATAAAATGGCAAAGGCAATTAGTGCAAGCTCTTTTAGATATTACTGAGGACTCCAATATACAATTTATATTTGCTTCTCATTCATTGGAAATAATTTCTCAAAATAGAAATAGAGTGGTGAAATTATTCAATAAAAATGAATTATCTCGATTGGTGAATATAGAATGAATGATATTCCTAGAAAAACAATACAATACTTAAAGGACCTGTATTTTTTAGAGCCCACAATAAAAGATATTTTTGTTGAGGGCTGCTATGACGCTAGGATTATATCTAATTGGTGTAAGGATAATAACGATTTAAACGTTGTAGCTTACGACATTGATGCTGTCGATATTTCTTTCGATATTTTGCAAAAATATTCCCTCACTGAAGGTAATAAGCAAAGGGTAATTGCTCTTGCGTATGAGTTGGCCGAGTTAAATAGCAATGCTTACTCATGCTTAGTTGACAAAGATCTTGATCATTGGCTTGACGAATTGGTTGAAGTTCCTAGGTTGTTCTGGACTGATTACTGTAGTTTAGAATTGTATTTTTTTAACGAAGATGATTTAAAGAGGGTGATTATTGATGTGGCACAGTCTAAAATAGTAAACTGGCCTGCATTCTACTCTTCTTTTATTTCTGTTTTAAAAGATTTGTACTCTATTAGACTTGCAGATAAAGAAATTAATTTGAATCTTGAATGGATAAAATTTGAAAGATGCTTGAGTATTAAAAATAACAGTTGGCACTTTGACGTTGAGGAGTATTTTAGACGCGTTTTAATGGCTAATAGGCAAATGAGAAATTTTGAAAACTTTAATGATAGACGTGTTCACTGGCTTGGGGTTTTAAATGGAGATCCTCGTAATTATATTCGAGGTCATGATTTTGTTGAGCTTTTAGCTCTATCAAATGAAAAATTTAAAGGGCTAAAGTCATTTCATGATGTTGATGCTATTACATCTATTTTCGTTTTTCTTTCGAAGAGTGTTGATGAGCTATTAAGAAGGTTAAAAGAGTGAATGCTATATTCTATAATTATTCTATTTCATTAATACTATGTAGTTAGAATACCATTGTATCATTTCATTCCTCCCTTCTAAATATTGCGCATGATTGTAAGTGCCTCGAATTGAGTTCTTATCAACATGCGCAAGTTGTATTTCGATCCAAGCGCTATCAAATCCTTGTTCGTGCAAAATAGTGCTCATGGTATGCCTGAATCCATGTCCTGTGGCTTTCCCGTGATATCCAATAAGTTTAAGTACCTTGTTAATGCTCCCTTCACTCATCGGCTTACTGGCATCATTGCGCCCAGGGAAAATAAGCTGATAACGCCCTGTAAGCTTCTCTAATTGCCGTAGGATATCCACTGCCTGAGTGGATAATGGAACCAGGTGAGGCCGCTTCATTTTCATGCGCTCCGCAGGGATCTCCCATATAGAATTTTCTAAATCAAATTCCTCCCATCTTGCTGCCCTTAATTCGATTGTTCGGGTGCCGGTTAGCATCAGCAGCTGCGTGGCCAATTTAGTGATGATGCTGCCGGAATAGGAATCCAGTGCCTTTATAAAAGCAGGGAGTTCATCCGCCATCAGGAAGGGGTAGTGGTTTCTTTTTGGTGTTTGTAAGGCGCTGGCCAGATCTGGAGCTGGATTATATGTGGCGCGACCAGTAATTACGGCGTAACGGAATACCTCTCCACAGCGTTGGCGTACTTTACTGGCTAATTCGACTGCTCCCCGGCCTTCAATTTTCTGAAGTACAAGCAGTAACTCTAAAGGTTGGATCCCATCAATTGCCCTTTCACCCAAGAAAGGAAATACATTCAACTCAAGAAGGCGGATCACTGACTGAGCGTAATTCTCTGTCCAGGATGCTTTCTTAGCGGCATGCCATTCCAGAGCAATAGCTTTGAAGGTATTGCCAGCAGCGGATAGCTGAGCAAGTTTACCGGCTTTGCGGGCTTCACTCGGATTTATACCTTTGGCGAGTTGGGATTTGGCCTCTTCACGTCTGGCACGCGCATCTGCTAAAGAAACTGCGGGATACACTCCCAAAGAAATCATTTTTGGTTTACCTGCAAAGCGATATCTGAACCGCCAGCCCTTCGCGCCCGAGGTTTCGACGAGTAAAGAAAGCCCATTACCATCATTGAGGGTGAAGGGTTTTTCGGCTGGTTTGGCGCGTTTTATTTGGATATCACTGAGTGGCATGTGTATAGCTCTCTACATCGAACCTGAGTTATACGCAATTATATACACAATTGTGCGAGCTTTTGCTGCAATTTCTTAGATTTGTTGAGACATGGATTTAGTTTATTGATTTGAAATGTATATATTTTTAGACTTTACGAGATGTAATGAGAAGTGAAAATGGTGTCCCCTACAGGAATCGAACCTGTAACTAGCCCTTAGGAGGGGCTTGTTATATCCGTTTAACTAAGGAGACACGGGCGCCTGTGGAAGCGCCCGCGTAGTATACCCATTTTTCTGGTAATAATAAGATACCAAGCTGTCGTTTGGTTGTTTCCTCGCCACTCAGGGCTTCGCGGCCTCTTTTCTGGCGGTTTCCTGTTCCTCTTTTTTCGCTTCGGCTTTCTTCTGATTACTCATGTCGTTACGGATCTGCGCGTGGCTTATCAGCGCGAAGATAAAGGTGCCGCCGAAGATGTTGCCAGCCAGCGTCGGCAGGGCGAACGGCCAGATAAATTCGTACCAGGGGATGGCGCCGGAGAATACCAGATACAGGATTTCAACCGAGCCGACGACGATGTGCGTCAGGTCGCCGATCGCCACCATATAGGTCATCAGCATGATTACCCACAATTTGGCGGTACCGGCGGAGGGGATCATCCAGACCATGGTGGCAATCAGCCAGCCGGACACCATGCCGCCGACAAACATTCCCTGGGGGTCTTTCTTCATGATCTCCATACTGATGGTGCGAAACGCTTCGTCGGTCGCCGTGTCGAAAAAGGGCACCAGATGAAACACCAGCGCCGCCAGTCCGCCGCCGATGACATTACCTGCCAGCACGATGCCCCATAAACGCAGCAGCAGCAGAATGTTTCTGCCTGTCGGTTTTTGCATAATAGGTAAAACAGCAGTCACCGTGTTTTCGGTGAATAACTGCTGACGCGCCATGATCACGATAATGAACCCGACGGTATAACCGATGTTCTCAATGAAGAAGCGTTCCGGTGTATCGGGCAGACGGGCATGAAGAATACCTTTCGCCATCAGCGAGGCGCTGATCGACAATCCGGCGGCAACCGCTGACCACAGCAATGCCTGTCCGTCGCGCTCAAGCTCTTTTTCTCCTTCCATGCGGATAACTTCGTGAACCGCTGCCGCTTTTGACGGCAGGTTCTCTTCGCCGGTCTCGATTTCTTTTCCCTGCGTATGTTCGTCGCTGTCAACATCCTTGTCATCGTGATGCTGTTTTTCTCCGGCCATTATGATTCCCCAAAACTCAAGCAAAGTAATTGCAGATAGGTTCCTGAGTAAGCATAGGCGAGGCAGAGAAATTATGAGCAGGTATACAAAAAAGTTACAAAGCGTTAACCCATGAACCCTATGGAACATTGAGAAGATGTTTGCTGGATTTCAGGGTTTTCAAGCTTGTAAACTGCGCCTCCCTGAGCTGCGGCTCATCGGGTGCCTGTGATATGATACGCACTTGTGAAAAATAAGAGACATCACCATGTTTGAAGCCTTTAATCTGAGCTGTGTTCGTGATGAAAGAACCCTGTTTAGCGGCTTAAGTTTTACTATCGAACCGGGTGATATGGTGCAGATCGAAGGCCGCAACGGTGCCGGTAAAACCAGTTTACTGCGGATCCTTGCCGGATTGTCCTCTCCGGACGCCGGTGAAGTCCGCTGGCAGGGCGTAAGTACCCGCCGTCAGCGCGATATTTTCCATCAGCAGCTTCTCTATCTCGGTCATCAGCCCGGTGTAAAGTCAGTACTTACTGCGTTTGAAAACCTTGCTTTCTATCTGTCCGTGAATGGCCCGACGGTCAAAGGTAACGCCAGCGCAGAAGCGATTTATCAGGCATTGGAAAACGTCGGATTGCTGGGTTATGAAGATGTGACGGTGGCGCAGATGTCCGCCGGACAGCAACGCCGCGTCGCACTGGCGCGTCTGTGGCTGAGTGATGCGCCGTTATGGATCCTCGATGAGCCGCTGACCGCCATTGATAAACAAGGCGTTGCTACCCTGATTACGCTGTTTGAACAGCATGCGCAGCAGGGCGGGATGGTGTTGCTGACAACGCACCAGGATTTACAGGGTGTTAACCGCCACGTGCGGAAACTTCGTCTGACCAGTGCTGAGCCGGTGTGACGCGAAGGGGATACAAAAGGAATGTTTACGAAAGTCCTGCGCCGCGAGCTGAAAATTGCCTTTCGCAAAAGCGCTGAAATTATTAACCCGCTGTGGTTTTTCCTGATTGTGATTACGCTGTTCCCGTTAGGGATCGGCCCTGAGCCTAAACTGCTGGCGCGTATTGCACCCGGCATTGTCTGGGTCGCCGCGTTGTTGTCCTCCCTGCTGGCGCTGGAGCGATTGTTCCGCGATGACTACCTGGACGGCACGCTCGAACAGCTTCTTTTGTTGCCTTCGCCGCTGGCACTCACGGTTCTGGGGAAAGTATGTGCTCACTGGGTGGTAACAGGATTGCCGTTACTGATCCTCTCGCCGCTGATTGCGCTGCTGCTCTCACTGGATTTTGAAACCTGGCAAGCCGTTGCGCTGACGATTTTACTGGGCACGCCGACGCTGAGCTTTATTGGCGCAATTGGTGTGGCGCTGACCGTCGGGCTGCGCAAAGGCGGTGTTCTGCTTAGCCTGCTGGTATTGCCGCTGTATATTCCGGTGTTGATTTTCGCCACCGGCGCGATTGATGCCGCATCAATGGCGATGCCCGTCGGCGGTTATCTGGCCATTCTCGGTGCGATGCTGGCAGGCAGTGCGACATTAGCGCCTTTTGCGACAGCTGCCGCTTTGAGAGTAAGTATCCACTGACACTTTTTGCCGGTAAAAGGCGATAGCACAGCATTATTTTACGTGTCGTTACAATAGAGAAGAAAAAACGCAACCTTTGACTAACATCACACTTCTCTATAGTGAACAATAGAGAGGCCAATAATAAGTGCGGATGATTTATAACCGACCGCGCAAGAGCCCACCGAGGTTCCACGGCATATCACACAGTGACATTTTAGAGTGAGCAACGATAACAATGTGGAAATGGTTACATCAACTCGCAAGGCCTGAACGGCTTTACCACGTCTGCGGGCGGTTCATTCCCTGGCTTGGGATTTTAGGTCTTGCCTGCCTGCTGATTGGCTGGGTATGGGGTTTTGGCTATGCACCACCGGATTACCAGCAAGGTAACAGTTACCGGATTATGTATATTCATGTCCCGGCGGCTATCTGGTCAATGGGGATTTACAGCGGGATGGCGATCGCGGCGTTTATCGGCCTGGTGTGGCAGATGAAAATGTCCGACCTGGCGGTGGCGGCAATGGCGCCGGTCGGGGCTGTATTCACGTTTATTGCCCTGGTGACCGGTTCGGCATGGGGCAAACCGATGTGGGGCACATGGTGGGTGTGGGATGCGCGCCTGACCTCCGAACTGGTGTTGCTGTTCCTGTATCTGGGTGTCATTGCGCTGTATAACGCCTTTGACGACCGTCGTCTGGCCGGGCGTGCCGCCGGTATTCTGGTCCTGGTCGGCGTGGTGAACATTCCCATTATTCATTACTCCGTAGAGTGGTGGAACACGCTGCATCAGGGGTCCACCGACATGCAGCAAACCATCGACCCGAGTATGCGTTATCCGCTGCGCTGGGCGATTTTCGGTTATCTGTTCTTCTTTATTACCCTGACGTTGATGCGTTTACGTAACCTGATTCTGGTTCAGGAACGTCTGCGTCCGTGGGTGGCTGGCCTGGTGAATAAGGAGCGTCGCGGATGAGCCCTGCATTCTCAAGCTGGCATGATTTTTTTGCGATGGGCGGCTATGCCTTTTATGTCTGGCTGTCGGTCGCCGCGACGCTGCTCTCGCTGATTGTGCTGGTGGCGCATACCTTTATTCAGCACCGGCAAATCCTCGGCGAAGTCCGTCGACGCCAGGCGCGCGAAAAACGCATCAGTCAGTCCCAGTCTAAAAAACGGCCAGGCGCACAGACGTCACCGCTGGAACCGGACGCTTCCGGGGAGAAGTTATTGTGAATCCACGTCGTAAAAAGCGGCTGTCGCTGGCGCTGGTGGTGCTGATTGGCCTTGGTCTGAGCATTTCACTGGTGATGTATGCGCTTCGCTCCAATATTGATTTGTTTTATACACCCAGTGAAATCTTGCAGGGCAAAGGCGAAGATCACGAGATGCCGACGGTGGGCCAGCGCCTGCGTATCGGCGGTATGGTGATGCCCGGCTCAGTGAAGCGTGACCCGAAAAGTTTGCAGGTTAGCTTTAAAATTTATGACGCACGGGGAGCGATTGCTGTGACCTATAACGGCATCCTTCCCGACCTGTTCCGTGAAGGGCAGGGTGTGGTGGCGCAGGGTGTGATGGAACCGGGGAATGTGGTGAATGCTATCCAGGTGCTGGCGAAACACGATGAAAAATATGTGCCGCCGGAAGTTGCCGACGCCATGAAAGAAAATCACAAAGGGCCTGCTTCGGCCTACGTGGGTAACAATAAAGGAAACGACCGTTCATGATGCCGGAACTGGGAACATTTGCACTCTGTCTGGCATTAGGTCTGGCGGTGTTACTGAGTATTTATCCGCAGTGGGGCGCGGCCCGTCAGGACAGCCGGATGATGGCGATGGCGCGTCCGTTGTCATACGGCATGTTCGCCTGCATTGCACTGGCCTTTATTATTCTGGTGCATGCGTTTGTGGTGAACGATTTCACCGTCGCCTATGTTGCCAATAATTCCAATACCCGCCTGCCGGTGTATTACCGCGTGGCAGCTACCTGGGGGGCGCACGAAGGGTCGCTGCTGCTGTGGGTGTTATTACTCAGTTGCTGGACGCTTGCCGTGGCGCTGTTCAGCCGCCGTATGCCGCAGGATGCCGTGGCACGCGTGCTGGCGGTGATGGGGATGATCACCGGCGGGTTCCTGCTGTTTATTCTGCTGACGTCCAACCCGTTCATCCGCTCGCTGCCGAATTTCCCTGTCGACGGCAGCGACCTGAATCCGGTGCTGCAGGATATCGGGCTGATTTTCCATCCGCCATTGCTGTACATGGGGTATGTCGGTTTCTCCGTGGCGTTTGCTTTCGCGATAGCGTCGCTGATGGCGGGGCGTCTGGATACCGCCTGGGCACGCTGGTCGCGGCCGTGGACACAAGCCGCGTGGGTATTTCTGACCATCGGTATTGTGCTCGGTTCGGCATGGGCGTATTACGAATTAGGCTGGGGCGGCTGGTGGTTCTGGGACCCGGTTGAAAATGCTTCCTTTATGCCGTGGCTGGCCGGTACGGCGCTGATCCACTCGCTCGCCGTTACCGAAAAGCGCGGGACCTTCAAAGCCTGGACGGTGCTGCTGGCCATCACCGCCTTCTCGCTGTGTCTGCTGGGCACATTCCTGGTGCGCTCCGGTGTGCTGGTCTCGGTTCACTCGTTTGCCTCTGATCCGGCACGCGGCATGTTTATCCTGGCTTACTTAGTGATTGTGATCGGTGGCTCGCTGCTGCTGTACGCTTTCAAAGGGAATTCGGTGCGCGCGCCGGGCCGTCACGAACTGCATTCCCGGGAGAGTTATTTGCTCGGCAATAACGTTCTGCTGGTGGCGGCGATGCTGGTGGTGCTGCTCGGTACGCTGCTGCCGCTTATCCACAAACAGCTCGGGCTGGGCAGTATTTCTATCGGCGAACCCTTCTTCAACACCATGTTTACCTGGCTGATGGCACCGCTGGCGCTGCTGTTAGGTATTGGCCCGCTGGTGCGCTGGCGTCGCGATGAGCCGAGCAAATTGTGGCGTCGTCTGGGCGTGGCGCTGGTGGTGACGCTGGTGCTGTCAATTCTTCTGCCGTGGCTGTTGCAGGATAAAATCGTCGGCATGACCGTAGTGGGTATGCTGATGTCGGTGTGGGTCATTGTGCTGACGCTGATGGAACTGCACGAGCGTGCCACGCACCGTCACTCGTTCTGGCGCGGTCTGACCAAACTTTCCCGCAGCCACTGGGGGATGGTGCTCGGGCACCTCGGGGTCGCGGTGACGGTGATCGGCATCGCCTTCAGCCAGAATTACAGCGTTGAACGTGATGTGCGCATGAAGTCCGGTGATACCGTGGATATTCATGATTATCACTTTATTTTCCGCGATGTCCGTGACATCACCGGACCGAACTATACCGGCGGTGAGGCGAACATTGATGTCACGCAGAACGGCAAAAAAATCACTACGCTGCATGCGGAAAAACGCTTCTACAGCGTGGCGCGCAGTATGATGACTGAGGCGGCGATTGACGGCAATCTGGCGCGCGACCTGTATGCGGCGCTCGGCGAAGAACTGGACGACGGTTCGTGGGCGGTACGGCTGTACTACAAACCTTTTGTCCGCTGGATCTGGCTGGGCGGCCTGTTTATGGCGGCCGGTGGGGTGTTGTGTATTCTTGACCCGCGTTATCGCATGAGTAAAAAACTCAGGAAGCAGGGTCTGGCGGAGGCGGAAGAAGCATGAACCGGAAACTTCTCTTTATTCCGTTGATCCTGTTTCTGGCACTGGCTGCGGCTTTTCTGGTGCAGCTGACCCGCAATGCAAACGGTGATGATCCGACGCTGCTGGAATCGGCTCTGATCGGCAAACCGGTGCCGGTGTTCAAACTGGAATCACTGGCGCAGGCGGGCAAAACCTACGATCAGTCGGTGTTGCGTGACGGTAAACCGATGCTGCTTAATGTCTGGGCGACGTGGTGTCCGACCTGCCGCGCCGAGCATGAATATCTGAATTCGCTGGCAGCAAAAGGTGTACGTGTGGTCGGACTCAATTATAAAGATGACCGGCAGAAAGCGGTAAACTGGCTCAATACGCTGGGCAATCCTTACATGCTCAGCCTGTATGACGGCGACGGCATGCTGGGGTTGGATCTGGGCGTATATGGTGCGCCGGAAACTTTCCTGATCGACGGGCAGGGCATTATCCGCTATCGCCACGCCGGTGACTTGAACGAAAAGGTCTGGCAGACCGAGGTGTTGCCGCTGTACAAAAAATACGGAGGTCACCCATGAAACTGATTTCATCGCTGCCCGCGTTGCTGCTGGGCATGCTGCTGAGTGTCAGCGCGTTCGCTGCCATCGACACGTATCAGTTCAAATCGCCGGAGCAGGAACAGGCTTACCGCGAAATAACGGCGCAGCTGCGTTGCCCGAAATGTCAGAACACTAATATTGCCGCTTCGGATTCGATTATCGCCGCCGATATGCGCACCAAGGTATTTCAGTTACTGAACGAAGGGCAGAACAAACAGCAAATCGTCGCGTATATGGTGGCGCGTTACGGCAATTTCGTCACTTACGAACCGCCGGTCACGCCCTCTACCTTTATTTTGTGGCTCGGGCCGGTGCTGGTCATCGTTATTGGCGCAGGCATGATTTTTATGCGTTCCCGCCGTGGTATTGCGCGCACTGAACATACAACCATATCTATGTCAGAACAAGAGAGACAGCGCCTGGCGCAGTTACTTAAAGACAGTGACGGGAAAGGATCATGAGCATTTTTTGGCTGTGCATTGTGGTGATGCTGGTTATCGCACTGGCGCTGTTTATCGTGCCGGTTATCCGTGGCGACCGCGCAGAACAGACTTCCCGCGATGCGCTGAACAAAGCATTTTACCATCATCGCCTGAGTGAACTGGAAGAAGACGAAGCGCAGGGCGTGGTCGACGAGCGCCCGGCGCATATTCAGGAATTACAGGAAAACTTACTGGCGGATATTCCCGCCGGGCAGATGCCCGTCGCCATGCAGCCGATTGGACGCTGGACGCTGGTGCCGGGCGGCATCTTGCTGGTGATCATCACGTTGGGTGTGTATCTGTATGCCGGTGGTCTGGGGCAGGTCAGTGCATGGAATCAGGTGATGCAGCGTATGCCCGATTTGCGTCAGCGGATTGCCGATGATCACGGTGTGCCACTGACCGCCATGGATGTACAGGATTTAGGGCTCGGATTGCGTACTGATTTGCAGGCAAATCCGGATAATATCCGGGACTGGGTGATGCTTGGCCGTGTCGGAATGGCGCTCAATAATGCCGCTACTGCCACACAGGCCTACGCCCATGCCTATCAGCTTGCACCAGACGATATGTCAGTCAAACTCGGTTATGCCGAAGTATTAACCCGTTCGTCTGATCCGCAGGATAACCTTACCGGCGGAAATCTTTTACGCAGTATGCTGGAAAAGTCTCAGGGTGATCTGCGTGTGTTAAGTCTGCTGGCCTATAATGAATATGAACAGGGGCATTATCCGCAAGCCATTGGTGCGTGGGAAGTTATGCAGAAAATCCTGCCTGCCGGTGACAAACGCCTGGAGATGGTTAACGCCAGCATTGCGCAGGCAAAACAGAAAGCCGGTCTGGATCAGGTTAAACTGACGGTAAATGTCACGCTTTCTGCTGAGGCTCAGCAGAAACTTTCGCAAAATGGCACGGTCTTTATTTCAGTGACTGACGGCAGCAGTCCGGTGCCGGTTGCGGTGAAAAAACTGCCGCTCAGCCGCTTCCCGCTGACGGCCACCGTCGATGACAGCAACGCAATGATGCCGGAACGCTTGCTTTCTTCGCTGCATCAATTAAAAGTACGCGTTCGTATTTCACAAAATGGTCTGGCAACGCCAGCCTCAGGTGACTGGTACGGCGACAGCCCGCTGACCGATTTTGCCGGTAAAGGCCAGGTCAGCATCGACATTAATCAGCAGGTTCCATAATAAGGAACCGACGATCAAAAACAGGGAGACATCCATGAACTTACGCCTGACTGGGCTGGCGTTTGCAACAGTTTTACTGGTCGGTTGTGCCGGCACGTCCGGATCATCGGACAGCGAACAGCAGGGACGTTCTGATCCGCTCGAAGGTTTCAACCGGGTGATGTTCGATTTCAACTATAACTATATGGATCCGTACCTGGTGCGGCCTGTGGCGGTAGCCTGGCGTGATTATGTGCCACAACCGGCGCGTAACGGCACCAGTAACTTCCTGAGCAATCTGGATGAACCGGCCAGCATGGTTAACTCCCTGCTGAAAGGTGATCCGTACCGTGCGGCGATCCACTTCAACCGCTTCTTCCTGAACACGATTTTAGGGATGGGCGGTCTGATCGATGTTGCCGGAATGGCGAACCCGAAACTGGCGCGTGAAGAGGCGCAGGGCTTCGGCAGCACACTGGGTCATTACGGCGTCGGCTACGGTCCGTATGTGGTTCTGCCAGGTTACGGCAGCGCGACCGTCCGTGACGAAGGTGGCGACCTGGTTGATGATTTGTATCCGATGCTCAGCTATCTGACCTTCTGGATGTCAGCCGGTAAATGGGTACTGGAAGGGGTGGAAACCCGTGCGGAACTGCTCGATTCTGATGGCCTGATCCGTAACTCTTCGGATCCGTATCTGTTTATACGTGAGGCTTACTTCCAGCGTCATGATTTCCTGGCAAGAGGCGGTCAGCTGACGCCGCAGGAAAATCCGAACGCGGCACTGATTCAGGGCGACCTGAAAGATATCGACTCGGAATAACCGTTCCGGACATACAAAAAAAGCGCCTTCCGGCGCTTTTTTCATATCAGGCGTATCACTCAGTTCATCAGAAGCTGTAGTTAAAGTTCGCGCCGTACAGCATGGCGGTCCCTTTGGCCTGGTATTCGTAATTCGGTACACCGTTAGCGACTTTCTCACTGATATTCACGGTCTGACCATGCATATAGGAGACACCCACATCCACAGACGCGTCTTTATTGAAGGCGTAAGTCGTACCGGCGGAAACCCAGAAGCGGTCCTGATCCGGAATAGAAATGGTGCGGTTATCTGCCGGAACCGGGCTGTCATCGAAGGCGATACCGGTACGGAACGTCCAGTTATCGTCGTAGTAATAGGTGGTACCCAACGCGATGCGGTAAGCATCATGATAACCTTCGTCTTTCTGGAACAGCGTCTGGCCGTTAGAACCGGTCGCTTTCAGCTCCTGGAACTGGCTCCAGCTGGTGTAAGCCAGGCTGTAGTGAATCGCCCATTTTGGTGCCACGCGGTTATAACCGGACAATTCCCACATTTCAGGCAAGTTCAGGGTCAGGGATCCCGGCACGGTCTGGCCGCCTGTGCCGCCTAACGCTTTCGGAATGCCGTTACGGTATTCGCCGTCGAAGTCAATTTTCACTTCAGAACGGTAGGTGAAGCCGTAGCGGTTATTATCATCCACTTCATACAGGATACCGGCGTTCCAGCCGTAACCCCACTCATTGCCTTTCAGCTTGGCGGCTTCCGTATCCGCAGGCAGCAGACCGCCGGTTTGAATCGGCACCAGTTCACCGGCAGTACGGCGAATTTTCGCTTTCGCGTAAACGGCATCGAAGCCCAGGCCGAAGCTGAAATGCTGGTTCAAACGGTAAGCAACACTTAAGTTAGTGTTAACGGTGGTAAGGTCAGTTTCACCGCCGATCGGGCCAGCCGGATAATTATCGCTGAACTCAGTCGCCAGACCGTAGTTTGACGTAGCCGAGGCACCGACCGCCCATTGATCATTGAGTGGCATAATAAAGTGGATATTAGGCACCCACTGATTCGGCGCAATGTTATCCGCATCAGTGCTCCTGCCTGTAACCGGCGAGTTGCCTGTTACTTTGACATCCGGGTCGACATAAATCGCACCCGCTGAGAAAGAGGGACGATCAAACATGGTCATGGTTGCCGGGTTACGGCTGCCGGATGCGGCAGTATCAGCGATGGCACCTTCACCCGAGAAAGAGCGGCCTAACCCCGCAGCGGTATATTCATTTAACTGAAAACCTGCTGCATAAACGTTGGAGGAAACAATTGCCACTGCAGCTGCCAGAGCAGATCTTTTAAACAGGTTTTTCTGGTTCATGACCAAAACCTCAATTTTATGTTTTTTATCAAACAATGTTACATCAAGTAACAATGAGCGCGGGATTGTAGGGTCCGTTATCAGTCTGACAAATCAGACCAGTGAGCGAAGTATAGGTCTGACCTGTGGTGTAGTTGCAATAATGTTTCATAGATATTTCTTATTTGATGCAAGAAATTGGATCCACTTAACAAAAAACAAACAATAAAAGTTCAATTAAGAAACGTTAAAGTGAGAACAGTGACGAAGTTATAAACGATTACTTACATATACGTGATCTGGATCACCTGAAAGGCACATAATAAGTAAGCACTAGTGTGTTGTCAGAACGGTGGCGTAAAATACAGGCTGGAAATAAAACCTTATTCGCAAACAGGCCAGACGGTGGACGTTGCCGCTGATGCCGGGGAGAAAATTATGTCTGACGTAACCATGTCCTCTAAATCCACCCAACCTCTGCATTCCATCAACAAATGTGGTGCGGAAGAAACCGCAGCCTGCTGCTGTGTCGATGTCGGAACCATCATGGACAATACGGATTGCACCGCTTCTTACAGCCGTGTTTTTGAAACCGAAGCTCAGGCGAACGAAACCCTGCAAGCCCTGACCGAACGCGCACGCGGCGTTGAATCTGAGCCATGTGAAATCAACAGCCGTATCGAAAAAGTGGATGGCGGCGTCGAACTGAATATCGATTTCACATTTAGCTGCCAGGCTGAAACGATGATCTTCCAGTTAGGCTTGAGATAATCCCCGTCATACTTTGAGCCGCAGATGCGTTGGCTGCACTCCGTAACCGAATTACTGATGTATATCAGTTCATCGGAATGGCATTGATTGCCGCGTGACTCATTCTGCGACTCAAATTATTGAGAGGAAGTTCTAAGTTGTCATACCGCTTAAATAAGCGGTATTTCTTTGTCTGCTATTTCTGCCTGCCGCCTTTCTTCTCATTCTTATTTCAGAAAAATTTGCTGTTGCTCGCACTTCACTCCCTTTCGCTTTGCCAAATGTAAATACATAGTTAAAACTGAGTTATCAGGTCTGACCTCTTAAGACCCTATTTTTTCTCAGGAGCTTGTATGAATAAAGTCGTTCCACTGGTGACGCGTGAGGGCGATCGCATTGCGATTGTCGACGGCTTACGTACGCCGTTTGCTAAACAGGCCACCGCCTATCACGGCATTCCTGCTGTCGATCTCGGTAAAATGGTGGTCAGTGAGCTGCTGGCAAAAAGTGGGATTGACCCGAAGGACATCGACCAGCTGGTTTTCGGTCAGGTGGTCCAGATGCCGGAAGCGCCGAATATCGCCCGCGAAATTGTGCTCGGTACCGGCATGGATGTATCGACCGATGCCTATAGCGTCTTGCGTGCCTGTGCCACCAGTTTTCAGGCGGTTGCTAACGTGGCCGAAAGCATCATGAGCGGGATGGTGCAGGTCGGGATCGCGGGCGGAGCGGATTCTTCTTCGGTATTGCCGATAGGTGTCAGCAAACGACTGGCCCGCGCCCTGGTGGATGTTAATAAAGCACGTACGCTGTCGCAGCGTCTCTCCATTTTCAGCAAACTCAAACTGCGCGATTTGCTGCCGGTGCCGCCTGCTGTGGCTGAATATTCTACCGGTCTGCGCATGGGCGATACCGCAGAGCAGATGGCGAAAAGCCATAACATCAGCCGCGTGCAGCAGGATGAGCTGGCGCACCGTTCTCATACGCTGGCCGCGCAGGCATGGGAGCAGGGGTATTTAACCTCGCAGGTCATGGCTGCACAGGTTCCGCCTTACCGTGAAGTGCTGCAAAAAGATAACAACATCCGCCTGAATTCTGAAATCAGTCAGTATGCCAAATTGCGCCCGGCTTTCGACCGTAAACACGGTACCGTCACCGCCGCCACCAGCACGCCGCTGACGGATGGTGCCGCGGCGGTATTAATGATGAGCGAATCCCGCGCACGTGAACTGGGCCTTGAACCTCTCGGCTATCTGAAAAGTTTTGCGTTTGCCGCTATCGGCGTCTGGGAAGACATGCTTCTCGGGCCTGCCTACGCCACGCCGCTGGCGCTGGATCGCGCAGGGTTGACGCTGGACGATTTGGATCTGATCGATATGCATGAAGCGTTTGCTGCACAGACGCTGGCGAATATCAAAATGTTAGCCAGTGATGAGTTCGCCCGTGAAAAACTTGGCCGTAGTCAGGCAGTTGGCGAAATAGACTGGGATAAATTCAATGTTCTGGGCGGTTCACTGGCCTACGGGCATCCTTTTGCGGCAACCGGCGCACGAATGATTACCCAGACGCTGCATGAATTACGTCGTCGTGGCGGGAAATATGGGCTGACCACTGCCTGTGCCGCTGGCGGCTTAGGCGCAGCAATGATCCTGGAGGCCGCGCAATGAGAGAACCTATGGAAAACCTGAATCCGGTAGAAACTCAAGCAACCGAACCGGTCTCTGCTTTTTCACTGATATTTACCACGGAACATGTGGGGATTATCACCATTGATGTTCCCGGCGAAAAAGTGAATACCTTAAAGGCTGAATTTGCTCAACAAATCAGCGATATTTTGCACAAAGCACAGCAGTATCCCGATCTGAAAGGTCTGGTGCTCATTTCGGGCAAAACAGATTCATTCATTGCCGGTGCGGATATCACCATGATTTCGGGCTGTCAGACAGCCGTCCAGGCCAGTGAACTGGCGCAAAAAGGCCAGACGGTGATGGCTCAAATCGCCTCGTTTTCTGTGCCGGTGGTGGCCGCTATTCATGGTGCCTGTCTCGGCGGTGGTCTGGAACTGGCGCTGGCGTGCCATGCCCGTGTGTGTTCGCTGGATGAAAAAACTCAGCTCGGCCTGCCGGAAGTACAGCTGGGTTTACTGCCGGGGTCCGGCGGTACACAGCGGCTTCCGCGGCTTATCGGCGCGCCGAAAGCGCTGGATATGATGCTGACCGGTCGCAGTATTCGCGCGAAACAGGCGCTGAAAATGGGGCTGGTGGATGACGCAGTGCCCTATTCTATTTTGCTGCAAACGGCGCTGGAACGTGTGGCGAAAGGGCGTAAATCACGTCCGCCATTGCCGTGGCAGGCGCGTCTGGCCGGTGGGCCGGTGGGCAAAAGTTTGCTGTTCCATTTTGTGCGTAAACAGACATGGGCGAAAACACATGGCAATTATCCGGCCACCACAAAAATCATCGATGTGGTAAAAACCGGGCTGGACCAAGGCAGCGGTAACGGCTACCAGGCCGAAGCCAAAGCTTTTGGCGAACTGGTGATGACATCAGAATCGGCGGCATTACGCGGCCTGTTTTTCGCCTCCACCGCGCTGAAAAAAGAAAAGGGCGGTGATGCAGAACCTTTGCCGGTGCGCCGTGTGGGCATTCTCGGTGGTGGCCTGATGGGGGGAGGTATCGCTTATGTGACTGCCACCAAAGCCGGACTGCCTGTACGTATTAAAGACATTAATCACGACGGTATCCGCCATGCGCTGAAATACAGCTGGGATTTGCTGGAGAAAAAGGTGCGCAGCCGCAGGCTGACCCGCAGCGAACAGCAACGTCAGATGCTGCTGATTTCCGGTACTACCGGTTACAGCGGTTTTGCGCAGGCTGATATTGTGGTGGAAGCGGTATTTGAGGATTTATCGCTCAAACAGGCGATGGTGGCGGAAATAGAGCAAAACGCCGCACCGCACACGATTTTTGCATCAAACACCTCTTCTTTGCCCATTCATAAGATTGCAGAGCGGGCTGACCGGCCGGAACAGGTGATCGGGCTGCATTATTTCAGCCCGGTCGATAAAATGCCATTGGTTGAAGTCATCCCGCATGCGGGCACCAGTGCACAGACTATTTCAACCACGGTTTCGCTTGCCAGGAAACAGGGGAAAACGGCCATCGTGGTAGGTGACAGCGCCGGATTCTATGTAAATCGTATTCTTGCGCCTTACATCAATGAAGCTGCGCGTTGCTTACTGGGCGGTGAACCGGTCGATCATATTGATAAAGCGCTGGTGAATTTTGGTTTCCCGGTCGGCCCGATCCAGCTGCTGGATGAGGTCGGTATTGATGTCGGCACGAAAATTGGTCCGATACTGATTGATGCTTTTGGTGAGCGTTTTGCCGCTCCCGCCGGTTTTGATGCGGTGCTTAAAGATGACCGTAAAGGCCGTAAAAATGGCAAAGGTTTCTACCTTTACGGGCAGAAAGGGCGGACGGCGAAGAGAAAACAGGTCGACCCGGCGATTTATCGTCTGCTGAATGTCACGCCAAAAGCGCAGCAGTCAGAAGATGAGATTGCACAACGCTGCGTGATGCTGATGCTCAACGAAGCGGTGCGTTGTCTGGACGAAAAAGTCATCCGCAGTGCGCGCGATGGTGATCTTGGCGCTGTGTTCGGAATAGGTTTTCCGCCCTTCCGGGGGGGACCGTTCCGTTACATAGACCAGCTTGGCAGCGCCACTGTGGTGAAAATACTGGAGCAACTGGCGCAGCAGTACGGCGAGCATTTCACGCCATGCGAAGGGTTAATACGACGGGCGCAGCAGGGTGAACGGTTCTGTTCAGGTAACAGGGCGGGCGAAAAGGTCAGTGAAGTGTGATTGTGATCACTGCTTATTGCTGAGTTTCGCGAGAATCTGGAACAGATCCTGCTTAAAGCCAGGTACATGCCGGGGATCATTTTTATGGTGAGAATAACTTTGTACAGAAACAATCCCAAACGATTGATCTACAACCTGAGTGGTTAAATAATCGCCTGAATGGTTTACAAGCGGTAAGGGTTGGTGTAAAAAACAGCGTTTTATTTACGTGAAGTTTCAGGCAAAATGCCCGACCGCTGATGCTCATCATGCAGGGCATGTGGGCACAGCGTGTTAAGTGGATGTAATGCCTGACAGCTATCTTGTAATGAAAAACTTCAATCTGACAGTGATTGAAATGCTGGGCAATGGGTAATACAGCACGCAAGGCGTTTCTGTATAGCGCTATTTTTGTTAACAAAAGCGGTGCAATATGCAAGTTGTAATTATGCGTCACGGTGATGCGGTTCTCGAAGCTGCCAGCGACTCAGTTCGCCCGTTAAGCGAATGCGGATGTGACGAATCAGTACATATGGCTGCCTGGCTGAATGGCCGTGGCATCAAAATTGACCGCATTCTGGTCAGCCCGTACCTGCGTGCGCAGCAGACGCTCGAAAAAGTGCGCCAGTGTCTGGCGCTGCCCGGAAATGTTGAGATTGATATTCTCAAGGAACTGACACCGGGCGGAGATCCTGCTCTGGTCGCCAGTGAACTGCAGCATCTGGCACTGATCGGCGTCAACGCGGTACTGGTGGTGTCGCATCTGCCGCTGGTCGGTTATCTGGTAGCAGAACTGTGTCCGGGCGTTTGCCCGCCAATGTTCGCCACTTCCGCGATGGCAAGTGTTGAACTGAACGGCGAAACCGGGCAAGGCACCTTTGACTGGCAATTCAGCCCATGCCAGGTGATGGCTAAGGTCTAATCCCGTTTACTCGTCATACTTCGAGCCGCAGATGCATTGGCTGCGATAAATTACCCGGATCACTTACCTGAGTAAGCTTATCGGGATAATTTTTCTTGCCGCCTTGCTGCAACTCGAATTATTTAGAGTAAGGCTTCGGTGAACAGCGCCAGACAAAAGAAAGGCACAGCTCCGGCTGTGCCTTTCTCGTTTATGAAGGTGGGGAGGAAGTCAGCTGATTTTATCGTCCAGCTCCACCAGTACCAGCAAAGCGGCGCTGCCACCCAGTTCTTTAGGAGCCTGATGGAAAGCCTCGACGTCCGGATGCTGTGCCAGCCACAGCGGGGTTTGTTGCTTGAGGATATGTTTGCCGTGACCGTGCATCACACAGGCGCAATGCACATGTTCACGGCGGCAGGCGGCGATCAGCGCGCCCAGTTCCTGTTTGGCTTCTCTCTGCGTTAAACCGTGTAAATCCAGAAACAGCTCGGGCGAATAATCGCCGCGACGCAATTTTTTCAATTCAAAATGACTGACATCTGGCCGGATATGGCGAACCGGGCCTTCTTCCTGCAACATTGGCTGGAATTCATCAGAAAAATAATAGCTCGCGTCCACCTGCTCCTGAATCAGCTTTTTAGGCGACAGGGTGACCAGCTTTTTTCGCGGCGGGCGGTGAGTAATCGTATCGTTTTTCAGGCGCTTGATGCCCGGAACAGCCTCGCGGAATAACGCCGCTTCCTCGGGGCTGAGCAGGTGTTTTTTCTTCATCTTTTTATCGTCATTATCGCTCAATACAGACAGTGTACCTTCCGTCACCCTGCGGTTTAAAGAAAACTCAGGGTTAAATTCTTCGGGACATCGCGCAAGTGCGTTGACTAGCTGCTGATTTGTGGCGGGCTTCGTGGCAAACTATGCGGCAAATAATGGGTTAAACGTCTGTTAAAAACCCGTGCACTGCCTGGAGAATAAAATTGGACAAAATTTTCGTCGACGAAGCTGTCAGTGAGCTGCATACCATTCAGGATATGCTGCGCTGGACCGTCAGCCGCCTGAACGCGGCCAATGTCTATTACGGTCACGGCACCGATAACCCGTGGGACGAAGCCGTGCAACTGGTTCTGCCAAGCGTGTTTTTACCGCTGGACATCCCTGAAGATATGCACACCGCACGCCTGACATCCAGCGAGCGCCACCGCATTGTTGAGCGTGTGATCCGCCGCGTCAACGAGCGGGTGCCGGTGGCCTATCTGACCAACAAAGCCTGGTTCTGCGACATGGAATTCTATGTCGATGAACGCGTACTGGTGCCACGTTCGCCTATTGGCGAGCTGATCAGCAACCGTTTCTCCGGCATTCTGAACGAACAGCCGCAGCACATTCTTGATATGTGTACCGGCAGCGGCTGCATTGCTATTGCCTGTGCTTATGCGTTCCCTGAAACCGAAGTTGACGCTGTCGACATTTCTGCCGATGCGCTGGCGGTGGCTGAGCGCAATATCGACACACACGGCATTGAAAACTGGGTCACGCCCATCCGCTCCGACCTGTTCCGTGAATTGCCAGCCTTGCAATATGACCTGATTGTCACCAATCCGCCGTACGTGGACGAAGAAGACATGTCTGATCTGCCGCAGGAATACCGCCACGAGCCGGTTCTGGGGCTGGCTTCCGGCAGCGACGGTCTGAAACTGACCCGTCGCATTTTGGCCTGTGCACCCGATTACCTGACCGATAACGGCGTGCTGATCTGCGAAGTGGGCAACAGCATGGTGCATCTGATGGAGCAGTATCCTGAGATCCCGTTCACCTGGCTGGAGTTTGAAAACGGTGGTGACGGCGTCTTTATGCTGACCAAACAGCAACTTCTCGATTGCGCCGAAGAATTCCGCGCATACAAAGACTAATTCACTTTGACAATAATGACCGGCATTGCGCCGGTCATTGAGCATCCATCAACATAATGGTTAAGGAGCCGTGATGGCAGGGAACAGTATTGGGCAGTTTTTCCGCGTCACCACTTTTGGCGAATCCCACGGTGTGGCACTGGGCTGTATTATTGACGGTGTACCGCCGGGTATTGCCCTGACCGAAGCTGATCTGCAACACGATCTCGACCGTCGTCGTCCGGGCACTTCGCGTTACACCACACAGCGCCGTGAAGCTGATGAAGTAAAAATTCTTTCAGGTGTGTTTGAAGGCGTCACTACCGGCACCAGCATCGGTCTGATTATCCAGAACACCGATCAGCGATCCCAGGATTACAGCGCAATCAAAGATGTGTTCCGCCCGGGACATGCCGATTATACCTACGAGCAAAAATATGGCGTGCGCGATTACCGTGGCGGCGGCCGTTCGTCTGCCCGCGAGACCGCGATGCGTGTGGCCGCTGGCGCGGTGGCTAAGAAATACCTGCTGGAGAAGTTCGGTGTCAAAGTACGCGGTTATATGTCGCAAATGGGTGATATCACCTGCGAGCTGAAAGACTGGGATCTGGTGGACACTAACCCGTTCTTCTGCCCGGATGAAAGCAAGCTGGAAGCGCTGGATGAGCTGATGCGTGCGCTGAAAAAAGAGGGTGATTCGATCGGTGCCAAAATCACTGTGGTGGCGGATCATGTGCCTGTCGGCCTGGGTGAGCCTGTGTTTGATCGTCTGGATGCGGATCTGGCGCATGCACTGATGAGCATTAATGCCGTGAAAGGTGTGGAAATCGGCGATGGTTTTGCGGTTGTCGCCAAACGTGGCAGTGAAAACCGGGACGAAATTACGCCGGGCGGTTTCGAAAGCAACCACGCGGGTGGGATTCTCGGCGGCATCAGCAGCGGCCAGCCGGTTATCGCCCATCTGGCGCTGAAGCCGACCTCGAGTATCACTGTACCGGGTCGTACGATTAACCGCGACGGTGAGCAGGTCGAGATGATCACCAAAGGGCGTCATGATCCGTGCGTCGGTATCCGTGCGGTACCGATTGCCGAAGCAATGATGGCGATCGTACTGATGGATCATTTACTGCGTCAGCGTGCTCAGAACGGCGACGTCCATTCCACCGTGCCACGCTGGTAATCTGTCCGATGAAACCTTTACGCACGTTCCCGGCGTTTCGTGCTGTTTGCGCCAGTCTTCTGGCGCTTGCACTTTGCGCACCTGCGATGGCGGCAACGCCGTGGCAGAAAATTACTCAGCCGATTTCCGGCACGCCGGAAGCGATTGGCAGTTATGCCAACGGTTGTCAGGTTGGCGCACAGCCCTTGCCGCTGAACTCTCCGGCCTATCAGGTGATGCGTACCGACCAGCGCCGCTATTTCGGCCAGCCTGATTTACTGGCATTTATCACCCGTCTGGGCACGCAGGCTCAACAAAAAGGACTGGGTACCCTGCTGGTCGGTGATATGGCGATGCCGGCTGGCGGGCGCTTCAGCAGTGGTCACGCCAGCCATCAGTCCGGGCTGGATGTGGATATCTGGCTGCAACTGCCGCGTCAGCGCTGGAGCGAACAGATGTTGCTCAGGCCGCAGCCTATCGATCTGGTCAGCGCCAACGGTAAATCCATTGTGCCCTCTCAGTGGCAGCCACGGATCGAAACGCTGATCAAAATGGCAGCACAGGATAAAGATGTGGTGCGGATCTTCGTCAATCCGGCTATCAAACAACAGCTCTGTCTTGATGCAGGAACGGATCGCGAATGGCTGCATAAGGTACGTCCGTGGTTTGGTCATCGCGCGCATATGCACGTTCGTCTGCGTTGCCCGGTAGGTAACCTCGAATGTGAGAATCAGGCACCACCGCCTGCGGGTGATGGTTGTGGCGCAGAGCTGCAAAGCTGGTTCCTGCCACCTAAGCCGGGCAGCGGAAACCCGGTGAAAAAAGAGCCCCCTCCGTTGCCGCCTTCTTGTCAGGCGTTGCTGGATAAACACGTTCTTTAACAGGTTTTACTTACTCTTCGCCACGCATAGCGAGCTGACAGAAAAATGGACTGGTTGATTGTTGCCCCGTGGGTTTTGGTTGTTTTATTTTTCGTTGCACTGTTTGCCGGTTTCATTGATTCCATTGCCGGTGGTGGCGGGCTGATCAGCCTGCCGGCGCTGCTTGCGGCAGGTGTGTCACCGGCACAGGCCATTGCGACCAATAAGCTGTCATCGATAGGCGGATCCTTCTCCGCCAGTCTTTACTTTGTACGGCGTGGTGTGGTGAATCTCAACGATCAAAAACTGAATATTGCCTGTACCTTTACGGGATCAGTGATCGGCGCGATCCTTATCCAGCATCTGCGCGCTGATATGTTACGTCAGGTTTTACCGCTGCTGATCATCTGCATTGGGTTGTATTTTTTGCTGACGCCGCGTCTGGGCGAAAGCGACCGGGCAAGGCGCTTAAATGCACTGCCGTATGCGCTGGTAGGCGGCGGTTGTGTCGGGTTCTACGATGGTTTTTTCGGTCCCGGTGCCGGTTCTTTTTACGCGCTGGCTTTTGTGACGTTATGCGGGTTTAATCTGGCAAAAGCCACGGCACATGCAAAAGTCCTGAATTTCACCTCCAACTTTGGCGGCCTGCTGTTTTTCATACTTGGCGGCAAAGTGGTGTGGGTGCTGGGATTTGTGATGATGGCGGGGCAGTTTATCGGTGCACGTCTGGGCGCGCGTATGGTGCTGAGCAAAGGTCAGAAAATCATTCGTCCGATGGTGGTCATTGTTTCCGTGGTGATGAGCTGCAAGCTGATTTATGACAATCATGGCGCTGAAATCCATCAATGGATAAGCCTGCATTTATAATGGCAGGCGCTGCAAAATGCTTGCCTGAGGTCATGAAATCGGGTGTGTAAACAAGGGTATATTGTCGCCTTTCCCACTTACTGAGTTTTACCGTTTTATGTCAGATTCGACTGCAACACATAACTATCATCAACTGATCGACATTTTTGATTCCTGCTTCTTTGAGGAATTTAACGTTCGCCTGGTCAAAGGCGACGACGAGCCGATCTATTTGCCTGCTGATGAGCAGACCCCTTTTAACCGGATTGTGTTTGCACACGGTTATTATGCCAGCGGCATGCATGAAATTTCCCACTGGTGTGTGGCTGGCGCTGAGCGCCGCAAACGGGTGGATTTCGGTTACTGGTACTGCCCGGACGGCCGCGATGCGCAAACGCAAAGTGAATTCGAGAAAGTGGAAATCAAACCACAATCTTACGAATGGCTGTTCTGTGTGGCAGCAGGTTTTCGTTTCAACGTCAGTTGTGACAACCTGAGCGGCGATTGCGAACCTGACCGCGTGGGTTTTCAGAACAAAGTACGCGAAGAAGTGCTGCGTATGCTGGAACTGGGTATTCCTGAAAGACCGGCACGCTTTATTAAAGCGTTACAATCGTTTTACAATACGCCCCCATTGACGCCTGCAGATTTCCCTGCGTTGCAGCCGATCGAATAAGACCCCGAATACCTGTTACGAGAGGAAGAGTAATGATCGCAGAATTTGAAACGCGGATTTTAACGCTGATCGACGATATGGTCGAAAGCGCCAGTGACGACGAATTGTTTGCCAGTGGCTATCTGCGGGGCCATCTGACGGTCGCCGTGGCAGAAGCGGAAGAAAACGGTGAACACACTGCTGAAGCACTGAAAATCCGTGTTCAGGATGGCCTGGACAAAGCCATCAAAGCCGGTGAGTTGTCACCACGCGATCAGGCTTTAGTGCAGGGCATGTGGGAAAATCTGTATCAGGCTTCCCTGCCTCAGTTTTAGGGGACGCTATTTTGTGAAAAAGCGCAGCGACGGGTCAACCGGCTGCGCTTTTTTATTGCCTCAGTGGCCGGTTAATGTGATTCGACCGGGCGGCCTTTCAGCAGTTTTCTGACCCACATCCGGTTTGGATTCAGCGCCGCCAGTGTGTCGCTGTCGAGCGGCAATGGTTCACCGGCAATCTGTGCAGCCAGTATTTCTGCCCCCAGGGGGGCGGAGCTGAGGCCACGGGAGCCGAACGCGCCAAACAGAAACAGGTTTTCATACACCGGCGCGTCTGCAATCGGGCGATGGCGCTGAATATCCAGATCCAGTTTTTTATAGCTTTCCAGCAACGCGTCGTAATCGGACACCGAACCGATCATCGGCAGATGATCCCGCGTTGCACAACGCACGCCGTTCCTCGCCTCACTCTGACTGACATCCACCTCATGTGGCCATGGTTGTTCCGGCAGGCAGTTCAGCAGCCGCTGGCGGTTTTCCTGCTGATCGTCTTCACGGTAATCCGTGCATTTATCCGCACGGTGATAGCTTGCGCCAATGCAATGATGCTGATTTTGCGGACTGACCGGGGTCATATAACCGTCATAACACAAGACCTGTTTAAGTTTGCTCAGTACAGGTGTGGTCGGAATATGCGAAACCTGACCGCTGACCGCGTAAACCGGCAGTTTTTCGGTCTGGCTGAAATCAGTGATGTCCGCGCCGTTGGCCAGGACAACGCCCTGATGACGGGCAACATGGCCATCGGCAAAGGTCAGCACCCACTGTGAATCTGCATCATAATTTAATGCGGTTGCGCGCTGGCGATAATGCACGGTTAAGCCCCGGGTTTCGGCAAGCGAAATCAGGGACGCGGTCAGTTCAGCCGGACACAGCCAGGCACCGAGCGGATAAGTTACGCCGCCGCTGCCGCACGGCAATCCGCATAGTGCTTCCACGTCTTCTTCACTCAATCCTGTTGCCAGTTCTCCCGGCCAGCCACCGTTAATGATGCCGTCAATTTTGCCCTGACTTTTTTCGTCATACCCGAGTTGCGTGACGCCACTCCAGCCGTGATCGAAAGACACATCCGCCTTTTCAAGTTGCGCATACTGGCGGCGGGCGAAAGTGAAAGCATGGGCAAAGAAGTTCTCCAGTGTATCGCCGCGGCCGTTGAGCAACGGATAAACAGCCCCCTGACGGTTGCCGGAAGCACCGAGTGCCGGTTTTTCATCGGCGCAATACAGCGTGACCGCAAAACCACGTCGAAGTAATGCCAGCGATAACACAGCACTGGCGACGCCGCCGCCGAGAAGGGCAAATTCAGTGACATTTTTCGCCGCCGGACGCACATACCACGGTGCGGGATGAGGTACGTCAATTCCTGCGGGCAGCACACCGGCTAACATATGTCGCTTTTCGCCGAACCCCGGTACCTTACTGATGTCAAAACCTGCGCTTTGCAATCCGCGGCGGACAAAACCCGCCACGGTGAAGGTGGCGAATGTACCCTGCGGTCGGGTCATTTTCGCCATTGAACGGAATAAATCCTCTGTCCACATGTCCGGATTTTTGGACGGGGCAAATCCGTCGAGAAACCAGGCGTCGATCTGTTGATTCATACTGGTGTCACATGCCGGAAGCAGGGTAGTGACATCGCCGAACCACAGGTCAAGCGTGATACGCCCGTCTGCGAGCAGCAGGCGGTGACAGCCGGGAAAGGGCATTGGCCATTGTTCGCAAAGTTGTGCCGAATACGCGGCCAGCTCGGGCCATTGTGTGTGTGCTGTCGCCAGATCACGGGCGGACAACGGAAATTTCTCGTAGCTGATGAAATGCAGACGTTGCAGCGTGGCGTCGGGCTGCGCTTCGCGGAATGTCCCGAAGGCTTGCCACAGCGACATAAAGTTCAGACCGGTGCCAAAACCGGTTTCGGCGATAATGCACAGCGGGCGAGGGTGACCGGCAAAACGTGCCGGAAAATGATTGCCATTGAGAAAAACATGTCGTGTTTCCAGCAGGCCGTTCTGATTGGAAAAATAGACGTCATCAAAATGTCGGGAAACAGGTGTACCCTGTTCGTTCCAGCTTAATTCTGCGGGCGTGATCGGGTTGTGGCTCACGTGAAACTCTCTCAGTTCAAGGCGATGCCGAAGTTTAACGCTGCCTTAGAACCCGCGCAAATTTACCACGATTTACACAAGGAATTGCTGATCGGACTTGTTCGGCGTACAACTGTACGCTAGAGTGCGTGACGAAATCCCAAATGGTGAATAGTACAAGAGGTATTAAATGAAACGTGCAGTGATTACTGGCCTGGGTATCATCTCGAGCATCGGTAACAACAAGCAGGAAGTTCTTGCATCTCTGCAGGAAGGTCGCTCTGGGATCACCTTCTCGCAAGAGCTGAAAGATGCCGGGATGCGTAGTCACGTCTGGGGTGATGTCAAATTAGACACCGCAGGCCTTATCGATCGTAAGATTGTGCGTTTCATGAGTGATGCCTCGATCTACGCTTATTTATCCATGCAACAGGCGATTGAAGACTCCGGTCTGACCCCTGAAATGGTATCCAACGAACGTACCGGCCTGATCGCAGGTTCCGGCGGCGGTTCTCCGCGCAATCAGGTCGCGGGCTCTGACGGTATGCGTGCCAAAGGCCTGCGCGGCGTAGGTCCTTACATGGTGACCAAAGCGATGGCTTCCGGCGTGTCTGCCTGCCTCGCAACGCCGTTCAAAATTCGCGGCGTTAACTATTCCATCAGTTCTGCCTGCGCCACCTCTGCACACTGCATCGGTAACGCGGTAGAAATGATTCAGCTGGGCAAACAGGATGTGGTGTTTGCCGGTGGCGGTGAAGAACTGTGCTGGGAAATGGCGTGTGAATTTGACGCGATGGGCGCACTGTCCACCAGCTACAACGAAACGCCGGACAAAGCATCCCGTACCTACGACAAAGCGCGTGACGGTTTCGTTATCGCAGGTGGCGGCGGTATGGTTGTTGTCGAAGAGCTGGAACACGCTCTGGCACGTGGCGCGCATATCTATGCAGAAATCGTTGGCTACGGCGCAACATCTGACGGCGCAGATATGGTGGCTCCTTCTGGCGAAGGCGCAGTGCGTTGCATGAAAATGGCAATGAACGGTGTAGATACTCCAATCGATTACGTTAACGTTCATGGGACTTCTACCCCGGTCGGCGACGTTAAAGAACTGGGCGCTATCCGTGAAGTGTTCGGTGACAAAACGCCGGCGCTGTCTTCGACCAAAGCCATGACCGGTCACTCTCTGGGTGCCGCAGGCGTTCAGGAAGCGATCTACACCTTGCTGATGGCTGAATACGGCTTCATCGCGCCAAGCATCAACATCGAAAACCTTGATGAGCAGGCCGAAGGTATGGATATCATCACTCAGCCAACGCAGCGTGAACTGACGACGGTGATGTCTAACAGCTTCGGTTTCGGTGGCACCAACGCCACGCTGGTGATGCGTAAGCTGAAAAACGACAAATAATACTGTCCGTTAATGTCTGTATAAAAGCCTGCTTCCGAGCGGGCTTTTTTGTCTCCGCCATCCTTCAGGCCGCCTCTGCGTTGGCGTGCCGGGTTTCTGAGGAATTATTCGCCCGCGGCCGTGATAGAACCTGAATGATTTCGGGTGTATATCTCAACAATTCAGGTACAATTTCGCCGCTTCTTATTTTCACCTTGTTGACATAATGCTCTCACTCCGACACATCCATCATCGACATTTGCACTTCCCGGCCTGGCTCGGGATGGTGGCGATACTGATGTTGTTTATTGCGCCAGTGGTGTCTAAATCGCTGGTGGCAGAGGGTGTGCAGCATAGGATGATGCCCGGCATGATGATGTCCGGGATGGACATGTCGGACGGGGAAATGGCTGACATGGATATGTCAGTGCATTCTGTATTATCGGAAGAGCATTGCCAGACGCCCGCCTGTCAGTCTGCGCCGCAGGATACCGTGAAAGCTATGCTTTCTGGCGACATGAGCGATGCCGCGTGCGGTTATTGTGTGTTGCTGGTGCATTTACCCCTGCTCGATTTGCAGGCTATGCCCATGCAGTGGTCGCTGGATGTTTCCAGCCGTGCTCCACCGTGCGCTGCCATACCGCATCTTATTCCTTCGCTGATATTCACGGATTCCCAACCCCGCGCACCGCCTGTTTTTCTGTAACTGCCTCTGAATAATTTCTTTCAAGTTAACCGCGATTTTTATCGCTGTTGACAGCGTGTTATTTGAAATTCAGGAAACCAGATTTATGAATCAACCTGCAAACCTGCCTTCCAGCGCGGGTAAAAAAATGCCTGCGCAAGCGGCCTTTATGGCGTTGCTGCGCCGTGTGCATTTTTACATTGGCCTGTTCGTCGGACCCTTTATTTTTGTCGCTGCGCTGACCGGTACACTGTATGTACTGACACCTCAGTTGGAAAATTATCTCTATGCCGGCGCATTATTTACCGCCTCAAAAGGAGAGGCGCAGCCGCTCTCCCGTCAGATAGATGCGGCGCTACAGGTTGCCGGTCAGGATAAAAAAATCTACGCCGTCAGACCGGCCCCCTCTGCGGGGGAAACGACGCGCGTGATGTTTTCTGATCCGCAACTCGGAGCATCTAAGAGCCGTGCAATTTTCATCGACCCCATCACGCTGGCGGTGAAAGGCGACATGACGGTGTACGGCACCAGCGGCATTTTGCCTTTCCGCACCTGGCTGGATGATTTACATCGCGGCTTATTGCTGGGTGATACAGGCCGGATATACAGCGAGCTGGCCGCCTCCTGGTTGTGGGTGGCGGCATCGGGTGGCGTCGTGCTCTGGTTCAGCGGTCGCCGGAAACCCCGACCACTGCGTAAGGTCAGTGGCAAGGTACAACAGCAGCAAAACAGCCGTCGCTGGCACAGTTCGCTCGGCCTGGTTTTGCTCGCCGGTTTACTGTTTTTCTCCGCCACCGGCCTGACCTGGTCACAATGGGCGGGGGACAATATCGGCGTGTTACGTGCCCATATGGGCTGGATGACGCCCGGCGTGAAAACCAGTCTGGATCCACAGACGGTCGCCGGACCGGTCAGTGAACATGCCGGGCATCAAGCGCCGATGGCTGATATGCCTGATATGCCGGGAATGAACATGTCGGCACACAGCATGCCTGCTGCATCACCAGCCGCCGTTGTTTCTGTACAGACTTTTGATGCGGTAGTACAGGCAGCGCGTGAGGCGGGTATTGCGGCGAACAAGATTGAAATCCGTCCGGCGTATAACACGGGGAAAGCCTGGACAGTGACCGAAGTTGATCGCAGCTGGCCAACGCAGGTGGATGCGGTATCGGTCAATCCCCGTTCCCTGCAAATCGTCGATCACGTGCGGTTTGCTGATTTCCCGCTGCTTGCCAAACTCACCCGCTGGGGTGTGGATGCGCATATGGGCATTCTGTTTGGCATCTGGAATCAGGCCATTCTGGTGATTTTTGGTGCCGGGCTTTGTGTGATGATTGCCTGGGGATATCGCCTGTGGTGGCTGCGCCGCAGCGTCAACAGTACCGACAGTCATCCGGCCACGACATTGCTACAAACCTGGCGGTCTGTGCCGTTCAGGCTGCAATGCCCGATTTTGGTGATCACGATCGGTCTGGCAATTTCATTGCCCGTGATGGGCGCGAGCTTACTTATTTTCCTGCTGATTGATGTTATCCGCTGGCAGCGGCGCAATTCTTCGCGTAACGTCAGCGAATTCTGAACAGTGAAGAAAAGACATGTTGATGGCGGCGTTCGGCTCTGTATTTAAGCCTTTTTTACGTGACAGGTTTTTGCATCTGTTAATTCTGCTTGGTGTCATTCTGACCCTGTTTCAGCCTGAGGAAATCAGCCGGTTTCCGCAGTTTGTGGACTGGGACACGATCGTCACGTTGCTGGGTTTACTGATGCTGACCAAGGGCGTTGAGGTCAGCGGTTACTTTGATTTTGTAGGCCGTAAGATGATTAACGCCATCGACAATGAGCGGTGGCTGGCGCTGTTTCTGGTCACTGCTGCAGCACTGTTGTCCACGTTTATGACCAATGACGTCGCGTTATTTATCATCATCCCGCTGACGATCACGCTGAAGAAACTGACGTCGTTACCGGTGACGCGGCTGATTATCTTTGAAGCACTGGCGGTGAATGCCGGTTCACTGCTTACGCCGATCGGTAACCCGCAAAATATTCTGTTATGGAATAAATCCGGTCAGTCCTTCCTGCATTTTATCGGACAGATGACACCGCTGGCGCTGGTCACTCTGGCTGCCTTATTGCTGGTGACCTGGTTTTGTTTTCCGTCGCACAGCCTGAAAAAAATTGAGAACAATCAGGGATATCCTTTTCAAAAAGGTCTGCTGGTGAGCTGTGTTGTGCTCTACGCGGTATTTATCGCCTGTGTTGATCTGGGGCTGGCCCTGTATGGTTTGCTGGCGGTGATCCTGTGTTTTTTACTGCTGGCGCGAAATGTCCTGCTGCGCATCGACTGGCCGCTGATCCTGGTGTTTATCGTGATGTTTATCGATGTGCGTTTACTGGTCGGGATGAATGTCCTGCAGCCAGCGTTTACGCATATTCACGGGCTACCGGATTACGGTCATTATCTGCTGAGCATCGGGCTTTCTCAGGTCATCAGTAACGTGCCCGCGACAATCCTGATGATTAATTATTTACCCTCCGGACCGTTGCTGGCCTACGCCGTCAATGCCGGTGGTTTCGGGCTGGCGATAGGATCGCTGGCCAATCTTATTGCGCTGCGCATGGCGAATGACAAGAAGATCTGGCTGCGGTTTCACTATTATTCTTTCCCGTTCCTG
The DNA here is from genome assembly GCF_049199325.1 of Rahnella sp. PD4. NCBI lineage: Bacteria > Pseudomonadati > Pseudomonadota > Gammaproteobacteria > Enterobacterales > Yersiniaceae > Rahnella > Rahnella sp. PD4. The sequence continues at coordinate 593,505 of NZ_JBLZQF010000002.1, read as the reverse complement.
TTGTTCAGCGGCGGCGCGGGCTGGTTGTTATTGACGCTGTTTGTTAAATGACTGGCACCTTCAGCGACGCCAGACGGTTTACTGCGGTGGTGATTTCAGCCGGGGTTAATGCCGAGAAACCGAGCAGCCAGCCGTCCTGATGTTGGGTCACTAAACCGGCGCTGGCGGTAAACAGAGGTGAAAGCCGTGGCGTTTCGACACCGGCCTGGGCGGCAAGCGCGCTGAAATGCTGTTCCTGTCCGGCAGGCAGACGGGCGGCGAGTTGTAACCCCCCGGCGGCAACCTGAGGGCTCAGCCATTCAATTTTTTGCTTAATTTGCGTCAGCAGATGGTCACGTCGGCTGTGGTAAAGCTGACGCGAAAAGCGCAGATGTGAAGCGAAATGCCCGGCCTGCATAAATTCCGCCGTGACGGCCTGCATCAGCTGTGAAGAATGACCGTCATTCACGGTGCGCAGCGTCACCATCGGTGCCACCAGCGCAGGCGGTAAGACGGCATAGGCCAGCCGCAAAGACGGGAATAAAACTTTCGAGAAGGTTCCCAGATAAATGACCTGCTGATGTTTATCCAGCCCTTGCATAGCCGGAAGCGGCCGCCCGTCGTAATGCAGTTCACTATCGTAATCATCTTCGATGATCCAACTGCCGTGACGTTTCGCATAGCCGAGCAGATGTAAACGGCGTGACAAACTCAGGCTGACACCGGTCGGATAATGGTGCGACGGCGTCAGGTATATCAGGCGCGGCACAGGTGAATCAGCGCCCGGCACCATTCCCTGTTCATCAACCTCAATGGCGCAAATATCGGCTCCGGCGCTGGCAAACGCGTTGCGTGCACCCGGATAACCCGGCTGCTCAAGCCACACCGTATCTGCGGGATCAATCAGGAGCATCGCCAGCAATTGCAGTGCCTGTTGCGAACTGGTGGTGATAAGGATTTGTCCGGCGCTGCAAATGACCCCGCGTGACTGCTGAAGATAGCTGGCAAGCGCCTCGCGCAAGGGCAAATACCCCTGCGGGTCGCCATATCCCAGCAGGCGTTCGCCCTGAGTCCGCAGCTGTCTGGCGGTTATTTGCTTCCAGATTTTCAGCGGGAAGGCGCGCAGATCAGGCGAACCGGCTGCAAAGGCGACGGGCGCTTGCGGGTCACGACAGCCGCCGTTGGCGATAATTTTCTCACCCCGCGCTGACAAGCGCGCAAACCCAGGCGATAAGACCTGGCTGTTTCGGGAGGACAGGGCGGTGGGCAGTGAGCGGCTGACAAAAGTCCCCTTGCCGGTATGGCGCTGAAGATAACCCTCTGCTTCTATCTGTGCGTAGGCGGCTTCTACGGTGACCCGTGAGAGTTTCAGGTCAGAGGCCAGAATACGCGAAGACGGCAGGCGTTCTCCTCCGGTCAGCGCACCGGTATGAATAGCCTTGCGCAACGCTGAACACAGCCGGTCACGCAAACCTGCCGCAGCGTCTGAACCGGTGATGGCTGTGTTTTCGAAAAGCGTAATCAGTGCAGAGGGCTGAGACAAGATGCGCATAATGGGTCTTATGATTGGCTTGAAATTGGCATTAATCATAAGACCAAAAACGGCGATGATGGAACTGTTTTCAGTCATATCATTTAACGAGGAAGTGTTTATGCAACCAGAGTCTTATGTTTTAGGATTTGCACCACCATCACCTGAAATCAGTGCTGCATATCTGTTGTCGAAACTGAGCTTTTATACCGATGCCGCCGATGTCGCTGCGGATTTACAAAACGGTGTGAACACAATCGTGGTGATTGATACCCGCTCTGCTGAACATTATGCAGGTGGCCATGTGCCGGGCGCGGTCAGTTTTCCGCATAAACTGATGACGGCAGAAAGTACCTGCGAACTCAGTAAAGACGTGGTTTACGTAACCTATTGTGACGGAATCGGATGCAACGGTTCGACGCAGGGCGCGTATAAACTGGCCCGGCTTGGATTCAGGGTGAAGGAAATGATTGGCGGACTGGATTTCTGGATCCGCGATCAACACCCGGTTGCGGTGGGTGAAGAACGCGGACAGTATTCACGGAAACAGGCACCGCCAGATTGCAGTTGCTGAAAAGAGGTTAACGGCGTGCTTAAAACAGTAACCACAGCAGAAGCAGAACCACCACGAACGCAATAAATACCAGCGGCTTGCCGCCCATCGCCTGCATGGAAGGGGGCAACATCGCGATAAACGGGTTCATGATCGGTTGCGGATCGGTACGTGTCACCGTGGTGAAGGTATCGTCTATGTCTTCTGTGCGCGCAGAGCGGTCAACCCGCTGGCTGAACAGAACGCCAATCAGATCACTGACCTGAACCTGCGTCAGCGGCGTGGACAGCGTCGCGCTGAAACGATTTTCGGCATATTCCGTCAGTTGATGAATTTCATGGGTGCTGGCCGGCTGCTTGAGCACGCTCAGCAACGTGGTCAGCGTCGGTGCGGTGGTCTGCTGGCTGAGCGACGCTTTCACCTGCATAAACTGGCTGAGCACCTGAAAATGCTTCGCCGGTATCGGTTCGCCCACTTTCACACCAACCAGCGTAAACAGTTCCTGCCAGACTTTCACAGGGGCTTCGCCGGTAGCAGCGCTGAGACGGGTTACCAGTTGTTGCAGGCTGTTATGCTCGGCAGGCAGCAACGGACGATCGGTGACCGGTGTCTGCTGGGGCTGCGGAATATTCATCTGACGGGTCTGGATCAGATCCAGCACCTGTTGCAGCTGCGGATGTGTCAGCTGACTCAGTACGGTATGACCAAAATTCTGGCGGATAAAATCGCTCACCGCCTGACGGTTGTTACCCTGCGGCAGCAGCTCGGTCAGTTGCAGCATCAGCTGGCGTGAGGCAAGGCTGTCCTGGGCCTGTGTAAGTTTTCCCTGTAACAGCGCTTCGGCCTGCGGGAATTGCTGAGAGGTGATTTCCGCACCGTTTGGCAACGCAAGTTCGTGGCGCAGATTGGCCCAGATCTCAGCAGATTTGATGGGCGTCAGCGCCATCAGTTTGACGATCAGTTTTTCCAGCGTGGTGCGCTGTACCGGCGTTAAGGGCAGTTCAGCGCCCGTTTTAGCCGGAACGGTCTGACCCTGCGGTTGTGTTCTGTTGTCGCCAACCGGCATGCCCGGGCCGCTCAAAGGTTGCATATCACCGTCCTTCGCTGGAAATTTAAAACGTCGCTTAAACTCAATGATAAGTCAAAAGCACGGCGCAGAGCGCGGAAGCGCCTCATCATACCTGCAAAGTGTTTTAATCGACACCGTGAATAGCAGGCTGAGAAAGATTCTTCAGAATATTGTTTCCTAAAACAGCAGAGAAAAACGTCTGGCGGGGCGCGAAAGCAGAAAGTGGGGGAGGTGCCACCCTCTTATTAAGGATGGTATACCCTTTAGCGAATTTTGTTTTGTTCCGCAGGCGCGGCGCGGGTGAACAGCGGTTTACGCAAACGCTGCGCCAGAATGACCCCGACAAGCGTGATACCGCCGCCAATCAGATGGTAGCTGTGCAGGTGCTCGTGCAGGAACAGCACGGCGATCACTGCCGTGAAAATCGGCGACAGGTTCATGAAAATAGACGCTTTGTTGGCACCCAAACGGATCACACCCTGGATCCACAAAAACGGCGCGATGATCGACGCCGGGATCCCCGCGAAAAGCACCAGCGGAATATTATGTGCGGTCAGGCTGACATCCTTCGCGAGCAGAAAGTTTGGCAGCAATAATAAAACGCCGAAAATGATCTGCACATATAACGATTGCCAGTTCGGCAGCGGGATCGCCCAGCGCTTGGTCAGCACCCCATACAGCGCATAGGAGGCCGAAGCCGCAAACATCATCAGCTCACCGGTGCCGATACCGTGTTGCAGCAGCTGCGCCGGCGAACCGGCACTGACCAGCCAGACTAAACCGCCGAGTGAAATAATACTGCCCAGTGCGACGCCCACTGTTGGCACTACGCTCAGCACAAACAGGCCAATCAGCACGGTCAGCAGCGGGATCAGCGAATTCAGGATGCCCATAAACAGCGCACTGACGCTATGTGCGGCGTAGTATGCCAGACTCTGATACAGCACCATGCCCAGCAAGCCCAGGATCAGCAGTTTCCACCCGTATTGTTTCACCGCCTGGAGGTTACGCAGCACGCCGGGCAGCACGAAAGGTGTCAGCGTCAGCAGTGCCAGAAGCCAGCGGTAGAACGAAATGGCAGCAGGATCAATTGCGCTGGCCGAGGCTTTACTGACCACAGCATTCAGTGACCAGATCAGGACGGCAAGCAGGGGAAAGAGCACATTCATTGAGTCGTATTCCTGAATAAATCGTCACGCCAGTGTACGGTTGTCTTGTTTGTTATATATAACGATAATCAGACAACACATTGCGTAATTCAGACAATCCCCGTTTGGCGCACAGACAAAAGGTTTTTATGCCCGCACCGCGTTCTTCTTTACCCCGATATTACCCGCCGTTACCTGAGAAGATGCCGGTTACTCTGCTTTTTCGGGGTGAAATTGTGGAGGGGAATTCTGAGTATGTTGAGCATTCTCATCCGTGGAGCCAGATTATCTGCGTAAAATCCGGCGTTCTTGCCATGCGCGTAGCCGGACAGCGCTATCTGGCCCCGCGTGAATTCGCCATCTGGATACCTGCCGGGGTTGAGCATTCAAGCTATAACCGCAAAACCACACGTTTTTGCGTCATTGATATCGCCCCTGCGCTGGATATCCATCTGCCTGTTGAGCCTTGCCTGCTGACGCCGACAGCCATTTTTAACGCCATTGCTGATGACTGCTTCTCACGAAATATGACTGAACCTCAGAGTGAAACGGATCTGCGTATGTGTCGCGTTTTGCTGGATCAAATCAGTCTGGCACCCCGTCAGAACACTTATTTACCCACATCGGAAAATAAATTACTGTCCCCCGTGCTGAGCGCACTGGAAAAGAATCCGGCGGATAACACGTCGCTGGCACAATGGGCGAAGCAGGTGTATACCACCGAACGAACCCTGTCGCGGCGTTGCCAGCAGGAACTGGGGATGAGTTTTGCCCAATGGCGTCAGCGGCTGCGCTTCCTGCATGCTGTCTCTTTGCTGGAGCAGGGGAAAACGGTACAGGAGGTCTCACTCGAACTGGGTTACAGCTCGTCTTCGGCCTTTATCGCCATGTTCCAGCAGGTGTCGGGCACCACACCGCAGCGTTTTCGTAACGACAGGTAAACCCGTGCCCTGAAAGTTGGGATCTGACCCTGTATCGTGGCAAAATCAATGCCCTCTTTATTTTCTATTCTTTCTTTAGGCCATGCTGCCGGAGACAAACGTGAAAATCCTGGTTGATGAAAATATGCCGTATGCCGTCGAGCTTTTTAGCCGGCTGGGCAACGTGCAGGCCGTTCCTGGCCGTCCTATCCCGCAAGATGCGCTCAATGATGCCGATGCGCTGATGGTGCGGTCTGTGACCAAAGTGAACGAGAGTTTGCTGGCGGGAAAACCGGTGAAATTCGTGGGGACTGCCACGGCGGGCACCGATCATGTCGATGATGCATGGCTTGCCAGCGCAGGGATCGGTTTCTCGGCCGCGCCTGGCTGTAATGCGATTGCCGTGGTGGAATATGTCTTTTCTTCATTGCTGATCCTCGCACAGCGCGATGGTTTCCAACTGCGCGATAAAACGGTCGGGATCATTGGTGTCGGTAACGTCGGGTCACGCCTGCATGCCCGCCTCGAGGCACTGGGGGTCCGCACGCTGCTGTGCGATCCGCCGCGTGCCGATCGGGGTGATGCCGGTGAATTCTGGCCGCTTGAGAAACTGGTCGCCGAAGCCGATATCCTGACATTCCATACGCCACTGAATATGTCCGGCCCTTATGCCACATATCATCTGGTGGATGCGGATTTACTGGCGCGTCTGCCTGCTGAGCGCATCCTCATCAACGCCTGTCGTGGCGAAGTGGTGGATAACACTGCGCTGCTCGGCGCACTGAACGGCAGCAAAAAGCTGACCGCTGTGCTGGATGTCTGGGAACCGGAACCCGATTTGTCGCTGGCGTTGCTGGATAAAGTTGCCATCGGCACGGCACATATCGCCGGTTACAGCCTGGAAGGGAAGGCACGCGGCACCACGCAGGTGTTCGAAGCATTCAGCCAGTTTATCGGTCAGCCACAAACGGTGCCGCTGGAATCGTTACTGCCCGCGCCTGAATTTGCCGAAGTGACACTGAGTGGCGCGCTGAGCGAAGCCAAACTGCTGCGTCTTATTCACTTAGTGTATGATGTGCGCCGCGATGACCGGCCTTTGCGCCGTGTAGCCGGAAAACCGGGCGAATTCGACAAGCTGCGTAAGTTCTATGAAGAACGTCGTGAATGGTCATCTTTACGGGTGATTTGCGACGATGCAGCGACCGCCGGTGTGCTGAAAAAACTGGGTTTTAACAGCCAGTTAGCCACGGCGTAAATCATTGAGTTCCTGCCCTGATATTTCACGTTGAAATATGACGGGTAAAACGCGTTAAAACAGGGCGGTGATGTTCATCGCCCCTTTGTATTTTGTACTTTATATTTTCTGGAGAATACCAACATGTCTGATGGCTGGAATATTGCGCTGCTTGGCGCAACGGGCGCAGTCGGTGATGCGTTACTGGAATTATTGGCTGATCGTCAGTTCCCGGTTGGTGAGCTCTTCCCGCTGGCCAGTGAACGCAGTGCCGGTCAGACCGTGCGCTTTAATGGCAAAAGCCTGCGCGTACAACAGGCATCTGAGTTCGACTGGTCTCAGGTTCAGCTGGCATTCTTTGTTGCAGGCTCTGAAGCCTCTGCCTTGTATGCTGAGGAAGCTGCAAATCAGGGATGTCTGGTGATTGACAGCAGTGGCCTGTTCTCGCTTGAACATGACATTCCTCTGGTGGTGCCGGGCGTGAACCCTGATGCGCTTTCTCATTACCGCAATCGTAATATCGTGGCCGTGGCTGACAGCCTGACCAGCCAGTTGCTGACTGCCATCAAACCACTGACCGAACAGGCGGGTTTGTCCCGTCTGCACGTGACCTCTTTGCTGTCTGTTTCTGCGCTGGGCAAAGCCGCTGTTGACGATCTGGCCGGGCAAAGTGCCCGTCTGCTTAACGGAATTCCGGCAGAAGAGGGTATCTTCAGTAAACAGCTGGCGTTTAACCTTTTGCCGCTGGTCAGCGATGAAGAGGGCAGTGTGCGTCAGGAACGCCGTCTGGTGGATCAGGTTCGCAAAGTGTTGCAGGACGATGGCCTGCCGGTTTCCGTCAGCTGCGTGCAGTCGCCGGTGTTCTACGGTCATGCGCAGGTGGTACATATGGAAGGTCTGCGTTCGCTGTCAGCAGAAGAAGCACGCGCTGAACTTGAACGCATTGATGATATCAATCTGAGCGATGAAGATGATTTCCCGACGCAGGTCAGCGATGCATCCGGCAATGCCAATCTGAGCATCGGGTGTATCCGTAATGACTACGGCATTCCTGAGTTACTGCAATTCTGGTCAGTGGCTGACAACGTTCGTTTTGGCGGCGCACTGATGGCGGTGGAAACCGCAGAGAAGCTGATTAATGAGTACTGGTACTGATTATGTCCGATGAAGTGATCGCTGACGTCAGTACCGCACCGGTTGCCGGGCGTGTGGCGTTAGGCATTGAATATGACGGCAGTGCTTATTTTGGCTGGCAGCGTCAGCAGGGTGTTGCCAGTGTGCAGGAGTGTCTGGAAAAGGCACTGAGCCGGGTGGCCAATTCACCGATCGTGGTGTTTTGCGCCGGACGGACAGACGCAGGCGTCAGCGCGACGGGGCAGGTGGTGCATTTTGACACGCCGGTGCTGCGCAAAGACGCGGCGTGGACGATGGGGGTGAATACCCATTTACCCAAAGATATTGCTGTGCGCTGGTGCGCGAATGTGGGCGAAGATTTTCACGCCCGTTTCAGCGCCACTGCCCGCCGCTATCGCTACGTTATTTACAATAACCGTTACCGTTCAGCAATTTTGCATGCCGGCGTGACGCATGTTCACATGCCACTCGACGTCGGAAAAATGCAGATTGCCGGCCAGGCGCTACTGGGTGAGAACGATTTCACGTCTTTTCGTGCATCTCAGTGCCAGTCGCGTACACCGTGGCGTTATGTGATGCATGTGAATGTGAGCCGTCACGGCAGTTATGTGGTGGTGGATATCAAGGCTAATGCATTTGTTCATCATATGGTGCGCAATATCGTGGGCAGTCTGGTGGAAATCGGTGCCGGTAACCAGCCTGTTGGCTGGATGGGAGAACTGCTGGCAGCGAAAGATCGCAATCTTGCGGCAGCCACCGGCAAGCCGGAAGGGTTGTATCTGGTTTCAGTCGATTACCCTGAGAAGTTTGCGCTGCCTCAGGTGAATATGGGACCCCTGTTCCTCGAAGACTAAGGAACGGATAAAGCGATTGTTTAAATGGGCTGTTAAACCGAAAAAGGGGGAGTAAATCAAATGGGTTTTATTCACTTTGTCATTGATTTTATTTTGCATATTGACGTGCATTTAGCGGAGCTGGTTGCGCAGTATGGCATCTGGGTTTACGGCATTTTATTCCTGATTTTGTTTTGCGAAACCGGTCTGGTGGTGACACCTTTCCTGCCAGGGGACTCATTATTGTTTGTGGCAGGCGCGCTGGCGGCGTTGCCGGGCAATGACATTAACGTCCATCTGATGGCATTCCTGATGGCCATTGCGGCGATCCTGGGCGATGCGGTGAACTACACTATCGGACGGGTATTTGGTGAACGTCTGTTCAGTAATCCTGATTCAAAGATTTTCCGTCGCAGTTATTTGGACAAGACGCATAAGTTTTACGAGAAACATGGCGGTAAAACGATTATTCTTGCGCGCTTCGTGCCGATCGTCCGCACGTTTGCACCGTTTGTGGCCGGTATGGGACATATGTCTTACCGCCATTTTGCTGCGTATAACGTGATTGGTGCACTGGTTTGGGTACTGTTATTTACCTATGCTGGCTACCTTTTCGGTGATCTGCCGATTGTTCAGGAAAATCTGAAATTACTGATCGTGGCGATCATTGTGGTTTCCATCCTGCCGGGTGTGGTTGAAATCTGGCGGCACAAACGCGCAGCGGCCAAAGAAAAGCGTCAGCAGGATTAATTCCGCACGTTTTTTACGCAAGCGCTTTAAAATTTAAGGCATTAAACCTGAGGGTAAGACCAGTTTTTTATCCACAGTGTCTGGCCGTTATGGTTTAATGAGCGACAATTTATGGTCTGTTCCTGCGAACAACCCTTCTGTGGCGCGGTGTGTGAGGTTTTTTATCACCCCGCACACAGGTGATTTTGGGTAGGTTTCAGGGGACTTGTTACAGCATGAACAGCGGACTGGCTTCGGCCGGGTTCAAACAGAAAGGTTATCGATGAGCTGGATTGAACGAATTCTTAGTAAGAGCACTGACTCGCAGACCCGTAAGGCAAGTATTCCTGAGGGCGTCTGGACTAAATGTGATAGCTGCGGGCAGGTTCTTTACCGCGCCGAGCTTGAGCGCAACCTCATGGTGTGCCCTAAGTGTGACCACCATATGCGCCTCAGTGCGCGTATGCGTCTGTCCACTTTCATGGACGAGGGCAGTGAGGTTGAATTAGGCAGCGAGCTTGAGCCTAAAGATGTTCTGAAGTTTAAAGATTCCAAAAAATACAAAGATCGTCTGGTTGCAGCACAAAAAGAAACCAACGAAAAAGACGCCATGGTCGTCATGAAAGGTACGCTGTTTGGCATGCCAATCGTGGTCGCGTCCTTTGAGTTTGCCTTCATGGGCGGATCAATGGCGTCTGTGGTCGGGGCCCGTTTTGTACGTGCCGTTGAGCAGGCGCTGGAAGATAATTGCCCGCTGGTCTGTTTCTCTGCCAGTGGCGGCGCCCGTATGCAGGAAGCGCTGATGTCGCTGATGCAGATGGCGAAAACCAGTGCAGCACTGGCGAAATTACAGGAACGCGGCTTGCCGTACATTTCTGTACTGACTGACCCGACCATGGGCGGTGTTTCTGCCAGTCTGGCAATGCTGGGCGACATTAACGTCGCTGAGCCGAAAGCGCTGATCGGTTTTGCCGGTCCACGCGTTATCGAGCAAACCGTGCGTGAAAAACTGCCGCCGGGCTTCCAGCGCAGTGAATTCCTGATCGAAAAAGGTGCGATTGATATGATCGTACGCCGTCCGGAAATGCGAGCTAAACTGGGCAGCGTTCTGGCGAAATTAACCGGGCAACCGGAGCCGAACGTGGCTGACGTCCATGTTGCTGTCAACGGTTCTGCCGCTGACAATCAGGATGCCTGATCGAACAGGGTAAACGCCGGTCAGTTATTCGGGCGGCCATCGTGTATTGTGCCGCCCACACTGTTTTTCTGCAAAACTGTTTTTCTGCAAAAAAGACAGCCGTGCTTTTACTCTGTTGGTATGATCTGACAAAGAGGGCATTGCCTGCTGTCACAGTCTGGTGATGTAGCGTCGAAGTGAACCTGACAAGGTTGAACGGGACTCATGCAAAATCAACTTATTCCCCAAGCCACGTCGCCTTTGGCCACGTGGCTTTATTATCTCGAACATCTTCACTCTCAGGCGATTGAGCTTGGTCTTGATCGGGTTAAAGCGGTAGCCGCGAAACTCGATTTACTGACGCCTGCGCCACAAGTTTTCACTGTGGCCGGAACCAACGGTAAAGGCACCACCTGTGCAACGCTGGAATCCATCCTGATGGCAGCGGGCTACCGTGTGGGCGTTTACAGTTCCCCGCATCTGGTGCGCTACACCGAACGTGTCCGTATCCAGGGTGAAGAATTAGCAGAATCTGCGCATTGTGAATCTTTTGCGCTGCTGGAAGCTGGCCGTGGTGATATTTCGCTGACCTATTTTGAGTACGGCACATTGTCGGCGTTGCAGCTGTTTAAACAGGCTAAGCTGGATGTGGTGATCCTTGAAGTCGGGCTGGGCGGGCGTCTGGACGCGACCAATATTGTCGATGCCAGTGTGGCAGTCGTGACCAGTATTGCGCTGGACCATACTGACTGGCTGGGATCTGACCGCGAAAGCATTGGCCGTGAAAAAGCCGGTATTTTCCGCGCCGGTAAACCGGCCGTGGTCGGTGAACCGGATATGCCGCAATCTATTGCTGCCGTTGCGCAGGAAAAACACGCGGATTTATACCGCCGTGAGGTGAACTGGCATTTTTCTGCGGATGCCGGACAGTGGCGCTGGGCAGCACTGGAAGAAGGCCATGAGGTTAACGTGCTGGAAGGTTTACCGTTGCCGAATGTGCCACTCGCCAACGCCGCGACCGCGCTGGCCGCGCTGCATTATTCCACTCTGGATATTCCTGAAGCCGCGTTGCGCACTGGTTTACAGCGCGCGGCACTGCCGGGACGTTTCCAGACGGTGAGTGAATCACCTCGTCTGATCCTGGATGTCGCGCACAACCCGCATGCGGCGGCGTATCTGGCCGGACGTCTGGCGGAACAGCCACGAAATGGCGGTAAAGTGCGTGCTGTCGTCGGAATGTTGAAAGACAAAGATATTGCCGGTACGCTGGCTTGCCTGTCGCCTCAGGTGGACGAATGGTATTGCGCGCCGCTGGAAGGTCCGCGCGGGGCCAGTGTTGAAGAGCTGACGGCACACCTGCCGCAGGCGCACCAGTTTGACGATGTGGAGTCTGCCTGGAAACAGGCTATGCAGGAGGCTGCTCCTCAGGATATTGTGATTGTCTGCGGCTCGTTCCATACCGTAGCTCACGTAATGGATGCTATAGACACGGGGAAAACCAGTGGCAAGTAAGTTTCAAAATCGTCTGGTCGGGACGGTCATTCTGGTGGCGCTGGGCGTCATTATTTTGCCCGGTTTACTCGACGGCAAGAAAAAGCATTACGAAGACGAATTTGCGTCTATTCCATTGGTGCCAAAACCGGGTGATGTTGAGGAACAGGACTCGGTGCCACCGGTCACGCAATCTTTGCCGGCTCAGCCACCGGAAGGTGCGGATCAGGCGATGAACGGTGCTGCGCAGGAGTCGGAAGGTTCGGCGAATAACACGAATGCCGCGAATAAGGGCAATGTTGCACCGGGCAATACCACGATAGAAGCACCGCCGGTCACCACATTGCCTGAGCAGAAAAAAACGGTGCAGACTGCACCGGTAAAACCTGCGGCGCAGAAACCTAAAGTCATCGAACCTAAACCGATGGTGGAAGCGAAGCCAACGGTGAAACCGAAGGTCGTCGAGCAACCAAAACCGGTCGAGCAGCCGAAGGCCGTGGCTGAACAGCCAAAACCGGCAGAACAGCCGAAGCCTGCGCCGGAAGAAAAAGCGCCGGCAGGGCAGTCCTACGTGGTGCAGCTTGGCGCACTGAAAAATGCTGCTAAAGCCAATGAGATTGTGGCGAATCTGCGTTTGTCTGGTTTCCGCGCTTATACGGTTCCGTCAACGCCGGTACAGGGGCAGATTACGCGCCTGTACGTCGGGCCGGATGCGTCGAAGCAGAAGCTTGAGGCTTCACTTCCGCAACTGCAACAGCTGAGTGGATTAGGCGGGCAGGTTCGCGCCTATTCTGCTCACTGACTTTGCACCTCCTCTTGCGAAGGGGGGAGGTGGCCGTTAAAACATAAAAAATACCACGGAGGGCACAAGCGATTGGTGCCCTTTTTCTATAAGATCCTCTGGTTGAGTTTTTATAGGTTTATGCTGCGATTGAGGTTTTTTTAATCGCTATTATTAATTTGTCTGACCGGCTGATTTCCCCTACGCAAACGTTTTCTTTTTCTGTTAGAATTCGCCGCGAACGGGATGCCGGGGCAGATGTGACTGGATTAGACACTGGAATAGTTAATGGTCTGGATTGATTACGTCATTATTGCGGTTATCGGATTTTCTGCTTTAGTCAGTTTAATCCGTGGCTTTGTTCGTGAGGCTTTATCGCTGGTAACCTGGGCTTGCGCCTTTTTTGTTGCCAGCCATTATTACCCTTACCTCGCCATCTACTTCACACGTTTCGAAGATGAATTAGTTCGAAACGGGATCGCAATTGCCATCTTGTTCATCGCGACGTTGATCGTAGGTGCAATTGTCAACTATGTGATTGGTTCACTGGTTGAAAGAACCGGGTTGTCCGGCACTGACAGGGTGTTAGGTGTGTGCTTCGGCGCACTGCGTGGGGTGTTAATCGTTTCCGCGATGCTGTTCTTCCTCGATACTTTTACCGGTTTTTCGCAAAGTGAAGACTGGAAACAATCCCAGTTGATCCCACAATTCAGTTATATCATCAGGTGGTTCTTTGACTACCTGCAGAGCACGTCGAGTTTCTTGCCAAAACATATTTAGTTCTGGCAGCGCTGAAGAGGAAAAGACAACATGTGCGGTATTGTCGGTATCGCCGGTTTCATGCCGGTAAACCAGTCGATTTATGACGCGTTAACGGTGTTACAACACCGTGGTCAGGATGCCGCAGGCATCACCACCATCGACGCGAATAATAACTTCCGTTTACGTAAAGCCAATGGCCTGGTGAAGGATGTTTTCGAAGCCCGCCATATGCAACGCTTACAGGGCAACATGGGTATAGGCCATGTGCGCTACCCAACGGCTGGCAGTTCCAGCGCTTCAGAAGCTCAACCTTTTTACGTCAACTCTCCGTTCGGCATCACCCTTGCCCATAACGGTAACCTGACCAATGCTCACGAATTGCGAAGCAATCTGTTCGAAGGCCAACGCCGTCATGTGAACACCACTTCCGATTCTGAGATTTTGCTGAATATCCTGGCGAGTGAGTTGGATCGTTTCCAGCACTACCCACTGGAAGCTGACAACATTTTTGCTGCGGTTGCTGCAGTGAATCTGAAAATCCGCGGTGCTTACGCTTGTGTGGCGATGATCATCGGTCATGGCATGCTGGCGTTTCGTGACCCGCATGGCATTCGTCCGCTGGTGATTGGTAAACGTACGCTGGCAGATGGTCGTAATGAGTACATGGTGGCCTCTGAGAGCGTGGCACTTGATACGCTGGGCTTTGAGTTCCTGCGTGACGTTGCGCCGGGCGAAGCGGTGTACATCACTGAAAAAGGTCAGCTGTTCACCCGTATGTGTGCTGAGAACCCGCAGTACAATCCTTGCCTGTTCGAATACGTCTATTTTGCACGTCCGGATTCCTTCATCGACAAAATTTCCGTCTACAGCGCCCGTGTACGTATGGGTGAAAAGCTGGGCGCGAAAATTGCCCGTGAATGGGAAGACATGGATATCGACGTGGTGATCCCGATCCCGGAAACTTCCTGCGATATCGCGCTGGAAATTGCCCGTATTTTGGATAAACCGTACCGTCAGGGGTTTGTAAAAAACCGCTATGTGGGCCGTACCTTTATCATGCCGGGTCAGCAGGAGCGCCGTAAATCAGTACGACGTAAACTGAACGCTAACCGCGCTGAGTTCCGTGATAAAAATGTCTTACTGGTCGATGATTCCATCGTGCGTGGTACCACTTCTCAGCAGATTGTTGAGATGGCGCGTGAAGCCGGGGCAAAACGCGTTTATCTGGCCTCTGCGGCACCGGAAATCCGCTTCCCGAATGTTTACGGTATCGATATGCCAAGCGCGAACGAGCTGATTGCCCATGGCCGTGAAGTCAGTGAAATCAATCAGATGATTGGGGCTGATGCGTTAATCTTCCAGGATCTGAGCGACCTTATCGCCGCAGTGAAAGAAGACAATATGGATATCGAGAAATTCGAATGTTCAGTCTTCGACGGTGTTTACGTCACCAAAGATGTGGACCAGAACTATCTGGAATATCTTGAAGCGCTGCGCAACGACGATGCTCAGGCATTGCGTGGCCAGCAGGAAGCTGAAAATCTCGAGATGCACAACGAAGGCTGATCAGCCGGTTGCTGACATTCTCTCTGGCGCGCCCCTCCGGTGAACACCGGGCGGGCGCGTTTTTTTATGCCTGAATTTATGTCAGTATTGGCACCACCGGATCCGGGTTTATTTTTTCTAAGGCAGTGTTGATGAAACGACTTATTGTCGGTATTTCCGGCGCCAGCGGCGCAATCTATGGTGTCAGGCTCTTGCAGGTATTGCAGAGTGTGCCTGATATTGAAACTCATCTGGTGATGAGCAATGCAGCCCGTCAGACACTGACACTGGAAACGGATCTCACCCTGCGTGATGTTCAGGCACTGGCAGATGTGGTGCATGATTCCCGCGATATCGCGGCCAGCATCTCCTCCGGTTCTTTTAAAACTGCCGGCATGGTGATTTTGCCTTGCTCGATCAAAACGCTCTCCGGCATCGTGAACAGTTATACCGACGGTTTGCTGACCCGTGCGGCTGACGTAGTGATGAAAGAACGCCGACGTCTGGTGTTATGTGTGCGCGAAACGCCGTTGCATCTGGGCCATTTACGACTGATGACACAGGCGGCTGAACTGGGCGCAATCATCATGCCGCCGGTTCCGGCGTTTTATCACCGCCCTGTTTCTGTGGAAGATATTATTGATCAGACGGTAAACCGGGTGATCGATCAGTTTGATATCGAGCTGCCGGAAGACTTATTTGTTCGATGGCAGGGCAGTCGTTAAACTTTCACGTCCCAATACGCACTTATTTCGCGCACTTTCGTTACATTGCACCAACAATGATCACAATTTGATTCATTGGGGTGCAGTGTCCAACCTTGCTTCGGCTATCCTTCCTTCAGACCTTTGAAAACTTTGATTATCCCGATGCTTTTTTGACCGGTTTTCACTCTCTCGCTGTGCAAAACGGCTATGCAGAGAAACGGCACGAAAAGTGCATGAGAAAATCTGGCAAAAAGCCATTTGCATCGTTCAGCAAACTATAAAAAGACGTTCATTCACGCACACGCAACCACAACAGATGAATAATCACTGAGGCTAATGTATGAAAAAGTTGTTCAAGGTTCTTCCGCTGGTTCTGGTTTTAGCCAGCGCAGGTAGTGCATTTGCTGCCGCGCCTAAAGCAATTAACATCGGTACTGATCCGACTTACGCCCCCTTTGAATCGAAAGACTCCAGCGGTAAGCTGGTGGGTTTTGATATCGACCTGGCAAACGAGATGTGTAAACGTGCAGCCATTAAATGTACCTACGTTGAAAGCGATTTTGATGCGCTGATCCCGTCCCTGAAAGCGAAAAAGATTGATGCGATTATTTCCTCATTATCCATCACTGAAAAACGTCAGCAGGAGATTGATTTCACAGAGAAACTTTACGCTGCTAACGCCCGTCTGATTGCGCCTAAAGGCTCTAAAGTTCTGCCCACTCTGGATGCGCTGAAAGGCAAAAACGTCGGTGTTCTGCAGGGGTCCACTCAGGAAGCTTATGCGAATGCCATGTGGCAGCCAAAAGGCATCAATGTGGTGGCTTACCAGAACCAGGATCTGATTTATGCGGATCTGGCTTCCGGTCGTCTTGACGCAGCATTCCAGGACGAAGTGGCAGGCAGCGAAGGCTTCCTGAAACAGGCAGCGGGTAAAGATTATGCGTTTGCGGGGCCGTCGGTTAAAGATGATAAGTTCTTCGGCGTAGGTACCGGCATGGGCCTGCGTAAGAATGAAACGGACCTGAAAGATGCGCTGAACAAGGCATTTGACAGCATGCGTAAAGACGGCACTTACGACAAACTGGCGAAAAAATACTTCGACTTTGATGTTTACGGCGGCTGATATTCGTCGTGAGACATGCCAAAGGGGGCGGTACGCCGCTCCCTGCGGTTCTGACGCCGGTGGTCGTGTTGCCTGCGCAGGGATCCACTAAAGACAGGAAAAAACCATGCTGTATGGGTATTCCCAGGTAATTATCCAGGGCACGTTAGTGACACTGGAGCTGGCGATTTCGTCAGTCATTCTGGCGCTGGTGATAGGGTTAATCGGCGCGGGCGGGAAACTGTCAAAGAACCGGATCGTTTCTGGTTTTTTTGGTTGCTACACCACGCTCATTCGCGGCGTACCTGATCTGGTATTGATGTTATTGATTTTCTACGGTTTGCAGATTGCGCTTAACAGCATTACAGAATCACTGGGGCTGACACAAATTGATATCGACCCGATGAGCGCCGGTATTATCACCCTGGGCTTTATCTACGGGGCATATTTCACTGAAACGTTCCGCGGTGCGTTTATGGCGGTCCCGCGTGGACAAATCGAAGCTGCGACGGCTTTCGGGTTCAGCGGTTCACAAATCTTTCGTCGAATTTTATTCCCGGCCATGATGCGTTTTGCGCTGCCGGGCATTGCCAATAACTGGCAGGTTATTCTCAAAGCCACCGCACTGGTGTCGTTGCTGGGTCTCAATGATGTGGTGAAAGCCACGCAACTGGCCGGGAAGGGGACATATCAGCCGTTCTATTTTGCGATTGTGGCCGGTGTGGTTTATCTGATTTTCACCACGCTGTCGAACGGCGTGCTGGTGTGGCTTGATCGCCGTTATTCGCTGGGTGTGAAGAGGGCTGATCTATGATCGAAATTTTACAACAGTACGGTATGTCCCTGCTTTACAGCGACGGCTACCGTTTCACCGGTCTGGCTATCACCTTATGGTTACTGATCAGTTCCGTTGTGATAGGCGGATTACTGGCTGTGCCGATGGCGGTGGGGCGTGTGTCTTCCAACAAATTCCTTCGCTATCCGATCTGGCTGTATACCTATGTTTTCCGCGGGACGCCGTTGTATGTGCAGTTACTGGTATTTTATTCCGGCATGTACAGCCTGGAGATCGTGCGTGGCACCGACTTCCTGAATGCTTTTTTCCGCAGCGGGCTCAATTGTACGATTCTGGCACTGACGCTCAACACCTGTGCATACACCACCGAAATTTTTGCGGGTGCGATCCGCGCGGTGCCGCACGGCGAAATTGAAGCGGCCAACGCTTACGGGTTTTCACGTTTTAAATTGTATACCTGCATTATTTTACCGTCGGCATTACGCACGGCACTGCCTGCGTACAGTAATGAAGTCATTCTGATGTTGCACTCCACCGCGCTGGCGTTTACCGCCACAGTACCGGACGTGCTGAAAATAGCCCGCGACATTAACTCGGCAACGTATCAGCCGTTTTATGCCTTCGGGATTGCTGCGGTTATTTATCTTTGCATCTCTTTTATATTGATTGGGCTGTTCCGCATGGCGGAAAAACGCTGGCTGGCACATGTAAAGCCTCAAACTCACTAATAAGAATTATTTTTGCGGAATCACGTTATGCCAGAAAACAAATTAGCGGTTCTCGATCTCCACAAACGCTATGGCGACCATGAGGTGTTGAAAGGCGTTTCATTGTCGGCGAATGCGGGTGATGTGATCAGTATTATCGGTTCATCAGGATCCGGTAAAAGTACCTTCCTGCGCTGCATTAACTTCCTTGAGAAACCAAGCGAAGGCTCGATCAGTGTCAATAATCAGGATATCCGGATGGTGCGCGACACCGATGGTCAGCTGAAAGTGTTTGATAAAAAGCAGCTGCAACTGTTACGTACCAAACTGACGATGGTGTTTCAGCACTTCAACCTGTGGAGCCACATGACGGTGCTGGAAAATGTCATGGAAGCACCGGTTCAGGTGCTGGGGTTGAGTAAGGCAGAAGCGCGGGAACGCGCGGTGAAATACCTCGATAAAGTGGGTATTGATGCCCGCGCACAAGGGAAATATCCGGTGAATTTGTCCGGTGGCCAGCAGCAGCGCGTGTCCATTGCCCGTGCGCTGGCGATGGAACCGGAAGTGTTACTGTTTGACGAACCGACCTCCGCCCTTGACCCTGAACTGGTCGGCGAAGTACTGCGCATCATGCAAAAGCTGGCGGAAGAGGGGAAAACCATGGTGGTAGTGACACATGAAATGGAGTTTGCCCGTCACGTCTCCAGCCACGTCATTTTCCTGCATCAGGGGGTGATTGAAGAGCAGGGCGAGCCTTCCGAGGTGTTCGGTAACCCGAAAAGTGCGCGGCTGCAACAATTCCTCTCAGGTGCTTTGAAGTGATTTCCGTGCTCCTTCCCCTCTCACGAGGGGAAGGCTGGGATGGGGTGTGGGTTTTGCTCAGCTAAAATAGCATCAGCCTTTCGCGGCCAGCAGGCACAGCTGAACGGTCAGCTCGTAGGATTTCACAAACGAATTCACCGGCAGGAACTCAAATTTTGAGTGGAAATTATGCGCGCCGGTAAAGTAGTTCGGCGTCAGCAATCCTTTGGCCGACAATGCCGCACCATCGGTGCCGCCGCGCATCGGGATCACTTTGGGCTCCACGCCAATTTCTTTCAGTCCTGCAAAAATCAGGTCGATCGCCCGGCGATCTTCGCCGATGGCACTGCTGATATTGCTGTAGGTGTCGCTGATCTCCACCGAGACTTTTGCGCTCGGATACTGCGCGGCAATCTCTTGTGCCACGTCCTGAATTTTCTGCTTACGGGCGGCAAAACTGACGTTGTCAAAATCACGGATTGAGGCTTTCAGTTCTGCTCCCTGCTGGGATGCGCTCATGCCGTTGAACCAGATATAACCTTCCCGGCCTTCGGTGTTTTCAGGGGTTTCAGCACGGTCAAAATGGCTGATGAAATCCTGTGCCATCAACAGCGGATTCACCAGTACGCCTTTGGCCGACATCGGATGCGCTGTCACGCCGGTGAAGGTAATTTCTGCCGCCGCCGCATTGAAGTTTTCATACACCACTTCGCCCAGTTCGCAGCAATCGATGGTATAAGCAAAGTCCACATCGAAGCGGGCGAGATCCAACGCCTTGGCACCGCGCAGGCCGATTTCTTCGTCTGGCACGAACGCCACCACGATATCGCCGTATTCCTGCTCAGTCGTCAGGTTTTCCAACAGTGTCATCACTACCGTGACCGCCGCTTTATTGTCCGCGCCCAGCACGCTGGTGCCGTCGCTGAAAATAATGTCCTCACCTTTATACGGCAGGATTTCCGGGCGTTCGGAAGGGCGCAGCCAGATATCCAGTTCTTTGTTCAGACACACATCCTCACCGGTAAAACGCAACGTCTGGGGATGAATATCCGGACGCAGGCCGACATCGACCGTATCTATATGCGTAATGAACCCGATGCGCGGACCGCCTTTTTTGGTGCCGGGTTTTACTGCCGTCACGGTCGCCTGTTCGTCGATCTGAATATTTTTCAGGCCCAGCTGATGCAGTTCCTCAGCCAGTAGCCGCGCCATATCATGCTGGCCTGCCGTGCTTGGCAGGGTGGTCGCGCTGGCATCACTCTGTGATGTTACGCTGAGATAACGGTAGAAACGTTCGGTAAGCTGTTTTGCGATTGTTGTCGACATCTTGACCTCTGAATGTGCGCAAATATTGTTCCCTGTTATAAGATTTTCATATATAACAAAGTATTACTACGTGTTATCCAGATGTTAATCTGTTTTTGCTTTAGGTTCCACGATGAAGAAGATCTAAACACTCTCCGGACAGGGAAAATAGGGAAAAGAATGAAACACAACATCTTAAAAATAAGCACAGGCTTACTGGCGTTAACTCTCACTGGCGGCGTTTGTGCTAAAACGCTGGTTTACTGTTCCGAAGGTTCGCCTGAGCAATTCAACCCGCAGCTTTATACGTCGGGCACCTCTGTGGATGCCAGCGCCGCGCCAATTTATAACCGTCTGGTGGATTTCAAAATCGGTACCACTGAACTGGTGCCGGGTCTGGCAGAAAGCTGGGAGGTCAGTGCGGACGGTAAAACCTATACCTTCCACCTGCGCAAGGGCGTGAAATTTCAGAGCAGCAAGCTGTTCAAACCGACCCGTGATTTCAACGCTGACGACGTGATCTTCTCGTTCATGCGCCAGAAAGACGAAAATAATCCTTATCATAAAATTTCCGGCGGTACTTACCTTAACTTCGACAGCCTGAAAATGGGTGACCTGATCGGCAGTATTGATAAGGTGGATGATTACACCGTGCGCTTCAACCTGACGCGCCCTGAAGCGCCGTTCGTGGCCGATCTGGCATGGTATTTTGCTTCCATCCTCTCGGCGGAATATGCCGATCAGATGCTCAAAGCCGGCACGCCGGAAAAAGTCGATCAGGAGCCGATTGGTACCGGGCCGTTTGAACTGGTGCAATACCAGAAAGACACGCGTCTGCTGTACAAAGCTTTCCCGGACTACTGGCAGGGTAAATCCAAAATTGACCGTCTGGTGTATACCATTACGCCTGATGCCTCAATGCGTCTGGCCAAACTCGAGAAGAATGAATGTCAGGTGATGCCATTCCCGAATCCGGCTGATCTGGAGCGTATGCGTGCCAATAAAGACATCAATCTGATGAGTAAGGCTGGCCTGAACACCGGTTTCCTGTCCTTCAACACTCAGAAACCCCCGCTGGATAATGTGAAAGTGCGTCAGGCGCTGACCATGGCGATCAACAAACCGCAAATCATAGAAGCCGTATTCCATGGTACGGGAACCGTGGCGAAAACACTGCTGCCGACCGGTGTATGGAGCTATAACGACAAACTGGTGGACTACGATTATTCACCGGAGAAAGCCAAAGCCCTGCTGGCCGAAGCGGGTATGCCGAATGGTTTTGATATCGATTTGTGGGCGATGCCGGTTCAGCGTCCGTATAACCCGAACGCCCGGCGTATGGCGGAAATGATCCAGGCTGACTGGGCCAAAATCGGCGTGAAGGCGCATATCGTCAGTTACGAATGGGGCGAGTATCAGACCCGTATCCGTAACGGTGAACACATGGCGGCGCTGATGGGCTGGACGACGGCGAACGGCGATCCGGATAACTTCTTCGGCCCGCTGTTTACCTGTAATGCCGCGAAGGGCGGTTCAAACTCAGCCAAATGGTGTTATGCGCCGTTTGATAAGCTGATCACCGAAGCCAAAGAAACGACCGATCATGCAAAACGTGTAGCGCTTTACGAGCAGGCCCAGCAAATGATGCACGATCAGGCACCGGCGGTAATGATTGCTCACTCGACCATTTTCGAACCGGTACGTAAAGAAGTGACCGGCTATGAAGTGGATCCGTTTGGGAAACATGTGTTTTATCAGGCTGATATTAAGGAGTAAATCCTGAGCGGGATTAGAACGGATGAAAATTGAAACTGTGAAAGTTTCGGTTTCTCAATAGCAGTTCTCATACGAGATATTTTGCCGAAACCGAGCAGAGGGGAAAGGCTTTTCCCCTCTGCACTCCCCTCGCTTTTTCACTGCGCGCTGTCGCTGGAACGAAGGACATGTTCTGGTCGTTCTGAGTGTGGCGCAAAATGTCATCGCTCCGCGATTCCCTCATTTCAGGCTTCGAGCCTTAGGTCTCGAACCGTTCATTCGGTGCCATTTTTGAGCACGCCAATCAACATTTCTAAAAGATAAAAAAACAATCTGCCTTTGAATTTAAGATCGCACGGGCGTTTCAGAAAGCTTGCTGAATGAGAGGTTGCAGACCCAAGGCTGCAATCCCGAAATGAAGGCACCGCGCAGCGGCAAGATTTCCAGCCTGTCGCAGTGATACCTGAAACATAGCTAGCGAGCGTTATCGCTTGTTGAAAAAGCGAGGAGGAATCCAAAGGAGGAAAAGCACTTTCCTCCTTTGGGCGGTTTCGGCGCAGAAAGTTAAGTAATCTCAGTTATTGAGAAACCGAAACATCCCCAGTCTGGTACGGCAGGGTGAAGGGCTGCAAGACCCGTCACCCGAGCAAATCCTCCAGCGCCTCTTTCAGCTCCTGATGCTTAAATATAAACCCTGCGGCTTCCAGCCTGCGCGGGACGGCACGCTGTCCGCCGAGTACCAGCACGGCTGATTCCCCCATCAGTAACCTTATTACCGGCGCGGGTGCCCGCATAAATGCCGGACGGTGCAATACTTCGCCAAGCAGAGCGCTGAATTGCTCGTTACGTGCCGGGTACGGCGACACCATATTGAACGGGCCGGAAAGTGTTTCGTGTTCCAGCAGGAAAATAATCGCGTCAATCATGTCGCTGATGTGGATCCAGGGCATGTATTGCTGACCATCACCGAGCGGGCCACCGAGACCGGCACGGTAGGGCAGAACTATTTTTGCCAGCGCACCGCCTTTTTCAGCCAGGACGATGCCGGTACGCAGCAAACAAACACGCGTTGCCGGGCTTTGTGCTGACATCGCCAGTGCTTCCCAGCGGGCACATAACTGCCAGGTAAACTGCTTATTAGGTGGCTCGTCTTCCGGCACGAGCGCCTGACCCTGATCGCCGTAATATCCGACCGCTGAGCCGGAGATAAACACAGAAGGCGGCTTTTCACTGGCATTAATCAGCGTTGCCAGTTGTTCGGTCAGTTTCCAGCGGCTTTCACAAAGCAATGCTTTATGCTCTTTGGTCCAGCGTTTGTCGGCAATCGGTTCACCGGCAAGATTAATTACGGCATCGAAACCATCGAGTGAGGTTTTTCCTTGCAGCGTTTCCCAGACGGAAACCTGAGTGTCGAGTAACTTCGCCGCGCGTTCAGGTGCACGGCTCAGGGCGGTGATCTGATGAGATTGCGCAAGCAGCCGTTCGGTGAGTTTCCTTCCGATGAGGCCGGTGGCGCCGGTAATCAAGATCTTCATATCGTGATCCTTAACTGTCTGAATACGCGGATGAACTGCCTTTAATCATAGATGAGTCATCGCTATTAACGCGCGATATGGAGCACAATTAAGGGTTTTTTATTTTGAGACATTCACAATACTGCCGGCAAACTGAAGGGGCTTACGGAACCTGCGCCAGCGCGTAGGCTTTTTGTGTCGCCGGGCGGCTTTTAACCCTTTCGAACCAATTGCGCACGGCCGGGTATTGTGCGAGATCAATTCGCTGACGTTCATGAGCCGCTACCCACGGATAAGTGGCTATGTCGGCGATACTGTAATTCTCCCCGGCGATATACGCGTTTTTCTCTAACTGGCGGTTCAGCACACCATACAGACGCTGAGTTTCCTGTAAATAACGCTCAATGGCATAAGGGACCGGTTGCGGCGCGTAGTGCGTAAAATGGTGGTTCTGACCCAGCATCGGACCAAAGCTGGCTACCTGCCAGGTGAGCCATTCCAGTGTCGCAGTCCGCTCGCGCAACTCTTTGCTGAGAAATTTTCCGGTTTTTTCTGCCAGATATTGCAAAATTGCGCCAGACTCAAAAATACCGATCGGTGCGCCGCCGTCAACGGGCTGACTGTCAACAATCGCCGGGATTTTGTTGTTTGGCGAAATGGCCAGAAATTCAGGTTTGAACTGTTCTCCGGCGCTGATATCAACGCGATGGAGCCGGTATTGCAGGCCACTCTCTTCAAGAAAAAGAGAAATTTTATGGCCATTCGGTGTGGGAGCGTAATAAAGATCGATCATATTGCCTCCTGCGTTGTTTTAATCACTGTCGCGACTGGCGGGGACGGGATACGCCAATAGGGAACGGGTAATCACAAACTTCTTATCCGGTTTATTAGGTTATCATAATGTAGATGTTTAGAAGTCTATGTCAGACTTGTCTGATGGCGAACTTTGCGGGGTAACATAGCTTTTAGGTTGCATCAACGCATCCATAGCTATTGAAGCTAACCAGCAGACCCAGATAGAATCTCAGCACATTATCGACGTGTTGCAAAATCACAGCGCACAGACTTATTGCGCACAGATCAGCGCTTAAAAGAGAAGGTTCCAGCGGATGTCAGAACAAGAGCAAAACATCAGTACGGATGAGTGGGTGGATATCGTCAACGAAGACAACGAGGTCATTGCCCAGGCCAGCCGACAACAAATGCGTGCTCAGGTCCTGCGTCACCGTGCCAGCTATATTGTGGTTCATGATGGAATGGGGAATATTTTGGTTCAGCGTCGGACTGAAACCAAAGACTTCTATCCGGGCTGGCTTGATGCAACGGCCGGTGGTGTGGTGCAAAGCGGTGAAAATATTCTTGATTCTGCCCGCCGTGAAGCCGAGGAAGAACTGGGCATCGCCGGTGTGCCGTTTGCAGAGCACGGTCAGTTCTACTTTGAAGAAGAGAACAAATGCCGCGTATGGGGTGCACTGTTCAGTTGTGTATCCCACGGTCCGTTTGCCCTGCAGGAAGAAGAAATTGATGCCGTGCGCTGGATGACACCGGAAGAAATTACCGCGCGCTGTGATGAATTTACGCCAGACTCGCTGAAAGCACTTTCTCTGTGGATGACGCGCAACAATGAAAAAGAACACGGTAAGCCTCTGACCCGTGAAGCCGCCGCTCCTGTGGCTGACGCGTCTGTCTCTGAAGACCCTAAAAACGATGCCGTGGTGTCGTTACCAAAAGACGCTATCTGAGACACACTTACGGGCGAGCTCATATCGCCCGTTTTCTTTAGCAACTCTCCCGCTTGCACAACGACGAAGCGATCATCACTTCTTCCCACTCCTCGTCATTAATCCTCGCCAGTAGCGCCTGGGCAGCCCGTATCCCGATTTCTTTATGCGGTATGGCAATGGTGGTCAGCGGTGGCTGGCATACTTTACTGACATCGGCGTTGCCAAAGCCGACCACGGCAAGATCGTCCGGCACTTTGATGCGTCTGCGCTGACATTCATACAATGCGCCACAGGCGAGATCGTCGGAAACACACACCAGCGCGTCAATTTCCGGCCAGGCGAGCAGAAATTCCGGCAATTGCTGAGCGCCGGTGGAGAAGCTGGCTGGCTCAGCGGCGTTTATCACCCGGTGCGGAGACATGTGCGCTTTTAACATGGCCTTGCGCCAACCCTGAAGGTGTTGCTGGAAAATCCACTGCTCCTGATTAGCACACAACATGCCGATATTCTGATACCCCCTGGCGATCACCGTCCGGGTTAGCTGAAACATCGCCTCGACATAATCAATGCCGATATTCATGTCGATCGGCGAATCGGTCAGCGCGCCGATTTCCAGCACCGGTATGGTCAGGTTATCCAGCCATTGCCGTACGTTGGCCGAATGCTCAACGGACAGCAAAATCGCCGCCGCCAGATTATAGGAAAGCAGCGTTTCCAGCAGTTTTTCTTCCCGCTCAATACGATGCTGAGATTCCGCCAGCATGATCTGATAACCCGCCGGTTGCAGCACTTTCTGTAACCCGGCAAACATCTCGGCGCAGCCCGCTTCGGAAAGGCTCGGTACAATCATCGCAATGGTATTTGATGAAGCAGAAGCCAGCGAACTGGCGGCCTGATTGGGCAGGTATCCGAGCTGGCTCACGGCCTCTTCGATCTTCTCCCGCAGCTTGTCGGAGACCTGTTCAGGTGTTCGCAGTGCACGGGAGACGGTCATACTGCCCACGCCTGCCAGCTGCGCAACATCGGCCAGCGTCACTCTTCCGGTACTGCGTCTCTTCTTGTTAATGGACATTCACGATCCTGACCTTAACTGCGCATCTTGCGCACAATGTATACCCATGGGTATAGCGAAAAAAGCGGGCCGCAGCAGGACCGGCAAAACGGGAACCACGGCAGAATTCGGTAAATTATCGGCAATTTCCAGACAAAGTATACCGTTATTTATGTGATCCACGGGACGGTGGTACCGCCGCGCGATTATTTTTGATAGCGCTATCACAGTTCTCAATGATAGAAGTTTGGTAGCGCTATCTTTGAGATGTGTGTCACAGATGTTAACGCTATCGCTGAAGTAGAGTCAGGATCGTTGGTGCGGTCTGGGGGAAATTTGACCGGCCATCTTAAAAAAATACGGAGCCTGACTATGTTAAATGATTGGCTGACATCTGAACGAATTCAGATCAGAACGGATATCACGGACTGGCGGCAGGCGGTGGAGGTCAGTGCACAACCCCTGCTGAAAGAAGGGACCATAACCCCGGATTACCTGACGGCAATTTTCGCTCAACGGGAAAAGCTGGGGCCGTATTTTGTTCTGGCACCGGGTATTGCCATGCCGCATGCCAGACCAGAAGAAGGGGCGAACGGGTTGGGACTCTCGTTACTGACACTGCCACACGGCGTGGTGTTTAATTCAGAGGATAACGACCCGGTCTATACGGTGGTGATGTTATCGGCTGCTGATAAACACAGTCATGTTGAACTGATTTCTGAACTGGCGGAATTATTTTCCAGTGAAGAAGATATGCAGAAAATACATCAGGCAAAAACGATCAGAGAAATTCAGGACATTATATCCCGCTATTAGTCTGCCTTTATATCAGAAGGGCATGGGGTTCAAGCCTAAAGAAATCCTGAAATTCAGGGGCATGAATATGTGCAACTGAACTGTGATCCTACGCAATGTAAACTTTTAAAAAACAGATAAAGAACAGGTGAAAAAATGAAAATCATGGCGATTTGTGGCTCCGGTTTAGGCAGCAGTTTTATGGTTGAAATGAACATCAAGAAGGTTCTGAAAAAACTTAATATTCAGGCAGATGTTCAGCACTCCGATTTGTCCTCAGCCATTCCGGGCGAGGCCGATCTGTTTGTGATGGCAAAGGACATCGCTGCCAGCGCCAGTATTCCTGAAAACCAGCTGGTGGTGATCACTAACATCATTGATATTAATGAACTTGAAACAAAACTGATGGCTCACTTTGAAAAGCATCCGGTGTCCTGACCGGCACGGAATAACCCTACAAATAAAACAAATAGACAAACGAGGTGGATATGTTTATCCAGGAAACGCTCAAGTTTGTGGTCGATATATTAAAAGTGCCTTCTATACTGGTGGGGCTCATCGCATTAATCGGTCTGGTAGCGCAAAAGAAAAACTTTTCTGATGTGGTGAAAGGCACGGTTAAAACAATACTGGGCTTTTTAGTCTTAGGCGGTGGTGCCACAGTATTAGTCGGTTCATTAAATCCTTTAGGCGGCATGTTTGAACATGCCTTTAATATCCAGGGTATTATTCCTAATAACGAAGCGATTGTTTCCATTGCGCTGGAGAAATTCGGTGCACCGACAGCGTTAATTATGGCGTTTGGTATGGTGGCAAACCTGATCGTGGCCCGTTTCACCCGTCTTAAATATGTGTTTCTGACCGGTCACCATACGTTTTATATGGCCTGTATGATCAGCGTTATTCTGACAGTGGCCGGTTTCGAAGGCGTTTCACTGGTGTTCACCGGCTCCCTGACGCTCGGGCTTATCATGGCGTTCTTCCCGGCGCTGGCGCAACGCTATATGCGCAAAATTACCGGTAGCGATGACGTCGCATTCGGTCATTTCGGCACTATCGGTTATGTCTTATCGGGCTGGATAGGCAGCAAGGTCGGTAAAGGTTCACGTTCTACGGAAGAAATGAATTTGCCGAAAAACCTCAGCTTCCTGCGGGACAGCTCCATTTCTATCTCGCTTACCATGATTATCATTTATCTGATTATGGCGGTGTTTGCGGGGCAGGTCTTTGTTGAAGCCACTTACAGCGCAGGTCAGAACTATCTGGTGTACGCCATTATTATGGCAATTACTTTCGCGGCGGGCGTGTTCATCATTCTGCAAGGGGTGCGTCTGATCCTGGCTGAAATCGTTCCGGCATTCGTCGGCTTCTCCGAGAAACTGGTGCCTAATGCCCGCCCGGCGCTGGATTGCCCGGTGGTGTATCCGTACGCGCCGAATGCGGTGCTGATTGGCTTCCTGTTCAGCTTCCTCGGGGGGCTGGTGGGGCTGTTCCTGTTAGGGCAGATGCATCTGGTGCTGATCCTGCCCGGTGTAGTGCCGCACTTCTTCACCGGTGCAACGGCGGGCGTGTTTGGTAATGCCACCGGCGGGCGTCGCGGGGCGATGGTCGGTGCATTTGCCAACGGCGTGCTGATTACCTTCCTGCCGGTTCTGTTGTTACCGGTACTCGGCGCGCTGGGCTTTGCCAATGCAACCTTCTCTGATGCGGATTTCGGCGTTATTGGCATTCTGCTGGGTAACCTGGCCCGCTTCATGTCGAAGGAAGGCATCATGGCGCTGATTGTCGGAATCTTCGCGGTACTGGTTGCCTGGAACTATCTCGGTAAAAAACCGGTGGCTGAGAAAGAAGCCACTGAGAAGTAATAGCCTGCATCACTGCGTTTTTAACTCCATCCGGGAAACACTGTCCTGCCTGTTAGAAATAACAGGTCAGGATAAGCATTCATTAAAATAAGGACCCATGAAGATGAAAGATGTCCAGAAGGTTCGTGATCTTGCCCGCCATATCCGCATCGAGACGCTGAAAATGCTGACCGGTCTGGGATTCGGGCATTATGGCGGCAGCATGTCCGTGGTGGAGACGCTGGCCGTGTTGTATGGCGATGTGATGCGCATCGATCCGGAAAAACCAGACTGGCAAGATCGTGATTATTTCGTGCTGTCAAAAGGCCATGCGGGGCCGGCGCTGTATGCCACGCTGGCACTGAAAGGTTATTTCCCGGTCAGCGAATTACACACACTCAACCAGAACGGAACCCGTCTGCCGAGCCATCCGGACCGGCTGCGCACCACGGGCGTGGATGCGACCACCGGCTCGCTGGGACAAGGCGTGTCCATTGCGGCGGGCATGGCGCTTTCGCATAAGCTGGCCGGTCGCAGCAACCGTGTATTCTGCATTCTTGGCGACGGCGAACTCAACGAAGGACAGTGCTGGGAAGCCTTCCAGTTTATTGCACACCACAACCTGCACAATCTGACGCTGTTCATTGATTACAACAAACAGCAACTCGACGGCACGCTGGATGAAGTCATCAAGCCGTTTGATCTGGCCGGAAAATTCAGTGCATTTGGCTTTGATGTGCAGACCATTAAAGGCGATGACATTGCAGCGATAAGTGAGGCGGTCACACCGGTTCGTCATGCTGAGCAACGTCCGCTGGTGGTGATACTCGACAGCATCAAAGGGCAGGGCGTGAAGTATCTCGAACAACTGGCGAACTCGCACCATCTGCGTCTAACGCCGGATGTGAAACTGGAAATCGAAAATGCTATCGCTGAGCTGGAGGCCACCCATGTTTGAAGTCTCTCTGGAATTACAAAAAGACGCGGTGGAAATGCGTAAAGTTTACGCCAATACCGTGCGTCAAAAGATCGTAGAGAACACGCCGGTTATCGCGCTGGAAGCCGACCTGATGAGCTCGATGGCGATGGACGGCGTGCATAAAGATCACCCTGATCATGTGATTAACTGCGGCATCATGGAAGCCAACGTGATCGGTGTGGCGGCGGGCTTATCCCTGACTGGTCGCGTGCCTTTTGTGCATACTTTTACCGCATTCGCCAGTCGCCGCTGCTTTGATCAGCTGTTTATGTCACTGGATTATCAGAAAAATAATGTGAAGATTATTGCGTCCGATGCGGGCGTCAGCGCCTGCCATAACGGTGGTACGCATATGTCGTTTGAGGATATGGGTATCGTGCGCGGGCTGGCGAGTTCGGTGGTGATGGAAGTTACCGACGCCGTAATGTTCCGCGATATCCTGTTGCAACTGATGGATTTGAAAGGCTTTTACTGGGTGCGCACCATCCGTAAACAGGCCACGCAGGTTTATCAGGAAGGTTCGACATTCACCATCGGCAAAGCCAATGTGCTGCGCGATGGCAAAGACGTGACGCTGATTGCCAACGGCATTATGGTCGCTGAAGCACTGAAAGCGGCAGAAATGCTCGGGCGCGAAGGCGTGAGTGCGGCGGTCATTGACATGTTCACCCTCAAGCCGATTGATAAAGACATCATCATTCAATACGCCGCGAAAACCGGCAAAATAGTGACCTGCGAAAACCACAGTATTCACAACGGGCTGGGATCTGCGGTGGCGGAAGTACTGGTAGAAAATCAGCCGGTGCCGATGCGCCGTGTCGGCGTGAAGGAACGTTACGGTCAGGTGGGCACGCAGGAGTTTTTACAGCAGGAATATGGCCTGACGGCTGAGCATATTCTGGAAGCCGCGAAAACATTGCTCTGAATTTTTATCGAAAGAAATGCGACCCAAAAAAAACGCCGGATATTAAGTCCGGCGTCTTACCTTCAGAAGTTCTGACTTATTTAGCCGGAACAGCCGCTTCTGCCTGAGCAGACTGAATCGCTGTCAGTGCAACGGTGTAGACGATATCGTCTACCAGTGCGCCACGTGACAGGTCATTGACCGGTTTACGCATACCCTGCAACATCGGTCCGATTGAGACCAGATCCGCAGAACGCTGTACCGCTTTGTACGTGGTGTTACCGGTATTCAGGTCAGGGAAGATGAACACGGTCGCTTTACCCGCAACCGGCGAGTTTGGCGCTTTGGACTGAGCAACGTCAGCCATGATAGCGGCGTCATATTGCAGCGGGCCATCGATGATCAAATCCGGGCGTTTTTCCTGTGCCAGACGGGTCGCTTCACGCACTTTTTCAACATCGCTACCTGCGCCGGAATTACCGGTTGAGTAGGAGATCATCGCAACGCGTGGTTCGATACCGAACGCCGCAGCAGAATCCGCAGACTGGATTGCGATTTCAGACAGCTGTTCAGCGGTAGGATCCGGGTTGATCGCGCAGTCGCCGTAAACCAGAACCTGGTCAGGCAGCAGCATGAAGAATACAGAGGAAACCAGCGAGCTACCCGGTGCGGTTTTGATCAGCTGCAACGGCGGGCGGATGGTGTTTGCTGTGGTGTGAACCGCACCGGAAACCAGACCGTCAACGTTACCTTGTTCCAGCATCAGAGTGCCCAGAACCACGTTGTCTTCGAGTTGTTCACGTGCAACCACTTCGGTCATGCCTTTGTTTTTGCGCAGTTCAACCAGACGGGCTACATATTCTTCACGGACAGCCACCGGATCAACGATTTCGATGCCTTTACCCAGCGTCACGCCCTGAGCTGCTGCAACGCGTTTGATTTCGTCAGGATTACCCAACAGTACGCATTCAGCGATACCACGTTCAGCACACAGCGCTGCCGCTTTTACGGTACGTGGTTCGTCGCCTTCCGGCAGAACAATACGTTTACCGGCTTTACGGGCCAGTTCGGTCAGCTGATAGCGGAATGCCGGCGGTGACAGACGGCGTGAACGTTCGGAATGTGCGCTCAGGGAGTTGATCCAGTCAGCGTTAATGTGAGACGCCACGTACTGTTGCAGTTTCTCTACACGCTGATGGTCATCTGCAGGTACTTCCAGATTAAAGCTCTGCAGGCTCAGGG
This sequence comes from Rahnella sp. PD4, assembly GCF_049199325.1. Lineage (NCBI taxonomy): Bacteria > Pseudomonadati > Pseudomonadota > Gammaproteobacteria > Enterobacterales > Yersiniaceae > Rahnella > Rahnella sp. PD4. The sequence goes on along the minus strand of NZ_JBLZQF010000002.1, from coordinate 561,393 downwards.
AGGTCTGCCAGGTGTTGGTTTCTACCATAAAGACAGGCAGGCCGGTCTGGAAGGCACGTTCACACAGGCTGTTGATGCGTTCGTCGATTTCATAACCACCGGTCAGCAGGATAGCGCCAATTTCCACGCCGTTCATGGCGGCCAGACAGGCTGAAACCAACACGTCAGGACGATCAGCAGAGGTCACCAGCAGAGAGCCCGGACGGAAATGCTCCAGCATATGCGGAATGCTGCGTGCACAGAATGTTACGGATTTCACGCGGCGGGTTTTCACATCGCCTTCGTTGATAATACGTGCGTTCAGATGCTTAGCCATGTCGATTGCGCGGGTGGCAATCAGCTCGAAGCTCCAGGGAATGCAGCCAAGAACCGGTAGCGGGCTGTTAGCGAACAACTGGGTCGGGTCGATATTCGCCACGCTGGCTTTGGTGGAATCATCAAAGATTTCGGACAGGTCAGGACGTGTACGACCCTGATCGTCAACCGGCGCATTCAGTTTGTTAATGATTACGCCGGTGATATTTTTGTTCTTGCTGCCACCGAAGCTGGAACGGGCCAGTTCGATACGTTCTTTCAACTGTGCAGGAGAATCATTGCCCAGCGCCAGCACAAAGACGATTTCTGCATTCAGGGTTTTGGCAATTTCATAGTTCAGCGCATTGGCGAACTGGTGTTTACGGGTAGGCACTAAGCCTTCAACCAGCACCACTTCCGCATCTTTGGTATTTTCATGATAACGCGCGATGATTTCTTCCATCAGTACGTCTTGCTGGTTTGAGCTCAGCAAGGTTTCCACATGGCTCATTTTCAGCGGTTCTGCAGCGGTCACGCTGGAGTTAGCACGAATAATGGTGGTGGTTTGGTCAGGAGCATCTCCGCCAGTACGCGGTTGGGCGATAGGCTTGAAGATACTCAGGCTGACGCCTTTTTGTTCCATGGCACGGATCACGCCCAGGCTGACGCTGGTCAGACCGACGCTGGTGCCTGTAGGGATCAACATAATTGTACGGGACACGGCTAAACCTCTTTAACGGTTGCCAGGCAGGGACCTTCGCAGGTTTGTACAGAGAGGATAATGATCAGCATAAGCGCGATGATTATCCTGCGCGGTGCGTCCAAACGGGCGGCGTTTGCCTATAAGTGAAAAATTGCCCGCATTACGCGGGCAGTCTTGAATCGAATTATGCAGTCAGACGCGCGGCGTCTTGTGCAATCACCAGCTCTTCGTTGGTTGGAATAACCAGAGCGGCACGGGTGCCTTCTTTGTTGATCGCCCCGGATTTGCCAAAACGCGCAGCCAGGTTACGTTCGTGATCCACTTCAAAGCCCAGCAGACCCAGTTTAGCCAGCGACAGTTCGCGAACCATTGCAGCGTTTTCACCGATACCACCGGTGAAAACGACGGCATCCAGACGGCCTTCCATCAATGAGGTATACGCACCGATGTATTTCGCCAGGCGGTGGCAGAAGACATCCATGGCACGTTTAGCATCTGCTTTGGTGGTGTAGTTATCTTCAACATAACGGCAGTCACTGGTGACTTCAGTCAGGCCCAGCAGACCTGATTCTTTGGTCAACATTTTGTTGATTTGATCAACGCTCATGCCCAGTGAATCGTGCAGATGGAAGATGATGGCCGGGTCGATGTCACCGCTGCGGGTACCCATCACCAGACCTTCCAGCGGGGTCAGGCCCATGGAGGTATCAACACATTGACCGTTACGGATTGCACTGACAGAACCGCCGTTACCCAGGTGGCAAGTGATCAGGTTCACTTCTTCCACGGGTTTGTTCAACATTTTTGCGGCTTCCTGTGTCACGTAAAAGTGACTGGTGCCGTGTGCGCCATAACGACGGACGTGATGATCTTTATACAGGCTGTACGGCAGTGCGTAGAGGTAGGATTCTTCTGGCATTGTCTGATGGAAAGCCGTGTCGAAAACGGCAACGTTTTTATCAGCCAGTTTAGGGAATGATTTCAGGGCTTCATCGATACCGATCAGGTGAGCCGGATTATGCAGCGGCGCAAACGGAATAGATTCTTTGATACCCTCAATAACCGCGTCGTTGATCAGCATTGATTTGGTCAGCTTTTCGCCGCCATGAACGATGCGGTGGCCGATCGCAACCAGTTCTGCGGACAGCTCAGGTTTTTTGCTCAGAATGTTATTAACGATGAATTTCAACGCTTCACTGTGTGCGGCACCCGCACCCAAAGCGGCTTCTTCTTTGCCACCGTCCATTTTCCATTTAATGCGCGCTTCTGGCAGATGGAAACATTCGGCTAAACCTGAAATGTGCTCTTCGCCGTTTGCAGCATCAATGATGGCAAACTTGAGGGAAGAACTACCACAGTTAAGAACCAGTACAAGCTTACTCGACATGGAAGTACCTATTTATTGTTGGTGCTGTTTAAAAAAACAATACACGTGGTTAATAAATCGTCAGTCTGACATCAAGCGTAGCGCATAATGGCGGCGACAATTATGATTAACATCATGCCAGAGAGCCAAAACGGACATGACGATGAAAAAGCTGAAGAATCGCCGGGCTTTGGTTTTTTTAAGCGTCCGGATAACAGAAATAAATCAGTAAACAGCACTGTATATTTCGGTTTACACGTCTTCAGGATGTTACTAATCAGTAAAAACACTAACAAAAAATACAATAACTAATTACAAATCCTCTCAGACCGAGGCACTATGCTTATTATGGGGATGAAAGATTGCAATTCACCGCTTTCACCCCAACTTTATATTGATCCCGTTACCTGAGAGGGTTGCGAGGCTGCGATAGAATACCGACAGGTGCCAGCAAAAACAAAATATATTTTATCGTGGTAAACTCCAGTTTGTGTTTTACAACTATTTTTTAAATTTTATACGCGAAGTTGAGGTGCAATGATGACGAGTAAGCCAACAGGCTCCGTAGGCTGGTTCCAGGTATTCCAGCGCGGGCAGCACTATATGAAGACATGGCCGTCAGATAAGCGCCTGGCTCCGATGTTTCCCGAGAACCGGATTTCTACGGCTACGCGTTTCGCCGTGCGCATCATGCCGCCGGTAGCGGTCTTTACCCTGACGTGGCAAATCGCTTTAGGTGGACAACTCGGTCTGGCCGTCGCCACGGCGATTTTTGCCTGCAGCCTGCCGATGCAAGGATTATGGTGGCTGGGTCGCCGTTCTCTGACGCCGCTGCCGCCGGGATTACTCGGCTGGTTCCATGATGTACGCAACAAGCTCGCTGAATCCGGACTGGCACTGGCACCGATTGAAGGTACGCCGACGTACCAGTCACTGGCTGATGTCCTTAAGCGCGCGTTCAAACAGCTGGACAAAACCTTCTTAGACGATCTGTAAGCCTGTTTTCTCCGATTGCTGCGCCTGTCATCAATGACAATCTTTCATAAGTCGTATCTCGCCGGGGAAATCTCCCCGGTGATTATTTCAGGTGAGATCCCGACTCAAATCAAAGAATGGTGTGCTTGCGATTTCGCAGAACTTTGCGCTATGCCATGCTTTGCGCATTATGCAGACATGAGGATTTTCACGATGGAAATGACGAACGCTCAACGCCTGATTTTGTCCAATCAATACAAAATGATGACCATGCTGGATCCCGATAATGCGGAACGCTATCGCCGGTTACAAACCGTTGTAGAACGGGGTTTTGGTTTGCAAATGCGCGAGCTGGACAGAGATTTCGGCGAATTGCCGGAGGAAACCTGTCGCACAGTGATTAATATTATGGAAATGCATCATGCGATGCAGGTGTCCTGGACCCATTTGAAAGATACGCAAGATTTGGATCGCCGCCGTATTGATTTTCTGGGTTTTGATGCCGCAACGGAATCCCGCTATTTAAGCTATGTTCGCTTTATGGTGAACACCGAAGGACGTTACACCGATTTTGATGCAGGCACTCACGGGTTTAACTCGCAGACCAAAATGTGGGATAAATACCAGCGTATGCTGGCGGTCTGGCAGTCGTGCCCGCGTCAGTATCATCTGAGTGCGGTAGAGATCGCGCAAATTATCAATGCCTGATGTCAATACTTAAAGGAGTCGCCTGTGCTTTGTAAGGGTTTTTTGTTCGACCTTGATGGAACGTTAGTTGATTCATTACCTGCAGTTGAGCGTGCCTGGGTGAACTGGGCGCTTAGCCGGGGCATCAGCCCCCAGGAGGTACTGGCGTTTATTCATGGCAAGCAGGCGATCACTTCTTTGCGTCATTTTATGGCGGGTGAAAGTGAAGAAGCGATTCAAAAAGAGTTTCTGAAGCTGGAACAGATTGAAGCCACGGACACCGAGGGGGTAGCCGCGCTTCCCGGTGCCCATTTGCTGTTAAGTGAACTCAACCGGCAGAATATTCCCTGGGCAATTGTGACATCCGGTTCCTTGCCTGTCGCCAGCGCGCGCCATAAAGCGGCGCATTTGCCTGAGCCTGAAGTGTTTATCACCGCTGAACAGGTCAAACATGGCAAACCACAGCCTGACGCCTATTTGCTGGGAGCAGAACGTTTGGGTCTGGCACCGGAAGATTGCGTGGTGGTTGAAGATGCCGCCGCCGGTGTGATGGCCGGGCTGGTCGCGGGCTGCAAAGTCATTGCTGTAAACGCACCGGACGATACGCCCGGGATTGAAAATGTCGATTTCGACCTGACGACATTGGAAGTTCTGCTGATCAGCCGTACCGGCGAAGGTGTGAAAGTCAGTCTGCGTTAAGGTCAGAAAAAACACAATTTCCCTGTTTAAATTGATATAAACCCCGCCTGTGCGGGGTTTTTTTATGCCATTCTGGTACCCGTTCCTGCCTCTCAATCTCAACGCAAATGGAGTGTGTTTTGACCGGTGAATTGCTTTGGGTCGTCACGTTGCTGGCTATTGCGATGGTGCTGTTTGCACGCAATACGCTGCGAATGGATATTGTTGCTTTACTGGTCATTATTGCTTTTGTGCTCAGCGGCACGCTGACTATCAATGAAGCACTGGCCGGATTCAGTGATCCGAACGTTATTTTGATCGCGGCGCTGTTTGTGGTCGGCCACGGGCTGGTGAGAACCGGTGTGGCGTATCAGGTCGGTGACTGGCTGATGAAAGTGGCGGGCAACAGTGAAACGCGGATGCTGGTTTTGCTGATGCTTACCGTCGCAGGTCTGGGCGCTTTTATGAGTTCAACCGGCGTGGTCGCGATCTTCATTCCTGTGGTGATGAGCGTCTCGGCGCGCATGAAAACCTCTCCCGCACGACTGATGATGCCGCTGAGTTTCGCCGGGCTTATCAGCGGTATGATGACATTAGTCGCTACGCCGCCGAATATGGTAGTCAACAGTGAATTGTTGCGTGAGGGATTCGACGGTTTTGGTTTCTTCGGCGTCACCCCGGTGGGACTGGTGGTACTGATAATGGGTATCGGATATATGCTGATTGCCCGTCGCTGGCTGTCATCAGAAGATGCGGCACGAGGTCAGCAACACTGGAAGCGGCGAACTTTCCGGGATTTGATCCGTGATTATCATCTGACCGGCCGTGCGCGTCGCGTCACTATTCGCCCCGGTTCGCCTTTGGTCGGGCGTACACTTGATGATGTGCATCTGCGTTCCCGTTACGGCGCGAACGTCGTAGGCATTGAACGCTGGCGTAAATTTCGCCGTGTGATGGTCAGCGCGACGGGGAATACGGAACTGTTTGCCCGCGATGTGTTACTGCTCGATATGTCGGATCCTGACATCTCCATCAGACAATTTTGCACTGACGAAATGCTCGAGCCTATGGTGCTACGTGGTGAGTATTTTTCTGAGCAATCGCGGGATGTCGGGATGGCCGAAGTGTCATTAATTCCCGATTCCGAACTGCTCGGCAAAACGCTGCGTGATGTGGCATTCCGCTCCACCTATGGCTTAAATGTTGTGGGCATCCGCCGCCAGGGTGAAGCACTGGAGGGAAAACTGGTGGATGAGGAATTGCAGCTGGGCGATATGCTGCTGGTGATTGGCGACTGGAAACTGATCCGCCAGCTTCAGCAACAAATGCATGATTTCATTGTACTTAATCTTCCCGCTGAAGTGGATGAAGTCGCGCCCGCTCTGAGCCAGGCACCCCATGCGCTGTTTTGTCTGGCGCTGATGGTGGCGCTGATGCTCACCGATGATGTGCCTAACGCTATCGCCGCCATTATTGCCTGTATTCTGATGGGTAAATTCCGTTGCATCACGATGGAAAGTGCTTATAAAGCCATTCACTGGCCAAGTTTGCTGCTGATCGTCGGGATGATGCCCTTTGCGCTGGCTCTGCAGAAAACCGGCGGTGTGGCACTGATTGTGAAGGGATTAATGGAGATAAGCGGCGGCTATGGCCCGTATGTAATGTTGCTGAGCTTATTCATTCTCTGTGCAAGCATCGGGCTGTTTATTTCTAATACTGCAACGGCTGTCCTGATGGCGCCGATTGCTATTGCGGCGGCACACCAGATGGGGGTATCACCGTATCCGTTCACCATGATTATTGCTATTGCGGCTTCTGCCGCTTTTATGACACCGGTATCGTCACCGGTAAATACGCTGGTTATGGTGCCGGGCAACTATCAGTTTGGCGACTTTCTCCGCATCGGTGTACCGTTCACTTTGCTGGTGATGGTCGTCAGCATATTTCTGGTACCTGTCTTATTCCCGTTCTGATCGCAGGTTCAGAGCGGCGAATCGAGACTGATTTCGTCCAGCGAGAGGCTGAAACTCGGAATGAAGACTTCCATAAAGTAATCCATTTCCGGGCTTTTTCTGTCTGCCAGCGTTTTCTCCAGACGGGCTTTCGCCAGGGTGAATTCGTTATTGCCTGCCGATAATTCCTCCAGACATTTCAGATAGGCGCACAGCGCATCAGCCTGTTTTACGGTCAGTTTTTCTTCTTCCGTATAATAATGTTCGTCAATCAGCGGGCGGAAATCCTCCTGTAATTCCTTCGGCAGCATTTCAATCAGTTTTTGCTGGGCAATTTTCTCAATCTTTTTGTACTCATGGGCAATCTGCGGATTGTAATACTTGATTGGCGTCGGCATATCGCCGGTAAGCACTTCGCTGGCATCGTGGTACATGGCGAGCAGAGCAACGCGTTCCGCACTCAGATTGCCATTGAATTTACGGTTCTTGATCACGGCTAAAGCATGGGCGACGAAAGCGACTTGCAGACTGTGCTCCGACACGTTTTCAGTACGGACATTGCGCATCAGCGGCCAGCGGCTGATCAGTTTAAGGCGGGAAAGGTGGGCGAAAAAATGGCTCTGATTCATAACACTCTCGATTACTGCGGTGAATGAATGACTATTGTGAGCAGTGCGAAACCGTTATGCAAATGCGGAAATTGAAAGGAAAGGCGAAAGGGCGCTGTCGTCAGCGCCCTGATTTCATCACTGGCGATAGGTTTCGAGGAAACGTCCCAGTTTATTGACAGCCATTTCCAACTCATCCACACGTGGCAGCGTCACGATACGTACATGATCCGGATACGGCCAGTTGAACGCAGAACCCTGAACCAGCAATACCTTTTGCTGTAACAGTAAGTCGAGCACCATTTTCTGATCGTCATGGATGTTGAAACGTTTGGCGTCAATGCGCGGGAACATATACAGGGCGCCCTTTGGTTTCACGCAGGAAACGCCTGGAATTTCATTGATCAGTTCCCATGCACGATCGCGTTGTTCGACCAGGCGTCCGCCCGGCTGAATAAACTCGCTGATGCTCTGATAGCCGCCCAGTGCAGTCTGAATGGCATGTTGCATCGGCACATTGGCGCAAAGGCGCATCGAGGCCAACATTTCCAGACCTTCAATATAACCTTTCGCATGTTTCTTCGGTCCGTTCAGAACCATCCAGCCCTGACGGAAACCGGCTACGCGGTAGGTTTTTGACAGACCGTTAAAGGTGACCGTCAGTAAATCCGGTGCCAGGGAGGCGATGGAGATGTGCCGGGCTTCGTCATACAGGATCTTGTCGTAAATTTCGTCGGCAAAAATAATCAGATTATGTTCCCGGGCGATGTCCACAATCTGCATCAGTAATTCTTTACTGTATACGGCGCCGGTCGGGTTATTCGGGTTGATAATCACAATGCCACGGGTACGCGGTGTGATTTTGTCACGAATATCGGCAATGTCAGGGAACCAGTCCGCCCCTTCATCACACAGATAATGCACAGCATTACCGCCTGATAACGAAACGGCTGCTGTCCACAACGGGTAGTCGGGCGCAGGGACTAACATTTCATCACCGGTATTAAGCAGTGCCTGCATGGACTGAACAATCAGCTCTGAAACACCGTTGCCGATATAGATATCTTCAACCGTGATGTCACGCATATCGCGCGCCTGATAATGCTGCATGATCGCTTTACGTGCAGAAAACAGGCCTTTCGAATCACAATAACCTTGCGCGGTTGGCAGATTGCGGATGACATCGACCAGGATTTCATCAGGCGCATCAAAACCGAATGGCGCGGGGTTGCCGATGTTCAGCTTGAGGACTTTATTACCTTCTTCTTCAAGACGTTTTGCTTCTTTGAGCACCGGGCCGCGAATGTCATAACAGACGTTGTCCAGTTTGCGGGATTTTTCAATCGGGGACATGTAAGTGAGAGCCTTTTGCAGTAAAGCCTGTTCTTCCCTGGTGCCGAGCGACCGTAGAACAGTGCGAAGGGGTCAATTTACTCTCCCGCAAAGGGCATGAGAAGGGCTGTGCACCGTTTTGGTGAAAAACAGTATTAAAGCGGTCTGTGGTGGGGTATTACCGTATAGCACCTGAGTCTTAATGGTTAATTGTGCTAATTTATAGAGATATAACGATTTTATATGTTGTGATTGTGGGTTTTTTGTACAATAAATTCACTGTTTTTGCTGCCCTGCGCGCGTCCCCTGACCGACCATTTCATTGCCTTTAGGCACAGAACATCACGAAATCTTACCAAAGCTCGACAAATTCTGAAAAAAATTCAGGAAGCTTTGTTTTTCCGCTAAAAAACCTTAGCAAGAATTAGTTTTATTTATCTAATCATTAATAGTGAATGCTGGATGAATGATCATGTTCTAAGTAAAGTCTCAAACGTATTTCCTTTGATTATGTAAATGCTTTTGCTGCATATATTTCAGCAGGTCAGTGTAAACTAAATTTGATGAAACAAGAAAAATCTTAATGTTACTTAAAGATAAGCCTTGGGGCTTAAAATGATTATTCATGTGACTTAATGAATTTATTGAATTATATTTCCAGTAGTCACTTTTATCGGTTAATTTGGCTTATGTTTGCGCATGATAATATTGCCGAATGTCGGCTTTATGTTAGCAGCAGGCGGTATTGCAAGGGATATGGAACGGTTGGCGGCAACAGGCTATATTAAATAAGTAAATCTAATCATTTAGCCTTTGTGGGGAATTATTATGCACAGGTTTAATGACCGAATGCCCACAATGTTGAAAACTTGCATGCACAAATATTTCTCAATTTAGGTTATCAAATGAGTGAGTATCCGACATATCTGGTATTCTGCTTTTTGCGGGTACTTTGACGCACCATCAGGGTAGCTTGTTATTAGATTCTATAAAGTGAAGAAAAACTATGACAATTGCAAATCGTCCAATCCTCAATCTCGATCTTGATCTGTTGAGGACATTTGTAGCTGTTGCTGATTTAAATACGTTCGCTGCGGCTGCTGCTGCGGTGTGTCGTACTCAGTCGGCGGTAAGCCAGCAAATGCAACGTCTAGAACAACTCGTTGGAAAAGAACTGTTTGCCAGACATGGACGCAATAAATTATTAACTGAACACGGTATTCAGTTGTTGGGTTACGCACGCAAAATCCTTCGTTTTAATGATGAAGCCTGCACATCTTTGATGTATAGCAATGTTCAGGGTGGGATAACGATTGGCGCGTCAGATGATACGGCTGACACCATTTTACCCTTCCTGCTCAGTCGTGTGACATCCGTATATCCGAAGTTGTCTATTGATGTCCGCGTTAAACGCAGTCCTTTCATGTTGTCGATGCTCGAAAGTGAAGAAGTGGATTTGGCCATCACGACGATGACGAATACCGATCACCCGCACATCGTTCTGCGTACATCGCCCACACTCTGGTACTGCTCAGCTGATTTTGCGTATCCTTCCGGCGATAGTGTTCCGCTGGTGGTGCTTGATGAGCCAAGTCCGTACCGGATGATGGCAATAGAGCATCTGAGTCAGGCAGGGATCCCGTGGCGTATTGCTTATGTCGCCTCGACATTATCGGCAATTCGTGCGGCCGTGCGTGCGGGACTGGGCGTGACAGCCCGTCCTATCGAAATGATGAGCCCGGAGTTGCGTGTTTTGGGTGAACAGGATGGTTTACCACGTTTGCCGGATACGCAGTATGTGTTGTACAAAAATGCCCGTTGTGAAAATGAACTGGCAATGGCGATTTTCAATGCCGTTGAGCAAGGGAATGATCCATATTCTCTCAGTGCCTATGGTCCCCGTCCGGTAGCGGATGACGATCATGAGTTCCTGGCAGACTCTCAAAGTTAAGATAATCCCCCGGCTTTACCTTCCGCCTCCGTCTGACGGGGCGGGGGTAAAGGTTTCTCCCTCTTTAGAAGTAGCAAAATGATTACTTTTAGTGATTTTGTTTACTATCCTTTCTAAAACCCCTGTTTTGATTTGTTTACCTTCCGTGTCCCCCGCAACGACTGTTATCATCATCAACTATCACCGCAGTAAACCACGCAAAATGCTGGCTTTTCCAGGTTAAAAAAAAGCATAAAATTTTTCCGTAAATCGCTTGTCGTTTTTTGAAAATCAATAAAACTTGTTAAATGTATGGCTTTTTTTCTCTCAAAATTGACAGAACTCTGACATGGATCAAAAAAATAACCCTATTAAGAGAGTGGAAGCGGTGTCTATTCCTGCGACAATAGTAAAGTACGTAAGATGTCATCACTCCCGACACAGGCCCATGCTTTATCTCAGTATTTAACTGACACGATTTAGCTTAAGTTCCGGCGCATGATATGTTAATTAAATGATAAGCATGTAAACTAATGTGGAGATACTTTTGTCAAAGTTGACAAAAGGTTATAGAAAGGGGTAAAAAGCCCACAACAAATCACTGGCTTAATCCCTTGTTGAGCCGTGAACTGTGTGGTTTTTAATCCTTCCCTTGAATCGATGTGGTGCGCAAGCTGCCGACCTTACAGAGCAGATGCCAAAGTGCCACTTTTGATGAGTAAGCAATGAGTATGTCAACAGCCACTGAAGTCATCGCTCAACACTGGGCGTTCGCCGTTTTTCTTATCGTCGCAATGGGCATGTGCTGCCTGATGTTACTGGGCGCCGCGTTTCTTGGCGGGAGAGCCAGAGCGCGCTATAAAAACACGCCTTTTGAGTCAGGTATCGCCTCTGTCGGTACTGCCCGGCTGCGCCTTTCCGCCAAGTTTTATCTGGTCGCCATGTTCTTCGTCATTTTCGATGTTGAAGCCTTGTATCTCTATGCATGGTCAACGTCTATTCGCGAAAGCGGCTGGACCGGATTCGTTGAAGCCACCATTTTCATTTTGGTACTGCTGGCTGGTTTGTTCTATCTGGTGCGAATTGGCGCACTCGACTGGACACCAACACGTTCGAAAGGACCTGTTAAACCAAGCCCGGCGATTAATACCAACAGTCACCCTCAGTAAGCAGTCATAGCGAGGCATTAAGATGGACTATACGCTCACCCGCATAGACCCGGACGGTGAGAACGACCGTTACCCCCTGCAGTCTCAGGAGGTCGTCGGCGATCCTCTTCAGGAGCAGGTTAAACGCAGCGTCTTCATGGGAAATCTCCAGGAGTCACTGCATGGCATGGTGAACTGGGGTCGCAAAAACTCCCTTTGGCCCTACAACTTCGGTCTTTCCTGCTGTTATGTCGAAATGGTGACGTCATTCACTGCGGTGCATGACGTTGCGCGTTTTGGCGCAGAAGTGCTGCGTGCGTCACCACGCCAGGCTGACTTTATGGTGATAGCAGGAACCTGCTTCACCAAAATGGCTCCGGTTATTCAGCGTTTATACGATCAGATGCTGGAACCCAAATGGGTTATTTCGATGGGCGCCTGTGCGAACTCCGGCGGCATGTACGATATTTACTCTGTGGTGCAGGGCGTGGATAAGTTCCTGCCGGTCGATGTGTACATCCCGGGATGTCCGCCACGTCCGGAAGCCTACATGCAGGCTCTGCTGCTGTTGCAGGAGTCCATTGGTAAAGAACGTCGCCCGTTGTCATGGGTTGTTGGCGATCAGGGTGTTTACCGCGCGAATATGCAGTCTGAAAAAGAGCGTAAACGTGCTGAGCGTATTGCTGTGACAAATCTGCGTTCGCCGGACGAGATTTAACACTGCGGTCTGAGAGTCAACCCTGAGGGGGTATAAATATCCCCCTTACGGCATAAATGACCATTTAGTGTGGTGAAAAAAATATGACAGATTTGACGACGCAAGATTCTGCCCTGCCAGCATGGCATACCCGTGATCATCTCGATGACCCGGTTATCGGCGAATTGCGTAACCGTTTTGGGCCAGAGGCCTTTACTGTTCAGGCGACCCGTACCGGCATTCCGGTAGTCTGGTTCAAGCGTGAACAGTTACTGGAAGCGATTACCTTTTTACGAAAACAGCCAAAACCTTATGTCATGCTTTTTGATTTGCATGGCTTTGATGAGCGTTTACGTACACACCGCGACGGTTTACCGGCCGCGGATTTTTCCGTTTTCTACCATCTGCTCTCGGTTGAGCGTAACCGCGACATCATGATCAAGGTGGCATTATCAGAAAACGATCTTCATGTTCCGACCATCACCAAAGTGTTCCCGAATGCTAACTGGTATGAGCGTGAAACATGGGAAATGTTCGGTATTACCTTCGATGGCCACCCGCATCTGACGCGCATTATGATGCCGCAGACCTGGGAAGGGCATCCGCTGCGTAAAGATTATCCGGCGCGTGCCACTGAGTTCGATCCCTACGAACTGACCAGGCAGAAAGAAGAACTTGAGATGGAATCGCTGACCTTCAAGCCTGAAGACTGGGGCATGAAGCGCGGTACCAACAACGAAGACTTTATGTTCCTCAACCTCGGCCCTAACCACCCGTCTGCGCACGGCGCATTTCGCATCATCCTGCAGCTTGATGGTGAAGAAATTGTCGATTGCGTGCCTGACGTCGGTTACCACCACCGTGGTGCTGAGAAAATGGGTGAACGGCAGTCCTGGCACAGCTACATTCCTTACACTGACCGTATCGAATATCTCGGCGGTTGCGTAAATGAAATGCCTTACGTGCTGGCTGTTGAAAAACTCGCCGGTATCGTGACGCCGGACCGCGTGAACACTATACGTGTCATGTTATCTGAGCTGTTTCGCATCAACAGCCATTTGTTGTACATCTCTACGTTTATCCAGGACGTGGGCGCGATGACCCCGGTGTTCTTCGCCTTTACCGATCGTCAGAAAATTTACGATCTGGTGGAAGCGATTACCGGTTTCCGTATGCACCCGGCCTGGTTCCGTATTGGTGGCGTTGCGCATGATCTGCCGAAAGGGTGGGATCGTCTGCTGCGTGAATTCCTTGACTGGATGCCAGCCCGTCTGGATTCCTATGTTAAAGCGGCGCTGAAAAACACCATTCTGATTGGCCGTTCCAAAGGCGTGGCTGCGTATAACGCAGATGATGCCCTGGCCTGGGGCACCACCGGCGCTGGCCTGCGCGCAACGGGTATTCCGTTTGACGTGCGTAAATGGCGTCCGTATTCCGGCTACGAAAACTTTGACTTTGAAGTGCCGACCGGTGATGGCGTCAGCGACTGCTATTCCCGTGTGATGCTGAAAGTAGAAGAACTTCGTCAGAGCCTGCGCATTCTGGAACAGTGTTACAAAAATATGCCGGAAGGTCCGTTCAAAGCAGATCACCCGCTGACCACGCCACCACCGAAAGAGCGCACGCTGCAACACATTGAGACCCTGATCACTCACTTCCTGCAAGTGTCGTGGGGGCCGGTTATGCCTGCGCAAGAATCTTTCCAGATGGTTGAAGCCACCAAAGGGATCAACAGCTATTACCTGACCAGTGACGGCAGCACCATGAGCTACCGCACCCGTGTCCGTACGCCAAGCTTCCCGCATTTGCAACAGATCCCGTCCGTAATCCGTGGCAGCCTGGTATCCGACCTGATCGTGTATCTGGGCAGTATCGATTTTGTAATGTCAGATGTGGACCGCTAACGATGACAGATATCAATAAAGACTCAGAAGTTCAGTACATCAATATCAGCGAGCCTGTTGCGCCGCCGGTATTTGTGCTGAGTGACGCTGAACGCGAAGCGATTGAGCACGAAAAACATCACTACGAAGATGCCCGCGCGGCCTCTATCGAAGCGTTGAAAATCGTGCAAAAAGCGCGTGGCTGGGTGCCTGATGGCGCTATCTACGCAATCTCCGATGTTCTGGGTATTCCTGCCAGTGATGTTGAAGGTGTGGCGACATTCTACAGCCAGATCTTCCGTCAGCCGGTCGGACGCCATGTGATCCGCTACTGTGACAGCGTGGTGTGCCACATCACCGGTTATCAGGGGATCCAGGCCGCACTGGAACAACAGTTGCATATTAAGCCGGGCGAAACGACCGAAGACGGACGCTTTACTCTGCTGCCGACCTGCTGTCTTGGTAACTGTGACAAAGGTCCGTCAATGATGATTGATGAGGACACGCACAGCCATCTGACGCCGGAAGCGATCGGCTCGCTACTGGAGCGTTACGCATGACATATATTCCCCGACACATTGAACGTACACCCGAGATGCATCCGCTGACCTGGCGTATGCGTGATGATAAGCAGCCCGTCTGGATCGACGAGTACCGCAGCAAAAACGGTTATGTGGGTGCGGAAAAAGCCCTCAAAGGCATGGCGCAGGAAGAAATCGTTAATCTGGTAAAAGACGCTGGCCTGAAAGGGCGTGGCGGCGCAGGTTTCTCCACCGGTCTGAAGTGGAGTCTGATGCCGAAAGACGAAAGCATGAACATCCGCTATCTGCTGTGTAACGCCGATGAGATGGAACCCGGTACTTATAAAGACCGCATGCTGATGGAACAAATGCCACACCTGCTGGTGGAAGGCATGCTGATTTCGGCCTTCGCGCTGAAATCTTATCGTGGCTACATCTTCCTGCGTGGCGAATACATTGAAGCCGCTGTGAACCTGCGCCGTGCAATCGAAGAAGCCAAAGCCGCTGGCCTGCTGGGTAAAAATATCCTGGGTACCGGTTTTGACTTTGAACTGATTGTGCATACCGGTGCCGGTCGTTATATCTGCGGTGAAGAAACGGCGCTCATCAACTCACTGGAAGGCCGCCGTGCCAACCCGCGTTCCAAGCCGCCATTCCCGGCCTCTGCCGGTGTATGGGGTAAACCGACTTGTGTCAACAACGTCGAAACGTTGTGCAACGTACCTGCAATCCTTGAGCACGGGGTGGACTGGTACAAAGGTATTTCGGCGGGCAAAAGTGAAGATGCCGGCACCAAGCTGATGGGCTTCTCCGGCCGGGTGAAAAATCCGGGCGTCTGGGAGCTACCGTTTGGGACCACCGCACGTGAAATCCTTGAAGAGTACGCCGGTGGCATGCGTGACGGCCTGAAATTTAAAGCCTGGCAGCCGGGCGGGGCAGGGACCGACTTCCTGACCGCTGATCATCTGGATCTGCCGATGGACTTTGCCAGCATTGGTAAAGCTGGCAGCCGTCTGGGGACTGCGCTGGCCATGGCCGTTGATAATGAAATCGGCATGGTCCCGCTGGTGCGTAACCTGGAAGAGTTTTTCGCCCGCGAATCTTGTGGCTGGTGTACGCCATGCCGTGATGGTCTGCCGTGGAGTGTGAAAATTCTTCGTGCGCTGGAGCGCGGTGAAGGCCAGCCGGGAGATATCGAAACTCTCCAACAGCTTTGCCGCCAGCTTGGCCCGGGCAAAACCTTCTGCGCACACGCGCCGGGTGCCGTGGAGCCATTGCAGAGTGCGATTAAATATTTCCGGGAAGAGTTTGAGGCGGGTATCGCCAAACAGCATTTCAACAACGCACGCGCGATTGGCGGAATTCAGCCAAACAATCTGCTGAAAGAACGCTGGTAGTGAAGGCAACAGGCAGCGGACGTGAGCCCGCTGTGCGCGAATTCCCGGAACAAGGGACGCGCTGTCGAATGATATACGCCAACCCGGCAAGAATTTTTGATTAACGCCCACTAAGTGGGCCACGTGGAAGCATGCTGACTATGGCTACGATTCATGTAGACGGCAAAGAATACGATGTAGACGGAGCGGACAACCTGTTACAGGCTTGCCTCTCTCTCGGCCTCGATATTCCTTATTTTTGCTGGCATCCGGCGCTGGGAAGCGTCGGCGCTTGTCGCCAATGTGCGGTTAAGCAATACCAAAATGCGGAAGACACGCGCGGTCGTCTGGTGATGTCATGTATGACACCCGCGTCTGATGGCACCTTCATTTCCATCGATGACGGCGAAGCGAAAGAATTTCGTGAAAGCGTTGTGGAATGGCTGATGACCAACCATCCGCACGACTGTCCGGTGTGTGAGGAAGGCGGTAACTGTCACCTGCAGGATATGACGGTGATGACCGGCCACAGTATGCGCCGTTACCGCTTTACCAAACGAACCCATAACAACCAGGATCTCGGCCCGTTCATTTCTCATGAAATGAACCGCTGTATCGCCTGTTACCGTTGTGTCCGTTACTACAAGGATTACGCGGACGGCACCGATCTGGGCGTTTATGGCGCACACGACAACGTCTATTTCGGCCGCCCGGAAGATGGACCGCTGGAAAGTGAGTTCTCCGGTAACCTGGTTGAAGTCTGTCCGACCGGTGTTTTCACCGATAAAACGCATTCCGAACGCTACAACCGTAAATGGGACATGCAGTTTGCGCCAAGCATCTGTCAGCAATGTTCTGTTGGCTGTAACACCAGCCCGGGTGAACGTTACGGCGAACTGCGTCGTATCGAAAACCGTTATAACGGTACCGTAAACCATTACTTCCTGTGCGATCGTGGTCGTTTCGGGTATGGCTACGTGAACCTCAAAGATCGACCGAAGAAGCCATTGCAACTGCGGGGCAACGACTGGATCGAACTTAACGCTGAACAGGCGATGCAGGGCGCGGCAGACATTATCCGTCAGGCGAAGAAAACGATCGGTATCGGCTCGCCACGTGCCAGCCTTGAAAGCAACTTTGCCCTGCGTGAGCTGGTCGGCGCTGAAAATTTCTATACGGGTATCAACGCGGCAGAGCAGGGGCGTTTGCAACTGATGCTGAACATTCTGCGCAACAGCGGTGTGCGTACACCGGCGCTGCGTGAAATTGAAGATTACGATGCCGTTCTGGTGCTGGGCGAAGATTTAACCCAGACCGGTGCGCGTATCGCACTGTCTGTTCGTCAGGCTGTAAAAGGTAAAGCCCGCGCGATGGCAGCGGCTCAGCGTGTTGCCGACTGGCAAATCGCGGCTGTACAGAATATCGGTCAGCATGCCAAACATCCGTTGTTTATCACCAATGTGGATAACACGAAGCTCGACGATATCGCCGCTTACAATTACCGCGCCCCGGTTGATGAGCAGGCGCGTTTCGGCTTTGCTATCGCCCATGCGCTGGATAATTCTGCGCCAGCAGTCAGCGACCTTGCTGATGGTCTGAACAAGAAAATCGACGTGATTGTGCAGGCGCTGACCGGTGCACGCAAGCCGCTGATCATCACCGGTACAAGCGCCGGTTCAGATGCCATCATTGAAGCGGCTGCTAACATCGCGAAAGCGCTGAAAGGTGCAGGCAGCGATGTCGGTATTACCTTTGTGGCTTCCGCAGCTAACAGCATCGGTCTTTCGATGATTGGTGGCGGCTCGCTGGACGAAGCACTCGCGTTGCTGACCCGGGGTGAAGCTGACAGCGCCATCGTGATGGAAAATGACCTTTACCGTCAGGCGCCTGAAGCGGAAGTGAATGCGGCATTAGCTAACGTGCAGAACCTGCTGGTCGTTGACCATCAGCGCACGCGCATCATGGATCAAGCCAGCCTGATCCTGCCTGCGGCAAGCTTTGCGGAAAGCGACGGTACTTTGGTGAATCAGGAAGGCCGTGCTCAGCGCTTCTTCCAGGTTTACGATCCTGCCTACTACGACACTACCATCACCATGCTGGAAAGCTGGCGCTGGATGCATTCGCTGCATTCCACCATCAACAGCCGCCATGTTGACTGGACGCAACTGGATCACGTCATTCAGGCGTGTGTTGCTGCGTTGCCACAACTGACAGGCATTGTTGAAGCTGCGCCTGATGCCACTTTCCGTATTCGTGGTCAGAAACTGGCACGTTCTCCTATCCGTTCGAGTGGTCGTACTGCGGCACGTGCAAATATCAGCGTGCACGAGCCGCGTCAGCCGCAAGATAAAGACACTATGTTTGCCTTCTCTATGGAAGGGAACAACAGTCCGACAGCCCACCGCAATCAGATACCCTTTGCCTGGGCACCGGGCTGGAACTCCCCGCAAGCCTGGAACAAATTCCAGAGTGAAGTCGGTGGCAGCCTGCGCTTCGGCGATCCGGGTGTACGTCTGATTGAAGCTGGCGAAGCCCGTCTTGAATACTTCACCGCCATTCCGGCTGCGTTTACCGCACAGAGCGATAGCTGGCGCGTTGCGCCTTATTATCACCTGTTCGGCAGTGAGGAAATGACACAGCGTTCAACGGTGATCCAGCAGCGTATGCCACAGGCGTATGTGATGGTTAACCCGGCAGATGCTGCACAGTTAGGCGTGAACGCAGGTTCACAGGTGGAGTTCACCTGTGCCGGTCAGACACTGAAATTGCCGGTTCGTCTGAGTGAAACATTGAACCAGG
Source organism: Rahnella sp. PD4 (assembly GCF_049199325.1). Classification (NCBI taxonomy): domain Bacteria; kingdom Pseudomonadati; phylum Pseudomonadota; class Gammaproteobacteria; order Enterobacterales; family Yersiniaceae; genus Rahnella; species Rahnella sp. PD4. The sequence continues at coordinate 542,444 of NZ_JBLZQF010000002.1, read as the reverse complement.
GCCAGGTCGGCCTGCCGCTGGGCTTACCGGGTATTCCGCCGGTGCTGGTTGGCGCAACGGTTGAAAATCTGCGGGAGGCAGCACAATGAGCTGGTTTACACCTGTCGTGATTGATTCGTTGATCGCCATTCTGAAAGCTGTCGTGATCCTGCTGGTCGTGGTGATTTGCGGGGCCTTCATGAGCTTCGGCGAACGCCGTTTGCTGGGGCTGTTCCAGAACCGTTACGGACCAAACCGTGTCGGCTGGGGCGGTTCCCTGCAGCTTGTGGCTGACATGATCAAGATGTTCTTCAAGGAAGACTGGGTTCCTAACTTCACCGACAAAGCCATCTTTACGCTGGCACCGATGATTGCGTTTACGTCCCTGTTGATCTCCTTTGCGATCGTTCCGGTCAGTCCGACCTGGTTCGCCGCCGATCTGAACATCGGTATTTTGTTCTTCCTGATGATGGCCGGTCTGACCGTCTATGCGGTGTTGTTCGCTGGCTGGTCCAGTAACAACAAATACTCGCTGCTGGGTGCAATGCGTGCCTCTGCCCAGACGCTGAGCTATGAAGTCTTCCTCGGTTTATCACTGATGGGCGTCGTGGCGCAGGCGGGTTCTTTCAATCTGCAAGACATCGTCAATTCGCAGGCGCATGTGTGGAACATCATTCCGCAGTTCTTTGGCTTCGTGACCTTTGCGATTGCCGGCGTTGCTGTTTGCCACCGTCACCCGTTTGACCAGCCGGAAGCCGAGCAGGAACTGGCCGATGGTTACCACATTGAATATTCCGGTATGAAATTCGGCCTGTTCTTCGTGGGGGAATACATCGGTATCGTGACGGTCTCGGCGTTGATCGTCACTTTGTTCTTCGGTGGCTGGCAGGGCCCGTTCCTGCCGCCGTTTATCTGGTTTGCGCTGAAAACTGCTTTCTTCATGGTGATGTTCATTTTGATCCGTGCTGCTTTGCCGCGTCCCCGCTACGACCAGGTGATGTCATTTGGCTGGAAAGTTTGCCTGCCACTGACGTTGCTTAATCTGCTGGCGACCGCTGCGGTCATCTTGTACAACGCGCAATAAGGGGTGATGAAACCATGACATTGAAAGACATAGTGGTCGGGTTCGGTACCCAGGTTCGCAGCTTGTGGATGATAGGCATGCATGCCTTCGCCAAGCGCGAAACCCAGATGTATCCTGAAGTTCCGGTTAACCCGCCTCCACGTTATCGTGGCCGTATCGTGCTGACGCGCGACCCGGACGGTGAAGAGCGCTGCGTTGCCTGTAACCTGTGTGCCGTAGCGTGTCCGGTAGGTTGTATTTCTCTGCAAAAAGCAGAAATGAAAGATGGCCGCTGGTATCCGGAATTCTTCCGCATCAACTTCTCACGTTGCATTTTCTGCGGACTGTGTGAAGAAGCTTGCCCGACAACAGCCATTCAGCTGACGCCGGACTTCGAGCTGGGTGAATTCAAACGCCAGGACCTGGTATACGAAAAAGAAGATCTGTTGATTTCGGGGCCGGGTAAATATCCGGAATATAATTTCTACCGGATGGCCGGTATGGCGATTGACGGCAAGTCGAAAGGCGAAGCTGAAAACGAAGCCAAACCGATCAACGTCAAAGGTCTGATGCCTTAAGGAGCCGCAAGCATGGAATTTGCATTTTATATTGCAGCCCTGGTGGCCGTGTTGGCGACATTGCGTGTGATCACGCATACCAACCCGGTTCATGCACTGCTGTACCTGATCGTCTCTCTGCTGGCGATTGCTGCGGTTTTCTTCTCGCTCGGTGCGTATTTCGCCGGTGCCCTGGAGATCATCGTGTACGCCGGTGCCATTATGGTGCTGTTCGTCTTTGTGGTGATGATGCTCAACCTGGGTAACGTGCAGGAGCAGGAACGTGCATGGCTTAAACCTGCCACCTGGATCGGACCTTCAATTCTGTCGGTCATCCTGCTGGTGGTGATGATCATGTCAATCCTCGGGTTGCATGCTCACGGTATCAAAGGCGACATGATTGATGCGAAAGCCGTCGGTATCGCGCTGTTTGGACCTTACGTTCTGGCGGTTGAACTGGCATCAATGTTGCTGCTGGCCGGTCTGGTCGTGGCATTCCATATCGGACGTGAACACAAACCAGGTGAAGTCTTTGGTGACGCACCGGTAACGACCGAAATGGCAACAAAAAGAAAAACGGAGGAGAGAGCATGATCCCTCTACAACATGGTCTTATTTTGGCCGCCATCCTCTTTGTGTTGGGGCTGACCGGGCTGCTGGTTCGTCGTAACCTGCTGTTTATGTTGATCAGCCTTGAAGTGATGATCAACGCAGCGGCGCTGGCGTTCATCGTGGCAGGAAGCTACTGGGGTCAGGCGGACGGGCAGGTGATGTACATTCTGGCTATCAGCCTGGCTGCGGCGGAGGCCAGTATTGGTCTGGCGTTGCTGCTGCAACTGTATCGCCGTCGCCACACTCTCAATATTGATACTGTCAGTGAGATGCGCGGATGAACTTACTCTATTTAACAATTCTGTTCCCGCTGATTGGCTTCCTGTTACTGGCCTTTTCACGCGGTCGCTGGTCTGAAAATACCTCCGCTACCGTAGGTGTCGGGTCGATTGGTCTGGCAGCGCTGACCACCCTTTATGTGGGTATCAATTTCCTCAGCCAGAAAGCGGCGGGGGTTGAAGTCTTTAACCAGAATCTGTGGAACTGGATGCAGGTCGGGGATTTCAATATTCCTGTCACGCTGACGCTCGATGGTTTGTCGATGACCATGCTGTCCGTGGTCACCGGCGTCGGTTTCTTCATCCACATGTTTGCTTCCTGGTACATGCGCGGTGAAGAAGGCTATTCACGCTTCTTTGCTTACACCAACCTGTTTATCGCCAGCATGGTCGTTCTGGTACTGGCCGATAACCTGTTGCTGATGTACCTCGGCTGGGAAGGCGTGGGCCTGTGCAGTTACCTGTTGATCGGCTTCTATTACACCCATCCGGCAAACGGTGCGGCCGCAATGAAAGCATTCATTGTGACCCGTGTCGGTGACGTGTTCCTGGCTTTCGCATTGTTTATTCTGTACCGCGAACTGGGTACCCTGAACTTCCGTGAACTGATGATCCTGGCACCACAGAAACTGGCCGTTGGCGATACGGCTATCACCTGGGCGACCCTGATGTTACTGGGTGGCGCAGTGGGTAAATCCGCACAGCTTCCGCTCCAGACCTGGCTGGCAGATGCTATGGCTGGCCCGACGCCGGTTTCTGCGCTGATCCACGCCGCAACCATGGTGACCGCCGGTGTTTACCTGATTGCACGTACGCACGGCCTGTTCCTGATGGCACCGGAAATTCTGCATCTGGTGGGCATTATCGGCGCGGTAACACTGGTACTGGCAGGCTTTGCTGCGCTGGTGCAGACCGACATCAAACGTGTTCTCGCGTACTCTACCATGAGCCAGATTGGTTACATGTTCCTGGCGCTGGGCGTTCAGGCGTGGGATGCCGCCATCTTCCACCTGATGACGCACGCGTTCTTCAAAGCACTGCTGTTCCTTTCTTCCGGTTCGGTCATTCTGGCCTGCCACCACGAACAGAACATCTTCAAAATGGGTGGATTACGTAAGTCCATTCCGCTGGTGTATATCTGCTTCCTGGTCGGCGGTGCTGCACTGTCCGCCTTGCCAATCATCACTGCGGGCTTCTTCAGTAAAGATGAAATCCTCGCGGGTGCGCTGGCTAACGGCCACCTGAATCTGATGGTTGCGGGTCTGGTCGGGGCGTTTATGACCTCGCTGTACACCTTCCGCATGATCTTCATCGTCTTCCATGGCGAAGAAAAAATCAAAGCACATGCGGGTAAAGGCATCACTCACCACCTGCCGCTGCTGGTGTTACTGGTTCTGTCCACCTTCATTGGCGCGATGATTGTTCCGCCACTGAAAGGCGTACTGCCGGATACCACTGAACTGGCGCACGGCAGTGTGCTGACGCTGGAAATCACATCAGGCGTGATTGCAATTGTTGGGATTCTGCTGGCGGCGGCCCTGTATCTGGGTAAACGCTCGCTGGTCAACAGCATTGCGAAAAGCGCACCGGGCCGTTTCTTCACGACCTGGTGGTTCCATGCCTGGGGCTTCGACTGGCTGTACGACATGATTTTCGTGAAACCTTATCTGCTGGTCGCGAAACTCCTGCAACGTGATCCGCTGAACTCAATGATGAATCTGCCTGCGCTGTTTGCCCGTCTGGGTAACCGTGGTCTGACTCTCAGCGAAAACGGCCAGGTGCGTTGGTACGTTGCGTCAATGGGGCTCGGTGCAGTTGTCGTTCTGGCGCTGCTGCTGGTGATTTAAGCCTGCATTCCAGGTGTAGTTATCAATGCCGGTCTGTTCCCGTAACGGGCCGGCAAGTGAAATAGCCTTCGGGCATAAAAGAAGGGAACGACACGCCATGCTATTACCTTGGCTAATATTTATCCCCTTTATCGGCGGGCTGCTGTGCTGGCAGACTGAGCGCTTTGGGAGCAAAGTACCGCGCTGGATCGCGTTGATTGCGATGGGGCTGACGCTGGCTCTTTCCGTGCAATTGTGGTTGCAGGGAGGATATTCATTAACGACGCCTGCGGGGATTCCGCAGTGGCAATCCGAGTTTTCGTTGCCATGGATCCCACGTTTTGGCATCAGTTTCCATCTGGCACTGGACGGTTTGTCCCTGCTGATGGTGGTACTGACCGGTTTGCTGGGTGTGCTGGCGATCCTCTGTTCGTGGCGTGAAATCCAGAAATATCAGGGTTTCTTCCACCTGAATTTATTGTGGATCCTCGGCGGCGTTATCGGCGTGTTCCTCGCCATCGACATGTTCCTGTTCTTCTTCTTCTGGGAAATGATGCTGGTGCCGATGTACTTCCTGATTGCTTTGTGGGGCCACAAAGCGTCAGACGGTAAAACACGTATCAGCGCAGCAACCAAATTCTTCATCTATACACAGTCCAGCGGACTGGTGATGTTGATTGCGATCCTCGGCCTGGTGTTCGTGCATTACAACGCCACTGGTGTATGGACATTCAACTACGCTGACCTGCTGAAAACGCCGATGTCGCACGGTGTTGAATATCTGCTGATGCTCGGTTTCTTTATCGCGTTTGCGGTGAAAATGCCGGTTGTGCCATTGCACGGCTGGTTGCCGGATGCACACAGTCAGGCACCGACAGCCGGTTCCGTTGACTTAGCCGGTATCTTGCTGAAAACCGCGGCCTACGGGATGTTACGTTTCTGTCTGCCGCTGTTCCCGGAAGCCTCGCACCAGTTCGCACCGATTGCTATGTGGTTGGGTGTGATTGGTATCTTCTACGGTGCGTGGATGGCGTTCTGCCAGACCGATATTAAACGTCTGATCGCATACACCTCCGTTTCGCACATGGGCTTCGTACTGATTGCTATCTACACCGGCAGCCACCTGGCATACCAGGGCGCAGTCATTCAGATGATTGCACACGGTCTGTCCGCCGCCGGGATGTTCATCATTTGTGGTCAGCTCTACGAACGTCTGCATACCCGTGATATGCGCCAGATGGGAGGATTGTGGGGGCGTATTAAATACCTGCCAGCGTTGTCTCTGTTCTTCGCTGTCGCCACGTTAGGGATGCCGGGTACAGGTAACTTCGTTGGTGAATTCCAGATCCTGTTTGGCAGCTTCCCGGTTGTGCCGGTGATCACTGTCATCTCAACCTTTGGTCTGGTATTCGCTTCGGTTTACTCACTGGTGATGATGCAGCGCGCTTACTATGGCAAAGCAAAATCTGACGAACCGCTGCAGGGTATGACCTCACGCGAACTGTCGATCATCCTGTTGCTGGTGGTATTGCTGGTGGTGCTGGGCATCTTCCCGCAGCCAATTCTGGATACTTCGAGTGCTGCGATGAGTAACATCCAGCACGGGTTCGGGTCTTCAGTTTCCACTATTTCAACGACAAGGCCGTAACTCGCCATGACATTTACACTTCAAAATCTGATCGCACTATTACCGCTGATGATCGTCGGATTGACGGTGGTGGTGGTGATGCTGTCCATTGCGTGGCGACGCGACCATTTTCTCAATGCCACACTGACAGTCATCGGGCTGAACGTTGCCTTACTTTCCCTTTACTACGTCGGGCAGGTCGGTCCGCAGGATGTCACACCGCTGCTGCGCGTTGACGGCTACTCGATGTTCTACATCGGTCTGGTCTTGCTGGCGAGTCTGGCCACCAGTACGTTTGCTTACCCCTGGCTGGCCGGTTATCCGGACAACCGCGAAGAGTTCTATCTGTTAGTTCTCATTGCGGCCATGGGCGGCATTCTGCTGGCATGTTCTAACCATCTGGCGTCAATGTTCCTCGGGATCGAACTGATTTCCCTGCCATTGTTCGGCCTGATTGGTTACGCCTACCGCCAGAAACGCTCGCTGGAAGCGGCTATCAAATACATGCTGCTGTCGGCTGCTGCGTCTTCTTTCCTGCTGTTTGGTATGGCGCTGCTGTACGCACAGTCCGGTGATTTGTCCTTCGCGTCTTTGGGCAAAAATCTGGGCGATGGCGTAATGCTGCATCAGCCTTTGCTGATGGCCGGTCTCGGAATGATGATTGTGGGGCTGGGCTTCAAACTGTCGCTGGTTCCGTTCCACCTGTGGACGCCAGACGTGTATCAGGGCGCACCTGCACCGGTCTCGACTTTCCTGGCAACCGCCAGCAAGATCGCTATCTTTGCGGTGGTCATGCGTTTGTTCCTGTATGCGCCTGTGGCTGACAGTGAATCAATCCGCATCGTGCTGAGCATCATTGCCTTCTGTTCGATTCTGGTCGGTAACCTGATGGCTATCAGCCAGAGCAACATTAAACGTCTGCTCGGTTATTCCTCCATCGCTCACCTTGGTTATCTGCTGGTGGCACTGATTGCGGTACAAACGCACCAGTTGTCGATGGAAACCGTTGGTGTGTATCTGGCCGGTTATCTGTTCAGCAGCCTCGGCGCTTTCGGTGTGGTCAGTCTGATGTCCAGCCCGTACAAAGGCCCGGACGCAGAATCACTGTTCTCTTACCGTGGCCTGTTCTGGCATAAGCCAATCCTGTCTGCGGTGATGACCGTGATGATGTTGTCACTGGCCGGTATTCCGATGACGCTGGGCTTTATCGGTAAGTTCTACGTGATTGCGACCGGTGTGACCGCCCATCTGTGGTGGCTGACCGGTGCTGTAGTGGTGGGTTCTGCGATTGGTCTTTATTACTATCTGCGCGTCACCGTGAGCCTGTACCTGAGTGCACCGGAAACGCTGGTACGTGATACCCCGAACAACTGGGCACTGACCGCAGGCGGTGTCGTGGTGCTGATTTCTGCGATTTTAGTGCTGTTGCTGGGTATCTTCCCGCAACCGCTGATTTCGCTGGTACAGATGGCCCAACCGCTGCTCTGAGAGCATCTGCAAAACCTGACAAAGCCGCTCACATGAGCGGCTTTTTTAATCGTATTGATTGATTTATGTGATGTGAATCACATTTATATGTACGTTCAGATAATTATTACATTGGTTTTGTGATCTCTCCCATTTCATTATTCCTGCCAATGCGTACACTGCGCGCTTGTTCAGATTCGTACAGGTTCACACCATGAATGTTTTAGTGATGATCGCCATCACCACCGGCATCCTCTCTGGTATCTGGGGTTGGGTGGCGATAAGCCTTGGCCTGATAAGCTGGGCGGGTTTCCTGGGATGCACAGCGTATTTCGCATGCCCGCAGGGCGGATTACGCGGGTTGCTGATCAGCACCCTGACCTGTCTCAGCGGTGTATTTTGGGCGGTCGTGATTATTGCAGGCAGCGCCATGCGTCCCGAATGGAACATTCTGGGTTACCTGCTGACTGGCGTAGTGGCATTCCTGATGTGTATTCAGGCTCGGCAGCAATGGCTGGCCTTTGTGCCGGGCACCTTTATCGGTGCCTGCGCGACCTTCGCCGCGCAAGGTGACTGGCGTCAGGTGGTGGTGTCTTTGCTGGTGGGGTTAGTGTTCGGTTACGCGATGAAAAACAGTGGATTGTGGCTGGCCAAACAGCGTGAAAAGCAGCAAAACGAGGCCGTGAAAAGAACCGTTTTTACTGAAACTAAAGGGTCGGAAGGTTCTTAAAACCTCGATTTTTCGGCAGTTTAGGGCGGATCCTTCAGGCAATTACTCCCGATATGCGCTAGGGTTAAAGGCAGTCTATGCTTTTACACGAACCCATCATAAGGAGATAACCATGGCTGAACAATTTGAGACACAGCAGAATTCGTTGGATGACGATTTACGCATGTTGACTGAAACGCTGGAGGAAGTACTCAAATCCTCGGGTGACAAAGCGGATGAGAAATACATTCAGGTCAAAGCACGTGCAGAAAATGCACTGAAAGATATTAAATCACGTATTGACCCGGCGGCACGTTCTTACTGCAAGAAAGCCCGTCAGGTTGCAGAAAGAACTGATGATTATGTGCATGAAAATCCATGGCATGGCGTCGGCGTCGGTGCTGCCGTAGGTCTGGTTGTCGGCCTGCTTCTGCGTCGTTAATCTCACTGAACAGGGGCAGCGTCTGCTGCTCCTGTTTCTGCCCGGTGACTTACACCTTTCTCCCTTCTTCTACTCCTTCTTAGCTAACGGCACTCACTTCAGCTTGATCTGTCGCATATTTTCATTTTTCGTATCGCCGCATAATTCTTCCGTTATTGATCCAACCCGTTTTTTGATCCAGAGGGGTATTTCTGCCCGTCACTAAACATCCGGTATGGTCCGAGGTAGCGGTGAAACAAATCTCAGCAATCATTGAACAGCTTGATACGAGGCTGGCAGGCAAATGGCCTGCTGCTGCGGGGATCCGGCAATTCAGTTATTCCCTGCAAAAACAGCCTGACACTGGCCTGCTCGAATGGCTGGCTGCGCAGCCTTGTTACCCGAAATTTTACTGGCAACAACGTGACGGAAATGAAGAAGCTGCCGTTTGTGGCGATGCTTATTCTTTTGGGCATATTGCGCAAGCGCAGGCGTTTATTCGCCAGTTTCCTGAGGTTCCCGATTTGCATATCTGGGGGCTGAATGCGTTTAACGGTACGGCGGATGATGCATCCGCTGCCAACGCACTGTTTCTTCCCCGCATCGAACTTTGCCGTCAGGGCAATACCTGGTGGCTGCGTTGTACCCTTTTCAGTCCGTATTCTTTACAGGATGAGGCACGCCGCACACGCTTGTTCCTGCGTTCACTGGTGGCCAGTCGCACCTTACCACCGCTTACCTCCCACGTATTACAGCATCAGCATTTACCGGCCGAGTCGCAGTGGAAGGCGCTGGTTGAACGTGCGCTTTCAGGTATTGAACAGCATCAGTTCGATAAAGTCGTGCTGGCACGCAAAACAACCTTAACGCTCAGTCAGCCACTGAATGCCTGTGCATTTCTTGCTGCCAGCCGCAGCGTTAATCATCACTGCTATCATTTTATGCTGGCGTTCACCGCACAACAGGCGTTTCTGGGTTCCAGCCCGGAACGTTTATTTCTGCGTGATAACACCGAACTCTATACCGAAGCGCTGGCGGGAACCGTGGCCAATCATCCCGATGATCAGCAAGCGCAGGCACTGGGTGACTGGCTGCTCAGCGATGGCAAAAATCAGCGTGAAAATTTACTGGTCGTTGACGACATCTGTCAGCGTTTACAGGGCGGGGCGCATTCGCTGGATGTCACACCGGCAGAGGTTTTACGTCTGCGCAAAGTGCAGCATTTACGCCGCAATATTCACGGTGAACTGACCGGGCCTGATGATGCCGGTTGTCTGCAACGCCTGCAACCGACCGCAGCCGTGGCCGGATTACCGAGACAGGCTGCACGCAAGTTCATTGCTGAATTTGAACCTTTTGATCGTGAATGGTATGCCGGTTCTGCCGGATATCTCAGTGCTGAACAAAGTGAATTTACCGTCGCGCTGCGTTCTGCCATGGTGAAAGGACATCATCTTGAACTCTATGCCGGTGCGGGGATTGTCGCCGGTTCTGACGCCGCACAGGAATGGCTGGAAATCGAAAACAAAGCCGCGGGTTTGCGCACTTTGCTGGAAGAGCATTACACGCCTGCCGTTCAGGCCGGATAACCCTTTGCCGGAGTGAGTTGAACATGTCTGTAGCCGTTTTTAACCGCCGTTGGGCGACGCTTATCCTCGAAGCCGTAACCCGCCATCAGGTGCAGCATGTGTGCATCGCACCCGGTTCCCGGTCTACGCCGTTAACGCTGGCCGCCGCCGCACATCCGCATCTTATCTGCCATACTCATTTTGATGAACGCGGCCTCGGCCATCTGGCACTCGGGCTGGCAAAAGCCAGCGGGCAGCGCGTGGCGATTATCGTTACCTCCGGTACGGCGGTGGCAAATTTGTATCCTGCGTTGATCGAAGCCGGGCTGACCGGCGAAAAACTGGTATTGCTCACCGCTGACCGTCCCCCGGAACTCATCGGTTGCGGTGCTAATCAGGCTATCCGCCAGACCGGTATGTTCGCCAGTCATCCGGTCGGGTCGCTGGAATTACCCCGTCCGACACCGGAAATCAGTGCGAGCTGGCTGGTTTCCGCGCTGGATAATGTGCTGGCGCAGCAGACACACGGCGCCGTGCACATTAACTGCCCGTTCGCTGAACCGCTGTATGGCGAGGACAATGGCGAACATCTGGACTGGCTGCAAACGCTGGGCGACTGGTGGCAGGGACAACAGCCGTGGCTGAAGTATTCTCAGGTTTTGCCGGTGACCGAACAGCCGGACTGGTTTTCATGGCGGCAAAAACGCGGCGTCATTATCGCAGGCCGCCTTTCGGGACGTGAAAGTGAACGGGTGGCACACTGGGCGGAGCAACTGGGCTGGCCGCTGATCAGTGATGTGCAGGCATCAACCGGTAATCCGCTCCCTTGCGCGGATTTGTGGCTGGCGTCACCTCAGGCACAGGCAATACTGGCGCATGCTCAACTGGTGATCCAGTTCGGCGCAGGTCTGACCGGTAAGCGCCTGCTGCAATGGCAGGCGGCCTGCCAACCTGATGAGTACTGGCTGATTGATCCGCTGCCTGGCCGTCAGGATCCGGCACAACATCGTGGTCGTCGGATACAGGCCAGCGTCAGTGAATGGTTGCAGTCTCATCCGGCTCAGCCTCAGGGGGACTGGGCCCAAGCCCTTGAACATTGCTCGCAGCGCGCGTTACATGCCGTGGAAACCCGTCTCGAAGGTGTATTTGGCGAGGCCGCCGCTGCGTGGCAGCTACCGGCTTTATTACCTGAGCAGGGCCAGCTATTTCTCGGCAACAGCCTGATTGTGCGTCTGGCCGATGCCTTTGCTCAACTTCCCGCCGGTTATCCTGTTTTCGCCAATCGCGGCGCAAGCGGTATTGACGGGCTGCTGTCGACCGCTGCGGGCGTACAGCGCGCAACCTGCAAACCGACGCTGGCGCTGCTGGGTGATATCTCCGCGCTTTATGATTTAAACGCACTGGCGCTGATGCGTCAGTGTTCTGCACCGACGGTGATTATTGTGGTGAATAACAATGGCGGGCAGATTTTCTCGTTGTTACCGACACCGGAAGCCGAGCGGCAGCGCTTTTACTGTATGCCGCAGAATGTGAGTTTCAGCCACGCAGCGGCAATGTTTGGTCTGGATTATGCCTGTCCGGTGTCGATGTCTGAGCTGCATCATGCAGTCAGTCAATGCTGGCAGCATGGGGGCGTGAAACTGATCGAGCTAAAAGTCAGTGAAACAGAAGGGGCAGAATGCCTGCGTTCGCTGGTACAGGAGATGAGCGCATCATGACGCTGGCCTGTCAGGTTCTCAACGCCGGGGTCACAGACCGTCCGTGGCTGGTGTTTCTCCATGGCCTGCTGGGCAGTGCAGACGACTGGCAGCCCTTGCTTCCTGCGCTTGGTGGCTGGCCTTGTCTGTTTGTGGATTTGCCGGGACATGGCCGTTCTGCGTCGCTGACGGCTGCCGGTTTTGCGGATGTCAGCCAGCAGTTAACCGACACCTTGCGTGTGAAAAACGTCGCCGCGTATTGGCTGATTGGCTACTCGCTGGGCGGGCGCATCAGTCTGTATCACGCCTGCCAGGGCGATCGTACCGGTTTACAGGGCCTGCTGGTCGAAGGCGCACATCCGGGGCTGACCTGTCAGGCCGAAAGGGCACAACGCCGCCATCATGACCAGCAATGGGCGGCTCGCTTTTTGCAAATGCCGTGGAAACAGGCGCTGGACATCTGGTATCAGCAACCGGTGTTTTCCAGCCTGTCCCGTTCGCAACGCCAGCAAATGATTATGTTGCGTGAGAACAATAATCCGCACACTGTCGCCGCCGTGCTGACCGCTACGTCGCTTTCGGTACAACCTGATTTACGCGAACAATTGCTGCGGATTTCCCTGCCGGTTGTCTGGCTGTGTGGCAACCAGGACATCAAATTTATTCATCTTGCGCAGCAGTCCGGTTTCGGGCTGCGCACTGTCGCCAATGCCGGGCATAACGCACACCGTGATAATCCGGCCGAATATGCCCGTCAGGCGCTGGAATTTATTACTTCACCTGTCTTAAAGGAAGTTAAGCATGATTTATCCTGATGAAAAACAATTGTATGCACCTGTCGAATGGCGTGAGTGCACCGGCGAGTTTGAAGATATCCGTTATCACAAATCCACTGACGGCATCGCTAAAATCACCATCAACCGGCCGCAGGTTCGCAACGCGTTTCGTCCGCTGACCGTCAAAGAAATGATCCGTGCACTCGACGACGCCCGTAATGACGAAGGCATCGGTGTGATCGTGCTGACCGGTGAAGGTGAAAAAGCCTTCTGCGCGGGGGGCGATCAGAAAGTCCGTGGCGATTACGGCGGTTATCAGGATGCCAGCGGTGTGCATCATCTTAACGTGCTGGATTTCCAGCGTCAGATCCGCACTTGTCCGAAACCTGTGGTCGCGATGGTAGCCGGTTATTCCATTGGCGGCGGTCATGTACTGCATATGATGTGCGACCTGACCATCGCAGCAGATAACGCCATCTTCGGCCAGACCGGCCCGAAAGTCGGCTCTTTCGATGGCGGCTGGGGCGCGTCCTATATGGCGCGTATCGTCGGTCAGAAAAAGGCCCGTGAAATATGGTTCCTGTGCCGCCAGTACGATGCCAACGCGGCACTGGAAATGGGGCTGGTGAACACCGTGGTTCCTCTGGCTGATCTGGAAAAAGAAACTGTGCGCTGGTGTCGTGAAATGCTGGAAAACAGTCCGATGGCACTGCGTTGCCTGAAAGCCGCACTGAACGCCGATTGCGATGGTCAGGCGGGGCTTCAGGAGCTGGCCGGGAACGCCACGATGTTGTTCTACATGACCGATGAAGGTCAGGAAGGCCGCAACGCGTTTAATGAAAAACGTCAGCCGGACTTCAGCAAATTTAAGCGTAATCCATAATGCGTCGCGCCACGGTGTACCGGTACAGCGTGCCGATGGAGGCTGGGGTGGTGCTGCGCAATCAGCGCCTGAAAACCCGCGACGGTTTTCTCGTGTCACTGTGGCAGGATGAAAAAACAGGCTGGGGTGAAATTGCACCGCTGCCGGGGTTCAGTCTGGAAGATATGTCTCAGGCGCAGGAGGCCGTTCAGCATGGTCTGAGCCAGTGGGTGCAAGGTGCGTCGCTCCCGGCAGTTGCCTCGGCCTTCAGCGCCTTGCCTTCTGTGGCATTTGGGCTAAGTTGCGCGGATGCCGAACTGCGCGATGAACTGCCGCCGGTATTGAGCACGCGCTGTGCGCCGCTGTGTCATGGTGATCCGAATGAACTTTATGCCCGTCTCGGTGCACTGCCGGGCGATTTTCGTGGCAGGAAAGTTGCGAAAGTAAAAGTGGGGTTGTACGAATCCGTCGGCGATGGTCTGAATGTCAGTATGCTGCTGGAAGCCTTACCGGAACTGCATTTACGCCTTGATGCTAACCGCAGCTGGACGCCGGTTAAAGCCGAAGGATTTGCCCGCCATGTGGCACCTGAACTGCGTTCGCGTATTGCGTTTATTGAAGAGCCGTGTCTGACCCGCGGGCAGTCCCGTGATTTCGCCCGTCTGACCGGTATCGCGATCGCCTGGGATGAAAGTGTGCGCGAAACCGGTTTTACCGTGCTGGCCGAACCCGGGCTGGCGGCAATTATCATCAAACCTACACTTACCGGCAGCCTGATGCGCTGTCGCCAGTTGATCGCGCAGGCGCATGCCGCAGGGCTGGAAGCAGTGATCAGTTCCTCCCTCGAATCCAGCCTCGGGTTGACGCAACTGGCGCGCATTGCCCAGTGGCTGACGCCGGACACCATTCCCGGACTGGACACGCTGGATCTCATGCACACGCAGCTTATCCGTCGCTGGCCGGGCTCTGCATTACCGCTGACTGACGCGTCTGATCTGGAGATCGTATGGCAGAGCAAATGATCAACGACTGGCCATGGCGTGAAAGGGCAAACCTTTCACCTTTTGCCGTGGCGCTGAAAGCGGGAGATATCACCTGGTGCTGGCGTGATTTACAGCACCGTATTGATACGCTGGCAGCCGGTTTTATGGCACAGGGCGTGGGAGAAGGTGCGGGTGTTGTTCTGCGCAGTAAAAATACCCTGGATGCTGTACTCAGCTATCTGGCGTTATTACAAACTGGCGCACGCCTGTTGCCGCTTAATCCGCAACTGCCTCAGGCATTATGTGACGAACTGCTTTCACAGCTTGATATCGCTTTTATGCTGGATCTGGCAGAGCCGGGGCTGCTGCTGAATATCCCCGCGCTGACCCTGCAGAATGCCTGCTGGATCAGTTCTGCCGGATGGCAACCGCAGCGCATCGCCACACTGACGCTGACATCAGGTTCCAGCGGGTTACCGAAAGCTGCCGCGCACACGGTTGCCGCACACCTGGCCAGTGCGGCGGGTGTGCTGAAGGTGATCCCTTTCACCTGCAACGACAGCTGGCTGCTTTCCCTGCCGCTGTTTCATGTTTCCGGGCAGGGCATTCTCTGGCGCTGGCTGACGGCGGGCGCCACGCTGGTGCTGACTGAAGGGCAGCCGTTTGAACTGGCCCTGGCCAGCTGCAGCCACGCTTCGCTGGTACCCACGCAGCTCTGGCGCTTGCTGCAAGGGACTGCGGTGCCTGAAAAGCTGAAAGACGTTTTGCTTGGCGGCGCGCAAATTCCTCCTGAACTCACCGGACAGGCTGAAAGCGCGGGAATACGCTGCTGGTGCGGCTACGGGCTGACCGAAACCGCGTCTACCGTCACGGCGAAACGCGCTGATGGCCGCGCCGGTGTCGGTCAGGCACTGGCGGGAAAGGAAGTTAAAATTGCGGATCAGGAGATCCTGATCCGCACTGACAGCCTGGCCAGTGGTTACTGGAAAAACGGTCAGTTATCGCCGGTAGCCGACGCCGGTGGCTGGTTGCATACCCGTGACCGCGGAGAATGGCGTGATGGCGAACTGCTGATCGCCGGGCGGCTGGATAATCTGTTTTTCAGCGGCGGGGAAGGGATCCAGCCTGAAGATATCGAAAAAGTGCTGGTCAGCCATCCGCAGGTTTTGCAGGCGTTTGTTGTGCCGGTGGAGGATGAGCAATTTGGTCAGCGGCCGGTCGCTGTGCTCGACGCACAAGCCGGGCTGCGGTATGAGGAACTTAACCTCTGGCTGAGCAATAAGATCCCGCGCTTCCAGTGGCCGGTGGCCTATTATCCGCTGCCCGTAGCCCTGTCGCAGGGCGGGATTAAAATCTCGCGGGCCAGCGTCCGGCGATGGATAGAAAGGCTTGCGTAATACAGAGTACTGAAATAAACCTGATATTAATCAGGGGTAAATAGGCGGGGGTTATCATTTCAACGGGAAAGCTTCGTTTCATTAATGAAAACGATGTTCCTTACAATTTTCCCGGCTTGACTGAACGTTTAAAAGATCCAAAACGTTGTGACAACAGAGTAAATTGCTTTAGACTTCGGGCGGAAGATTTAATGTTGTTTAGCAATTATTTGGGAAAAATAATGAAAAAGATCCTTGTCGCTGGCGCCGCTGCCAGTTTGATGTTCGCGGCTGCTGCCGCGAACGCGATCAGTGTAAATGGTGAAGTCGGTGAACATTACACGCATCTGGGTGTGGGCTTTGGCACCACGTCTCCGGGCCTGGCACTGAGCGGTGACTGGACGCATAACGACGATGACGGCGACGTGGCAGGTGTAGGGCTGGGATACAACATTCCGCTCGGCCCGTTCATGGCAACGGTTGGCGGTAAAGGTCTGTATACCAATCCGAAAGACGGTGACGAAGGTTATGCTGCGGCTGTCGGCGGTGGTCTGCAACTGCCAATCGCGAAAATGTTCACCCTGTACGGTGACTACTACTATTCTCCGGATTCACTGTCGAGCGGCATTGGCAACTACAAAGAAGCTAACGCCGGCGTGCGTCTGACCGCCATCCCGCTGGTTACTGTGAGCGTGGGTTACCGCTACATGGCGATGGATGGTAAAGACGGCAACCGCGATAACGTGGTGGCAGATGGTGCTTATGTAGGCGGCGCAGTGAATTTCTGATGTTGTCTGAAGCAAGATCTGAGGCTCGCATTCGTGCGGGCCTTTTTGTTTTCTGCCGTAGAGAGATTGTTTTTCTTGCCCAGCCTTTCTACAGTGGAATAACAAAAAATACAGAAGGAGAACGGGATGCTTAGGGTTGAGATGCTGAGTACGGGTGATGAAGTACTGCATGGCCAGATTGTAGATACCAATTCGGCGTGGCTGGCGAATTATCTGTTTGAGCAAGGTTTACCGATGACCAGCCGTGAAACGGTGGGCGACAGCCTGGATGCGCTGGTTGCTGTTCTCAAAGAACGTAGCCACATCGCTGATGTGCTTATCGTGAACGGCGGCCTGGGGCCAACGACCGATGATTTAAGTGCGCTGGCGGCGGCTAAAGCCTGTGGGGTGGAGTTGGTAGAAGATGCCGGCTGGATTGAAACCATGCAGGCGTTCTTCAGGGAACGCGGCCGTCCGATGGCTGAATCCAACCGTAAACAGGCCCAGATCCCCGCCAATGCCGAGTTGTTGGATAATCCGGTCGGGACTGCCTGCGGCTTCAGTGTGCGACTTAACCGTTGCCAGATATTCTTTACGCCTGGCGTACCCTCTGAATTTAAAGTGATGGTGGAACAACAAATCGTTCCGCGTCTGCACAAACAATTTCCGGCGCTGGAAGCCCCGTTATGTCTGCGTCTGACCACCTTCGGACGGGGTGAAAGTGATCTTGCCACCGAACTGGATAAACTCGAACTGCCCGAAGGCGTGGTGATGGGGTACCGTTCGTCATCGCCTATCATTGAACTGAAAGTGACCGGTCCGCGTTCGCAGGAAAACGCGATGCACAAAGCATTCGAACGTGTGCGGGAAGTGGCCGGGGAAAGCACTATTTTCGAAGGACAGGGCAGCCTGCCGGATCGTCTTGCTGAACGTCTGCTGGCACAGGATTTACGTCTGGCGGTCAGCGAAAGTTTTACCGGTGGCCTGTTGAACTGGCGTTTGCAAAGTGCAGGAGTCCCGCTGACCAATGGTGAATTATTGCCACAGGACAACGAAGCTTCCCCGGAGAAATCCCTCGAATGCCTGCTGGCACGCGCACAGACGCTGGCCGAAACTACCGGTGCCCAACTGGCGCTGGCTGTCGGGGCGCTGTCTGGTGAAGAGTTAAGTCTGGCACTGCATACCCCGGCCGGCACCCGTGGCCTGACGATCCGTTATACCGCGACGCGTCACGGGCTGGCATTACGGCAGGAGACGATGGCGATGGTGGCGATGGATATGTTGCGGCGCTATCTGAATGGCTGGGAGCCGGTGGCGGATTACCCGTGGCTGGATCGGGTTGCTAAGGTCTGAGTTTTAGCTCCTCCCCTGCGAAGGGGAGGAGCTAAAACTCGACTTCAATATCCCCGGCCGGCATGCAACAGCACGGCAAAATTTCGCCGTCTGAGATGAAGGCTAAAGGTTTTTCACTGTAAGTGACTTCCCCGCTGATAAGCTTCATCCGGCACGATCCGCAATAACCTTCCCGGCACTGGTATTCCACTTCAACCTGATGATGTTCAAACACTTCCAGCAAATTGCGGTGCCCGGCTTTACAGACCAGTTGCTGTCCGTTGGCTGAAAGTGTGAGTATCCTGTCGGTCATTTAAAGCTCAAAATCACTCAGGTCATCGGCGTTAACTTCAGAGTCGATCTGACCGACCAGATACGAACTGACTTCCACTTCCTGCGGCGCAACTTGCACGTTATCGGACACCAGCCAGGCGTTGATCCACGGGATTGGGTTCGAGCGGGTTTTGAACGGCGCATCCAGCCCGACAGCCTGCATACGGATATTGGTGATGTATTCGACGTACTGGCAAAGAATGTCTTTGTTCAGGCCGATCATGGAACCGTCTTTGAACAGGTATTCTGCCCAGTCTTTTTCCTGTTGTGCCGCCAGAACAAACAGGTCGTGGCATTCCTGCTGGCATTCCCGCGCAATTTCAGCCATTTCCGGATCGTCCTGGCCTGAACGCAGCAGGTTCAGCGCGTGCTGAGTGCCGGTCAGATGCAGCGCTTCGTCGCGGGCGATCATCTTGATAATTTTCGCGTTGCCTTCCATCAGTTCACGTTCAGCGAACGCAAATGAACAGGCGAAACTGACGTAGAAACGTACCGCCTCCAGCGCGTTAACGCTCATCAGACAGATGTAGAGCTTCTTCTTCAGCTCACGCAGATTAACCACGACCGTTTTGCCGTTGACCTGATGCGTGCCTTCCCCCAGCAGATGGTAGTAGCTGGTCATTTCAATCAGCGTGTCGTAATAACCGGAAATGTCTTTCGCGCGTTTGAGGATTTCTTCGTTGGTCACGATATCGTCAAATACCATTGCCGGATCGTTAACGATATTACGGATGATATGAGTATAAGACCGTGAATGAATCGTTTCTGAAAACGCCCAGGTCTCGACCCAGGTTTCCAGTTCCGGAATGGAAATCAGCGGTAGCAGTGCGACGTTCGGGCTGCGGCCCTGAATGGAATCCAGCAGCGTCTGGTATT
Organism: Rahnella sp. PD4; assembly: GCF_049199325.1. Classification (NCBI taxonomy): domain Bacteria; kingdom Pseudomonadati; phylum Pseudomonadota; class Gammaproteobacteria; order Enterobacterales; family Yersiniaceae; genus Rahnella; species Rahnella sp. PD4. The sequence goes on along the minus strand of NZ_JBLZQF010000002.1, from coordinate 523,335 downwards.
TCAGGTTGCTCAGGAAGATGTGCTTTTCATGTTCCGGCAGCGCCTGGAAATCGATACGGTCACGGGAAACATCAATCTCTTCCGGACGCCAGAAAAATGACAGTTGCTTTTCGATCAGTTTTTCAAAAATTTCATGCTTCTGTTGGTCGAAACGGGCAACGTTAACCGACTGGCCAAAGAACATTGGCTCAAGAAGCTGATCGTTTTTATTCTGGGAAAAAGTACTGTAGGCCATAACTTCCTCGACATTCTCGGCAAAAACCCCCTGACGGGGGTTTTGAATAATATTTTTAATTAAAACAGAAGATTAGATTTTGCAGGCGCCGCTTTCACAGTCATCAGCCACCTCGGCTTTCATGTCTTCCTGTACATCATCGGCACCGTCACGGGTGTTCTGATAGTACAGAGTTTTCACGCCAAATTTGTAGGCGGTCAGCAAGTCTTTCAACAACTGTTTCATCGGCACTTTGCTGTTCGGGAAGCGCGACGGATCGTAGTTGGTGTTTGAAGAAATCGCCTGGTCGATGAATTTCTGCATCACGCCCACCAGTTGCAGATAACCGTCGTTGTTCGGCATATCCCACAGCAGCTCATACTGATCTTTGAGACGCTCATACTCAGGCACAACCTGACGCAGGATGCCGTCTTTCGAGGCTTTAATACTGATATGGCCGCGCGGTGGCTCGATGCCGTTGGTGGCGTTGGAGATCTGCGAAGAGGTCTCAGACGGCATCAGCGCAGACAGCGTCGAGTTACGCAGGCCGTGCGTTTTAATGCTTTCGCGCAGTGTATCCCAGTCCAGATGCAGCGGCTCATCGCAAATGGCATCCAGATCCTTCTTGTAGGTATCCACAGGCATGATGCCTTGCGAATAAGTGGTTTCATTGAACCACTGGCATGCGCCTTGTTCTTTCGCCAGCTCGTTGGAAGCTTTCAGCAGGTAATATTGGATGGCTTCAAAGGTTTTGTGGGTCAGGTTGTTGGCACTGCCGTCGGAATAACGCACGCCATTTTTTGCCAGATAATACGCGTAGTTAATCACGCCGATACCCAGGGTACGACGGCCCATCGCACCGCGTTTTGCGGCTTTAATCGGGTAATCCTGATAATCGAGCAAGGCGTCCAGCGCACGAACCGCCAGTACCGCCAGTTCTTCCAGATCGTCGAGGCTGTCGATAGCGCCGAGGTTAAAGGCAGAGAGCGTACACAGTGCGATTTCGCCGTTTTCGTCGTTCACGTCATCCAGCGGTTTGGTTGGCAGCGCGATTTCCAGACAGAGGTTGGACTGGCGAACAGGCGCGATAGCCGGATCAAACGGGCTGTGGGTGTTGCAGTGATCAACATGCTGAATGTAGATGCGGCCGGTTGAGGCACGTTCCTGCATCATCAGGGAGAACAGTTCAACTGCTTTCACTTTCTGTTTACGGATGCTGGCGTCCTGCTCGTATTTCTCATACAGGCGTTCGAACTCGTCCTGATCGGCAAAGAATGCATCGTACAGGCCCGGCACGTCAGACGGGCTGAACAGGGTAATGTCGCCACCTTTCACCAGACGCTGATACATCAGTTTGTTGATCTGCACACCGTAGTCCATATGACGGACGCGGTTGCCTTCAACACCACGGTTGTTTTTCAGTACCAGCAGGCTTTCCACTTCCAGATGCCACATCGGGTAGAACAAGGTGGCTGCACCGCCGCGAACGCCACCCTGAGAACAGGATTTCACCGCAGTCTGGAAATGTTTGTAGAAAGGGATACAACCGGTGTGGAAGGCTTCCCCGCCACGGATCGGGCTGCCCAGTGCACGGATACGACCGGCGTTAATGCCGATACCGGCGCGTTGTGAAACGTATTTCACGATGGCGCTGGAGGTGGCGTTAATGGAATCGAGACTGTCGCCACATTCGATCAGAACGCATGAGCTGAACTGACGGGTCGGGGTACGCACGCCGGACATAATGGGCGTAGGCAGAGAAATCTTGAAAGTTGAAATCGCGTCGTAGAAACGTTTGATGTAATCCAGACGGGTTTCGCGCGGATAGCCGGAGAACAGGCAGGCCGCGACCAGAATGTAGAGGAACTGTGCGCTTTCGTAGATATCGCCGGTCACACGGTTCTGCGCCAGATATTTCCCTTCCAGCTGCTTAACCGCCGCGTAAGAGAAATTCATGTCGCGCCAGTGGTCAATAAAACTGTCCATCTGCTCGAACTCTTCAGCCGTGTAGTCTTCCAGCAGATGTTTGTCGTATTTACCCATTTCAACCATGCGGGTCACCTGGTCGATCAGTTTTGGAGGTTCAAACTGGCCGTAGGCTTTTTTACGCAGATGGAAGATGGCCAGTCGCGCCGCCAGATATTGATAATCCGGTGCATCCTTAGAAATCAGATCAGCAGCGGCTTTGATGATGGTTTCATGAATATCGGCGGTTTTAATCCCGTCATAGAACTGGATGTGTGAACGGAGCTCTACTTGAGAAACTGATACGTTTTGAAGACCTTCCGCTGCCCAGTCAATGACACGGTGGATTTTATCAAGGTTAATGCGTTCTGTGCGGCCATCACGTTTAGTAACAAGCAGACTTTGGTTCATGGGGTGCGATACCTTAAAGGTTTATAAAAGGTCTGACCCGACCGCGTTAAACACGCGCGGCAGCACAAGAGGTCCCTAGTGTGCTGGTCAGGATATAAACACAATATATTGTGGGTTTGTTATTTTCTGATGACAAGATAGTGACTGAATGTCCCTTTTGCAAGTGAACAAAATCGGCAGATTTGTGGATAAGTTGGGGAGAAATTTTACGCTCCCGTCTGAGGAGTCCGCCATTGCTGGTGCGACAATCCTGTCAATATCTGAGATACGATTTTCTTATATTTTTACGAAAGGTGATCGACTGCCGGTTTATTAAACGTTAGAAAAAAACGCTATATTGATCTGAATAACTATTCTAAAAAATCATGTTGCGGCGTCACTATTCACCAAAGCCCTAAAAACTAACGTTTTAACCCCGGTATGACCTGTTGCTTAACGCAAATTCAGCAAAAGCCGATGAAAAAAGGGCTTGCAACCGCAGAGGGTTTGACGTTGCCCGCACAGCGGCAGACTGGCTGACACGCGCCTTGACCTGACAGAGGACAGTATTAGCTGTCCTCTTTTTACCGGTAGAATTTTATAACGCCTGGGTGTGGATCATGTAATTTACATCCACATTCGGACCGAGCTTGAAATGGTCGGTCAGCGGATTGTAGTGCAGGCCAATGATGTGGCGCTCGGACAAGGACGTGCGGTCAATCATCCCCAGTAACTCAGACGGTTTGATAAATTTTTTAATATCATGCGTGCCTTTTGGCACCATTTTCAGCACATACTCAGCGCCGAAAATCGCCATCAGCCAGGCTTTATTATTGCGGTTGATCGTGGAGAAAAATACATGGCCGCCGGGTTTCACCAGACGCGCACAGGCGGCAACAACAGAAGCCGGATCAGGAACGTGCTCCAGCATTTCCATACAGGTCACCACATCGTATTGCTGTGGATGTGCATCGGCATGTGCCTCAACGGTTTCCTGTACGTAATCGACTTTTACGCCGCTTTCCAGCGCATGCAAACGTGCCACCTGTAAGGGTTCGCCCCCCATATCCAGCCCGGTGACTTTCGCCCCTGCCACCGCCATGCTTTCACTCAAAATACCGCCACCGCAACCGACATCAAGAACATTTTTCCCGAACAGGCCACCGGCGCGTTCGAGAATATAGTTCAGACGCAGCGGATTGATGCGATGCAGCGGTTTGAATTCACCTTCCAGATCCCACCAGCGCGAGGCAACAGCCTCGAATTTGGCAATCTCTTCATGGTCGATGTTTTGGGGTGTTGCTGACGGTGTGGTTGTCATGAGCGTGATGAACTCCTTATAACTTGATTAGCGGATTATACATATTCCATCTGCTTTGGCTCAGTTTTGTCGTTCTGGTTAATGTTTATACGAAATGATGCCGATTGTGCAAGGGTTTGAATCGTGTTGAGTAATAGTACGCAAAAGGGGGCGGTTGTTTTCCACGTTTCGCTGGTTTGTGGTATAGTTTTACACCTTTGCCTATACAGGCAGCGGCCATGAATAATCAGTAGAGGGATAGCAGCTCCATGAGCGACCTTGCCAGAGAAATCACACCGATTAACATCGAAGAAGAGCTGAAAAACTCTTATTTGGATTATGCGATGTCCGTTATTGTCGGACGTGCGCTACCAGATGTGCGCGATGGTTTGAAACCGGTGCACCGCCGCGTACTTTTCGCAATGAATGTCCTCGGTAACGACTGGAATAAAGCCTATAAAAAATCGGCCCGTGTGGTCGGTGACGTTATCGGTAAATATCACCCACACGGTGATACTGCGGTATATGACACAATCGTGCGTATGGCACAGCCTTTCTCACTTCGCTATATGCTGGTGGACGGGCAGGGTAACTTCGGGTCAGTGGATGGCGACTCCGCAGCCGCCATGCGTTATACCGAAATCCGCATGTCAAAAATTGCCCACGAATTGCTGGCAGATTTAGAAAAAGAAACTGTCGATTTCGTGCCAAACTATGACGGCACAGAGCAAATTCCTTCTGTTATGCCAACCCGTATCCCTAACCTGCTGGTTAACGGCTCGTCAGGTATCGCTGTCGGTATGGCAACCAATATTCCGCCACATAACCTCACCGAAGTGATCAACGGTTGTCTGGCGTATATTGAGGATGAAAACATCAGCATTGAAGGGCTGATGGAGCACATCCCGGGGCCAGATTTCCCGACGGCGGCCATCATCAACGGTCGCCGTGGTATCGAAGAAGCCTACCGGACCGGCCGTGGCAAAATTTACATCCGTGCCCGTGCTGAAGTAGAGGCCGATGCTAAAACCGGTCGCGAAACCATCATTGTTCACGAGATCCCGTATCAGGTGAACAAAGCCCGTCTGATCGAAAAGATCGCCGAGCTGGTGAAAGAAAAACGCGTCGAAGGTATCAGTGCACTGCGTGATGAGTCTGATAAAGACGGCATGCGCATCGTCATTGAAATCAAACGTGATGCAGTGGGTGAAGTGGTTCTGAACAACCTGTATTCACTGACACAACTGCAGACTTCTTTCGGTATCAACATGGTGGCATTGCACCAGGGTCAGCCGAAGATCCTCGGCCTGAAAGAAATCCTTTCTGCGTTTGTTCGTCACCGCCGTGAAGTCGTCACGCGCCGGACTATTTTCGAACTGCGTAAAGCCCGTGACCGTGCGCATATCCTTGAAGCACTGGCGATCGCTCTGGCTAACATCGATCCTATCATCGAACTGATCCGTGCTGCACCGACACCGGCTGAAGCAAAGGCTGGCCTGGTCGCGCGTTCATGGGATCTGGGCAATGTTTCAGCGATGCTGGCAAGCGCCGGTGACGATGCTGCCCGTCCTGAATGGCTGGAGCCACAATTTGGTATTCACGACGGGAAATATTTCCTGACGGAGCAACAGGCCCAGGCCATTTTGGATCTGCGTTTGCAGAAGCTGACCGGCCTTGAGCACGAAAAACTGCTGGATGAATATAAAGAGCTGCTGGTGCAAATCGGCGAGCTGCTGTTCATCTTGTCCAGCCCTGACCGTCTGATGGAAGTCATTCGTGAAGAACTGGAAGCGATTCGTGATCAGTACAATGATCCGCGTCGTACGGAAATTACGGCGAACACTTCTGACATCAACATCGAAGACCTGATCAATCAGGAAGACGTTGTGGTGACGCTGTCGCATCAGGGCTACGTAAAATACCAGCCTCTGACCGATTACGAAGCACAGCGTCGCGGTGGTAAAGGTAAATCGGCAGCGCGCATCAAAGAAGAAGATTTCATTGACCGTCTGCTGGTGGCTAACACCCACGACACTATTCTGATGTTCTCAAGTCGTGGACGTTTGTATTGGATGAAAGTCTATCAGTTGCCGGAAGCCAGCCGCGGTGCACGCGGTCGTCCTATCGTCAACTTGTTGCCGCTTGAACCGAACGAACGCATCACGGCGATCCTGCCTGTACGCGAGTACGAGGAAGGTCGTCATGTGTTCATGGCAACCGCCAGCGGTACAGTGAAGAAAACTGCCCTGACCGATTTCAGCCGACCACGCAGCGCCGGCATCATCGCCATCAATCTTAACGAAGGTGATGAGCTGATCGGTGTGGACCTGACTGACGGCCAGGACGAAGTCATGCTGTTCTCTGCGGCCGGTAAAGTGGTGCGCTTCTCCGAAGCAGCGGTTCGCTCAATGGGCCGTACGGCGACCGGTGTTCGCGGTATCCGTCTGGGCGAAGGTGACAGCGTTGTTTCGCTTATCATCCCGCGGGGTGATGGTTGTATCCTGACTGTGACGCAGAACGGTTTCGGTAAACGTACTGAATCGACTGAATACCCAACTAAATCCCGTGCAACCCAGGGCGTTATCTCCATCAAAGTGAGCGAGCGTAACGGACCGGTTATTGGCGCGATCCAGGTTGATGAAGCGGATCAGATCATGATGATCACCGACGCAGGTACGCTGGTGCGAACCCGTGTTTCTGAAGTGAGTACTGTCGGCCGTAACACCCAGGGTGTGACGCTTATCCGTACCGCCGATGATGAGCATGTGGTTGGTTTACAACGTGTTGCAGAGCCGGTTGAAGACGAAGAACTGGATGGTGTCGCCACCGAAGCGGGCGAACTGGAAGCGGCACAAGCAGCCGATCTGCCAGACGACGCGGAAAGTGAAGACGATCAGCCGGCTGATGACGAAGAAGAATAAGTTTTCGTAGCTGGCAGACAAAAGGGCATAACAATAGTTATGCCCTTTTTTATTGAATTCGTCTTAAAACAAATCTTTCACCTAAACTGCATTATCAGGCGCTTTTTAGAAGGTCTGGCAATAGTGTATCCTGATCCACATTCCGCTCACTGAGCCGCTTTGCTAATGGTTAATCTTTGAAATATCTTGCTTCGTTTCGCACAACGTTAAGAATCTCCCGTTATCTTTTCCGGGTGCTGGCGCTTATGTTGTGGACGCTGGGGGTGCTGCTGACCACCTTTTATGTGCTGAATATTTTCCACAACAAAGAGTCCGAGATCCGCGATGAGGATAACCTCAATTACGATCTGGCGCAGAGTTACATTAAGAACTCCAATGATGTGATGCACAGCATTAAGTTCATGGCTGAGAATCGCCTGAGCGCGTCGATGAACGGGCTGGATATCATCAATGGCATTATCAGCACGAAGAACACGGCGCCCACTTATCTCGCCTTGTTCCCTGAGTCCGATTGTTCCGGGATTAATGACAGCTACCGTAATTCGCTGGCTTCGTTGGGCAACATGATCCATTACTGGAAAGATAACTTTTCCGACGCCTACGATCTCAATCGTGTGTTCTTCATCAGCGGCGAGAATTTATGTCTGGTTGATTTTGGGATCAGCAATGAACCGTTCGAGCGCGAAAGTCAGGAACAGTTGAAATCCTTACATGAAAAAATCCTGCAATATCGCAATGCGAAGAGCAAAGCTAAAGAAAACAGTCTGTACTGGGTGTCGCAGTCCGGCAGTAAAGATTCCGGAAATCTGTATGTGCTGACCCCGATTTATGTGGGCAATAAACTCGAAGCGCTGATGGGGATTCAGCAAAATCTGCGGGCTGAAGATTTATTGAATCCGAATTCTCAGCACACTGCGGTTACCTTACTCGATGAAGACGATCAGCCTCTGCTGGAGATTTCCGAGGACGAGCATTCCGCTAGCGCCCCGGAGGGTTATCCGCAGGACAGTTCATTCTTCGGGTATGTCAATGGCTACAAAGATTTGGTTTATAAAAAACCGCTGACACCGTCCTCGCTGAGTGTGGTGTATTCAATGCCGTTTAATACAGTGATTGACCGGTTTAAGATCCTGATTTTTAATGCTGTGTTATTGAATATTTTCTCCGGTTTGTTGTTGTTCATCCTGGCCTGGGTGTTTGAGCGCAAGATGTTTTTACCGGCCGAGGAAAACGCATTCCGGCTTGAGGAACATGAACAGTTCAATCACAAAATCGTGGCCTCAGCGCCGGTCGGCATTTCCATTTTGCGTATCAGCGATGGGGTTAACATCCTCAGTAATGAACTGGCGCACAATTACATCAGTATGCTGACTCAGGAAGACCGGCAGCGTATTACCCGAATCATCTGCGATCAACAGACGAATTTTGTCGATGTCATTACCAAGAACAATAACAATATTCAACTGAGTTTCGTCCATTCACGCTACCGTAATGAAGATGTGGCGATTTGTGTGCTGATCGACGTCAGTGCGCGCGTGAAAATGGAAGAGTCATTGCAGGAAATGGCCAATGCGGCCGAGCAGGCCAGCCAGTCGAAATCGATGTTCCTGGCGACCGTCAGCCATGAATTACGCACACCGCTTTACGGCATCATCGGCAACCTGGACTTACTGCAAACGCAAGGGTTGCCTCAGGGGGTGGACCGTCTGGTGACGGCGATGAATAACTCGTCGGCGCTGCTGCTGAAAATCATCAGCGATATTCTCGATTTCTCCAAAATTGAATCCGAGCAACTGAAGATCGAGCCGCAGGAATTCTCCTGCCGTGAAGTGATCACTCATATTGCCGGTAACTATCTGCCGCTGGTGGTTAAAAAGCGTCTGGGGCTTTACTGCTTTATCGAACATAACGTGCCGCTGTCGTTCAATGGCGATCCGGTAAGGTTGCAACAGGTCATCTCCAACATTCTTAACAATGCGATTAAATTTACCGATACCGGATGCATCGTTCTGAATGTCAGAACCTGCGGTAACTATCTTGAGTTTCAGGTGCGCGATACCGGCGTCGGTATTCCTGAGCGGGAAATCACGCGCCTGTTTGATCCGTTCTTCCAGGTGGGGACCGGTGTGCAGCGTCATTTCCAGGGCACCGGGCTGGGGCTGGCTATCTGTGAAAAGCTGATTAACCTGATGGATGGCGATATCGAGGTAGAGTCAGAACCGGGACTGGGCAGCTCGTTCACGGTGCGTATTCCGCTTTACAATGCCACATTCCCGTCGGGTGAACCGCTGGATCACTGGCAGGACAAAACGGTCTGGCTGGATGTGCGCAATGCTTATCTGGAAAGCTACCTGATGCAACTGATGCGCTATCACGGCGCGAATGTTCAGCGCTGCGAGCCGGAGCTGCAAAGCCAGCGGGAAGATGTCTTGATCACCGATACGCCGCTGATCCATAAGGGCGAACTGGCCGCACAAATTGAATTCTCCATCGACCATATCGGGCCGCCCGTCGAAACGCGGCCAGGTTACTGGGTTCACAGCACCTCGACCCCGCTGGAAATCACCGCACTGCTCAACCGGATTTATCGCCTTGATACGACACCGGAAGAAGAGGGCTGTGCAGCGCCGGAAGCCGCTGTGGCGCAGGATTACAGCGATATCACATTGCTGGTCGTGGATGATCATCCGATCAACCGTCGCCTTCTGGCGGACCAGCTGGGCACAATGGGATATGTCGTGATAACGGCGAATGACGGGATTGACGCACTGGATGCCATGCGTGCACACGAAATTGATATTGTGCTCAGCGACGTCAATATGCCGCGTCTTGACGGTTACGGGCTGACGGCAAAACTGCGCGAACTTGGCCACACTTTACCGGTGATCGGCGTTACCGCGAACGCGCTGGCGGAACAGCGTCAGCGTTGTCTTGAGGCGGGAATGGATAACTGTTTATCCAAACCGGTTACGCTGGAGACGCTGCGTGATACGCTCAGTTTTTACAGCGCGCTGGTACGTAAGAAACGCTAATCCTGCGGGCGGAAAGTGGACAATAAAAAGGCACCGCCCGGTGCCTTTTTTACAACTGAAGTAACGTAACCTTCTTAAATATCAGTCTTTATCCACCGGCTGGGAACTGACAGAAGACAGATAGTTCAGCAGGGCGATATCGTTTTCCACGCCCAGTTTCAACATCGCAGATTTCTTCTGGCTGCTGATGGTTTTGATGCTGCGGTTCAGCTTTTTGGCAATCTCAGTGACCAGGAAGCCTTCTGCAAACAAACGCAGAACTTCGCTTTCCTTCGGAGACAGACGTTTGTCGCCGTAACCATTAGCGCTGATTTTTTCCAGCAATTTCGCCACGCTGTCCGGCGTGAATTTTTTGCCTTTCTGCAATGCGGCCAGTGCCTTCGGCAGGTCGGTGGGCGCGCCTTGCTTGAGGACAATCCCTTCGATATCCAGATCCAGCACAGAACTCAGGATCGCCGGGTTATTGTTCATGGTCAGAACAATGATGGATAACTGCGGGTAATGACGCTTGATGTATTTGATCAAGGTGATGCCGTCGCCGAATTTATCGCCCGGCATGGACAGGTCAGTGATCAGTACGTGAGCATCAAGCTTGCTTAAGCTGTTAACCAGTGCAGTTGAGTCTTCGAACTCGCCTACAACATTCACCCATTCAATTTGTTCAAGGGACTTACGAATACCAAACAGGACGATAGGATGGTCATCAGCAATAATTACGTTCATATTATTCATGTGATTAGCTACCTTGCTGGAGCAGTCTGGAGACAAAAGAATCAATGTGATTGATGGTTTCAGTAATCTGTAAAACATCGCCATCTGCGATGTATTGTTCTAACGATTCACACATTTGCTTGCCTGGGGTCAGGTTCAGCATGGCGAACACCCCCTTGAGACGATGTGCTGTTTGGGAAAGTGATGTGAAATCACGGCGCTGGTTTTCATTATACAGTTTCTCAAGATCTTCCGGTACTGTCTCAACGAAAAGCTGATAGTAATCGCTTGATTTTAGCTGCTTTTCATAATGGTCGAGAGAGTTTTCGCCGGGTTCTTCGGGTGAAACACTGTCATCGGATACAGAAAATTGCTGTTCGATTAACAGTAATGTTGCGTCGATCAGCGCACTGCTGATGTTGTAATTGACGCGAATATAATGCTTTTCAAGCTGCTGTAATCCCGACTCATCGTCGGTCAGCAGCAGGGTAAATTGGTCACTGTTTTGCGGGTTATCTGTCAGTAAAACATCATATTCCCGCGCGGCCAGTCGGTCGTCAGCCACGATGCACACCGCACCGTAGGCGTTCATGGTCCGGGTCACAATACCGCGAACTTCATCTGATGTGATATCGAGTAATACCGTCACATCAGTCAGTAATTTTTCGTGTTCTGCTTCGACTTCCTGCGCTTCCTGACGTTGTTTTATACGCACAGTATAGCGTGTGCCGATATTAAGCTTGCTGCGGATTTCCAGCTGGCCACCCAGTTTTTTGCACAGCTGGTTACACAGGAAGAATGTCAGCCCGGAGCCGTGGTTAAAGCGATCGACTAACGTCTGACTAAGGAAAGGATAATTCAGATTACTCAGTTCTTCTTTGGAAATTCCGCTACCCGTATCGTTTATGTGGAAAATCAACTGATCCGGGCGATCTTCGTCCTGTTCGCTGGTCAGGGTTACCTTGCCCAGTGAGGTTGTAACGATGGCGTAGTCGAGCAACAGAGACAGAATTTTCTTCACCGCCTGCATATCGCCGATAAAGGCCGCTTCAGGGGCTATCTGGAAATGATTCAGTAACCCGAGGCCTTTCTGAGTCAGACGGGGAAGGGCCTCAAGCAACAACTCGTCTACCATGGCTGAAAGCACGTACCTATCACTTGCCGGTTGCCAGTCCTGAGTTTCCAGACGGGTCAGCAGTGTAATGTTATCGACCAGCGTCAGCGCATTGCGCGATTCATTCAGTAGTTTGCCTTCCAGCGTCTGACGGGTTTCCGGCTTCTGTTCTTCCACCAGAGCTACGGCCAGCCCGTTCAGTTCCTGCAAGGGCTGATTCAGCTCAATGCCCAGGTTATGCAGCATCAGTTTGCGTGCCTGCAGGTTCTTCTCAAACTCACGTTTGGCCTGTTGCAGCGTGCGGTTCACCATCACTTCTTTATCCTGATCGTGGAGCATAAACAGGTAAGTTTCCGGCGATATCTGACTGCGGATCATTCGGATTTCATAGACTTCGTTATTGACGGTCGCCTGTATCGTGCCGTGATGCTGTTCGGCCATATTGGCAATTTTGTTCAGGCTCAGGTGCGGCAATAACTGGTCGGCAATTTTATTGCTGAGGATCACGCTGTGATTGCTGAAGTTATACACCAGCAAACCCAGCGGCAGACCCGAAATGATTTCCTGATTCAGTGCCTGCTGCATTTGCAATTGTGCCGCCATATTCTCGCTCGGGCGGATGTACTGGTGGCGAATGAAATAGATGCTGATCATCGCCAGCCCGATCAGGAACACGTTGATCAGGATCAGCCAGAAGTTATTGTGTGCAAGATCAACCACCAGGCCAAACAGCGGCACATGGTAGGTCAGTGACAGCGGTGAATTGCTCAGCGGCACATCAAACACCAGCGACCATCCCTGCATCATAATGCTGCTGGCTGCCGTATTATCGTCGGTCGGATCACCTTCATTTACCGCCGTGGTGTTGCCATTAAGCTGGAAATTATCCCTCGCCATGCCGGAAGGGATCAGATCACTCATCGGTAAATCGAAGGCAATCACGGTCGCCAGATGACCCGGATTATTAAAGGTGGTGCGCAGGGAGAAAGAATAGTCGTTGCTCTGGCGCGATTTGCGCAGGGGAGAATAACTTTCACGCTCATCGAGGGTGTTTGCCTGCTGTAACATTTCGGCACGGCGTGACTGCAGCGTGCTGGTGAAATAGTTTTCTTTCAGGCGGGAATCCTGCTGCTCAAGCGGCACTGTGGTGATCAGCAACATACTGTTGTCCTGACCGTTCAGGTAATAGAGCGAATAAGGATGAGTTGTTGAACCCCACTGGTCATCCAGGAAGGATGAAATTTTCAGGGTTAAATCCAGGGTGGAGCTGTCATGAGTACCGAAAATCAGCGCATCGGTTTTCTTGTGAGATTTGGAAACAAAATACATGTCCTGGCGCAGGCGGATTTCCTGTGCATTGACGGCCTCCGCAGACATCGGCTGACCCGTGAAATTGTCGTAAATCTGGTAGGTCATGTAGCGGTACTTATCGATGCGCTTTTGCAGTAAATCTGCGGTGTTTTGTACCGTGAGCAGTTTGTCTTTCAGATAAGCATTGGTGTAGTTATACCCGTAAAGGCCAAGCCCCAGCGCCAGCAGTAAAATGAACAACCAAAAGAATCGCGTGATATTGGTTGATGTCAGCGATAAATATTTACCAGCCATGATGATGAGTTTTTCCCTTCATTCTTGTTATGACGCTTTTAGCGGACGACGGTTTTTGCACAAACAGTGACACACAACATCGTTGCCGCAACGCACCCTAATGCTACAGATAAGCTGCTGACTTGCGCGATAAAACCAATCAGCGCCGGACCCGCTAAAATACCGGCATAGCCCAGCGTTGTCACGGAGGCGATAGCCATTCCTGCTGGCATGGAGGTCTGATTGCCTGCCGCGCTGAACATGATCGGTACCAGATTTGACGCGCCAAATCCAATCATGACAAAACCCAGGCCCGCGACCCACAGATTATCGACGGTGGTCAGTAAAATCAGACCGAGGCTTGAAAACAGGCTGCCATACATCAGCACTTTATAACGACCCAATATGCTGATGATGCGATCACCGGTCAGACGTCCGGCCGTCATCGCGACGGAGAAAACGGCGTAACCGAGACCGGCCTGATGCGCTGACACACCGCGTTCGGTGGTAAGGAACAACGCGCCCCAGTCCAGCATCGACCCTTCGGTCATGAACATCACAAAACATAAAATCCCCAGCAGCACAACCCAGCCGCGGGGCAGAACAAATATCGGTCCGTCACCCTCATGACGCGTTTCGCGCCACAGATGCGGGCAGGTAAATATCACCAGAATTGCCAGTAAAACCACGACCAGCATTACTGACTGAAACGGCGACAGTCCGAGGAATAACAGGCCGGTTACAGCAAGCGCCCCAAAAATACTGCCCATGCTGAAAAAACCGTGAAAGCCCGACATCATCGCACGGCCACTGGCTTTTTCAACCACAACGGCATGAACGTTCATCGCGACATCAATCATGCCGATGGCGGCCCCGAAGACCAGAAGAATTAGCGCCATTCCGGCAGTGCTGTTCATGAGTGTCAGCAATGGGAGGGACAACAACAACAGTGAACTGGCGATCAGAATGACCGTTTTACACCCCAGTTTACTGGTCAGGAAACCGGTCAGCGGCATCGAAAATGTTGAACCTGCCCCGAGGCATAACAGCAGCAACCCCAATGTTCCGTCACTGATTTCCAGCCGCAATTTGACGAAAGGCACCAGCGGTGCCCAGGCAGCCATTGCAAATCCTGACAACAGAAAAATAAGCCGCGTAGCATGTTGTTGTGCCACGCCAGGTTGCGAAACGGGCTCAGCCATCATTTCCTGCGGGGGCGGTGTGGTTATCGGGTCGTGAGACATATCGTGAAAATCCCTTTGCATTTAAAAAATTAAACCACTCACCGCCCGCAAACGTACTGGCCGGATACTTTAGCAGAAAGCATAAGTGCTGTGATTGCGCATAGTCTTAATTGTGTGCTTGCCGGATACCCTGACGCCAGGAAATCTCAAAGACCATCACACAATCAGTAAGTCAATTTGATGAATTTCTTTGCCGTCACCTGATTGATTTTATTATTAATAATCCCTTTTATCTTGTATGGGTAATAAGTGATTGCGTTGTTTTTTATGAATATAAATGTAAATAACCATGATTAAACCAAAATTTTACATTTGTTAAACTGATGATTTGACTTTCTTTAATGAATTATTTCAATCTTAACGATATTTTCTTTTTATGGCACTTAACTCAAATCATGCATATAACTTATGGAGTTTCGGGAAAAACTGCCGAAACGATGATTTACCGAAGCCCCTAAAAAAATATTTACATGCAATAACCGCACCTTTTTGATTGTTTTGTTGTTTGTGGCCTTACCTCACACCAGTTGGAAGTTTATCCATTTTTTCTTAATGGTCTTCATTACCCGCAGAACCGCTTTTTGCCTGAAAAAGGAAGAGCGGTCGTTAGCGTGTATGGACAAAAACTGGCGTAACAGGGGTACAACATGGCTCAGAACGGTAGTGTGGTTATTGATGTTCTTTCTCGTACTAATGGTGCAGTAATCTCCCAGCTCTCAAACGCCAGCCAGGATGTCACTCTCAATCAAATCAGCATAATACGCGTGCACGCGACACGCGATGTCGTCGCCCGCTACGAGCGGGTAGGGAATGATCTGATCATTCACATGCAAGACGGACGCACCGTCCGCTATCACAGTTTCTTTGATACAGATGGCAAAGGCCATCACAGCGAACTGATTTTCGATGATGGTGAGCATCCTGTCGAACACGCCGCTTTTATCGATACCGGCGCGACAGCGGGAGCTGTTCCGATTGTTCCCGCCTATGAGACCCTTCCTGATGTCGGTGCGTTGCTTATCGACTCCTCGAATTTTGATCCTGCTGTTCTGGGGGCTGTGCTGGGTGTGCTTGCCCTGGGTGCAGGTATCGCTATTGCTGCAGGGGGAAGCGGCGGTGGTGGCGGTAGCAGCAGCAATAACGGCGGCAGTGACGGGGGTGGAAATACCGGGGGCGGGAATACCGGTGGGGGTAGCACGGGCGGAAATAGCGGTGGCAATAATGGGGGAAATAACGGCGGCACGACCGGGGGCGCTGCACCCACCCTGACGCTGTCGACCTTTGCCAACGATAACACCCTAAACCGCGTCGCCGTTGCCAGCCAGCAAACATTCAGCGGCATATCGACCAACGCGGCTGCCGGCAGCACGATAGTGCTGACGATCAACGGAAAAACCTTCACCACGACCGTGGATGGCAGCGGTCGCTGGAACGTTCCTCTTCCTGCCAGCGAACTGCAAACGCTGGCGGACGGCACCTATGTCATTTCCGTGACCCTGACTAACACGTCAGGCGAAACAGTAACCAGGAGTGTGACGGTGGTGGTGGATACCACGCCGCCAGCGCTGACGATAAATCCTGTGGATGGCGATAACGTTATTGATGCAAACGGGCATCAGCAACCGCTGATTCTCACCGGTACGGCATCTGTTTCTGAAGCAGGCCGTGCGGTGGATATCGTGCTCAACGACATTCATTACAGTGCAACCGTCGGTGCTGATGGCACCTGGTCTGTGACCATCCCGGCAAATATTGTCTCTGCGCTGGCAGAAGGGGCTTATACGCTAACGGCCTCCCTGACCGATGCGGCAGGTAACCCGACCTCTGCGCCGGAAAGTTTTATCATCAGCGACAGCGCCGGGATCCTGACCGTCAATCCGGTTTCCGGTGATGGCCAGCTCAATGCCAGCGAAGCGCAAAGCGCACTGGTGATCACCGGGACGACAGCCAATGTGCCAGCCGGAACAGAAATTACCGTCACGGTAGGCAGTGTGGTTTATCACACGACCACCACCACGGGTGGCGGATGGAGTCTGAGCATTTCTCCAGCGGACTTACAGGCACTGGCTGACGGTTCGACTACCGTGACGGTCAGCATGGTGGATTCACAAGGCAATACCCTCAGTCAGACGACGGGTCTCAATGTGGCTATCCACGGTGTACCGCCGACGCTGGATCCGGTATTCGGCGGTGACAACACCCTTGATGCCAGCGAATCCACGACCAGCCAGACACTGACAGGGAATACCGGTCTGACCGGCAACGGACAGACCGTGACTGTCACGGTGGGCGGTCAGCAAATTACCGGCACCGTAGCACCGGACGGTACGTTTACCGTCACGGTGCCATCCTCCGTACTCGGTGCCCTGCCGCAGGGCAGCAATAATATCGTGGTCGCCGTGACAGATCCGGCGGGTAACCACAGCAGCATCACGACGCCGGTGACAGTCGATACGGTGGCTCCGACGCTTGTGATCAATCCGCTGGCCGGAGACGGGCAGATCAGTCTGGCCGAAGCCGCTGGCGCACTGACTTTAACAGGTACGGCCTCGTCCGCAGACTCGGGCAGAACGGTGAATATCACGATTGACGGCCATCCGTTCACCGCCATTGTGGGTGCTGACGGTGCGTGGAGCACGTCAATCCCGGCGGGTACGCTGAGCGGGCTCAACGGTGATTTCCCGATCAGCGCTACCCTGACGGATGCCGCGGGTAATACCACGACCAGCACCCGTCCGCTGCACGTGGCTGCCGATTCCACCCTCCAGCCGGGCATTACGGTGAACGCGTTTGGTGGTGATAAGGTGGTTGATGGCGCAGAAGTGCAGACGGCGCAGGTACTGACCGGCTCCACGACGCTCGTCGAAGCCGGCCAGATCGTCACTGTTACGCTCAGCGGCCGCATCTACGAGGCCACGGTACAGGCCAGCGGCAACTGGAGTGTGATTATTCCGGCGGCTGATATGGTCACACTGACTGACGGCACCAAAACCATCAATGTCAGCGTTTCTGATAAAGCCGGTAACCCGGCGACCGGCAGCGATACCTTCGACGTTGATACCTCACAGAACGGCATTGCGATTGATCCGGTGACCGGTGATAACGTGATTAATGCCGTTGAAACCGCAAACGGCATTGAAATCAGCGGAACCACACTGGGTGTTGCGGAAAATGCCATCGTTACTGTGCGTTTCGGTTCGCTGTTTAAAACAGCCACGGTGGGGGCGAATGGCAGATGGTTCATGCTGTTAAGCACGGGTGAGATTGGGGATATTAAGGGCGCGAATCCGGACCTCAGCAGCATTTCTGCCACTGTCGAAGGGCCGGGCGGGGTGATTTTATCCAACAGCATTAATATCGGTATCGACAACACCAATCCGGTACCGACTCTCAATACGCCGTTTGGTGATGGCCTGCTCAATAGCGCAGAAGCCGCCGCCGGACAAACTCTCAGCGGCACAACGGGTAAATCTGGTGATGGTCAGACGGTGACCGTTACATTAGGCGGACACACCTATAATGCGACAGTGGCCGCAGATGGCAACTGGTCAGTTCAGGTTCCGGTCGCAGATTTGCAGGCGCTGCCGCAGGGCAATGTGGCTATCTCTGTTACCGCGACGGACAGTGCAGGTAATACCGCTGCCATAAGCGGCAATGCCACGGCTGATTTTACCTCGCCGCTTCTGACCGTTAACCCGGTTTCCGGCGACGGATATATCAACGGTACTGAAGCGGCCGCAGGCGTGGCGATCACCGGCACCGCCTCTATTTCTGAAGCAGGACGTACTGTAACCGTGACCCTCAACGGTGAAACCTATACCGGCATCGTGCAGCCCAACGGCCAGTGGAGTGTTTCCGTGCCTGCTGCCGCGTTTAGCGGGATTGCGGACGGCAACTATCCTCTGCAAGTCCAGCTGTCAGATGCAGCCGGTAATACCACCACTGTGGGTTCAAACGTGCAACTGGTCGCAGATGCGGCCAACGGTCCGACCATCACCGTGAATACTTTTGCGGGTAACAATGTACTGGATGGCGCAGAACAACAAACCGCGCAGTCACTCAGTGGCTCGACCTCACAGGTTGAAGCGGGCCAGACAGTGCTGATTTTGCTTAACGGTCATTCTTACACGGCTGTGGTACAGCCAAGCGGAAACTGGAGCATCAGTATTCCGGCTGCGGATCTGGCGACCCTCGCCAACGGTACCACCCCGATCAGCGTATCCGTGGCAGATAAAGCGGGCAATATCGCGACCGGCAGCGAAACCCTGACGGTCAACAACCAGCTCAGCGGGCTGTCGGTTAATCCGGTGGCGGGCGATAACCAGCTCAATGCCAGTGAAGCCGCCGCCGGCATTACTCTCAGCGGGACGTCCGCTAATGTGCCTGTGAACAGCGTGGTCACCATTACGCTGAACGGCAAAACGTATACGGCAACCACCGGCACTGGCGGTGCCTGGAGTACGCCGATCCCGGCCGCTGATCTGGCACTGCTCAGTGACGGTAACAACACGGTGAAAGTCAGCGCGACAGATGCCGCAGGCAATCCGGTATCCGGCAGCAGTGACTTCGGTGTGATCATTCACTCCCTCCCCGTTGCGACGCTTGATACCCCCTTTGGCGATAAACAACTGAATGCCAGTGAGGCTGCTGCCGGGCAGACACTGACCGGCAGCACCGGGATAAGCGGCGACGCACAGGCCGTCACGGTCACCGTCGGCGGTATTCTGTACACTGCCACGGTGGATGCTAACGGTAACTGGAGCGCCATCGTACCTGCCGGAGATTTGCAGGCTATCCCTCAGGGACCGGCCGCCGTACAGGTTACGGTGACCGATGCGGCGGGAAATACCAGTAATATTTCTGTGCCGGTAACCATCGATACGGTGGCACCGGTAGTTACTATCAACCCGGTCGCCGGTGACGGCATCATTAATGCCGCAGAAGCAGGGGCGGTTATTCCTGTCAGTGGCACTGCCGGTGCCGGTGAGGCCGGGGATATTGTTACCCTCAGTATTGCGGGTCATACCTATACAGGTACCGTGGTGACTGGCGGTGGCTGGACAGTCAACATTCCGGCGGATGCACTGGCGAATGTCGCCAATGGCACTTACATCCTGACGGTCACCGTCACCGATGCTGCCGGTAACGCAGGAACCGCAACCACACCGGTGACGGTGAAAGCGGATCCGGCATTATTGCCGACGATTGAGATTGATCTGTTTGCCGGAGACGGCACGCTCGATGGCGCGGAACGCACCAACCCGCAGACTGTCAGCGGCACGACAACTCAAGTTGAAGCCGGACAAATTGTCACCGTAAGTATCGGAAGCGGAACATATCAGGCGACGGTGTTAGCCAGCGGTGCATGGAGTGTCAGCGTTTCGGCGATTGACTTGCAGGCGCTGCAAAACGGCACCGCAACCATTGAGGTTTCTGTCGCCGATAAAGCCGGCAACCCGGCCAGCAACAGCGAAGACTTCACGGTTAACAGTGCGCTGGGCGGAGTGACCATCAACCCGATTACCGGCGATAATAAAATCGATGCCACCGAAGCGGGCGCAGGTTTTGACATCAGCGGTAAAACCGCCAACGTGCCGGAAGGTACGCCGGTTACCGTCAAACTGGGCACGGTGACCTATACCACGCAGACCAACGCTGACGGCAACTGGACCATTAATGTGCCCTCGGGGGATGTCGCTAACCTGGCGGACGGCACCAGCCATGTCATTGTAACTACCGTGACGACCGATCAGGGCGCGGTTACGGCGACGCAGGATCTGGGCATTTACACCACATTGCCGCAACCGACGCTGAATACGCCGTTTGGCGATGGTTTGCTGAGCAGCACGGAGGCTGCCACCGATCAGATACTGACCGGTAAAACGGGGCTGACCGGTGACGGTCAGACGGTGAGAGTCATCATTGACGGCACGCCTTACACCGGTACGGTGGCAACCGACGGTAGCTGGACCGTGACCGTCCCTTCGGCGGATTTACAGGGGCTGGGTGAAGGGACGAAAACCCTCACTGTGAATGTGACCGACGCCGCAGGCAACACCGCTACGTTGCCGGGATCGGTGGATGTGGACTTCACACCGCCTTCGCTGTCACTCGATAATGTGGCGACGGACAACGTGATTAACGCGGCCGAAGCTGGCGCGCCGATTACCCTGAGCGGGACCAGTGATCCGGCCGATGCAGGGCAGACGGTGACACTGACCTTCAATGGACAGACATATACCGCAGAAGTGCAGCCAAACGGCAGCTGGAGCACCACCATTCCGGCCAATACCCTCAACGGCTTGGCTGACGGCAGTTATCCGCTGACCGCTGAACTGACCGATGCGGCAGGTAACACCACTACGCTGCCACCGGTCAATATTGAGCTCGCGACGCAGAACGTGCCGGTGCCCACCATTGAAACGCCGTTTGGCGATACCTTCCTGAATCAGCGGGAAGCGGATACCGATCAGACGCTCACCGGTACCACCGGAGTCACAGGCGCAGGCCAGACCGTGGTGGTCAATATCGGAGGGGTGGATCATTCCGCTGTTGTTGATGCCAATGGTATCTGGACGGTGAACCTCAGTGCGGCAGATTTGCAGGCGATACCGGAAGGTCCGCAAAACGTGGTAGTGACTGCCACTGACAGTGCCGGTAACGCGGGCACCGTTAACAGCGCTATTACCGTCGACTATACCTTGCCAACGCTAACCTTTAACCCGGTGGCGACGGATGACATTATTAATGCGGCCGAATCGCTGCAACCTGTGGTAATCAGCGGAAGCGCAGATATCCCGGATGCCGGTCAAACCGTTTCCGTAGTGCTGAGTTTTAACAATGTGACGTACACCGCAGTGGTTCAGCCGGATGGTACCTGGAGCTTTACACTGCCAAGTAGTGTCGTGCAGTCGCTGACAGATACCACGTATACGCTGACCGCCACGATCACTGATGCGGCAGGGAACAGCACTACAGCCCCGCATACCTTCAGCGTGGATGCTAATCCGGTTGATTTGCCGACGCTGCTGATTACCGCGGTGTCCGGCGACGATTACATTAATGCGATCGAAAAAGGCGCGGATATTCCGATCACCGGGACATCCACCCATCTCGAAAACGGACAGATTGTGGTGGTGAGCTTTAACGGTAAAGCCTACAACGCCGTGGTTGATGCGAATGGCAACTGGACGGCTACCGTGCCTCTGGCTGATCTGGGTAACTTATCTGACGGGCCGGTTACTGTCACGGCGACCGCCACGGATCTGGCCGGTAACCCGGCATCTGCCTCGCACAACGCCACGGTTATCACCCAGCCGGGTGACCTGCCAACCCTGACCATCAATGCCATTTCCGGCGATGATTACATTAATATCATTGAGCATAATCAGGGAATGACTGTCAGCGGGACTTCCGCTCATGTTCCTGTGAATGGCACCGTCACCGTGGTCATTACCGGCGAAAACTACAGCGCGACCTATACAGCCACTGTGCAGGCCGACGGTAGCTGGAGCTTCCCGATGACGGCTGCTCAGGTTCAGGCGCTGCCAGCAGGCAATAATACCTTCACCGCCACCGCAGATGACGTGGCGCAAAACGTGGCGACGGCAACACACAATGTGGCCGTTGATACGGCGGCGCCGATACTGACCGTGACCGTCGATACCGGCGGGGATAACATCATTAATCTGGCGGAAGCCGCGCTGGGTATTCCGGTCAGTGGTTCGACGGATCCTAACCTGACCGTTACCGTCACGCTCAACGGAAAAGATTACACCACGACCGCGGACGGTACCGGTGCCTGGAGTCTCACGATTCCGGGCGGAGATGTGCAGGCCATTACTACCGATGGCAGCAAAACCATCGACGTCCGTGTCACCGATGCGGCCGGGAATAACGTGAGTACCTTTGCTGATTTCACGCTTTCGACGCACGCATTACCCGTGCTGACCTTTGGTGTGATTGCCGGGAACGGTATTCTGAATATCAGTGAAGCGGCCAACGGTTTCACCCTCAGTGGAACCAGCTCAGGTCTGGCACCGGGAACGACTGTGCAGGTGACGGTGCCGGGGCTGGCGGATCCAATTTCCGGTACGGTGAACCCTGACGGACTCGGCTGGACGGCCATCGTTTCGCCGGGCCTGCTCAGCGGACTGACCAGCGGTATCGTGCAGGTGACCGTGACGGCAGAAGATGTTGCCGGTAACCCGGCGTCTTCCAGCGCCAGTCTGGATATTGAGCTGTCTGCGTTGCCGGTACCGACCATCAATCCCCCGTTTGTGGACGGCATTCTGAACGCCACCGAAGCGGCGGGTAATCAGCTGATTACCGGTTCAACCGGCACTACCGGCGCGGGTCAGACCGTTCTGGTGACTGTCGATGGCACGCCGGTGCTGGCCACCGTGGGCAATGATGGCACCTGGACGGCGACGGTGCCTTCCGGTGTGCTTCAGGGGCTGGCGGATGCCACGCACACCATCAGTGTGACCGCAACCGACAGCGCGGGGAATACCAGTGCGGCCGGTACCCTTGATTTCACCGCTCTGACCCATGTTCTGCCCGTGGCGGGCATTAATCAGCCATTCGGCGATGGCATTCTGAATTTCGATGAAGCGTCAAACCCGGCAGGTCAGGTGATTACCGGTACCACCGGGATCACCAGTCCGGGGCAGACCGTGACCGTGGTCATCAACGGTAACGCGGTACCGGTTGTGGTCGATTCTGCGGCGGGAACCTGGAGCGTTTCGCTGACGTCCCCTGAACTGCTGGCATTGCAGGATGGCAGCTGGCCGGTGGTGGTGACCGTGACCGACAGTGCGGGCAACTCATCTGTGCTGCCGGTTTCTGTCGGTGTACAAATCCACAACGTTCCTGCACCGACCATCAATTTGCCATTCGGTGACGGTACGCTGAACATTGCCGAATCCACGGCTGTTGGTGGCCAGACGCTCACGGGTACTACCGGCGTGACCGGAGCCGGGCAAACCGTCAGTGTGGCTATCGCGGGCATAACCGGCAGTCCGTTTACAGCCATAGTGGATCCGGCTACCGGTAACTGGAGCCTGAACCTGACACCCGCCCAGCTGGCAACGCTGGGTCTGGCGACGGCGACACACGAGATTACCGTCACGGCGACAGACAGCGCGGGGAATCATACCGATGCGACACTGACCTTCACGTCCTATCTGTCCGCCCCTGTGCCGGTTATCGACCTGCCGTTTGGCGACGGCAATCTGAATATCGCTGAAGCGGCTGCCGTGAACGTGATTACCGGTAATACCGGCATCACCGGCAACAACCAGAACGTTAAACTGACCATTGATGTGGCTGGCACCACCTATACCGCGACCGTCGATCCGTCGACCGGTGACTGGTCGGTGAGTCTGCCTGCAGGCGTACTGAATTCTCTGGGCAGTGGTCTGCATGATATCAACGTGACGGTGACAGATGCCGCGGGCAACAGTACACCAGCGACGCAGCCGTTTAACAGCTATCTCACCGTGCCGGATGTCACCATCAATACGCCGTTTGGCGATGGTTATCTGAGCGCTGCGGAAGCAGCAGCGGCTGCCACAACGCCAATAGTTCTCAGCGGGACGACGGGACTGACTGGCACCGGACAAAGCGTGGTGGTGCTTGTCGGGGGGATACCTCTTCCGGGTGTGACGGTGGATGCGGACGGTAACTGGTCGGTCCCTGTGACAGCGGGTGAAATCGCCGGTCTTCCGCAGGGCGCTCAGCAAATCTCCGTGTCTGTCACGGACGGCGGCGGCAATACCGGTTCGGCTTCGGCGGATGTCGGCATTGCCGTGACCCAGTTGCCAGCCGTTGCTGTGACATCATTCGCAGGGCTGGGGTTCGACCTGACCTATGCGGAAAGTCAGAATCCGCAAACCATCACCGGTACCACGACGAACGTGCAGGCCGGACAGCAGGTGACGGTTTCAGTTGGGGGCATAAGTCATCAGGCTACCGTGCAGGGCGATGGCACCTGGAGTGCGACCTTTACCCCTGCTGAACTGGCAACGCTCGACAGTACGGATACGATCACGGCGACTGTTAATGATCTGGCGGGTAACACGGCAAATCTGCTGGTGCCTCAGGCTATTACTGTTGATCTGACGCCGCCAACATTCGCCATCACCATCGATCCGGTGACCGGTGACAACATCATTAACGTGGCGGATGGCAATCTGACGAACATTACCGTTTCCGGTAAGTCAATCGGTTTACTGGACGGTACGCCGGTCAACATCAGCATCGGGGGCATTCCGCATGTGGCGATCATCTCAGGAGGAGTTTGGTCAGTGTTGGTTCCCGCCAGTGACTTTACCGATGGCGGAACCACGCCCATTACTGCAATCGCCCCACCGGCCAGTGCGACCAGCAATGTTCTGGTGGATCTCACCGCGCCGGTGGTGACCATTAACGACTTTACCGCTGATAACACCATTAACAACCTTGAATCGAAATCGGCTCAAACCATTTCAGGAACGGTGGTTGACAACAACAATAATGACGTGGGCAGTGTGGTGACTGTCACGCTCAACGGTAAAAACTATACGGCAGTCGTGCAGACGGGCGGAACCTGGTCAGTCAGTGTACCGGCAGCCGATTTGCAGGCATTACCACAAGGCGTCGGTAACAACACTATTACTGCAACGCTGACAGATGCCGCAGGGAATACAGGGAGTGCGACACCGCATCCGATCACTGTCGATACGTCAGCGCCGTTACTGGCGCTGAATGCGGTTGCCGGTAATAACGTCATTAATCTGGCGGAATCACTGCTCAACGTGCTGGTGGGGGGGACCTCCAGCGGTGCGGACGGGCAGACAGTGAACGTCACTCTGGGCGGCGCCTCTATTGGGACAGCGCTTATCCAGCCTGGCGGTGCATGGTCGCTTAACCTGACACCTGAACAACTGATTTTGCTCAATGACGGTACCCTGACCCTGGCCGCCACCGTAACAGATGCGGCGGGTAACACCACCAGCGTCAGTACCGGTCTGGATATCTTCTTCAACAAACTGCTGGATCTGAATGTGGCCAGCGGACTGGGGCTGACCGACGGTTTCCTTAATCTGGCGGAATCACAGGTAGCGCAAACCCTCAGCGGCACGGTGATTGGCGCGGGCGTCGGGTCAGTTATCTCAACGGTAATTGACGGTACGCCATTGTCGGCAATCGTGGGCGCTAACGGATTGTGGTCACTTACCATACCGGCCGCCGTTCTCGGCGCACTGACCGATGGTGCGCAGGTTATCAATCTCACCCTGACCGATGCGGCGGGGAACACCAAGGTTGAAGCACTTAATCTTGATGTGCTGAAAACCTTGCCGGTGCTGGGCGACCTCACGCCAATCTTCGGCGGCAATGGCCTGCTGAATGCGGCGGAATCTCTGCTGGCACAAACCATCGGGGGCGCAGCGACGGCGGTTGACGGCACGCTGGTGACCGTGACCCTTGGCGGTAAAACCTATAACACTACCGTGACGGCAGGCATCTGGAATATCCAGATCCAGCCGGGCGATCTGGGCGCACTGCTGGATGGCACCCTGAATCTGGGTATCACCCTGACAGACCCGGCGGGCAACACGTCTTCTACCCCTATTCCGGTGGGGATTGCCATCCACAATCTGCCGCAGGTGGTGCTCAATACCGTGTTTGGTGACGGCGTGCTCAATATCGCTGATCTGCTGGTTAATCAGACGATTAGCGGCACGGTCTCGAACGTTGCGGCAGGTACCGCGATCGCCGTGCAGGTCGGCACACAAACCATTAACGGCGTAGTTGATGCGACCGGACATTTCCTGGTCACTGTTCCGCCGTCCGTTCTCGGCTTGCTGAGTGGCACGACCGCTGCGGTCAGTGTGACGGTGGCGGATGCGGCGGGTAATGTTGGCAGCGCGGCCGCGAATGCGGTGCTGGATCTCGTCAGGCCGGTCATTAACCTGACGTCGGTCCTGGGCGACGGCTTGCTCAACGCAGCGGACGCACTGACTACCCAGGTGATTGGCGGGACAGTCAGCGGCGTGGCGTCGGGAACGCAGGTGCAGGTCACGCTGGGCGGGAAAACCTTCCTCGGCGCGACCGACGGGACGGGCGCATTCAGCATCACCCTGCAACCGGGTGACCTGAAAGCGCTGGGCGACGGCACCTTCCCGGTCGTGGTTTCTGTTACCGACAACGGCGGTAATACCAGCACCAGCAGCAGCACGCTGACTTCCATTATTAACGCGGTACCGAAAATTGTGCTGGATCCTGTTTTCGGTGCAGATGGCATCCTGAATGCGGCTGAAGCGCTGCTGACACAGACCATCAGCGGTACGGTCACCAACGGGCACGTCGGCGAAACGGTCAACATTAACGTCGGCGGCGGCCTGATCAACCTGACAGCAACCGTTGGCAGTGACGGCAAATTCTCCGCGTCACTGACCCCGCTGCAACTTGCCGGATTGCTTGACGGCAATCTGACCCTCGTCACCACCGTGACCGATGAAGTGGGTAACACGGCGTCAAATACCGTGGGGCTGAATGTCGGTATTCACAATCTGCCATCGATTGTCCTGAATCCGGTCTTTGGCGATGGCGTGCTGAACGTGGTTGACCTGCTGACCGGTCAGACCATCAGCGGTATCGCGACCAACGTCGCGCAAGGCACCCAAGTGCAGATTTCCCTGAATGGCAAAAACTACCTTGCCAATGTGGGCGCTGGCGGCGTGTTCAGCGTGACGGTACCGGTGACGGATCTGGGCGCTATTCTCAACGGCACTCAATCGGTGGTCGCCAGCCTGGTGGACGGCTCCGGTAACCCGGCATCGGTCACCAACCTGCTGAACGTGGTATCGCAGTCACTGCCAACCATCACGCTGAATCCGTTATTTGGTGATGGCCTGCTGAACGCGGCGGATGCACTGCTCACTCAGACCATCAGCGGAACCACCACCAATGCGCAGGGATCGACCGTGACCCTGAACGTCGGCGGCAATACCCTGACGGCACTGGTGAAAGCGGATGGCACCTTCAGTGTGGCCATTCCGCAGCTTACCCTCTCCAGCCTGCTTGACGGTGCGCTGAATGTCGGTGCGTCGGTAACCAATGCTGCCGGTCATGCCGTCAGCGGCAGTGCGACAGCAACGGTGGGTATTCACACCCTGCCAACGCTGTCACTCGGCTCGTTGTTTGGCGGAGACGGTTATCTGAATGCCGCTGAAGCGGGTGCCAGTACTAATATTACCGGGACCTCCAACCTGCTCAACGGCACGGTGTCGGTCACTATTGGTGGCGTGACGCACACCGGTACCATCACCAACGGCGCGTGGAGTGTGCCGTTCACCTCGGCAGAGCTGAAAGGGCTGGCGGATGGTTCGACGCAGGTCTCTGTTTCGGTTGCGGATCTTGTGGGCAACACTGCAATCATTTCTAACCCGCTGAACGTACTGACACATGCATTGCCGCTGGTGGCGCTGAATCCACTGCTCGGCCTGACGCTCGGTGTGGTTGGCGGCATTCTCGGCGGTCAGGGTCTGACGCTGAGCGGGACCAGCCGCAACATCGCCCAAGGTGGCCTGGTCAGTGTCACTCTGCTGGGCAATACGCTGGCAGGGACCGTGCAGGCAGACGGTTCGTGGACAGTGAAACTGTCCAGTGCGCTGCTGAGCAGCTACGGACTGGTGGGCTTACTGAACGCACTGCTCGGCGCGGTGGTGGAACTGAAAGCGGTGGATGCGGCGGGTAACGGATTCGATGCCCATGTCGGGCTGACCGTCGGTTCTACCTTGCCGGCAGAGACCAGCAGTCTGGCCGTTCAGTCACTGGCCGTGGACGATACCCATACACTGGCGGCGGTTCACACCACCGATACCAGCAGTGCAACCAGCGATACTTCAGCGACGCATGCTACCAGTACGCTGACAGATCCGCTGGCCACTGCGGACAACAGCTCTTCAACTACCACTACGCCTGACACCACCACTGCAGACACCATCGCGCACGCGGATACAGCATTCTCTATTGGCGGTATGACCATTGATCTGACGGCCATTGAGGGCGTGGCCCTCGGCGGCGCGGGCAATGACACCATTTCGGTTCACACCCTCGATTTCTCGCAAATCGACGGCGGAACCGGTGTCGATACCCTGTTGCTGGCGGGTACTCATCAGCATCTGGACCTGACGCTGCTCGGACTGAAAGTTGAACATATCGATATCTTCGATTTAGGCAATTCCGGCACTAACAGCATCTCACTGAACCTGCATGAGGCGCTGAATGTGAAGGATAACCCGTCCGACGAAGTGATCATCAGGGGGGGCGAGGGCAGTCTGGTGAATCTGCAAATGGGCACCGACGGCGCATGGAACGAAACCGGGCAACGTACGGTGGACGGACTGACCTTCGACGTTTATCACAACGCATCTTTGGATACCTCAAACACTCTGGGAGACGTTCTGGTGCAACACGGTCTGCACGTACAGCAGAGTTAATTCTGTAGGCCTCCCCCTGCGAAGGGGGAGGCGGGGAGGGGTTTTGCTGGCGACTGCGATGCCATTGATACCCCGCCCCAACTCTCCACTTCACAGGGGAGAGAGCAGTACCCACAAAAAAATCGGCGTAATTAAGTGGTGTCGGTAATGAAAAATAAGAAAGCGATGCGGTCACTGACCGCAATATTGGGCACCTTGTGTCTGACGGTTTTAACAGGGAATTCGGGGGGGATGGCGGCGGTTAAACAGCCGGAATTTAACTGGCAGGCCGCGCCGACTGAGGAGATGCGTGCCAGCCTGACGTTGCAGGATGCTATCCTGCGGGCGTTTGCGCGCAATCCGCAAATTTCTGAAGCTGCGGCGCAAATCCGCGTCGGCAGAGGCAACCTTGATGAGGCCAAAAGTGCGTGGTACCCGCAAATCTCCTTACAGGGAACCGCCGGGAAATCGCATCAGACTGACTCGGCAGGGAGCCTGAGCAACAACGCGTCGGCGGGCGTCCAGCTCAGCCAGTTGCTGTATGACTTCGGTCGTACCGGCGGCAGCATCAGTCAGCAGGAATACCTGTCTGATTCCTATCGTTATTCGCTTTACAGCACAATGACCGACGTGGCGCTCAGCACCCTGCAGGCCTATCTCTCGGTCAAACGCTATCAGGCGCTGAGCCTGGCGGCGCGTGACAATATCGCTTCTCTCGAACGTGTGCGTGACACCGCCAGACTGCGGGCAGACGCCGGGCTGAGTTCGCAGTCTGACGTGTTGCAGGCAGAAACGCGTATTGCCGGGATGAGAGCCACGGTTGAGCAATATCGCGCCCAGCAACGTTCCGCACAGGCACAACTGACGGTGCTGACCGGCGTGGTTTCCGACAATTTACCGGATCTGCCGCAAAGCCTGTTGGATCAGAAAGTCACCCTCAACAAAATCCCTTACGAAAACAGCACGCTGGTGCGGGCCGCACAGGCTAAACAGCAGGCGGCGATCGAGGAAGTTAATCAGACCGAAGCTCAGCACTGGCCGACCCTGAAAGTGCAGGCAGGACGTACGCGCTATGAAAACAGCGGCGGTGGCGGTTCCTATTGGGACGATCAGGTACAACTGGCGGTGGATGCGCCGGTGTATCAGGGCGGGGCGGTCAGTGCCAAAGTTCGCGCGGCAGAAGGTCAGCGGCAGGCGGCACAGGCCGAAGTCGAAAAAGCCAAGCTGGATATCAACCAGAAAGCATCGGCGGCTTATGCCGACATGATCGGCGGTCAGCAGCGCCAGCTCGCGGGCGAGGAACAGTTCGGCAGCGCGACGCATACCCGCAGCGTCTATCAGGACGAGTACAAACTCAGCAAGCGCAGTCTGAACGATTTGCTCAGTGTTGAGCAGGACGTTTTTCAGGCCGATACGTCGCGTATTGGTGCGCTGTATGACGGCTGGGACGCGACGGTGCGCTACGCCGCTGCCGTAGACAATCTGGTCGATATGTTAGGTATCGACCGACACAAACAAACAGGTGACACCATCCCGTCGCTGTAAGGATCGGGCAGGACGGGAATAAACCAGAAGCATTCGATATCGAGGTTGAAATGAGTCATGAAGCCCCTGCACCTTTGTCGATCGACGTCTGGATAAGCGCCATGGGGCGCGTGGCCGAAACATTCGGCAAACCAGCAGATCCGCTTTATCTTCGCCAGCAGATGCGCTGGTTTGAACATCAGCCGTTGCGGCGTCAGCTGGACCGGCTCAGCGGCCTGATGGGGCTTCAGGTCGGTATGGTCAGCTGGAATCAGGTGCGCTGGCGTCAGGAAGTATTGCCCGCCATTATTACCCTGCAACAGGGCGGCATTGCGGTACTGGAAAATCTGCACGATGACGGCACTGTCGATTACTGGCTGAGCGACGGCGGCAATTTAGTGCGTTCCGCCGAACTGGTGATGTTGCTTGAGCAAAGCACCGGCCCGGTTTTTTTGGTGGGCGTTGCCGCACGCGGGCGGGATCAGCGTATCGACCCGTTCGTTCAGCCGCATAAAAAACACTGGTTCTGGGAAAATTTCCGTGGTTCAGGACGCAAAATCGCGGAAATTTCACTGGCCTCCGTTCTCGGTAATGTACTGGCGCTGGCCGGTATTTTGTTCTCAATGCAGGTGTATGACCGTGTGATCCCG
Source organism: Rahnella sp. PD4 (assembly GCF_049199325.1). Lineage (NCBI taxonomy): Bacteria > Pseudomonadati > Pseudomonadota > Gammaproteobacteria > Enterobacterales > Yersiniaceae > Rahnella > Rahnella sp. PD4. Next base: position 492,221 of record NZ_JBLZQF010000002.1, on the reverse strand, counting down.
GCGCAATCTTATCCGACCTTATGGGTGCTGTTTTTCGGGGTGGTGCTGGCGGCGGCCATGGAATATATCATCCGTCTGATGCGTACGCTGGTGTCAGATCTGATGGGCAAAAAAATCGACCTGAAAGTCTCCTCGTTGTTTTTCGTGCGGGCGATGAATATTAAAAACGATGACCGGCCAAAATCCACCGGTTCCTTTATCTCTCAGTTGCGTGAAATCGATCAGGTGCGTGAACTGCTGACCTCGACCACCATCAGTGCGGCGGCGGATATGCCTTTTGTGTTGCTGTTCCTTGGCATCATGTTTTTCATCGGCGGCCCGCTGGTCATTATTCCGTTGCTGGCGATCCCGCTGATTGTCATTCCCGGCATTCTGATCCAGTGGCCGATGGCTAAACTGGCAAAAGAAGGCATGCGGGAAAGTGCGCTGCGCAATGCCGTGCTGGTGGAAACCATCGAAGGTATCGAAGACATTAAAGCGTTACAGGCGGAAGCCTATTTTCAGCGTCAGTGGGAACAGACGCATGAAGTCAGCGCCGCAGTGGGCATGAAACAACGTGTCTGGGGCGCGCGCCTGACAGGCTGGGCTTCCACCGTGCAGCAACTGACCTATGGCGGCATGCTGGTGTTCGGCGTGTATCTGGTGCTCAGCGGTGACATTACTACCGGTACGCTGGTCGCCAGCAGCATGTTGTCATCACGCACTATCGCACCGCTGATGCAACTGACCATGGTATTTTCCCGCTGGCAGCATGCTAAAAGTGCCATGCGCGGACTGGATGAATTACTGAAAAAACCGGTTGACCGGCCCGCTGATGCCGAGCTGTCACATTGCCCGACGCTCAGCGGCCATTTCAACGTGCGCAACCTGCAATATACCTACGACAAAGAGAACGCGCCGAATGTATTAGGCATCGGCCAACTGGAGATCAAACCGGGTGAACGCGTGGCCATCCTCGGAAAAGTCGGTGCGGGTAAATCGACATTGCTCAAACTGCTGGCCGGCCAGGCCAGCCCGTCACAGGGAAAAATCCTCATCGACGGCGTTGACATGACCAAAGTCGAACCGGCGGATATCCGCCGCCAGCTCGGTTATCTGTCGCAGGATTCGCGGCTGTTTTTCGGCACGTTACGTCAGAACCTGATGCTGGGTTATCCGCATGCCACGGACCAGGAAATGCTACAGGCGCTGCGTATCAGCGGCGCGCTGTCTATGGTGCAGGCCGACGCATCGAGCCTTGATAAAATTATCAACGAAGGCGGGCGGGGATTGTCCGGCGGTCAGCGTCAGATGGTGATGTTAAGCCGTATGATCCTGCGTAATCCGCAGGTGGTGCTGATGGACGAACCGACGGCATCGATGGATGAACAGCTGGAAGAATATGTCATCCGCCAGTTACACAGCTGGCTTGTAGGACGGACGCTGATTGTTGTGACGCACCGTCCGGCACTGCTCAAACTGGTGGACAGGATCGTGGTGATGGATAACGGGCGGGTGGTGGCAGACGGGCCACGTGATCAGATCCTGGCCAAAGCTGTCAGTACCACGCCCGCTGCGGCAGCAGCCGTGGGTGACAATAAAACACAAGGCGCAGCCTGAGCTGCTAAGGACACTGCATGGCACATCTGACATTGCATGATGAACTGGAGGCCGAAAGTCGCAAAGTCTCGTGGATTATCTGGGTCACGCTGGGCAGTTTGCTGGTGTTTTTCGTCTGGGCACGTTTTGCCGTGCTGGATGAAGTGACGGTCGGTACCGGCAAAGTGACACCATCGAGCAAGGCACAGCAAATTGATTCACTGGACGGCGGCGTAATTTTAAAACTGATGGTGCAGGAAGGCTCGGTAGTCAATCGCGGCCAGCTTCTGGCGCAGCTTGACCCGACGCGTTCTCAGTCGAACTACGGTGAAGCGGCTTCCCGTGTGCGGACACTTCGCGCATCTTCGGAGCGTCTGAGTGCAGAACTGACCGGCGCGCCGCTGAAATTCAGCCCTGAAACCATGAAATCGCCGGAGCTGGTGGCGCGTGAGCGTCAGTTATATTTATCGCGTAAGCAGAACCGTGATGAAACGGTGGCGAATTTGCAACAGTCGCTCAGACTGGTGAATGATGAAATCAACATGACGCAACCGCTGGTGGCAAAAGGCGCGGCAGGGCAGGTTGAGGTTATTCGTCTCAAACGTCAGGCCAGTGAACTGCGCGGAAAAATCGACGATGCAATCAACCAGTACGCGGTACGTGCGCGTGAGGAGCAGGTGAAAAACAACGCCGATCTGGATGCCGGGTTACAGGTAATGGCCGGTAAAGAAGACCAGGTTACGCGCTCTGAGCTGTATTCACCGGTTCACGGCATTGTTAAAGATATCCAGGTTTCCACCGTGGGAGGGGTGCTGCAACCGGGCGGTAAGCTGATGGAAATCGTACCGATTGAAGATCAGCTATTGATCGAAACCCGTATCAACCCGCGCGACATCGCCTATATCCGCCCCGGGCTGCCTGCCACGGTAAAAATCTCGGCGTACGATTCATCAATCTATGGTGATCTGGACGGCAAAGTTGAAGGGGTATCACCGGACACGTTGCAGGATGAAGTGAAGCGCGACCAGTATTATTACCGCGTGTATGTGCGTACCGATAAAGCTTTCCTGACCAACAAAGCCGGACGCCAGTTCCCGATTGTGCCCGGCATGGTGGCGAACGTGGACATCAAGACCGGCCAGAAAAGTGTGCTGGATTATCTGATTAAGCCGCTGAATAAAGTTAAAGAATCCCTGAGGGAGAGGTAAGCAGGACGCCGCTGCTGATGCGGCTTTAAAGTCAACACCGTGGGCGGCGAGCCCACGGTGTTGATCTTAAGGCCGGAGTGGGCGGCAACCCAAGATATCAGCCCGCTATTGCAGCGGCGCCTGCAATCTAAACTCCGCTACCGGATCTTCCATTTCCGCTTTCCGCTTATCCTGCCAAAGATTCATCCTCGCACGCAGGGAACCATTGAGGTCATCGTGAACCTGCTTCGCGGCCTCAGATGCCGGATTCAGTTCAAGCACAAATTCCATAAACCTGGCAGCGACATAACGGTTTTTCTTCACCCCGGTGCCGGTCAGCCATGCCATGCCAAGTGTATAGGCGGCTTCGGCGCGATCAGGATGGTCAGGGTTATGCAGGATTTCCGGTAGCCAGACCTCTGCGGCCTGACGTTTCTCAGCGTCTGAGCCGTTATCCAGCGCACAGCCGGCGCGGTAGTAAGCGGCGGACAGATGTCCTGCGTCCATTGCCCGCTGATACCACTGCATCGCCTGTTCATAATCCGGTTCGCCACCCAGCCCGTCGCGCAGCGCGTTAGCACAGGTAAACATGGCCGGAACCATGCCGGAGCGGGCGGCGCTGAGGACACAATCCATTGCATTACTGTCATTATGAAAATGCTCAGGCACATCATGATGCCAGCCGTTGCGGTAGAAGAAATACAGTTCGTAGCAATGAATGGCGCTGCCGTGGCGCGCCATACCGGTCATCAGAAAATGGGCGGCATCAATATCATCATTGATCGCCATATCATGCGCCAGCGTAACCAGATCGCTGACCGGCTGTTCATCGCCGGCTTGCCGGATAAGCGACCACGCATGTTCCATCAGCCCTTCACTTAATTCCGGACGGGCAGGTAGCCCGTATAATCCGAATTGCAACGCCGTGGCAGCAAAAGCCACCAGCACCGGATCAGTGGCCTGGCTGAGGCCGCGGGTCAGTAACTGGGTAAGTACCGGCAAGCCTTCTTCATGGCCGTTTGCCAGCACAGCACGGGAAATAAACATGCGGGCAGAATGGCCGGGCATGGCCTGCGGTGACACTGCAAATAACGCGTCATAAACGGCCAGACCGGCCTGATCATCATCCTGCCAGTACGCCGTACAAATTCCGGCGAGATCCAGCAGCCGGATGCGGGTGTCAGGCTCGAGCGGGCTGGCCAGTAAAGTGGCCAGCCGCTGCTCAAGTGCCAGCGCCTCTGGCGATTCGCGTTCGGCGATATCACCGGAGAGTGCATCGCACAGCGCATTCGCACGGAACTGGTTACGTTCTTCATCACTGAACTCCGCACACAACGGGCCGTCAATGATCAGCAACTGTTGCTCGTCGCTGCCACCCCAGAAAGCGGAATGGAATAACAGATAGGATTCCATCGTGCCGACGTCTGCGTGACGCACGGACATCGCCATGCGCAACCAGTAATCCAGCGCTTCTTCACCGTTTTTGCGGGTTTGCCGTAACGCGGCGGGTAACATGTGTGGCCAGTGCGTGGCGGGTTCAAAGCCGAGCGCATGAATATGCGCCACACCGGCCTGCCAGATTTCACTGCCCTGAATCGAGAACTTCTCATGCAGAGGTTTAGGTACTTCGCCCGCGAAAAGGGATTTTAGCCAGTAAGGCTCACCGAACCCTCCGCTGAGGTTCATCAGATGGCGGAATGCGTGGGTCGGTCGCGGATGTAACTCGATAGCGCGTAATAATGCCAGCACGGCGTAATCGCAACACAACTGTGCACCGAGCCACTGGTGATCTTCAATCTCATTTTCGCCCTGAGACCGGCGGATTAACCAGGCGTTTTCATGCCAGACCATGCCCAGTAATACGTGAGCGTGATAGCTCTGCGGGCATTGCTGCGCCCAGTCGCTGAGAATTTCCAGCGGATTAAGCGCAGGCGATTCCGTGCCGGTAAACAGGGTCGCCGGGTGCATCAGCAGGCCGTAATCGCTTTGACCTTCGCCCTGATTCTGCCAGCCACGCATCAGTGACAACAGCCACTCGTCGAGTTTTAAAAAACGGCGGGTTGCCAGAAGCATTCTGGCTTTAGAGAGGTTGTCGAGTTGATCCTGTTGTGGCATGAGGTTCCCTGAACTGTTGAATAAAGAAGCTGTTGCGTGGCTCTGCAGTCTATCGCTCTTCCCGGCAGTGAGCAGCGGGATTGGTCTGACTTTGGCTATAGTAACGGATCTGAAGTGTTGCTGCCCAACAAAGCCTCTCCCCAATAGGGATTAATAATCTTCCGAAAATACCTTATTAATTTAATGGATTAGATATCATCTATTAAGAAAATCGTACTTTGAAAGATGGAGATAATGTGAAGTAATTATGGATAAATACAGTTAATGTGCGCGATATAATAAGTGATGAATATCACTGTATGTAATTATATCTTTGTAAACCCAAAAAAAAACCGGCCACAGAGGGCCGGCTGTTGTTTCCACAAAACGGGGAATGAGGGTAATAAAATAACAAATAATGATGATAGCAAGAGAGATTATATATTACCGGTGGATAGATCGTTTATCACTTAGTGCGGTAATTATTTGTCATAATTACTTGATAATATTGATTATTTTGTAAATTTAGCTTTGAGTGCTTTATTTTAACAAAAATAAATAGACGTAAATTTACCCGATATTAATATTTAGTTACAACTTCTAATATATAAGTAATGTCTTCACTAATTTCGTATCATTTTCTTTCTGGATTAAAAGAAATTATATCATGAGAATAGAATTGCCATGTCGGGCCAACATTTATACAGAAACAAAAACGTTATGCAGATCTAAAGCAGTAAAAACGTGTACTTTACATTCAGTGGCACGGTCCGACACCTACCGAGGATAAAAAAATGAAACTCCGTGTTCTTTCACTCATGATCCCTGCTTTAATGGTGGCAGGATCAGCAAGTGCGGCAGAAGTTTATAATAAAGATGGTAATAAACTGGACCTGTACGGTTTAGTTGATGGTTTGCACTACTTCTCTAACGACAAAGGCTCAGACGGCGACCAGAGCTACATCCGCCTTGGTTTCAAAGGCGAAACTCAGATTACTGATCAACTGACCGGTTACGGCCAGTGGGAATATCAGGTTCAGGCTAACCAGGCTGAAAGCTCGGATGACGGTGACCGTGCATTTACCCGTTATGGTTTCGCCGGTCTGAAATTTGGTGACATGGGTTCATTCGACTACGGTCGTAACAACGGCGTGATGTATGACGTTGCCGCCTGGACTGACATGCAGCCTGAGTTCGATGGTTCTACTTACGGCGCTGACCAGTTCCTTTATCAGCGTACCAACGGCGTGGCTACTTACCGTAACGATAACTTCTTTGGTCTGGTCGATGGCCTGCATTTTGCCCTGCAATATCAGGGTAAAAACGACAGCGGTGGCGGTGAACCAGGTACCCGTGATGTGCTGACACAGAACGGCGACGGTTACGGTATGTCCCTGAGCTACGATATTGGCGCGGGCGTCAGCGTAGCGGGTGCGTTCTTCAACTCTGACCGTACTGACGAACAAAACTCCGCACCAAATATCATGGGCGACGGTAAAAAAGCGGAAGGCTACACCGGTGGTCTGAAATATGACGCCAATAACGTCTATCTGGCTGCGATGTTCACCCAGGCTTACAACGCTTCCCGTTTCGGTTCTACCGATTCAGAAGCTTACGGTTATGCTAACGAATCCCAGGCATTTGAAGCCTACGCCAGTTACCAGTTCGATTTTGGTCTGCGTCCGTTCGTAGCCTATAACCAAACCCGTGGTAAGGATTTAGGTTCAGACCGTCTGGGTAATAACTATCAGGATCAGGATCTGGTTAAATTTGTTGACCTGGGTGCGACTTACTACTTCAACAAAAATATGTCAGCCTATGTCGACTATAAAATTAACCTGATCGACAGCAGCACCTTCACCGACAACGCCGGCATCAATACCGACGATGTGACTGCGGTAGGCCTGGTGTATCAGTTCTAAGCGTGCCTTTCTCAGACACAGAATAGCGCGTTGCTTTAACAGTAAAGAACAGCAGTAAACAGCACGTTCTTCAGGAACGCGGCCTGAGAGGGCCGCGTTTTTTGTGGGCACAATTTGGCGTGAGAATGCTGTAAAACACCGCTATGGTGTTCAGGTGAATTTCTTCCCAGACCGAGGTGCTTATGTCCGTTAAACCGCCGTTACCGCCATTTACCCGCGAAAGCGCAATCGAAAAAGTGCGTCTGGCAGAAGATGCCTGGAACAGTCGCGATCCGCACAGAGTCAGCCAGGTTTACTCGGCGGATACTGTCTGGCGTAACCGCAGCGAGTTTGTGCACGGGCAGGACGCCGTGGTGAGCTTCCTGCAGCGTAAATGGGCCAGAGAACTGGAGTATCGCCTGATTAAAGAGCTGTGGGCGTTTGACGGGGCGCGGATCGCCGTGCGTTTTGCTTATGAATGGCGGGATGATTCGGGCAACTGGTTCCGCAGTTTTGGCAATGAAAACTGGGAATTCAATGAGCAGGGGCTGATGTTTGCCCGTCACGCCTGCATCAATGATCTGCCGATTCAGGAAAGCGAACGACAGTACCACTGGCCTTTGGGGCGCAGGCCGGACGAACATCCGGGCCTGAGTGATTTCGGTTTCTGACAGCCTCAGGCTGATTTCTGGTGGATCAGATGCAGCGGGGGAGACACATCGAGTTTGATGTCAGGGTTCTGGCGGAATTCATGTGGCGTTATGTTGAAACGCTTGCGGAACATGTAAGTGAAATGCGATTGCGAACCGAAGCCGAAATCCATCGCGATATCAAAAATCGGCGTTTCACTGCTGCTCAGTTGATAAACAGCACTGGCCAGACGGCGTTCCCGGATGTACTTCCCCAGAGAAATGCCGGTTGATTCTTTGAACAGTTTTTGCATGTGCCAGAGCGAATAGCCTGAATACTCAGCCAGTTCTTCAAGGTGGATCACACGACCCAGATGGCCTTCAATCCATTTGCTGAGTGCGCAGACGATAGCGATATGAATGTCTTGAGCCATAACCAGTCTGTATTAAGGTTGAATACCGCTATTATACACGAGTTCGTCAGGTTGGCGTGGCAGGTGTTGCTCAGAGATGTTCAGCGTCCCGGCGGACAATAATGGCCCGGTGGGCAGTACTGTTGTAATGACAGCCTGACGGGCCATGTTTTAACGCAACAGGATCCAGTGGATTAACCGGGCGATGCCATCGTCCACCATCACCATCCCGACGAGAATAAGAACAATCAAAATCACGAAGTTCTTACCGGTTGGCAAAATGATGTCTCCCTTTATCCCTTTTCAGGGAACGGAACTCAGTTACCACGGGCCGCTGCCCTGCATATTCAGGGCAATAACCCCCAGACAAACCGCGACAAATATCAAAAATACGATAAGAAGCCGTTTCATTCTTTTTCTTACAGAGCCTACGCTCTTCCTCCACAATGTGTCAGCCAGCAATTTCTTCAGCTAATAAACACTGCGAACGTTAACCGCTTATTTCGGTGAGATCCAGTCTGTCAGAAATGTTTAATGATTTTGATCGCGTTCGCTTAACCATCGGTGGCCGGGCGACGCACCAACTCGGTTTTCTGCCCGTCATTAATCACCGTCGTTGGTGGCGTTTCCGGCACCAGCGCATCCGGCGCTATGTTCATATGATTGAGGACTTCGCCCATAATATGTCCAAAAATCGGGCCAGCCACCGACCCACCAAAGTGCTTGCCCGCTTGTGGATTATTGACCATCACCACCAGCGCAACGCGCGGATTACTCGCGGGCGCAACACCGGCGGTGTAGTTAATGTAACCACCGTCGTATTTGCCACTGCTCCCCATTTTTTCCGCTGTACCGGTTTTAATCGCCAGACGGTATCCCGGCACTGCAGCGCTGAGGCCTGAGCCGCCGGGTAATGCATCACTTTCCATCATATGAATCACTGTTCTGACCACGTCAGCCGACATTACGCGGGTACCGAGCACCGGCGGTGTGACTTTGGTTATCGACAGCGGACGGTAAATACCTTCCGCCCCAATCGTGGCGTATTCACGGGCAATTTGCAGTGGCGTTACACGCAGGCCGTAGCCAAAGGAAAAGGTCGCTCGTTCGATATCGGCCCAGCGGTCGCGGTGGAGTGGGAAATAGCCACTGCTTTCGCCACCGATACCCAAATCTGTCGGTTTGCCTAAACCAAAGGATTGATACAGCTGAACCAGAACGTTGGCCGGCATTGCCAGCGCAATATGCGAAACTGCAATGTCACTGGATTTTTGCAAGATACCGGTGATGGTCAGCGCAGGCCAATGGCCGACATCGCGGATCAGGTGGCCGTTAACGGTGTACGGATGGGTATCGAGAACGGAATCCGGGCGGATCATATGCCGGTTCAGACCTGCCATTACCACCAGCGGTTTGACTGTCGAACCGGGTTCGAAACTGTCGCTGATTGCCACATTGCGCATGTCTTTTGCCTGAACACCGGCATAGTTATTCGGGTTATAGGAAGGGTAGGACGCCATCCCTAAAATCTCACCGGTGTTCACATCCACCAGAACAGCCGCGCCGGATTCGGCCTGGTTAAGCGTAACGCCATCGCGCAGCCGCGAGTACAAGACGTACTGCATAAAGCTGTCGATACTCAGATTGATGGTCGGCGGCTGTTGCGGTGCGACTTCTTTCAGAATACCGATCACATTGCCATGGCGATCCTGACGGTACTCGCGCATGCCAGGTTTGCCCTGTAGCAGGGCATTAAAACCTTTTTCGACGCCTGTCAGACCTTCATTATCCGTCCCGACGACACCGACCAGATTGGCGGCGGCTTCGCTCATCGGGTAGTAACGGCTGTCATCCAGCTGACTGCTGATGCCGCCAAGGTGCAGCTGACTGATATCTGCGGCGATACCTTCTTCTATTTTGCGCCCGAGATAAACGAAGCGGCGCTGAGGATCGCTGGTGATGGTTTGCTGTAGTTGTGAAAGTGGCATATTCAGCGCGGAAGCCAGATATTGCCACTTCGGGCTGTTCAGATCACTGTGCAGTTCCAGTACACGGAACGGGTCGGCGATAATATCTTTTGAAGCGACACTCAGCGCCAGCGGATGGCCGTTACGATCGACAATGGTGCCGCGCCCGGCAGGGATAACCGTGGAGCGCAACGAGCGGGAATCGGCTTCTTTTTCCAGCATCGGCTGGTTAAGCAATTGCAGGTAGCCCACGCGGCCGAGCAGAAGCGCCAGACAACAGACAATACCGAGACAAATCAGCGCAAAGCGCTTGGTGTAGAAATTAGGTTGGGCGCTGGATTTTTTTAGGCTCGGTGGCATGGCAGTTTCGCAAAGTCATTGGCGCATGTGAAGCGAAAAGCGAAGGTGCGGAGAACAACTTACCGGATGAAAATAGCCCGGTTTGTCCCTCATTATGTGCAACTCATCGCTCTGATTGATAATGAATTTCGTATAACATGCACATCTTATATTAAGCCATAGCGATGGATTGTTTATTTCAATTGCGCTTTGTAAGCAAGTGCAACGGCAAAGCGGATTATTTACTCCACGGCGAGCCAGTCATCGGCTTCTTCGAACATTTCCTCTAGCATTTGGTTTAATTGCGAACGTTCCTGCTTGCTGGCGCCGTGGGTATTCAGGCCATTAGCCTGCATCGGTTTCACTTTGACTTCAGCGTCAGGAAACAACCGGTGCACCCGTTTAACCAGTTCTGCTTCAATTTTTTTGCTGGCATCAGGGATGCCGGCGACATTCCGTTTGTCAAAAATCAGTTCGACCCGCATAGCTTTCCTCATAAAAGACAGGGAGAAATAACTGTTGAAATATACAGTGTTATCCGTGCGGGTCCAAGCAATTTTTAGTGTGTTATCTGCATCACACCGCGCCCGCTGAGACGCTGACGATCGTGAGGGCGACGCAGGTCCAGTTCCGGGCCTGCCGGAACGATACCTGTCGGGTTCAGCCACAAAATACCGTAATAACCTTGTTTGATATGCGTCAGGTTCACCGTATCGCTGATCCCCGGCCACTGATAAAGTTCGCGCAAGTAATGGGATAAATTCGGATAATCTTCAATACGGCGAATATTACATTTGAATGCCCCATGATAGGCGCTGTCGAAACGCACCAGTGTGACGAACAGCCGCCAGTCGGCTTCGGTAATACATTCACCGGCAATGTAGCGGTGGTGGTGTAAATGCGTCTCAAGGGTATCCAGCGTACTGAAAAGTTGGGTTACGGCGGCGCTATAGCTGTCCTGCGTTTTTGCAAAACCCGTCTTATACACGCCGTTGTTAACGTCGTGATAAATCACCTCGTTCCAGCGGTCAATGTCTTCGCGCAGGGCAGCAGGGTAGAAGTCATCCTGATTGCCGGTCAGTGCATCAAACGCATGGTTAAGGATGCGGATAATATCAGCTGATTCATTATTGATGATGCGCCCTTCGCGGCGGTCCCACAGCACGGGCACGGAGACTTTGCCGGTGTAGTGTGCATCGCTGGCGGTGTAGAGCTGATGTACATAACGCACCGGCTCAATCTTTTCGCCTGCATCCTGCGGCGTATCAAACGTCCAGCCATTTTCACCAATCACCGGCTGAGCAATGGATACCTGAATGAATTTTTCCAGCCCTTTCAGATGGCGAAAAATTAACGTGCGCGAGGCCCACGGGCACAGGTAAGAGACGAAAAGCTGATAGCGTCCGGCTTCAGGCTCAAGATGTGTCTGGCGAAACGCCGTTTCCTGACGATGAAATGCGCCGTTTTTAATTTCTTCTTTTGCGACGTCGCCGCTTACCCATTGTCCGTTGACCAGTCCCGACACGATAGTGGCCCTCCGCGCTGTGTTTATAAGGTGATTAGGATGTATGGACCTACCGTAGCGGTTTCCGGCGGTGCTATAAACGACATTATTTTCAAGAAGAAGGTCAAATAATTTGACGGGGGATGCGGGCGTGGTGCCATTAAAAAAGCCAACCGCTCAGGGTTGGCTTTCATCATTTCGGTTAATGGCGAACGTCAGTTTGCCAGGAAGCGTTTTTCATCTGTCAGCACCTGAAGCAGCAAGCTAAGTTCTGGTTTCTGATCTTTAATCCGCTTGCCGTTAATATCAAAGGCGCGGTAATCACCGTTACTTTCCAGTTCCAGCGTCTGGTCTGGCGTGGTGATCACCAGCGTACCGTCGTCGCTGGTGGTGACCCAGTTATGGCGTCGCTTCGCGGCGAACAAATCTTCGCCCTGCGAGTAATCAGCCGGAGCTGTCGTCACATGCAACAGGCGTTGCATCAGCGTAGTCATCACATCCGCATTATCTGTCAGTTTATCGATATTCTGCGCGGGTGTACCGGGCCAGTGAATAATCAGCGGAACCTGTAACTGGCGACGGTTCATCGCATTGCCTGAACCCCAGGTACCGTTCTCGTTGAATTCAATACCGTGTGAAGCGGTAATGACGACCACCGTTTTATCCAGCTCCCCGCGATCTTTTAACGCCTGCAGGATAGCTTTGATTTGCGAATCCACATTCGCTGCACCGTTCTGATAACGATGAATAAAGGTATTACCGGTCGGCACACTGGCCCCGTCCTGACGCAATGCGTTACTGATCCCGCTCAGACTCAGGTAGGAGAACCACGGACCGTTGCCAGGTCCGTTCAGCCATTGTTGCCACTGATAAACGGTTTGTTGATCAGTCTGTTTGACCGGCGGCGGCAAGGTAAAATCGGTCAGTAATGCCTGGCGGTACAACGGGCTGTTAAAACCGTCTGAGGCAAATAAACCGAATTCGTAACCTTGTTGCTCCAGTGACGACACCAGTGCAGAAGGTTTACGCGCCGCCAGAATGCCCTGCATATAGCTCGGTGAAATCCCGTAGAACAGGCCGAACAGCCCGGTGTCATTACGGTTTCCGGAACTAAAATGCTGATCAAAACGAATGTTATGTTTGGCAAAATCGCTCAGCGTGGGCAGATCTTTATCCAGCGTGTCGGTATGGACACCATCTAGCACCACCATCAGCAAATTATACTTCGAACCGGTTTTCGCGAAGCTGATGGTGTTCAGCGGATATTCGACTGCCAGCGCTTCGGGATTGCCTTGTTCGATCAGCCGCTTCTGGTATTCCTCGGCATTGAGCAGGCCGTGTTTTTCAAGGAATTTACGTGCTGTCATCGGGTAGGAAAGTGGCAGATTCGCACGCTGCATGGTGATCGGACGATAGAAATTCGCATCTGCCCAGATGTACATCAGATGTGAAGCAAAGAAACTGGCTATAAACAGAACGACAATCGGTTTGGCGAAATTGCGGCGGTTCAGGCTGCGTAACTTTTGCCATGCCCAGGTACCAAACAGCATTTCGAGCAGGAATATTACCGGCACAGCAATAAACATCAGCTGCCAGTCACGGGCCATCTCACCCTGACCGGGATTAACCACCAGCTCCCACACGACCGGATTAATGTGCAGGTGGAAACGGGTAAAGACTTCGGTATCGACCAGAAGCAGTGTCAGTCCGGCAGTAGCCAGAATAGCGGATAAGAACCGCAGCAGCCGTTGCGACATCACCACGAAGGTGAGCGGGAAGATGATCAGTAAATATGTCGAGAAACCGATAAAACTGAAATGCCCAAGCCAGCTGACCAGCGCGTAAATGCGCCCCTGCAATGAAGAAGGCCAGTCAGAAACAAACAGGTAGCGGCTGCCGATCCCAAGGATGAGCAGGATATTAAACAGGGCGAACCAGTGGCCCCAGCTGATCATCTGGGATACTTTTTCGCGATAGCGCTGACGATTTGTCACCATGAGAGGTATTGGGCAAGTTGTGGATTAATGGGCTTTATCTTCTCTTATCGACGCTTGCAACGCTTTCGCAAAAGACTGCGACAAGGCTTTGCGCTGTGCAGGAGCGACGCTGGTATTAATCAGGTTTGTCACCATATTGCCCAGAACCATCAGAGACAAATCTGTCGGGGCGCGGTGTTTTTCCAGAACGGTTGCCAGCTCGGAAAGGAGCTGTTCAACGTGTTCGTCACTGTAACGGGATGATTGTGCCATAGAGTATTGTGCTTCTTGATCTGACAAAGTCCAATATCTTAGCGTATCACGCCTCTGTTTTCCGCATTTTTATAACTGAGTTAACGTTGCTGTATTGATTGTATCTATTAATCTTTATTTCAGCCTTCGCGATAGTTGCGGCCCCGGCGCTTCGGTGTTTGAATACGCCCCGCAGATCAACCCTTCTTACACGGCTGCAATTCTTACAGGAGAAAATCCCCATGAGTCTGGATCTTGAGCAGATCGCTCTGCACCAGTTGAACAAACGTGATGAGCAAACGCTGGATGTTGTGCTGCGTGATACGCTCCTGACGCCCAATGCTGCCGTTGATGAAATGATGGCAGAACTGCACCGCGTCTACAGTGCAAAAAGCAAAGCGTACGGTTTGTTCAATGAAGACAGCGAACTGGCGGTGGCATTACGCAGCTGCCGCAAAGGGGACGATGATTTTCTTTCATTCAGTCGCGCCGCCACTGGCCGTCTGCGTGACGAACTGGCGAAATACCCGTTTGCTGAAGGCGGCGTGGTACTTTTCTGTCATTATCGTTTTCTGGCGGTTGAATATCTGCTGGTCGCCGTACTCAACAGCCGCAGCAGTATGCGCGTCAATGAACAACTGGATGTCAGCAGCATTCATTATCTTGACATCAATCATGCCGATATTGTGGCGCGTATCGATCTGACCGAATGGGAAACCAATCCGGAATCGACCCGTTATCTGACTTTCCTGAAAGGCCGGGTAGGGCGCAAAGTCTCAGACTTCTTCATGGATTTTCTCGGTGCGTCCGAAGGTCTGGATACCAAGGCGCAGAACCGTGGCTTGTTGCAGGCAGTTGACGACTTTTGTAGCGAAGCGCAGCTCGATAAAAACGAGCGTCAGAACTACCGTCAGCAGGTTTATACCTATTGCAACGAACAGTTACAGGCTGGCGAAGAGATCGCGCTCGATGATTTGTCCGAAGAGTTGCCGCCGTGGAATGACAAGAAGTTTAAAGAGTTTACCCAGGAGCAGGGTTATCAGCTGGAAGAAACTTTCCCGGCCGATCGCAGCACTTTGCGTCAGCTGACTAAATTCGCCGGCAGCGGCGGCGGCCTGAGCATTAACTTTGATGCCATGCTGATGGGCGAACGTATTTTCTGGGATCCGGCCACGGATACGCTGACCATCAAAGGCACGCCGCCGAATTTGCGGGATCAGTTGCAGCGTAAAGCGGGTAATAAATAATCGCGCCCAATAAAAAACACCGCCTGGGCGGTGTTTTTTATTTGTTCTCGCACGGCGTCCCGATGCGCAACAACTTTTTACTCGTCATCCTTCACGTTGTTGCTGCGTTAGCTACGTTCGTTCACCTGAATCACTTACCAATGTAAGTTCATCAGGACTCACTCGCTTGCTACTTTGCTACAACCTGAATGATTTAGAGTAAAGTCGCGTTATTAAACGCGAACGAAGTCGATGTGAGCCAGTTTTGGCTTGAACGGGTGACGCTGTACAGCCTGAACTTTAACTTTGGTTTCTTGACCGTCGATAACCAGAGTAATAGCTTCAGAGTAGAACTCCGCTTTAACTTCCAGGTTCTTTACAGAATCATGGTCCAGTTTGATAGAAACCGGAGCAGCTGAGCCACCGTAAACGATAGCTGGGAATTTGTTAGCTGTACGCAGGCGGCGGCTCGCACCTTTGCCCTGCTCGTCCTGTGGACGTACTTCTACATTGATAGTGATCATTGTATGTTTCTCTAATAGAACTACTTCTAAAATGTGCCCCGCCACCTGCGACCGAGTGACGAGTTGAGTACTGCGACTTCCACACAAGGCGAAAGCGGGCGGTATGATACCGGAGTCCGGGCACAGCAACAACGAATAATTACCGGTTTGGTCATCCCTGTTACCCGCGCAGTTCATGAGCGCGTCGGTAGCGGCCTTCATAATCAAATATTTTCTCCCGCACCTGCCAGAACTGGCCTTTCATACGCGCGACCACAAAATCCGGATGACGCAATAACACCTGCTGCGCGGCAACATCCGCTGCGCTATTCCATTCCAGCGGTACGCCCGGTGCGCGCTGGTGCGGGCGCAGGAAGTTATGCAGAAACGCCATGCGTTGTGCAGGCGTTTGCAGACGAAAGCGCTCCGAAACGTCAGCGCCGTCTTCATCGTAATAGGTAATTTTCAGCCATTCGCCTTTGTCATCGCGTCCGTGTTCCAGATTCATACCACCGCAGCGTAAGACCAGCGCATCTTTCAGGCGCAGCGCGGCTTTCAGCATATCATCGGGGTCGACCAGAATTTCCTGGCACTGATGACAGCGCCGTGCGGCGATATCATTTTCCGCGCCACAGTGCGGGCAGCTTTTAAAACGGAAGCGGAAATCACATTGCTCACGGTTGCCCTCATCATCTTCCAGTACGCCCTGACAGCGGCGGCCAAAATGCTCAATGATCGTGCCGTCTTCGGTGGTTTTTCCCCAGAAAATATTGGCGAAGCCGCAGGCCGGGCAAAACACCTGCACGGGTTTGTTATCGCCTGCCGGCTTATGGCTGCCCACTTCCGGCGTAAAAAGGTCGTGCGGGTTTCCGGCATAATCAAGGATCAGACAATCCGTTTTACCCGGTGCGAGCCGCAACCCGCGACCAACAATTTGCTGGTACAGGCTGATGGATTCTGTCGGACGCAGGATGGCGATAAGATCCACATGCGGCGCGTCAAAGCCGGTGGTCAGCACGGATACATTCACCAGATAGCGTAACTGCTGCGCTTTAAACGCCGTGATCAGCCGGTCCCGTTCCAGCGCGTGGGTTTGCGCGCTGATCAGCGCCGCTTCCCCTGCGGGCAGCAGACCAAAAATCTCACCGGCATGTTCCACCGTGGAGGCAAAAATCATCACGCCTTTACGTTCTTGTGCGAATTCAACAATCTGGCTGATGATGTGCGGCGTGATACGTTTTTGTTGTCGCAGTTCATCATTCAGATCCGCTTCACTGAACAGACCATTACTGTTGGCCTGCAGGCGGCTGAAATCGTAACTGACCACCGGCATATCGAGCCGTTCGGGTGGCACCAGAAAGCCGTTTTTAATCATGTAACGCAACGGCAGTTCATAGATGCAGTCGCGGAACAGGCTGTTGGCATCACCGCGCACAATACCCTGATGGTGATACTGATAAATCCAGCCTTTGCCTAAACGGTAGGGCGTGGCGGTCAGGCCGAGCAATCGCAGGCGCGGGTTTTGCGCACTGAGATGACCGATAATCTGCTGATACTGACTGTTATCATCGTCGGAAATACGGTGGCATTCATCGATAATCAGCAGGGAAAATTCGCCACTGAATTCCGCCAGATTGGGCGCAACAGATTGCACGCTGCCAAACACCACTTTGCCGCTGCTTTGTTTCAGGTTCAGCCCGGCGGCGAAGATGTCCGCTTCCAGCCCGTAGGAAAGATATTTGCTGTGGTTTTGCGCCACCAGCTCTTTGACATGCGCGAGCACCAGTACACGTCCGCGGGCAACGCGCGCGAGTTCGGCAATCACCAGACTTTTTCCCGCACCGGTCGGCAGCACAATCACTGCCGGTTCGTCGTGCTGGCGGAAATGACGCAGCGTGGCATCCACGGCATCTTGCTGGTAGGGGCGGAGAGTAAAAGCAGTCACGCGATGATCACCTGTTGATTATTCCGTTAACTTACCTGTTTATAAAAACAGTAATGCAGTATGCCAAGAAATGCTGCCGATGGCGATGATCAAAGAAATCTCCCGCAGTGAATGTTTAGCCTGCTTATTTTCCTTCTTCCTTACAGGATGCACGGCTATACTATTGCCCTCAACGCGGCAGTGTTTCTGCCCCCCCGAAGTAATAATAACTCTTTGCAATTATTACGAACCGAACAACCCTGAACCCTGTCAGTTGCAGTATTGCGACGGCGGGGTCTTGTGTTTTATCAGTAACGCGATCACTCAGATCGCCATGAAGGCAAGTTGATCCAATGCGTCTGGACAAGTTTCTCTCTCAGCAATTAGGTGTAAGCCGCGCGCTGGTTTTGCGCGAACTGCGTAACAAACGCGTCACCGTAGACGGTGAAATCGTCAAAACCGGCTCAATGAAAATCAGCCCGGAACAACGTGTCGAGTTTGACGGCAATGTACTGGATCAAATCACCGGTCCGCGTTATTTCATGCTTAACAAACCGCAGGGATATGTGTGTTCCACCGATGATCCGGATCACCCGACCGTGCTGTATTTCCTCGAAGAACCCGTGGCCTACAAACTGCATGCGGCGGGCCGTCTGGATATCGACACCACCGGTCTGGTGCTGATGACCGACGACGGGCAATGGTCGCACCGCATCACCTCGCCGCGCCATCACTGCGAAAAAACTTATCTGGTAACACTCGAACATCCGCTGGCTGACGACACCGCTGCGCAGTTTGAAGCGGGTGTGCAACTGCATAACGAAGATTCCCTGACCAAACCGGCGCAGCTTGAAAAAATCGAAGACTGTCTGGTGCGCCTGACTCTCAGCGAAGGCCGTTATCATCAGGTTAAACGTATGTTTGCTGCCGTGGGTAACCGCGTGGTTGCGCTGCACCGTGAGCGTATTGGTGAGATTGTGATGGATGAAGATTTGGAACCGGGTCAGTACCGGCCGTTAACTGAGCAGGAAGTGGCCAGCGTTGGCGTTCCCTCGCGATAGATTTTTCTATAACTGGAGCAGCTGAAAGTGCAAGAAAAACCGGTCTCCCATGTCGGACTGATTTTCATCCTGGGATTGATATCGATGCTGATGCCTCTGGCTATCGATATGTATCTGCCAAGTATGCCCGTGATCGCTCAGGAATATGGCGTGCCGGCGGGCAGTGTGCAAATGACGCTCAGTGCTTACGTGCTGGGTTTTGCGATAGGGCAGCTGTTTTATGGCCCGATGGCGGACAGCCTTGGGCGTAAGCCGGTTATCTTCTGGGGCGTGATGATTTTTGCCGTCGCGGCCGGTGCCTGTGCGCTGGCGCAATCCGTTGAGCAACTGGTCTGGATGCGTTTCCTGCACGGTCTGGCAGCCGCTGCCGCGAGTGTGGTCATCAACGCGCTGATGCGCGATATGTTCACAAAAGATGAATTCTCGCGAATGATGTCTTTTGTGGTACTGGTGATGACGGTAGCGCCGCTGCTGGCGCCAATGCTCGGTGGTTTGCTGATGGCTATTTTCAGCTGGCATGCCATTTTCTGGGCGATGGCGATTGCCGCGCTTATCGCCGCAACGCTGGTGGGCGTGTATATCAAAGAGACGCTGCCCAAAGAACGGCGGCAAAAATTCCACCTGCGCACCAGCGTCGGCAATTTTGCTTCCCTGTTCCGACACAAACGTGTGCTCAGTTATATGCTGGCGAGTGGTTTCTCATTTGCCGGAATGTTCTCTTTCCTCAGCGCCGGTCCGTTTGTCTACATCGAGCTCAATGGCGTTTCGCCGCAAAGTTTCGGCTTTTACTTTGCGCTGAACATCGTCGCTCTGGTGATTCTGACACTCATCAACAGCCGTAACGTACGCCGTACGGGTGCGGTAAAAATGTTCCGCTTCGGATTGTTTGTGCAACTGACGATGGGGATGTGGCTGGTGATCGTCTGTACCTTCGGATTGCCGTTCTGGGCGATGGTGATTGGTGTGGCGGGATACGTTGGTGTGATTGCGATGGTCACGTCTAACGCGATGGCGGTCATTATGGATGACTTCCCGCACATGGCGGGTACAGCCGCTTCTCTGGCCGGCACGATTCGTTTCGGCACCGGTGCGGCGATAGGTTCTGTGCTGTCACTGTTTACCGCGAAAAGCGCCTGGCCGATGGTTGGGTCGATGGCGTTCTGCATACTTGCCGCCACCTTGTTGTATCTCTATGCCAGCCGTCCGGTGAAAGTGGCTGCATAACGCCCTCCCCTGCGAAGGGGAGGACCGGGGTGGAGTGTCAAGGTCAAAACCGAAAAGGAAAAGTGTGGTTTGACAAGGTGTTAGCTCTTAAAACCCCCTCCCAACATCCCCCTTCGCAGGGGGAGGAGCAAAACCAAAACGGTCTTCTCTGCTTCATGTGGGAGCTTGAGCATTAAACCATTTCCGCTTTCACTCCCTGAACCCGTCGCGCCGCTTTAGCGCGGGCGTATTCGTCTGCCATGGCTTTGGCTTTTGCCCCCGGCACGAGCGCCATATCGCACTCTTTTGGCAGCAACGTCGTGACCGCTGCGGCAATCAGCAAGGATGCCACCAGCGCGTAGATCGCGGTGCTCTGGCCGTACAGGCTGACCAGCACGCCGACCAGATACGGACCGCAGAATCCGCCCAGATTCCCCAGACCATTTATCACACCACGCGCACTGCCTGCGACTTCCG
Source organism: Rahnella sp. PD4 (assembly GCF_049199325.1). Lineage (NCBI taxonomy): Bacteria > Pseudomonadati > Pseudomonadota > Gammaproteobacteria > Enterobacterales > Yersiniaceae > Rahnella > Rahnella sp. PD4. The sequence goes on along the minus strand of NZ_JBLZQF010000002.1, from coordinate 471,987 downwards.
GCGTGGTGACTTTGCCCGGAATCGTCCAGAAGGCGCTGGTTGCGGCTTGCAGGAAGAAACCGGCACCGACCAGGAAACCATATGCCGCCATGATGTTATGGCCGAATGCGACAGATGCCGCCAGACAGGCTGCGAAACCACACAGCGGCAGGGCAATGAACATACGGCGCTTACCGGTTTTATCCGACAGCACGGACATCGCCAGGATCCCCAGCATAGTGCCCACGTAAGGGATAATCGCCAGCATACCCACTGAACTCATATCTCCGCCGGTCAGGTTTTTCAGAATGGTGGGCAGCCACAGGGTATAGCCGTAAATCCCGGTCTGATAGAAAAAATTAATAATGATCAGTTTGACGATAGACCGGTTGCGGAACACTTCTTTCAGCGGGGCGTTATTCACCGGTGCCAGGGCTCTCAGGGCTTCGCGTTCTCGGTTCAGCTCGGTAATCAGATAGTCGCGTTCACGCTCAGACAGCCATTTTGCTTCTTCAGGCCGATCGCTGATGGTAAACCACCAGAACAGCATCACGACAAACGATAATGCCCCTTCAATGATGAATAACCAGCGCCAGTCGAGCGTATCCAGAATAAAACCCGACAGCGGCGCGGTGATCATTCCGCCGAGCGGGGCGAACATCAGCACATAAGCATTGGCGCGGCCACGTTCTTTATCGGGGAACCAGTTACTGACCATCGTCAGCACAACCGGCAGCATCCCGCCTTCTGCCACACCCAGCGCAAAGCGCAGGAACAGCAGCTGATACTGATTCGTAATCACACCGGTCAGAATCGAAATAATTGCCCAGGCAACCAGAGAGCAGGCGATAAATTTTCGTCCGCTGCCATGTACTGCCAGACTGCCGCCCGGAACCTGCAGGAATAAATACCCGATAAAGAAAATACCGGCGGCCAGACCGGCCATTGAAGCGGTAATTCCTAATTCGGCATCCATGCCGCCAGGCATAGCAAAACTAATATTGACCCTGTCCATGAAGGAAATAATGCAAGCAATAAGAATTGGCGTTATTACGCGCAGCCAGCGTGCCTTAGGAATCTTATTATCCATTCTGTGCTCCTCGGTGATGCTCGTCATACTTCAGGCTACAGATGCGTTGTCCGCACCCGCTAACGCCGGTCACTGACTTGTTTCAGTTCCCGGGGATTAACGCTCTTGCCGCCTTCCTGTAATCTGAATTATTTAGAGCATGTTCAATGCGACGTTTTATTAAATATCTCGTCTTTCGGCGATGACTTAATAAAAGCATTTTGAGGAAAGTATTTCGTGACAGACGTCACGTTGAATTATGTTAAGAAAAGGTGTTACCACTTACGTGATCCTGCACCGGAGTTTGTGTGCAGGTCCGCAGGGGGGAAATAGAGGGAAAAGGAGAGTTAAATGGTGCCGCCGAGGGAGATCCGGTAATGCAAATCCACGCGTTCGATCGTGGGCAGGTTTCTGATTTTTTTAAGCAATATCTCCGCCACCACTTTCCCCATTTCAAAGCGCGGAGTGATAACGCTGGCTAATAATGGTGTGGTTGCCAGACCGATATCCAGCCCGTGAAAACCGGAAATTGCCATATCCTGCGGGACGCGGATCCGCAGTTTGATACATTCCTGTAACACGCCGACGGCAATATCGTCATTGGTACACAAAATCGCGTTGGTCTGCGGATATAACTGACGCGCCATGGCCAGCATGCCCGCACCGATAGATACCGACGACACTTTATTCGGCGTGATATGCACCGGCGTCAGTCCGCGTTCATTCATGGCGCGGCTGTAACCCTGATAACGCTTCTGGTCACGGGCGTCAGACATCGAACCGAAATACACCACATGTTCTTTGCCGCTGGCGAGCAAGGTATTCGCCATATCATAACCCGCCTGCTGATTATCAAAACCGACGGCGATGCGCCCGTGCGGGTCGTCGAGATCCATCACCTGGGCCACAGGAATTTCTGCCGCATTCAGGTACTTATCGGCTTTCAGCGTATGCACGGAATCAGTGAGGATCAATCCGGCCAGCTGATAACCGAGCAGATTGATGATGTGTTCTTCCTCGCGTTCTTTGCTGTAATCGTAATTGACTACCAGCGTCTGAAAGCCCTGCGCGGAAGTGACCGACTCAATGCCCGCCAGTAAGTCCGAGAAAATCTGGTTGTTAAACGACGGCACTAAAATGCCGATACGCGGCGCTCTGGCCGGTCCGCGGGCTTCTTCCAGCGGATATCCCACCTCTTCCATGACCTTCGTGATGCGATCACGGGTTTCAGGAGACACCTTTTCCGGCGTGCGCAGAAAACGGCTCACCGTCATCTTCGTGACATCCGCCAGTTGGGCGATGTCCTGTAATGTCACGCGCTGGTTTCTCATGCGGAAAGTTCCTGGTTGGGCCTGCAAATAGTCCTGATTATTGAAACAGAAAGTGCCGGAGATTGTTACCAAAATGATGATGATCACACCGGGAGTAACAGGGTTTTTTAACATTCCGGCAGGTGATCTGCATCACAGTTTAGCGCAGAGTAAACCGGTGTAGTGAAGCTAACTTTTTAAATCAGCATTCAATAAGGCCAACGTCATGACAAATCTCTTCTCACTGGATAATAAAAAGATTCTGATTACCGGCTCGACGCGCGGTCTGGGTTTCCTGCTGGCGAAAGGGCTGGCGCAGCACGGTGCAGAAATTATCATCAACGGCACCCAACAGGAATCAACGCAGAAGGCCGCTGAAGCCCTGCGGGCAGAGGGCTTTATTGCCCATGCGGTGTCGTTTGATGTCACCTGCAGTCAGGCGGTGAATCAGGCGATTGAGCATATCGAAAGCACCATCGGGCCCATTGATGTACTGATAAATAACGCCGGGATCCAGCGCCGCCATAAATTCACCGAGTTTCCGGAAAAAGACTGGGACGATGTCATTGCCGTGAATCAGAAATCCGTATTTCTGGTGTCGCAGGCGGTGGCGCGTTACATGATCCCGCGCGGGCACGGCAAAATCATTAATATCGGTTCGATGCAAAGCGAACTGGGGCGTGACACCATTACACCTTATGCGGCATCGAAAGGCGCGGTAAAAATGCTGACCCGGGGCATGTGCGTTGAGCTGGCGCGCTACAATATTCAGGTGAACGGAATCGCGCCGGGTTATTTCAAAACCGACATGACACAGGCGCTGGTAGACAACAAAGAATTCTCAGAATGGCTGTGCAAACGCACACCGGCCGCACGTTGGGGCAATCCGGAAGAGCTGGTCGGCGGTGCAGTCTATCTGTCATCCAAAGCCTCTGATTTTGTCAACGGACATCTGCTGTTTATTGATGGCGGTATGCTGGCCGCTGTGTAGAAGGAGCTGAAATGAGCACTGAAGACACCAAAATTGCATTAGTGACAGGCGGCGGGAGCGGCATCGGGTTAAGTGCTGCAAAAGCGCTGGAAGCTATCGGATTTAAAGTGATACTGGCCGGGCGTAATCAGGCAAAACTGGAGCAGGCTGTGTCGTTGTTTGCGCCGGGACAGGCGGTAGCCCGTGAGCTGGATGTGACCCGTCCGCAATCGGTCGCCGCACTGTTTGAAGATATTCAGGAAACCTTCGGACGACTGGATTTGTTATTCAATAATGCCGGTAATAACGTGAAGGATGTACCCATTGACGAACTGCCGGTAGAAGACTGGCTGTCGGTGATCAATACCAATCTGACCGGTGCATTTTTGTGTACGCAGGCGGCGGTTAAGCTGATGAAACGCCAGTCGCCGCAGGGCGGGCGTATCATCAACAACGGTTCGATTTCGGCGCAGTCACCGAGGCCGAATTCCGCACCCTATACTGCCAGTAAACATGCGATCACCGGCCTGACGAAATCAACCGCGCTGGACGGACGTGCCTTTAATATTGCCTGCGGACAAATTGATATCGGCAATGCAGCAACGGATATGGGGAATAAAGCGCTGGCAGGCAGGATGCAGGCGGACGGACATATTGCTGAAGAACCGGTTATCCCGGTGGAACGCGTCGGCGAGGCCGTGGCGTTTATGGCCGGTTTGCCGCTCGACACCAACGTACTGACCATGACCGTGATGGCGAGTGCTATGCCGCTGGTGGGAAGAGGGTAGTTTTAGCCTCCTTTCTGCCGTTCGGACCCAAAAAAACGGCCCTTTTGGGCCGTTTTGCGTTTCAGTCTGCGGATTACGCCACTTTCGTTTTGCGTTTCCGGCCGAGCCAGAAAATCAGCACCAGCAGTACAATCACCCCGGCCACCATCGCCGGCGCCATGAACGGCTGTAGTTTTGCCAGCAATGTGACCGGGCCGCCGGCGCGTAACACCGCGACATCGTGCGCACTGACCTGAATGGCTGCGTTACCGTAGTTCTTTAGCACGTAGTTGGAGATGTCAGCAATCTGCTGATCATCGAGCTGACCGACATACGAACCCACGCCAAATTTCGGCATCAGCACATGGTGGTCACCGACCTGACGATCCACGCCGTAAAGGATGGCTGAAATCAGGTTCGACGCATTGCCCATGCCGGTCGCGGTATTATTGAACAGCGACGGATAAGCCTGATTTTCACTGCCTGAGCCATCCGGCTGATGACAACTGGCGCAATAACCACTGAACAACGCTGCGCCGTTGTCGATGGTTTTATTCGCATTAAACGGATGTGCGCCGCGTAAACCTTCTTCCACATTCACCGGTTTACCGAAGGTGTCCGCCGCCTGCGTATCACGCGGGTCGCGAACCGGCGTGCTGTTTTTCAGGTAGAAGGCGATCGCGTTCAGGTCGCTGTCCGACATGTATTGCAGGCTGTTCTGAACGGCTTCTGCCATACCGCCCGCAGCCTGGTTTTTCCCGGCGGTGCGGCCGGTTTTCAGGTATTCCACCAGCTGAGCCTGCGACCAGTTGCCAATACCGCTGACCGGATCCGAACTGATATTGGGGGCATACCACGGGCCGACCATGCCGCCTGCCAGCGGTTGATCGGTCACAGAACCCATCATCAGGTTACGTGGCGTATGACAGGTATCGCAGTGACCGGCACCGTTGACCAGATACGCACCGCGGTTCCATTGCTCACTTTTCGATGTATCCGGCTTAAACGGCGTGCTGTCGAGATAAATCATGTTCCAGCCCGCCATGGCAATACGCATGCTGAACGGGAACGGCAGGGCGGTTTCAACATTCGGTTGCTCGACCGGCTTTACCCCTTGCAGGAAGTAAACATACAGCGCGTGCATGTCGGCATCGCTCATATGGCTGTAAGAGGTATAAGGCATGGCCGGATAAAGATTGGCACCATCAGGACGAACGCCTTCACGCACTGCGCGGACGAACTGTTCTTCAGTATAGTTGCCGATACCGAACTGCTTCGATGGCGTAATGTTGGTGGTATAAATCGTGCCCATCGGTGAGTGGATTTCATAACCACCGGCAAAAGGTTTTCCCCCTTCCGGCGCAGTGTGACAGGCCTGACAGTCAGCTGCTGTGGCCACTTCCTGGCCCTGACGGATCAGCGCAGCCTGGGTTTCATCTGCCGTGGCGCAGGCGGTAAAGCCTGCGGAGGCGGCGCTCAGCAGGCAGACGGTGAGAAGTGTCTTCATGCGGCACCTGCCAGTTTTTTCGCCATGTCATCGGCGGCTTTAAGACCCAGCGCAGCCATGGTCAGCGTACTGTTTACCACACTGGAAGACGGGATCGCACCGCCGCCCGGTAACCACAGGTTAGCGTGGTCATGTGTACGACAGTTGCCGTTCACCACGGAATCCTTCGGATCACTGCCCATGATGGTGCCGCCCATAATGTGGTTATTAGCATTCAGGCTGGTAGTGATATTAAATTCTTCGGCCATAAACAGGGAACCGATATGCTCGAGTTGTTTATGAGCGGCTTCTGCGCCTTTACGCACGTAATCCCCGACATCGTAATGAATGTCCGGGCAAGGTAAACCGTGGGGATCTTTACGTGTGGTGCTGAGTGTCAGGCGGTTATCCGGATCCGGTAACGGCTCAAGGCTGATGGAAAGATCTACGCCGAAAATCGCACGACGGCGAATCTCTTCATCCAGCTCTTTACCCACCAGCCCCATCTGCAACGCTTTGGACGTTGCCGGGATCACACGGCTGATATTGTTGAGGATCATTTTGTTGGCGGAATAATCTTTGCGGAAATCGCCGTCACGCGGCCCTACCAGACAACTGCTCTGCGCCGGGCCACGACCAATCCACAGCGGCTCTTTGGCGATAAAGGTACAGTGGAAACCGGAGTGATCCATCATGTTACGACCCACATGATCAGACGAATTAGCAATACCGTTCGGGTTTTTTTCGTTGGCGGCCATCAGCAACAGGCGCGGTGTCTCGATACCATTACAGGCCAGCGCGAAGACTTTACCGGTCGCTTTATGCGATTTCTTCTGATTATCCAGCCAGTGAACAGCCGTCACATTGTTGTTTTCATCGGTGTCAATTTTGTAGACCACCGCTTCAGCCAGAACCACGGCACCTTTGTTCTCAGCGCGTTCGACGTGCGCAATTCCGTTATACATTGCACCAATCGGGCAAATCGGCTGACAGTTATTATTACCACAACACGTCGGACGGCCATTCCACGGGCGGGTGCTGCGACCTTGCGGAATAGGCACGGAGCGGTAACCGTGCGGATTCACGATTTCAGCAAAACGGGTATCGCCGTAACCGTAAGGCACCTGCTCCATCGGATAGGGTTTGCTGCGCTCAGACGGTGACTGCAACTCGGGGTCATTCGGGCCGGCAACGCCAATCTCTTCTTCAGCGCGGCAGTAATAAGGTTCAAGTTCATCATAAGAAATTGGCCAGTCACGACCCACGCCGTACAAGGTTTTCATTTTGAAATCGTTGGGAACATGACGCCAGCAGGACGCGGCCCAGTGCCAGGTGGTGCCACCAACAGTGCGCAGATAACCCTGTTTGAAACTGCTGGCGCTTGGCCCGGTCAGATGGACGTAATTATTTTCCGGGAAATACAGTGGCGCGGGCGCTTTTTCCGACTGCGGATAAAGCCCCTGGAAATCAGAACCGGCCCGGTTTTCAAAGGGCATATTGCGCCAGTTTTCAACGGCCTGAGCACGTTCAATGCGCAAACCCGCTTCCAGTACCAGAACAGAATATCCCTGGCTGACCAGCTGATCGGCAATCATGCCGCCTACGATGCCGGAACCGACAACAATCACATCAGCAGACGCATCGCCGTCTGCCGTAAATTCTGGTTTTTTCATCAGGCTTTGCTCACAACGTTTGTTTCAGAAGGATGGGTAAAACGATCTGCATTCATGGATTCCGGCATGGCTGCGGCAGGAGGCGCTGCGGTGAAGTACAGCGGACCGTTACCGCAGTATGTAGGCACAACCAGGCCGTCACTGACCGGGCGATACATCAGCGCGTCTTTATAGGCAATCAAAATGGAATCGGTTCCATGTCCAACCGTGCCAGTGTACCAGGCGGTAACGATGCGGGTCACCAGTTCACCAAGGCCATTCTGTTTCGCCACTTCCTGCAAATCTTTTGCCGCCTGGCCCGGTTTCACCAGCGCATGTAACTTGCTGACCTGCGCAGGGAAGTCAGGTTGTGAGCGGTAAAAAGCGTTGAAAATCTGCGCAGAAGAACCCTCGCTGATATTCCTGTGCTCAGTGATGGCCTGTGAGACCAGATAGAACTGGCCGAAGATGACCGGATCCTGTGTGGCGGTTTCTTTCTCCGCCTGGCTCAGGAACGGGAAGCCGAGCAGGGTCGTTGCCACCATGGCTGATGTCAGACCTTTTAGAAGTTCTCGACGACTGAAACCGGTTCCATTTTCGGTGGTGTTACTTCCAATGATTGAAGGATCGTTTTCCATCTCTTTCTCGCTGGGAATGGGTTTTTGCCAAAAGGCAGGGAGTTCGCTTATCTGGTTTTTATTATAATTTGCGTAACACGAGATTTATCAGCGGGTTAAGTTCTGCTGATGTCGGTCCCGGTAGGGTATACCATTTATAACGGTGCGGATGATAAGCCAGAGAAGAGGGATTTGTGCAAACAAATTGTGCTGATTAATTAACATTAGATCCAGATTTTAACGTATGATGCGCGACGCTAAAAAATGTAACCATCTGGTTCATTTCAAAGTGAAATTAACCATCGCCTCGTTACGTTTGGTCGTTCTTATTTTTCTATACTTTTGATGTATATGAAGTTATTGCATAAAGATGAAGGTATTGACTGCCTGATTTGTATATTAAATGTAAATAAATAAGTAACGGAAAGTAGCATCAAATGATTAAAATGGTTGTGAATAAAGGCGGAAAAGGTTACAAATAAGCCAAAATGAGATCTGCATCTCAGTATGTCCGGGAGCAGAGATAAAAATAACGACAGTTTGTCATTTTGTATCCAATAACGTTAATTTAATGTTAATTATTTGGGCGTTGAGTGGGCAAAGTGCCGCCTGTCGGCTATAACTTAAACAGTGCTGTTGTAGCTATTTTGTAAAAACATGATGTAAATGATTTGCATGAATCATTGTCTGGGGAACCACGTGAATAATATCCAACTTTCGGTAGTACATCGTTTGCCGCAAAGTTATCGCTGGTTATCAGGTTTTACGGGGATTAAAGTTGAACCGATTCCGCTGCCTGGTAATGATGAAGATAACAATCTGATCGGCCTTAAATTACTCAGTCATGAAGGTGAATTCGCCTGGCAGGTGATGCATCAGCTGACCGAGGCTTTGGAAGATATACAGGTTAAAGCGGCGATTGTAGAAATTGACGGTGAGCCTTGTTTATTCGTTCATCGGGAAGATGAAAGTGCAACGCTCTGTTGCCTGAAAAATATCGGCGCAGCCATCGCAGAATCTGTGACTGCACTTTATCCTTTTTGACACGCCGGCATCATAATGCATTCCGGCGTCTTCCCCCCGCGAGTCAGGGCTGGATATCGAAAGCCTCTGATGCGGCCAGCAATGTGCGGGTGTAAGCCTCTTGCGGTGCAGTAAAAATCTGTTCACATTCTCCCTGCTCAATAACTTCTCCGTTTCGCAAAACCATCAACTGATGGCATAAAGCCCGCACCACGTGTAAATCATGGCTGATAAACAGGTACGACAGACCATAGCGTTGTTGTAACTGACTTAAAATGGTCAGAATCTGTGCCTGAACCGATTTATCCAGCGACGAAGTGGGCTCATCAAGTATCAGCATTTCCGGCTGTAAAATTAATGCGCGGGCGATCGCGATACGCTGACGCTGGCCGCCGGAAAACTCAGTCGGGTAACGGTAGCGGGATTGCGGATCCAGCCCGACTTCCTGCATTGCGCGGATCACTTCTGTATCGCGTTCCTGTTCACTGACGGCGCGATGTACCCGTAAACCTTCAGCAATGATTTGCCCGACGGTAAAACGTGGATTTAACGCAGAAAAAGGATCCTGAAACACCACCTGAATCCGGCTTCTGAACGGCAGCATTTTCTTGCGTGAGAAGGCATGCAGCGGCTGGCCGTCAAACCATATTTCGCCTTGCGATTTGAGCAAACGCAGCAATGCCAGCCCGGTGGTGCTTTTTCCCGAACCGGATTCGCCCACAACACCGAGACTTTCTCCGCGACGGAGCTGGAAACTGATCTGATTTACCGCGTGTTTGATGCCGACCGTGCGACGTAGCAGACCGCGTTTGACGGGAAAGCCGACATCCAGATTTTTCACATCCAGCAGAACAGGGGGATTGCCCTTCAGCGGCTGCGGACGCCCCTGGGGTTCGGCCTGTAACAGCTGGCGTGTATAAGAATGCTGAGGCTGACTGAACAGCGCGGTTCGCGGCTGTTGCTCAACCACACGCCCGTTTTGCATTACCGCTACGGTGTCCGCCAGACGGCGCACAATGCGCAGATTATGGGTGATAAACAGCATTGCCATCCCCATTTCCTGCTTAAGTTCATCGAGCAGGGATAAAATTTGTGCCTGCACGGACACGTCGAGCGCGGTGGTGGGTTCATCGGCAATCAGCAGCTTCGGCCTTGTCAGCACCGCCATGGCAATCATCACGCGCTGGCGTTCACCACCGGAAAGTTGGTGCGGAAAATCCCGCAGGCGCGAGGCGGCCTGCCGGATACCAACCCGATCCAGACAGCGCAATATTTCAGTGCGCGCCGCGTCACCGCGGAGATTACGGTGCAGCGTCAGCACTTCGGTCAGCTGTTTTTCAATGGTATGCAGCGGATTGAGCGACACCATCGGTTCCTGAAAAATCATCGCAATCTGGTTGCCGCGGATCTGGCGCAATGTACCGGTACTGGCTTGCAGCAAGGACTGACCGGCAAACAGAATATCACCCTGCGGATAAACCGCCGCTGAGGGCAGCAGACGCAATACTGACAGCGCCGTTACGCTTTTCCCTGAACCGGATTCACCGACCAGCGCCAGCGTTTCGCCGGCACGGATATCGAGCGACACACTACTGACGACTTCACGTTGCTGTTTTCCCTGACGGAAGGCGACGCTGAGGTTTTTGATTTGCAGTAACGGGGCGGATAACGCAGCGTCTGTCATTTCAGAGCACCTCATTGTGGTGTGCGGACGGATTGAAGGCATCACGAACGGCTTCACCAATGAAAATCAATAATGACAGCAGCGCGGCCAGCACCACGAAAGCGCTGATCCCAAGCCAGGGTGCCTGCAAGTTATTCTTACCTTCCATCAGCAATGTGCCCAAAGATGGCGAGCCCAGCGGCAGGCCGAAACCGAGGAAATCCAGTGATGTCAGCGTGGTGATCGAGCCGCAAAGAATAAACGGCAAATAAGTCAGTGTGGCGACCATCGCATTAGGCAGCATGTGACGCCACATGATGGCACGGTCGCTGACGCCCATTGCCTGGGCAGCGCGGACGTAATCATAGTTTCGGGTGCGCAGGAATTCGGCACGCACCACGCTGACCAGCATCATCCAGCCGGAAAGCACGGTGATCAACAGCAGCCACCAAAAGTTGGGTTGAATCACGCTGGCCAGAATAATAATCAGGAACAGAGTCGGAATGCTCGACCATATTTCGATAAAGCGCTGCCCGAGCAAATCGATTAATCCGCCGTAATAACCCTGCGTGGCACCGACCATAATGCCAATTACGGAGGTTATCATCGTCAATAAAATGCCAAAGAACAGCGAAATCCGCAGCCCGTAGAGAATTTGCGCCAGTACATCGTGCCCGTTACTGTCGGTGCCCAGCCAGTTCTGCGCGGATGGCGGGGAAGGGAAGGGCTGTGCAGTGGAAAAATTAATGGAGCTATAACTGCTGCGAACCGGTGCCCAAAGCGCCCAGCCGTGATCTTCGATCTGGCGCACAACAAACGGATCCTGATAATCGGCTGGCGTTTCCAGCGCGCCGCCAAATGTCGTTTCGCTGTAACTGACCATAAAGGGCACATACCAGTGCCCCTGATAGCGCGCCAGCAGGGGTTTGTCATTCGCCAGCACATTGGATAACAGCACCAGAACCAGCATCACCATGAAAATCCACAGTGACCAGAAGCCGCGACGGTTCTGACAGAAACGTGCCCAACGTGCCTGGCTGATGGTGCCCAGCTTAAAGAGTTTTATATTCATCAGTGGCGGCCCTCAAAATCAATACGCGGGTCGACCAGGGTGTAAGTGATGTCGCTGACGATATTGAGCAGCAAACCAATCAGGGTGAAAACGTACAACGTGCCGAATATGACCGGAAAATCGCGTTGCACAATGGCATCGTAGCCCAGCATTCCGAGCCCCTGTAATGAAAACATGACTTCAATCAGCAACGAACCGGTGAAAAACATACTGATAAAGGTGGCCGGGAAACCGGCGATCACCAGCAGCATCGCATTACGAAAAACGTGCCGGTATAAAATTTGCTTTTCGTTCAGCCCTTTCGCACGGGCGGTCACCACATATTGTTTTTCGATTTCATCCATAAACGCGTTTTTGGTCAGCATCGTCAGGGTTGCGAACCCGCCAATCACGGTCGCCAGCACCGGCAAGGTGATGTGCCAGAGATAATCGGTCACTTTACCGTACCAGGGTAAGGTGTCGAAATTCGGCGATGTCAGGCCACGTAGCGGGAACCAGTCGAGATAGCTGCCGCCGGTGAATAACACAATCAATAAGATTGCGAATAAAAAAGAAGGAACGGCATAACCGATGATGATGAACGAACTGCTCCAGGTATCGAATTTCGTGCCGTTGCGCACGGCTTTGCGGATACCCAGCGGGATCGACACCAGATAGATGATCAGTGTGCTCCACAGGCCGAGGCTAACGGATACGGGCAATGCACTTTTCACCAGTCCCATAACGGATGCGCCACGAAACAGACTGTCCCCGAAATTGAAGCGAACATAATTGGATAACATCTCGAAATAGCGCACATGCAGGGGTTTGTCGAAGCCGAACCGATGCGTTATTTCGGCAATGACTTCCGGGTCCAGGCCACGCGCACCACGGTACTGCCCCTCACCAAACTGCGCTAAGCCCGGTGACGCTTTGCCATTTCCGCTGCCACCGCCGGCACCCGGCAAACCGCTGGATTGACCCATCTCAATGGTGGCAATGGCCTGATCAACCGGGCCGCCGGGGGCAATCTGCACAATAAAAAAGTTAATCGTGATGATTGCCCACAACGTCGGGATCACCAGAAGCAGTCGTCTTAACAAATAGGCGGCCACAATATGCTCCTCAGCGGCGTTGCGCAGGTAAACGGGCTGCGCGGTTAACGTCGTACCACCATGTATCAAGTTCCATTCCGTTGGACGGGGTGACAGCTGGCATAGAGAACTTATCCCAGTATGCGTAGCGCTCGTGGTTGGTGTACCACATCGGGATCATGAGCATATTCCATGTCAGCACCCGGTCGAGCGCATGGCCCAGCGACAATAAAGCGTCGGGTTTTCCCTGATTGGCGGCGATGTCATCGGTCAGCTGGTCAATGGCCGGATCGCTGACGCCTGATTTGTTGTAGCTCGAATCGAGATATTGGGTGTTCCAGTAAATCTGTAAATCACTGCTCGGATAAGACGTGGCGGGGTAAACCGTCGGGATCATATCGTAATCACGCTGGCGCATACGGCGTACAAACTGTGAGTTATCCACTTCACGGATAGACATATTGATACCCAGCCGTTGTAAATTATGCTGGAACGGCAAGACGTATTGCGAGTTCCCGCCCCCCGGCAACAACAGTTCGAAAGTAAACGGCTTGCCGGTTTTGCTGTTTACCAGCACCTGGTTTTTCACTTCCCAGCCCGCTTCTTTCAGCAGTGCGGTGGCTTTGAGCAAATTCGTCCGGTCATTGCCGGAACCGTCAGAATGCGGGGGGTGATACAGCGTGGTGAAGACCTCTGCGGGGATCTTATCTTTCAGCGGCCCAAGCCAGGCCAGCTCTGCAGAGTTTGGATAATCTTTCGCCGCGTAGTCGGTATTTTGAAAATAGCTGTTCACCCGCTGGTATGCGCCGAAATACAGCGCCTTGTTCATCCAGTCAAAATCAAAAGCCAGTGTGATGGCTTCGCGAACCTTGCGGTCTGCAAATTGCGGGCGATGAATATTGAATGCCAGCCAGCGCGTATCCTGTGCCGCCTGGTTTATCACATCAGCTTTAATGATAAAGTTTTTACTGAAATTACCGCCCTGATATTGTGATGCCCATTTTTTGGGTGAAGTTTCCATACGTAAATCGAATGCACCTGACTTAAACGCCTCCAGCGCGACGTTGTCGTCGAGGTAATAGTCGTAGCGGATGGTATCGAAATTATAGCGGCCCCGGTTAACGGGCAAATTGGCAGCCCAGTAATCCGGCACGCGGGAATAGGTAATGTACTGTCCGAGTTTGTAATCGCTGATGCGGTAAGGGCCGCTGCCCGGCGGTGGTGTACTCAGCGGTTCATTGAATTTATGTTTTTCCCAGAATGCCTGCGGCAGAACAGGCAGGCCCAGCAGACCGAGCATCATGTCTTTATCCGCTTTCGGCAACACCATACGCACCGTCAGGCGCGAAATAGCTTTCACTTCCACGCCTTTATACACCACGCGAAACTGCGGAACGCCTTCGGTCATGAACTTGCGAAAGCTGAAGGCCACGTCGCTGGCGGTAATTGGCGTATTGTCGTTAAAACGTGCACGCGGATTGATATCGACTTCGACCCAGCGGTACTGACTGTCATAACGGGCTGAGTCGGCAATCAGCGGATAATAGCTACCGATTTCGTCGCTTGACGTCGTGAACAGGCTGTCGTAAAGCGATCCGCTGCGTACCGCCGGATTACCGCGTGATGCGAAGCGGTTAAAGTTGTCGTAGGTACCAATAGCCGCCAGGGTAATCTGACCGCCTTTCGGGGCGGCAGGATTGACGTAGTCAAAACTGGTGAAGTTTGAGACATACTTGGGTTCGCCTAATATGGCGAATGCGTAGCTGTCCTGTATGACTTCGGCTTGTGCGCTGAGACTCAGCAGGCACAGCACACTGGCAAAAACGCGAGAAAACATCCTGAATATGCACTCCTGTGACGACGACGGCATGATGCGGCAGTACCGCAGGCTATTTCGAGAGTAATCAATTGAAAGCTATGATTTTGTCACCCACTACTTTTCGCTTTCTTCCCTGATTTTGGCCTTTTTATCACAACCGGATGCAGACGCCTAAAAGAAAAATGGGACAAAAGATGCAGGACTGATGCAGGTCAAATCTGCCAGGTGGCTTCTTTCTCGTTGAAATCACGTATAAAGGCCACAAGTTCCGCAACACCTAACGACTTGCTGTACAGGAATCCCTGTAAATAGGTCACGCCGTGGTTACGCAGATATTCAGCCTGCATCGGGGTTTCGACACCTTCTGCCACGGTTTTGATCTTCAGTTCTTCCGTGAGCCGGAGAACGGTATCCAATACTGGCGCGATAAGGGTTTTCTGATCAATTGACATGACAAATCCGCGGTCGATTTTCAGATAATCCAGCGTAAACTTCTCAAGATAAATCAGTGCGCTATGTCCGGTACCAAAATCATCAATGGCTATTTCAATCTTGTGGCGGCGCAGCCAGTTAAATTCCCGTAATGCGCCTTGCGTATCAATCATTCCGCGTTCTGTAATCTCGAAAATCACCTGGAAAGCATTTTCAGGGAGTGCTTCAATAAAATTCATCACATCGTCATGAAAGCTGATTTTATTCATGTGGTGAGGGGAAATATTGATACTGAGTTTACCCGGAGCTGCAAACACGTGCTGCAGGGTATGAGCATCCGCCGCCACCAGTGCCATCATGTGTTGCGTCAGTTCGACGATAAGCCCCTGATTTTCAGCGTAGCTGATAAAAATATCGGGCGGAATGCGTCCCTCAATCGGATGCTGCCAGCGCAGCAGGGCTTCAACGCCGGTCACTTTCAGGCTTTTAGCGTCGATAACTGGCTGATATTCCACAAAGAATTCTTTATTTTTCAACCCGCGGAGGATCTCCCGCTCTACGTTATGGCGGTTCAGCAAGCTGTGATAAATCAGTGCACACACCAGCAGGCTAAGCAGCAGGCCGCCTGAGATCGTAAAAAGAATATTATCGCGGGTCAGTACAGGGGAATAGAGGCGAATACTGAAAGGATAATGGTCAACGTTGACTTGAGTAAAGTGGCTGCGAGGCAAATCACTGACAGGGATCAGCCCCGCCATGGAAGAAATCAATGCGCTATCTCCCACCAGGAGTGCAAAACCCCGGTAGCCGGATCCTGGCTGCGCAAAAAGCATATAAGGTGAAAGTGTCAGTTCCAGTGTGGCTATCACGCCATCATCCGCTGCCCCGGCATTACGCTGCCATATAAGGATCACCGCGCGGTTCGGAACGGCAGGCGTTCCCATCTGCAAGCTGATACTCATGTTTTTATCAAAATCGATGTCATGCAGGGCACTGTTTGCCGGAACGTGTTGATTGCCGGAAGCCGAGGAACAAAAAACTATGCCATTACGCACCAGTTGAAAATCACGAACGCCCACGCTGAATGCGGCGTCACGGTTTAATTCCCCTGCAATGGAAGGGCAGGGTTCCGCCGTAAGCAACCCGATTCTGAGCATTGTGTCGGTTAACTGGCGCAGGTAGTCAGACGTGAATGTTGCTGTTCTCTGCGCGATTTGATGTTGTTCACGCAGCGCGTTAGCTTTAATCACGGTGAGGGTGACGGCAGTAAATAAAATGAAAAACAGGGCTGAAAAAAACAGACTTCTCTTTAAATACAGATGCTTGGGCAATACGGTGTGTGCTAACGCCGTTTTTAAACCCATATGTTTTGCCCTTTTGCGCGGAAAGAATAAAAGTATAACGTTGTCAAAAAAAACAATAGATATTTAATACACTTTATTACAGGCATAAAAAAACGCCATCCAAAGATGACGTTTTTTTATTCGCTTGGCATAGGACAACAAGAACTAAATCATCAGGTAACGGCATTAACCGTTAGCTAAAACTCGTCTTGCTTCACGATAACGTGCATTCCAGTAGGACTCTTTCAGATTGGAAATCATCACACCGTTGCTGGTGGATGCATGCACAAACTGATCGTTACCTAAATAAATACCGACGTGACGGCCTGTAGAACCCGCGCGGAACAGAACCAGATCACCCGGACGCAGTTTCGTGCGCTGGATTTTCTTGCCTTTCTCTTCCTGTTCATAGGTTGAACGAGGTAAATCCATACCAAATTGTTCGCGGAATGTTACCTGTACGAACGCTGAGCAATCGATACCACGCTTGCTGTCACCGCCTAACCGATAACGAACGCCTTTCCAGCCAGCGTACTGATCCATAATTTTGGATTTAACGTTGACGTTGCGAACCATTGCTTCGAATTCATCCTGAGAGGCTTGCAGTAGAAGGCCATCATTGCCATTTACTGCACGCATATCAGTTTGTGCGTTTTCTGTGTTCGAAGAATGTGTACCACTACATGCAGAGAGAATAATTGCTGCACCAATCGCGGGAATTATCCGCGTGATATATCTCAGAAACGGTTGAGACTTGACCATTATTGTTGTTATCCCTTGGTGTCCTTAACGATTAAATCGTTATTAAAATTGCCAAACGAAGCGAGACTACCTGCCGTACATCTGTGGGACAAATGCCTTGAAGGGAAAATGTGTGTCAGAGCACGTTTTTTTCCTGAACCGGGGCGTTTTTAGCACAATTCTATGCAGGCGAATTGGAGATTACCGTAATGAACAGGTGATTGCGAGAGGTATTATGAGATTTCTTATAAGAAATTGTGATGTAAGGTGATGTAAGTAAACATGTTAAAAGTGATGGGTGATATTTATACAAATTTGGGTTAAAGCCGCATCATTAGTGCGTTCCTGGCACATAATACGAGAGAGAAGTGCTGAAAAGTTTCTTATAAAAAGGCCCGGCAGATCATAAACATCTGTCGGGCCATAATTATTATGTATGTAATTTGAAATTATGCCTGTGACTTAGGATTTTTTTTACCGGGTAACTTTTTCTCAAGCCAGTTAATCAGCATATCGCTCGCAGGCGTCATTAGCCACCAGCTGGCACCGACCAGCACGACGGACATTGAGCCGACCGCGATATCCGTAAACCAGTGTGCACCAATCATCACCCGGGGCAGGGAGAAGATGAAGGTGATGATCAAAGCGATAGCGAATGCTGACCTGCCCAGGTAGCGCAGCATGAAGCATGAGAAAATAATCAGCATCATGCCATGATCGCCCGGGAAACTGTCTCCGGAAGCATCTTTGGTAGGAATGCCAGTCAGCTCGCTCACCCGGTTTACACCCGGGAAGCTGAGCGACGGACTCTTGTGGCTGACAGGCAATAAATGCCCTATCTGGTTGAGCACCACCGCGGTCAGCAGCATCACAATACCAATAATGATGTAACGCCGACGCCCGTTGCCATCCTGCTTGAGGAAGTAGCTCAGATACAATATTCCCATCGCCAGGAGTGAAATAACATCAAAGGCACGGTTATTGGTCACGGCGACCAGGTGCAGGAACCACGCATCGGTTGCCAGATGTTGGTTAAAAAAGAAGAAAATCGATTTATCAATCGGGAACCAGAAACCATGGTTTGCTGGCAGATAGAAAGATAAAAATAAGGCAACGCCTAATACATTGAGTATCAGGATTGCCGGGATATTGCGGCGCCACATAAAGGAAAACCTATTCTTAGCAGGGTAAGGAATAACGTAGTAAGCGTTAACTTAATCCGATCAACTTAAACGAATCTTCAACAAAGATGATTGTAATGTATTCCATTGCACTTCGTTTTGCGTAATAAGCTCAATTCTGCTGTCTGAAGGCAGCGCCGGTCTGGTTTCGATATGTAAGTCATTGCCCTGCCGGTTAATCATTAAGGTGCCTTCTTTAATGCGCATAATCCCTTTGACACGTTCAACCGGTACTGCACGCGCCCAGTCGAGAATGTCCGCCGCCTCAAACTGTGTTTCGCCATCAAATATCCATCCGCAACTGGTATAACCGTCTGCCTGATTCAGTGCGCGACGCCAGCGTTGTTTCGCCGGCAGGCTCAGCGCGGCCAGCCCAGATTTTTCGGCATGAGCATGATGATGTTTAGCTTGCGGTAACTCAGCCCGATTCTGGCGCGGTAAATCCAGTAAAGCCGGGTCTATCTTACCTTGCGAAGCGGTGATCAGAAGGCGCTGGCGGCCACTGTGTTGATACCATTCGTCCAGCTTCTGTTTGTCCTGTGCCTGCGTCACATCAGACTTATTCGCCACAATGATGTCTGCCGAGGCCAGCTGATCGCGAAAGTTTTCATTCTCAATGACGCGCTGATCGCTTAACTGACGTGGATCCAACAGACAAAGCGTGGCATTGAGTGTCAGCCAGTTGCTGTAAACGGCGGACGTCAGTAAAGAGAGGATCTGCTTCGGATGCCCCAGCCCGGTGGGTTCGATCAGCAAGCGGTCAGGTTTTGCCTGCTGCAATAACATATTCAGGCCCACCTGCATGGGCAAACCGTTCACGCAGCACATGCAACCACCGGGAATTTCCTTCAGGACCGCACCACTGTCAGCCAGTAACGCACCATCAATGCCGACTTCGCCGAATTCATTTACCAGCACGGCCCACTTCTCACCTTCAGGCTTCTGAGCCAGCAGATGGCGCAGCGTGGTGGTTTTGCCGCTTCCCAGAAAACCGGTGATCAGGTTGGTTTTGGTCATGGTTGCACATCCTTTTTGAAAAATTTCCCGTCAATGTGCAGCGACTTCTTAAGAAAATCCAGCGTTGTGCCGATGTAAGACATGGATTGCTTATTTTTAGCGGCAGGCGGGCACGGTTTATTTTGTATTCAGGCGTGTGAATTCAATGAGATGTATTAATGTTAAATTGCAGTTATGGGAACTTTAAAATTTATAATTATGATGAGGTGTCACCATGAACAGAATGACCTGTGTACTGTTTTTGGGAGTCATGGCCTCAGGGACGACTCAGTTTGCCACTGCCGCTGCATCAGGCGGAATCATTCACTTTACGGGCGCGATTGTTGACGGAGGATGCCAGTTTAACGCTGAACAGAACCGGGTGATCAGTCATTGTGAGCGTGACGGCCGGCAGATAAGACAGGTTCATACGGTAAATGTCCATACTCCATCCTCTTTCGCACTACCTTTGTCTCTCGGAAAGGTCACAACGCAGCATATTAATAATGATCCTCGTCTTGCTGTAATGACGGTGAATTATAATTAAATGCCGGAAATGAATTAACACAGCTAATGATTTGTAACCCGGTCATTGAGCGCGTCAGTATGATACCACCGAGTTTGGCCGGACAACTTTGTAAAGTGGCTGGCCCGGTTTTGATCGGACCGTCAGTTTTCCATTCCTGTCCTTTCCCTTTTTGCCGACATGTTATAATTTTCCCTCTTATTTCAGGCATCAGAACGATTTATCAGATGTCAGACCAATTAAGACTGTGGCAGAGAAAAGAGGCAAAACATGCGACTTTATCAGGAGATAGGCGGTCATCTGCGCCGCGATATCCATGCCGGGAAGTATGCCCCTGGTGATCGCCTTCCTCCGGAGCGTGACATTGCTGAATCTTATTCCGTCAGCCGGAGTGTGGTGCGTGAAGCGCTGATCATGCTGGAACTCGAAAAAGTGGTAGAAGTGCGTAAAGGTTCCGGCGTCTATGTGTTGCATCAGCCGCAAGACGGCCAGCCGGAAGATGCTGACAGCGGATATGGCCCGTTTGAGCTATTACAGGCGCGGCAATTGCTGGAAAGTGAAGTCGCGGCTTTTGCGGCGATGCAGGCCACTAAGACGGATATTCTGCAAATGCGCGATGCCATTGATGCACAACGTGAATGCATTGCCCGTGGCGTATCCGATGATGCTGAAGATCAACGGTTTCATGCCTTGCTGGCGCAGGCTTCCCAGAACAGCGTGCTGGTTAAACTGGTGGATGATTTGTGGCTGATCCGCCAGCGCAGCCCAATGTGGCAGGGGATCCATCAGCATGTCGGCAATAAAAATTACGGCCAGATTTGGTTGCAGGACCATCAGAGAATTTTGCAGGCGGTACTGCGCAGGGATCCGAAAGCCGCCAAACAGGCGATGTGGCAGCATCTGGAAAATGTAAAAGATATGCTGTTACAGGTTTCGGATGCTGATGATCCGTCTTTTGACGGATTCCTGTTCTCTTCGGTCCCCTCCGGGCTGAACGATTAATCGCGCAAAACAAATAAAAACGGCTGCCGCAGCAGCCGTTTTCTGTGTCAGTGTCGGGCTTAACGCATGTATTTTGCGACAGTCTTCTTCGCGCCGATTCTTTGGAGATCGGCATATGCGCTCAGGATGGCGTTTACGACTTTCTCTTCATGAGGCAACTGTTCACCGAATACACCTGTCAAGGTCAGCAGGGCTTTCACACGCGGTTCGCCATCTTCAGTTGACGCCACAATTTCAGCGACTGTTTCAGCCATCGGATCTTTAATCTCGATCGGTTGTCCGGCATCATCAGTCCCGCCCACATAACGCATCCAGCCTGCTACGCCCAGCGCCAGCAATTCATAGGAACCGCCATTTTTAACATGCCAGCGGATTGAGTCGAGCATACGCTGTGGCAGCTTCTGTGTACCATCCATCGCGATTTGCCAGGTCCGGTGTTTCAGCGCCGGATTGCTGTAACGCGCAATCAGGCTGTCAGCATAGGCGTTAAGATCAACCCCCCCGACGCTGAGTGTCGGGGCCTGTTCATGCAGCATCAGATGATGGGCAGCGGCTTTGTAGTTGGCGTCTTCCATGCAATCATTGATGTGCTGATAGCCGGCCAGATAGCCAAGGTATGCGAGGAAAGAATGGCTGCCGTTCAGCATGCGCAACTTCATTTGTTCAAAAGGCAGAACGTCGTCAACCATCTGCGCACCGGCTTTCTCCCAGTCAGGGCGGCCTGCCACGAAATGGTCTTCCACCACCCACTGAATGAACGGTTCGCAGGCGATACCACAAGGATCGGTCACGCCACCGAGTGCTTCGGTGATTTCTTCCAGCGTGTTCTCTGTTGCCGCAGGAACGATGCGGTCAACCATAGTGCTTGGGAAAGAGACGTTTTCAGTGATCCATTTCGCCAGCGCCGGGGAACGGGCTTTCGCCATGCCCAGGACGGCTTTTTTTACGACCAGACCGTTTTCAGGAATGTTATCGCAGCATAAAACGGTGAAGCCCGGCAGGCCGCGTTCATGACGCAGGCGCAGCGCTTCAACGAGTACACCTGGCGCAGTACTGGGTGCCTGATCACCGGCCAGATCCTGCTGAATTTTTGGATTTTGCAGATCCAGTTCGCCAGTGCCTGGCTCAATGCAATAGCCTTTTTCGGTAATGGTCAGGGAAACAATCGCTATCTGAGGTTCGGTGAGTTTTTCAAGTACCGCTGTCAGCCCGTCAATCCCGCCATGCACTGATTCATGCGCGGAGCCGATGATAATCGCCTGGTTGCCGTCCGCGCCTTTTTCCAGCACGGTAAACAGATGATTTTGCTGACGTAAGCTTTTGATCAGGGTTTCATTGCCAAACAGGCTGATTTCGCAAATGCCCCAGTCGCCCCCCTGAAGGTTCAGTACGCGGTTGGTCAGCAGTGCCTGGTGAGCGCGATGGAAGGCGCCAAATCCGAGATGAACAATACGGCTTTTTAACGCATCGCGATCATAAGCAGGCAATGACACTGCTGCAGGCAGGGACGCTGTGGCAATAGTTTTCATGCAATACTCCAGACAAGTCAGAAATAAATAATTGGTCAGGCCAAATTGGGGCTGTTTACCCGTCAGTTCAATTTTATGCTGGATAAAGCGACGATTTAAGCCGAAATCAGGGTGTAGAGTGTAAAGTCATATGATAGAAAGGGGAATTGGTAAGTCCAGACAGCCACTCATTTTGTGATACAGATCCATTGTCTGAGAGATGAATTGCAAAATGCAGACAATAAAAAAGGAACGCCGGAGCGTTCCTTTTACCGAAGGGCAGGGCGCTGATTAATCCGCGCGGCCCATATAACGGCGTTCTGCAATATGAATACGGATTTTGTCGCCAGAACTCAGGTACTCAGGAACCTGAATGTTCAGTCCGGTGCTCATTACCGCAGGTTTGGTGCGGGAACTGGCGGATGCGCCTTTGATGCCCGGAGCTGTTTCCACGATTTCCAGATCCACAGTCTGTGGCATTTCGAGCGCCAGCAGCTGGCTGTCCAGCGTCAGAACCTGCATGCCCTGCAAGCCTTCTTCAGGGATGAACAGCAGTTCATCTTCGATCTGTGCCTTATTAAAGGTGTAGGGCGTGAAGTCTTCGTCATCCATAAAGATATATTCGTCACCATCCACGTAAGAGAAGTTAACTTTACGACGGGTCAGGGTAACGGTATCCAGGATATCGTCGCCTTTAAAGCGCTCTTCCACTTTGCCACCCGTACGGACGTCAGCGAAACGCATTTTATACAAGGTGCTGGCACCACGGGCGCTCGGGCTCTGAACATCAATATCTTTTACCAGCAGCAATTTGCCGTCGTAGTTCACAACGAAGCCGCGTTTAATTTCGTTAGCACGTGCCATATAAATAACCTGTCAGCAGAGAGATAAATAATTTGCGACACGTTACTCGCGCCGCTGATTTCAGGCAAGCAGATAGCGTAAAAAGAGTCGCGAAACTCCGCGTTACGGCGCATTTTTTGCGCTCCGCCTGCCGGTATGAAAAATGTTCGGGTAATGATGTTAAAAAGTCGTCAATATTTCGCTGGTGGCGCATTACCTCGCCTGCTATTGTCGCGGCTCAAAATGAGGCCTGAGGAGGCTGTTGATGGACTGTCGTACTGATTGCGGAGCCTGTTGCATAGCGCCCTCAATTTCAAGCCCGATCCCGGGGATGCCAGACGGCAAGCCGGCGAATACACGCTGTGTTCAGCTGGCCGATAATTTCCTGTGTAAAATTTTCGCCTCACCGCTGCGCCCGAAAGTGTGCGCAAGTCTGCAGGCCAGCCGCGAAATGTGTTTTACACATCGCGACCAGGCACTGACTTATCTGATTAAGCTGGAAGCGGATACGGCGCCTTAAACCGCCGCCGCTGGCATACTTTCAGCCGGCTTATCGACGTTTTTCACTTTCCAGATACACAACACTGAACCGATCACCATCACCAGTGCGGCGTAAAATACCGCATGGTATGTCCAGAACTGCGCGATCACTCCGGCCAGCGAACCGGCGAGGATCCAGCCCGCCCGTGTTGAGTTGGTGAAAAGCGTGGTGGCGGCCCCTGCCTGACCCGGCATCAGATCCTGAAAATACAGCATGCCGATCCCGGCCAGAATGCCGATGAAAATCGCGTTCAGCAACTGTAAAGCAATCAGCATGGCTGCACCGGTTGTAAACAGAAGGCAGCCGTAGAAAATCACCCCCGCCAGCACGGCAAAACGCATCAGGAAGCGTTTCCCTAACTGCTTAGCCAGATACCCGGCAATCAGCATGGTCGGAATTTCCAGACAGGCGGCACTGCCCATCAGCACGCCCGCCAGTTTTTCCGGCAGTCCCAGTTCACGCACCACATACAGCGGCATATTAATCAGATAAATGCTATTTGCTGCCCACATCAGCGAACAGGCAATGAACAGCATCAGTGTATCGCGGCGGTTACGGCGGGGTGCTTCCAGCGTGGCGGTGGTTTTGATGTGCGCTTTAGGCATTGAAGGCAGGAACATCCACACCATTACACCGCACAATAAGAAGGCCAGCGCGGCAGCGCAGTACATAAAGGTAAAACCAAATCCCATCGACAGGGCGAAGGCCAGCGGCGGGCCGACCACCCATGCCAGCGAAACCTGTGCGCGCAAAATTGAGCTGAACATCACGGCTTCACGGCCGGTTTTTTCGGAATGCTCCCGGGCTAACGCGAACATCTGCGGGTTTGCCGTAGAACCGAAACTCGACAGCAAAACGCCGATGAACAGCAGAATAAAGTAATTACGGTTGAAGGCGAAAAGCACACAAGCCAGCGCACCCAGTATGCAGCAATACAAAATCAGCGTTTTGCGGTCACCGCGTTTATCAGACCACGTCGCCAGCAACTGGCTGACGAAAATACCGATCACGGCGCTGCCGGTAAAGAAGATACCGACCATAAACGGGCTGACGTGCACCTGAGACGTCAGGAACAGGCTGAGGGTTGGCGTCTGTAATGCGCCCGCAATGCCCGTGAGAAAGGCGATGATCAGAAAAGCAGTCGACGTCATGTCGGGTAAACGGCGGGCTGACGTTGTAGAAATTCGCATTAGGTAAATGAACCGGATGTAGGGGAGGGGACAAAATTTGCGCGAATGTTACGTCAGTTTAAAAAAAACAAAAACAGGTTTTGATCATCAAAAATGTAAACCGGCGTGAATTTGCCATACTGAAGAATAAAACCGCACTTTGTGTCAAAAACCGCCAGATCAGGGGGGCTTTTTTTACGGCATCATGCCTGACCACCACCGGTCAGCTTGTGTCAGCATTTTACGTCAGCCTGCTTCAGCATTTGCGTTAAGTAATCTGTTTCGGAAAGCTCTCAGAAAGGAAACTGTGCGTAACATCAAAAAATTGTTATGCAAAATCAGGGAAAGCTTGATTTAAAAACAGGCCGGATTGAGACTCCTTGAAACGTTTCAGCGTTGTCATTTTTCTCCTGAGATCTGATGGCGCTCCTTTTTTCTCAGTAAAGCTGAAACGATTCAATTTCAGCAGGAGAGGAGAATTATGTTCCAACTGTCACAGCAAGATATTCATCTCGGTGCGGCTGCCAGCGATAAGCAGGACGCTATTCGCCAGGTTGCAGCAGCACTGACTCAGGCCGGTCGCGTCAGCGAAGGTTATGTTGACGGCATGCTGGCGCGTGAGTTGCAAACCTCGACTTACCTTGGCAACGGCATCGCAATCCCGCACGGCACCACGGATACCCGTGACCTGGTACTTGATACCGGCGTGCAGGTTTTCCAGTTCCCGCAGGGGATTACCTGGGGTGAAGGTCAGACGGCATATGTCGTGATCGGCATCGCAGCCCGTTCTGATGAACACCTCGGTTTGCTTCGCCAGCTGACGCACGTATTAAGTGATGACAGTGTGGCCGATCGCCTGGCAAAAACAGATTCTGCTGAAGAATTACGCAGCCTGCTGATGGGCGAAAAAAATGCGGCTGAATTTCTGTTTGATACCCAGCTTATCGCGGTCGATGTGGCCGCTGAAAACCTGATCACATTACAGGCGCTGAACGCAGGCCGCCTGAAAGAGATTGGTGCGGTCGATAACGCTTTTGTCAGCGATGTCATCAGCCGAAAACCGCTGAACCTCGGGCAGGGCATCTGGCTGAGCGACAGCACCGAAGGCAACCTGAAAAGTGCGGCAACAGTAAGCCGTGCGCAGCAGGCGTTTGATCTGGATGGCGAAAAAGTCTCCATGCTGCTGACGATTTCCGTTGCCGACGATCAGCCGCTCGATGTGCTGAACTACCTCAGCGATTTGCTGATTGCCAACAAAGCTGAACGCTTGCTGACGGCAGATTCCGTCGGTGTGCTGGCCTTGCTGACCAGCGAAGTCGAAGAACAAGCCAATGTGCTGACCGCTGAATACGTTATCCGTAACGAACACGGCTTGCATGCACGTCCGGGTACCGCACTGGTGAACGTAATCAAACAGTTCAGCAGTGAAATCACGGTAACGAATCTTGATGGCAGCGGTAAACCTGCCAACGGTCGCAGCCTGATGAAAGTCGTGGCGCTGGGTGTTAAAAAAGGTCACCACCTGCGCTTTACCGCCAGCGGTGAAGATGCAGAACTGGCATTAAAAACCATCGGTGAAGCGATTGCTGAAGGTCTTGGGGAGGGCGCATGAGCCGTCGGGTCGCCACAATTACTTTAAATCCGGCCTACGATCTGGTCGGTTACTGCCCTGAAATCGAACGGGGTGAAGTCAATCTGGTACAAACCACCGGCCTGCACGCGGCGGGTAAAGGGATTAATGTTGCCAAAGTGCTGAAAGATCTCGGCATTGACGTCACCGTTGGCGGTTTCCTGGGAAAAGAAAACCAGGATGGCTTCCAGCTGTTATTCAGCGATCTGGGCATCGCGAACCGCTTCCAGGTCGTCAACGGCCGTACCCGCATCAATGTAAAACTGACTGAAAAAGACGGCGAAGTCAGCGACTTCAACTTCTCAGGCTTCAATGTCACGCCTGCAGACTGGGAACGTTTCGTGACGGATTCGCTGTCATGGCTGGGTCAGTTCGACATGGTGGCTGTCAGTGGCAGTCTGCCAGCGGGTGTTGATCCTGATGCCTTCACCGACTGGATGAAACGTTTGCGCGCACAGTGCCCGTGCATCATCTTCGACAGCAGTCGTGAAGCGCTGGTTGCCGGTCTGAAAGCTGCTCCGTGGCTGGTTAAACCTAACCGTCGTGAGCTGGAAATCTGGGCTGGCCGTAAATTACCGGAACTGAGTGACGTAGTAGAAGCCGCACACGCCTTGCGTGATCAGGGGATCGCCCATGTGGTGATTTCTCTGGGGGCTGAAGGTGCATTGTGGGTTAACGCATCCGGTGCCTGGATCGCCAAACCACCAGCCTGTGAAGTTGTCAGCACCGTAGGTGCCGGCGATTCCATGGTCGGTGGCCTGATCTACGGTTTGCTGATGCGTGAATCCAGTGAACATACGTTACGGCTGGCAACCGCAGTTGCTGCCCTGGCTGTCAGCCAGAGTAATGTTGGTGTCACCGATCGTCCGCAACTTGCGGCGATGATGGCCCGTGTTGATCTGAAACCCTTTTAACCCGCAGGAGGCAGAATGAAAATGCTGCTGATGATAGACAGTTCGCTGGGACAGGCTCGCAGCCAACTGGCGAAAAATTTGCTCGCTGCTGCTGCGGCGAAAGCAGGCCACCAGCTGACTGAACAGGCCGCTGAGGCTGATGTGGTGGTTGTGGCCGGTGAAAACGTACCTAATGAGCCCGCCCTGGCTGGCAAAAATATTTATACCGGTGACGTGTCTGACGCAGTCCGTGATCCGGAGACTTTCCTGCAACGCGCGCTGGCTGAAGCGAAACCGTATGTCGCCCCGGTTGCGGCAGCTGTGCCGGCTCCGGCCGCCAGCGGCCCGAAACGTATCGTTGCTATCACAGCCTGCCCGACGGGTGTTGCACACACCTTTATGGCGGCTGAAGCCATTGAAACCGAAGCAAAAAAACGCGGCTGGTGGGTAAAAGTCGAAACCCGCGGTTCTGTCGGTGCCGGTAATGCTATTACGCCGGAAGAAGTTGCAGCGGCTGATCTGGTGATCGTCGCGGCTGATATAGAGGTGGATCTGGCGAAGTTTGCCGGTAAGCCGATGTATCGTACATCTACCGGTCTGGCCCTGAAAAAGACCAAACAGGAACTGGACAAAGCGCTGGTTGAAGCTGATGTGTTTGAGCCGAAATCTCAGGGCAAAGCAACGGGCACAGGGAAAAAAGAAGCGGGTGGCGCAGGCCCGTACCGCCATCTGCTGACCGGGGTGTCTTACATGCTGCCAATGGTGGTAGCGGGTGGTTTGTGTATCGCGCTGTCATTTGTCTTCGGTATCAAAGCCTTTGAAGTGAAAGGCACGTTGGCTGCTGCGCTGATGCAAATCGGGGGGGCTTCAGCCTTCGCGCTGATGGTGCCGGTTCTGGCCGGTTTCATTGCCTTCTCTATTGCTGACCGTCCGGGTCTGACGCCGGGTCTTATCGGCGGCATGCTGGCTGTCAGCACCGGTGCTGGTTTCCTCGGCGGTATCATTGCAGGTTTCCTGGCGGGTTATGTGGCGAAAGCCATCAGCGGCAAGCTGAAATTACCGCAAAGTATGGAAGCGCTGAAACCTATCCTGATTATTCCGCTGGTGGCGAGTCTGATTACCGGTCTGGTAATGATTTACGTGGTCGGTACGCCGGTTGCCAAAATCATGGCGGGTCTGACTGCATGGCTGCAATCTTTGGGTACAGCCAATGCGGTACTGCTTGGAGCAATTCTCGGTGCGATGATGTGTACCGATATGGGTGGCCCGGTGAACAAAGCCGCTTACGCGTTCGGCGTGGCATTGCTGAGTTCTTCCGTCTACGCCCCTATGGCCGCCATCATGGCTGCCGGTATGGTACCTCCTCTGGCGATGGGACTGGCAACATTGCTGGCGCGTCATAAGTTTGAGCAAAGCGAACGTGAAGGGGGTAAAGCGGCGCTGGTATTAGGTCTGTGCTTTATCTCTGAAGGTGCGATTCCGTTCGCAGCCCGTGACCCGATGCGTGTTCTGCCATGCTGTATCGCAGGTGGTGCACTGACCGGTGCTTTATCGATGGCATTCCATGCGCAACTGATGGCACCACACGGTGGTCTGTTCGTGCTGCTGATCCCTGGCGCAATCACACCGGTACTCGGTTATCTGGTGGCGATTATCGCCGGTACGGTTCTGGCGGGTGGTGCATACGCGATTCTGAAACGTTCAGATGCTGCGGTAGCCGCGAAAGCTGCTGCATAACGGTAAATTGTTAAAAGCCAAAAGGCGCGACATGTGAATGTCGCGCCTTTTTTATTGCGCCTTCTCTGCGAAAGAAAAGAGAGTATGGAGCTGAGTCATTCTCTTTTTTACTCATCTCCTTCGCAGGGGGAGGGAGCCGACCGGAATTTACTGTAAAAACTAAGCTGCCGCTTCGCCACTTTCAGACGTTTGCTGTGCTTTCAGCCAGGCGATTTCATCTTTCCAGATGTCCGGATTGACTGTTTCGAGGATCATCGGGATACCGTCGAAACGTGCATCTTTCATGATCCAGCTAAAGGCGGTATTGCCGATATTACCTTCGCCGAGGCTATGGTGGCGGTCAACGCGGCTGTTGAATGCGCTTTTCGCATCATTGAGATGCATACCACGCAGGTATTGAAAACCTACCACATCGTCAAAGTGCTTAAAGGTTTTCTCGCATTCTTCCACCGTACGCAGATCGTAACCCGCCGCAAAGGCGTGACAGGTATCGATGCAGACACCCACGCGGCTTTTATCTTCCACACCTTCAATAATTTTGGCCAGATGCTCGAAACGGAAGCCGAGATTACTGCCCTGACCGGCGGTGTTTTCGATAACCGCTGTCACGCCTTTGGTTTTATCCAACGCAATGTTCAGAGATTCAGAAATCAGCGCCAGGCATTTATCTTCTGCGATTTGCATCAGGTGGCTGCCCGGATGGAAATTTAGCAGTGAAAGGCCCAGTTGTTCGCAGCGTTGCAACTCATCAAGAAACGCCTCGCGTGATTTCTCCAGCGCTTCGGCGACCGGATGACCGAGGTTAATCAGGTAGCTGTCGTGCGGCAAAATCTGACTGCTTTGGTAGCCGTATGTTTCACAAGCCACTTTGAATTTTCCGATGACGTCTTCCGGCAACGGTGCGGCTTTCCACTGACGCTGATTCTTGGTGAAAAGCGCAAAAGCCGTGGCTTCCAGCTCGTGTGCCCTCAGAACCGCCTGATCGACCCCCCCGGCTGCACTCACGTGTGCTCCCACAAACTTCATTTTTGCTCCTCAGTTATTCATCGCGTTTATGGGCAAATGATAGCGCCTCCTGGCAGGAGGCGCAGCACTGAAGTGTTAAAAGCAGCAACATCAGCCCAAAAGCTGCTGAACCAGCTGGTTGATACCGGCACCGCCGACAATCAGCCAGATGAACAATACCGCCGCCAGCAGCATCGGTTTAAGGCCCGCCTGACGTAATGCGCTGATGTGGGTGGTCAGCCCGAGCGCTGCCATCGCCATCGCCAGCAGCACGGTATCGAACGTAATCAGCATCGGGATCCAGCTGTGGGGCAGAATATTGAGTGAATTAACTGCCGCTACCAGAATAAACAGCAGGGCAAACCACGGGATAGTAATGTTACGCATGCCCGTCATCTGACCGCCTTGTTGCCCGGCTTTCCGTGACGTCCAGCCAGAGAGCAGCAACAGGAACGGCGCCAGCATCATGACGCGGATCATCTTGGCGATCACTGCCGCGTTTTCCGCATCCGGGCTGATACCCTGACCGGCTGCCACGACCTGCGCAACTTCATGCACCGTCGAACCGGTATAGATGCCGAACTGGGCAGCGGTAAAGCTCAGCCAGTGATACTGAGCATTCAGATGCCATAACCACGGATACAAAAAGATGGCTGCTGTTCCGAAGATCACGACAGTTGCCACCGCAACCGTCACTTTCTCGGCTTTGGCATTAAGCACCGGTTCCGTCGCCATCACCGCCGCTGCGCCACAGATGCTGCTACCCGCGCCAATCAGCATCGAGGTATCGCGGTCCAGTTTAAAGACCCGCTGTCCAAGCCAGCAGGCGAGGGCGAAAGTGGAACACAGCATCAGCGCGTCAGTCAGAATACCGGTCGCGCCGACATCCGCAATTTGCGCAAACGTGAGTCGTAAACCGTAAAGGATAATGCCCAGACGCAGAAGACGTTGCTTCGCCAGCGTCACACCTTCCTCACACCAGGGTTTTGCCGCCGGATACACCGTGTTACCGATTACCATGCCGATGACAATCGCCAGCGTCAGTGCGCTCAGGCCGAGATGATTTAGCGCAGGAATATCACTTAGCCAGATCGCCAGTGCAGTGATCATACCCGTCAGCGCCAGGCCGGGTAACACGCGGCGAAAGCCCGAAAAATGAGGGAGATGCGGGTTATCCGCCGCTTTTTTATTTTCGTTTTTAAGCGCAAGTGTATTCATTGTCCGTTCCTCATTCAGGAGTGATGAGATAAGGCTACGCCGCGCTTATATAAAAATGAAATAGATTATTACTTTATAACCTATCTATAAAAGTGGTATAGAGTATCCATTCAAAAGAGGCCTGCAAGGCAAGGGTCTATACTAAAAGCACAGCGTGCTATAGGGCGCATGAGAATAGCGGGACATTTATGCACATAACATTGCGACAACTTGAGGTTTTCGCCGAGGTGCTGAAAAGCGGTTCGACCACGCAGGCGTCAGTTGTGCTTTCATTATCACAATCTGCGGTCAGTGCGGCGCTGGCCGATATTGAAGGGCAACTGGGCGTGCAGTTATTTGACCGTGTCGGTAAGCGGCTGGTCATTAATGAGCATGGGCGTTTGTTGTATCCGAAAGCGCTGGCATTGCTCGAACAGGCTGGCGAAATCGAGCATCTGTTTAATCACGACAACGGTTCGCTGCGCATCGGCGCGAGCAGCACTATTGGCAACTATATGCTGCCGGCGATGATTGCGGATTATCGTCTGGATTTCCCCCACACACCGCTGGAACTGAACGTGGGTAACACCAACGATGTCATTAATGCAGTGTCGGACTTTCGTGTCGATCTCGGTTTGATTGAAGGCCCGTGTCAGTTGCCTGAACTGATCACACAGCCCTGGCTGGATGACGAACTGGTGGTGTTTGTCGCACCGGAAAACCCGCTGGCGGGGCGGGTGGTTTCGCTGGAGTCGCTGGCGCGTGAACCCTGGATCCTGCGCGAGCGCGGTTCCGGTACCCGTGAAGTGTTAGATCACCTGCTGTTGCCGCAGCTACCGGATTTTAATCTGGTCATGGAGCTGGGGAATTCCGAGGCAATTAAGCATGCTGTCAGGCATGGCATCGGGATCAGTTGCCTTTCACGTCGGGTGATTTCTGAGCAGCTAAGCAGTGGTTCTCTGGTAGAGATCCGGTTGCCGGTCGCGCCGATGGTGCGCAAACTTTACCTGATCCATCATCGGCAAAAACATATCTCCGGCGCATTATCACGGTTTCTGACCTATTGTCGCGAAGCCCAATAACGGTCTTTCACTAATGATCTGCAGCCAGTTATGAAGGTGTCTTATAACAGGTCGTTCCTGCTATTCAGAGCGGCAGGTTTTGCTACAATCCGCGCTTAAATTTCCACATGACGAGCGGATATAGGGAAAAAATGGCTCAACAACCTACAAAAAATACGCAGGTGGCTCCCACACTGCGTCGCGAGCTTAAGGCACGTCACCTAACGATGATCGCCATCGGCGGTTCAATTGGTACGGGATTATTTGTTGCTTCAGGTGCGACAGTTTCCCAGGCGGGCCCGGGTGGGGCACTGCTTTCCTACGCATTAATCGGCATCATGGTTTACTTCCTGATGACCAGTCTGGGTGAACTGGCGGCGTTCATGCCGGTTTCAGGTTC
Source organism: Rahnella sp. PD4 (assembly GCF_049199325.1). Taxonomy (NCBI): domain Bacteria; kingdom Pseudomonadati; phylum Pseudomonadota; class Gammaproteobacteria; order Enterobacterales; family Yersiniaceae; genus Rahnella; species Rahnella sp. PD4. The sequence goes on along the minus strand of NZ_JBLZQF010000002.1, from coordinate 439,282 downwards.
GTTCTCTACCTACGGCTCCCGCTATGTTGAAGAAGGCTTCGGTTTCGCCCTGGGCTGGAACTACTGGTACAACTGGGCTGTCACCATCGCGGTTGACCTGGTGGCCTCACAACTGGTGATGAATTACTGGTTCCCGGACACGCCTGGCTGGATCTGGAGCGCTTTGTTCCTCGGTCTGATCTTCCTGCTCAACTACATTTCCGTGCGTGGTTTTGGCGAGGCGGAATACTGGTTCTCGCTGATCAAAGTGGTCACTGTCATCATCTTTATTGCCGTCGGCGTACTGATGATCACCGGTATCATGCGTGGTGCTGAAACAGCGGGCTGGCATAACTGGGCCATCGGTGATGCGCCATTTGCGGGCGGTTTTGCCTCGATGATAGGTGTGGCAATGATTGTCGGCTTCTCCTTCCAGGGTACAGAACTGATCGGTGTGGCAGCGGGTGAATCGGAGAACCCGGGCAAGAATATTCCGCGTGCCGTGCGTCAGGTTTTCTGGCGTATCCTGCTGTTCTATATTCTGGCGATTCTGGTCATCAGCCTGATCATTCCTTATACCGATCCAAGCCTGCTGCGTAACGAAGTTGGCGATATCTCCGTCAGCCCGTTCACACTGGTGTTCCGTAATGCCGGTCTGTTGTCAGCAGCGGCAGTGATGAATGCCGTGATCCTGACCGCGGTACTGTCTGCCGGTAACTCTGGTATGTACGCCTCAACCCGTATGCTGTTTACACTGGCAAGTGAAGGTAAAGCGCCACGCATTTTCGCCAAATTGTCAAAAGGCGGTGTGCCGCGTAACGCGCTGTATGCCACCACCATCGTGGCTGCGCTGTGCTTCCTGAGTTCAATGTTTGGTAATCAGACGGTTTATCTGTGGCTGCTTAACACCTCGGGCATGACGGGGTTCATCGCCTGGCTGGGGATTGCAGTCAGCCATTACCGCTTCCGTCGTGGTTATGTCCTGCAGGGACGTGACCTGAAGAAATTGCCTTATCTGTCAGGTTTCTTCCCGTTCGGTCCGGTTTTTGCCTTTGTACTCTGTCTGATCATTACGTTGGGCCAGAACTATCAGGCGTTCCTCAAGGACACCATTGACTGGGGCGGTGTTGCGGCAACTTACATCGGCCTGCCGCTGTTCCTGATCATCTGGTTCGGCTACAAGTTGAGCAAAGGCACCAAAGTGGTGAAATACAGCGACATGGAATTCCCGGATCACGTCGATAAGTAACAGACCCGGATTTTCATATTCTGGAAACGCGGAGCTCAGGCTCCGCTTTTTTTTGCCTGCGATCCATGCCGGGAGACTTATAACGTCATGCTTTGTTACCCCTTGTTTAATCTGCATGCCTGATAGGTTTTGCAAAACACATTGATAATTATTATCATTTATTGCCTTCCTACGGGAACCGCAGAACAGGTTCTTCCGCCGTAAGTTTTTAACTTAATGAGATTGTAGCGAAAATGAGTGCAACTACCGAACCCGCCCTGGCGGTGAAAGGCAACGCAGAAGACAGCGTTATGGGGCGATACCAGAATATCGTACGTCGCCGTTTGTTTATTATGCTGATCCTGGTACTGGCGATTGTCGTCTCACTGGTGATTGATTTCATTATGGGGCCTTCGGGGTTATCACTTGGCACGCTGTGGAAAACGCTGTTTGATGCTGCGGCGGCGGATCCGGGTACGCGGGTCATTGTCTGGGACATTCGTCTGCCTTACGCGCTGATGGCGGTGGCGGTCGGGATGTCACTGGGCCTGGCCGGTGCTGAAATGCAGACCATCCTCAATAATCCGCTGGCCAGTCCGTTTACGCTGGGCGTGTCTTCTGCTGCGGCATTCGGTGCCGCGCTGGCGATTGTGCTTGGCATCGGTATTCCGGGGGTACCGGATCAATGGTTTATCTCCGCCAACGCCTTCATTTTTGCCTTATTTGCCGCACTGATGCTCGACGGCATCACCCGCTGGACGCGCGTTGCCAGCTCCGGCGTCGTGCTGTTTGGTATTGCGCTGGTCTTTACTTTCAACGCATTGGTTTCGCTGATGCAATTTATCGCCACCGAAGATACCTTACAGGGGCTGGTTTTCTGGACGATGGGCAGCCTGGCGAGGGCGTCCTGGGTCAAACTCGGTGTGATGGTTCTGGCTTTCCTGATCCTGCTGCCGTGGTCGATGATGAGCGCGTGGAAACTCACGGCGCTGCGGCTGGGTGAAGATCGCGCTGTCAGCTTTGGTATTGATGTACGCCGTCTGCGTCTGGGGACGCTGCTGCGCATCAGTATTCTTTCCGCGCTGGCGGTGGCATTCGTCGGGCCGATCGGTTTCATCGGGCTGGTGGCACCGCATATCGCCCGCCTGATGTTTGGCGAAGATCACCGTTTCTACCTGCCCGCCAGTGCACTGATTGGCGCACTGGTGTTATCGATGGCTTCGGTGGCCTCTAAAAATCTGGTGCCGGGCGTCATTATTCCTGTCGGCATCGTAACGTCTCTGGTTGGCGTGCCGTTCTTCCTGAGTATTATTCTTCGTCACCGGGGGAATGTCTGATGTCTGAGATGTTAGAAATGCGTCCTGAAAATTTACTGAATGTCGCTACGCAGGGGTTGCAAATCCGCGATTTTAACGCGGGATACCCGAAGCGCCACGTGATCCGCCATCTGAATGTGCCAATGTTACCCCGAGGGAAAATTACGGTACTGCTCGGGCCAAACGGTAGCGGTAAATCGACGTTGCTGCGCGCCCTCGCCGGGCTTAACCGGGCAGAAGGGCAGCTGATGCTTGACGGACATGATTTAATGCCGATGCCGTTTGCGCGACGTGCAGAGCAGGTAGTTTATCTGCCGCAAACTCTGCCTGCGGGTGTGCATCTGCATGTGCTGGAGTCGATCATCGTGGCACAGCGCGCCTCCGGTGGGAAAGGCAGGAATGCGCAAGGCACGGAGAAAGTGATGGCGCTTTTGCGCCAGCTGGGTATCGAGCATCTGGCGCTGAGTTATCTTGATCAGCTTTCCGGTGGCCAGAAGCAACTGGTCGGCCTGGCACAATCCCTGATCCGTCAGCCTTCGTTACTTTTGCTCGACGAACCGCTCAGCGCACTGGATCTCAACTACCAGTTCCATGTCATGGATCTGGTGCGTAAGGAAACCCGGAAACGCAATATCGTGACGGTGGTTGTCGTGCATGACATCAATATCGCCCTGCGTCACGGCGACCGTATACTGATGCTTAAAGATGGCAATCTGATTGCCGATGGCGAACCGGAAGAGGTGATCACCGCCGACAGTCTGGCGCGGGTCTACGGGGTGCGCGGCAGAATTGAGCGCTGCTCGCAAGGGACTCCGCAGATACTGATTGACGGGTTAGTGGGGGATCCGGAGATTTAACGTTATGTCCTGACAAAAGGCAGACATTACTCAGGCGTTCACCGATCCGCTTCCTCCCCTGCGAAGGGGAGGAGCAAACCGCAACGGGCTTATTTCCCGTTCCACGCTTTCAGATTCTGCTCGCGTGCTGACAATTTCTGCTCAGGCGTTAACTTGTTGTAATCCTTCGCCAGACCGCTTTCCCAGTCGCCGTACAGCGGGTTCGGTAGCACGATATATTGTGTGCCGAAGTGCTGATGGTTCTGATTCACAAACGCGCGGCGCTGCTCGTTACCCTGATGGTAGGTTGCAGAACCAAAATCATTCAGGTTGTCGCCGATGTAAATCACCACGTGATAGCCCGCAGCCTTGATGGAATCAAAACGTGGCTGTTTGTTGGAGGTATCAGAACTCAGCAACAAGGTTTTTTCGTTGGCGCCGGTAAAGCCCAGACGGTTCATGTTATCCAGTGTTGCGGCGTATTCGCTGGTTTTGCGGTTAGACACATAGAACATCGTGCCACCGTGGGTGTTGACGTAATTGGCGAATTCAACAGCGCCCGGAACGGCCATTGCCTGGCGGGCTGCGGTCCACTGAGCCCAGGTTTTGCTGTCGAATGGCTTGTTCGCTTTGACCTGCCACGCACTGTATGCGCTGTTATCGAGCATAGTTTCATCGAGGTCAACGACAACCGCTTTCTTCTGACCGGCCAGAGGCTGCGCCTGGTCATAGGCCATTTTTGCCGTATTAAATGCCTGATAAGCCAGTGCCTGATATTCACCAGATTGCTGGAACCAGTTCAGCGCCATGACGGACTGATCGTTCAGCTTCTGTTGGGCATCTGGTTTTTGCTGCGCACAGCCGCTGAGGGCCAGCATGATTAAAGCACTGGTGGTGCAAAGCGAAATTTTATTCATTGGTTGTCCCTATGCTTGTTAAGAAAGATTCGCATTCATGAAAATCGTTAAAACTGTAGCAGATTCAGCGGGGTGTGGAAGAATAAATGACGCGTTACGCGAGATATAGCGGGAAAATGGCAGAAATGAAAAGGGCCGGAGGGTGAGTCCGGCCAAAAAAATCAAAGACAGAGAAATAACAATGAGGGGGTTAACGCTTAAATTTAGAACTGATAAACCAGGCCAACGGCAGTGACATCGTCGTTGTTCAGAGCCAGTTTATTGTCGTCAGACAGCTGGTTGATTTTATAATCAACATAAGCGGACATATTTTTGTTGAAATAATAGGTCGCTGCGACGTCAACGTATTTAACCAGGTCGGCATCACCGATGTTTTCAATATCTTTCGCTTTAGTCTGGACATAACCCAGTGAAGGGCGCAGGCCATTTTCAAACTGATACTGTGCAACAGCTTCGAAGGTTTGTGTTTTATTCGCAAAACCGCTGCCAGCCGGTGCGCCAGCGATTCCGCCAGGCACAGTAATAGCCAGCATATTACGGGTTTCAGCATACATGGCGGCTAAATAAACGCCATTAGCGTCATATTTCATGCCGCCTGTCCATGCGTCCGCTTTATCACCTTTGCCGTAAGTGGAATTACTCTGAGCCGTGGTGCGGTCTGAAGACGCATACGCGCCGCCGAAGCTCACGCCGGTGTCACCCAGTGCGTACGTGGTAGAAAGTGCATAACCGTCGCCGTTCGCTGTGCTGCTGCCGCGACCGTCGTTTTCATTTTTGCCCTGGTACTGAACGGCAACGTTCAGACCGTCAACCAGGCCGAAGAAGCCACGGTTACGGTAAGTGGCTACGCCGTTGGTACGGCCGGTCATGAAGCGGTCAGCTTTGGTATAACCGTCGCCGCCGAACTCAGGGAACATATCGGTCCAGGCTTCAACGTCGTACAGTGCGCCGTAGTTACGGCCATAATCGACGGAACCGTACTGACCGAATTTCAGACCTGCAAAGGCCAAACGGGTTTTCGTGCCGGTGGTGCTTGGCGTTTTGCTGTCAGATTCAGCATGGTTAGCCATGACGTTGTATTCCCACTGGCCGTAGCCGGTGATCAGGTCATTAATTTGTGTCTGGCCTTTAAAACCGAAACGAATATAACTCTGGTCACCGTCATTGCTGGCCGAGTCAGAGAAGTAATGCAGACCTTTTACTTTACCGTACAGATCCAGTTTATTACCGTCTTTATTATAAACTTCCGCTGCGTGAGCTCCTGATGCAATCAGTAAACCAGGAATTAAAAGTGCCAGAATATTACGTTTCATGAATTTTTACCCTGCATTTTCTATTAAAAGCTTTTCGGGAAAGCTTTATATGAAGTCTTATGGAAAGACGTTAATCATCATTTTTTGCTGTGCATTCCGTGTGGGCTCGGATTTTTCTCAGCGAGAGTTTTTTACCGTATATTTGTGATCAATTTATGACAGTCAGAAATGAACTTTTTCTTTTTTTACACGTCCTCCCTTTTTTCTCCATAAAATTCGACCACGTCAAATGCCCGGATCCGCGATTTCGGGCTGCGCCAGCCGCCGGTCTGTGTGACAATAGCCGCTGACACTCCGGTCTTACTTTCAACTAAAAAGAGATGCATGGCGCTTTCCCCCGCAGTAAAAAATCAGATAAGCCAGTGGTACAAAGCCCTGCAACAGCAAATCCCGGACTTTATTTCCCGCGCTCCGCAACGTCAGATGATTGCAGAGGTGGCTAAAGCGTTCTCGGGTGACTCGGCACGGCATCTGGCCATCGAAGCGCCAACCGGCGTCGGGAAAACGCTGTCCTACCTGATCCCCGGCATTGCCGTCAGCCGTGAGGAAGAAAAACCGCTGATCGTCAGCACCGCGAATGTGGCGTTGCAGGATCAGATTTTCAGTAAGGATTTACCCCTGCTGAAAAAAATCATCCCTGACCTGAAATTCACGGGCGCGTTCGGGCGTGGTCGTTATGTCTGTCCGCGCAACCTGGCGGCAATGAGTAATGAGAATGCGCAGGGCGATCTCGGGTTATTCCTCGGCGATGAGCTGGCGCCTTCCAGCGGAGAGGAGCAGAAATTCTGTAAAACGCTGGAAACCGCACTCTCCCGGTACGAGTGGGACGGATTGCGCGATCATTACCAGAAAACGATTGACGATCCGCTGTGGATAAAAATCAGCACGGACAAAGCCAACTGCCTCAGCCGTAACTGTCATTATTTCCGCGAATGTCCGTACTTTGTGGCGCGTAAAGAAATTGAAAGCGCCGATGTAGTAGTGACCAACCATGCACTGGTGATGGCCGCGCTGGAATCTGAATCGGTATTGCCGCCAGCGAAAGATTTGCTGCTGGTGCTGGATGAAGGCCACCATTTACCGGACGTGGCGCGGGATGCACTGGAAGTCGATGCCGAAATTACGGCGGTGTGGAATAACCTGCAACTGGATAACTTTGTGCGCCAGATTGAGCAATGTCTGGCGCTGTTCACCCCGAAAAATCCGCCACCGCTGACCAATGCGGAACGCCTGCATAATCACTGTGCTGAAATGCGCGAACTGTTGGTGCTGGTCGAGCAATCGGTCAGCCAGTCTCTGCCGCCTGCTGAACCGGAAGCGGAGTACCGCTTTGAACTGGGCATTTTGCCGCCGGAACTGACTGAACAATGCAGCCGCCTGTTTAAACTCACCGATGGTTTGCGCAGCCTGGCAGAATACATGGTCAACGATCTGAGCGAGAAAACCGGCAAGCACGATATTTTGCGTTTACACCGCGCGATTTTACATATGAGCCGCATGCAGGGTTATCTCGAAACCATGAGTAAACTGTGGCGACTGGCGGCGCTGGATAAAGCCTCGAATGCACCGATTGGTAAATGGGTAACGCGTTCCTATTTCGATAACCAGACACATCTGGTATTTCATTGCGCGGGGATCCGTGTCAGTGAACAACTGGAAAAAATGCTGTGGCGAAAGGTGCCGCATGTCGTCATCACTTCCGCGACACTGCGCTCACTGAACAGTTTTTCCCGGCTTCAGGAAATGAGCGGACTGACGGAAAAGGCCGGTGACCGCTTTGTCAGTCTGGATTCGCCGTTCAGCCATGTTACGCAGGGCAAGCTGGTCATTCCGCAAATGACGCTGGAGCCGGTGATGGCGAATGAAGCCGCGCACATCGGGGAAATGGCGGATTTTTTCCGCGCTGAACTGGCGAAAGGGTTGCATACCGGCCAGCTGGTGTTATTTGCCAGCAACCGTGCGTTACAACAATTTGTAGCCCTGTTACCGGACTTACGTCTGATGTTACTGGTTCAGGGCGATCAGCCGCGTTACCGGCTGGTTGAGGAACACCGTAAACGGGTTGCGGCCGGCACCACCAGCGTGTTGGTCGGCCTGCAATCGTTCGCGGAAGGCTTAGATCTCAAAGGGGAACTGCTGACGCAGGTGCACATCCATAAGATCGCTTTCCCCCCTGTCGACAGTCCGGTTATTCTGACGGAAGGCGAGTGGCTGAAAACGCTGAAACGTTATCCGTTTGAAGTGCAGAGTTTACCCAGCGCATCATTCAATCTGATTCAGCAGGTCGGGCGACTGATCCGCAGCCATGAATGTACGGGCGAAATCGTGATTTACGATAAGCGCCTGCTGACCAAAAATTATGGTGCACGCCTGCTGGCTGCTTTGCCGGTATTCCCGATTGAACACCGTGAAATGCCCGCGCCCGGTTCAGTGAAGCGCCCGGATATTCTCAAGGCTGCGAAGAAAGACCCGGTTCGCCGCCGCACGCGCAGACGGTAGCGTCTTTGCACCCCTATATGCTTGCACAGATTAAGGTAAGGCTACGATGGATTACACCAGACTCATCAAAGAAGTAGGACGGGGTAAAAATCACGCCCGCGATTTGGATCGTGAGCAGTCGTATGCGTTATATCGCGACATGCTGGCGGGCAAGGTGGCGGATCTGCAACTCGGTGCGCTGCTGATTGCGTTACGTATTAAAGGCGAAGCGGAAGAGGAAATGCTCGGTTTTTATCAGGCGATGGAGGAGCGCGTAATGCGCCTTCAGGCACCTGCTGAGCGCCCGCTGCCGGTGGTGATCCCCTCCTATAACGGTGCCCGCAAACAGGCAAATCTGACGCCGCTGCTGGCGATCCTGCTCAGCCGTCTTGGTTTGCCGGTGCTGGTGCATGGCGTGGATGAAGATCCGACCCGCATCACCAGCGCTGAGATTTTCCGCGCGCTGGGTATCCGCGCAGCGCAAAGCCAGCAGGACGCGCAACAACTGACAGATGCCGCTAACGCGCCGGTATTTGTGCCGGTTTCCGTACTTTGCCCGCCGGTCAGTCAACAACTCGCGTTGCGCTGGCAGTTGGGGGTGCGAAACAGCAGCCATACACTGGCGAAACTTATCACACCCTTTACCGGCCAGGACTCCCTGCGTTTATCAAGCGTTTCGCACCCTGAATATGTGCAGCGTGTTTCGTCGTTCTTCCGCCAGATTGATGGCCGTGCACTTCTGACACAGGGCACCGAAGGTGAAGTCTATGCTAACCCTTCACGCTTCCCGCAGACACACTTTATCGCCGGTGGTGAACAGCGTGTACTGGCAGAAAAGGAAGAGATTTTCAGCGCGGACGTACCGGCAACCAAAGACGTGGAGACCACCGTCGCGTACATCACTCAGTGTCTGAATGGCGAGCGCGCTATCCCGCAGGCAATTCTGACTCAACTGATGTGCTGCCTGGTGGCGACCGGCGTTTGTGCCGATATGGCCGAAGCGAAAATGATTGTGGATCAGATTTTCTGATTACGTTCTGGCGAACTCGATCCGCTCCCTCCCCTGCGAAGGGGAGGAGTTAAAAAACAGCCCTTATTACTCTATAAATCCTGCGTTTAGGTTTGTCTCAGCTCCCCAAAAACTCCGTTACCCTGTTCAAAAGGGGGGTTAAACGTTAAAATAAAGGAACTACGAAATTTATTTTATGATTTCATTCGTTTTTTTATAAATATTTATGGAGACTTAACTATGGAAACATTGCCCGCTTGCCCGACTTGTAAATCCGAATTCACCTGGCAGGACGGTGAAATGCTTAACTGCCCTGAATGTGGACATGTGTGGTCCATGAACGGCGATGCCGCTGCGGATGATGATGTGCTGAAAGTGGTAGATGCCAATGGTAATTTGCTGGCGGATGGCGATTCTGTCACCGTGATCAAAGACCTTAAGGTGAAAGGCAGTTCTTCAATGCTGAAAATCGGCACTAAAGTGAAAGGCATCCGCTTAGTCGAGGGCGATCATAACATCGACTGCAAAATTGACGGTTTCGGTCAGATGAAACTCAAATCAGAATTTGTTAAGAAAAACTGATCTCCGCACACCCCAGCCTGACAATCAAAAGCGGTTCTGCCATATCGACATAACCGCTTTGCGAACATACACTCAATGCATAATCTCGTTAACTTTCAGCAGAGACGAATGCATGACACAGGCTCAGGACTACTTTAACGCCCTCAATCGCGATTACCTCAAAGTCCATCAGGATAAAGAAAATTTATTCTGGCAATACTATATGGGCACCGGTGATGATAGCGTTTCCGCCGCTTTCTCCGCTGCCGAAACGGCTTACAAACGTTTTATCGCTGAACCTTCCCGCCCGCAGGAATTACGTGATGCAATTACCCGCGTCGAAAAAGAACCTGCCAGTGAGACGCGTGATGTCTTGCTGCATGGCCTGCATGGCTGGCTGAATTTCTTTGACTGCAATGTGATTGAAGACCCCAAAGCGCAGGCGCTGCTTGATGAAATTATTCAGGCGGAATCCGTACTGTTCGGCAAACGTAAGCAGTACCGTATGACGCACATCAACAGCAAAGGCGAGCGTGTTAATGCCTCCCTCGGTGAGCTGCTGACTAATCAGGCGAATAACGAAAACGAAGCTTATCGCCGGAGCTCGCAAAACGCATTGCGCGAACTGGAGGACTGGCTGCTGCATAACGGTTTACCTGAGTTGATTGGCTTGCGTAACCGCTTTGCGCGTCAGCTTGGTTACCGCAATTACTTCGACTACAAAGTGAATAAAACCGAGCGTATGTCGCCGGAACAGTTATTCACCATCCTTGATCGTTTCGAAGAACAAACCCGTGAAAGCAACACCCGCAGCCTCAATGAACTGGTGGCGCGTGAAGGCGACGCCGCGCTGCTGCCATGGAATATTCGCTTTGCCAGCGCCGGTGACGTCACCCGTCAGCTCGATCCTTACTTTCCGTTCGCCGATTCCCTGCGTCGCTGGATAGACAGTTTCAAACGCCTGAATATCGGTTTTAACGGTGCAGAGATGCAGCTGGATTTACTGGTGCGCGAAGGCAAGTTTGAAAATGGTTTTATGCACGGGCCGGTACCGCCGTTCTACGACAACGGTAAATGGGTGCCGGCGGTGATCAATTTCACCAGCCTGGCGAAACCTGATCAGATTGGGAGTGGTGCGAATGGTTTGAATACGTTGTTCCATGAAGGTGGACATGCGGCGCACTTCGCCAATATCCGCCAGAATGCGCCATGCTTCTCGCAGGAATTTCCGCCGACGTCGATGGCCTATGCGGAAACGCAGTCCATGTTCTGCGACAGCCTGCTGGAAGATGCAGACTGGCTGAAGCGTTACGCGAAAAATACTGCGGGTGAACCGGTGCCGGATGAACTGATCCGTGCAAGCATTGAAGCCCGTCAGCCGATGCGTTCCTTCAATGAACGCCACATTCTGCTGGTGCCGTATTTCGAGTGGCAGCTTTATCAGTGGCCGGATGAGAAGCGCACACCGGAAGCCATGACAGCGCTGGCGCGTGATGTCGAAACCCATATTCTGGGCGTAACCGGCAGTCCGCGTCCGACGCTTGCCATTCCGCACTTACTTTCTATGGAATCTGCCTGTTCCTATCAGGGCTATCTGCTGGCGATGATGGCCGTTGAACAGACGCGTGCCTTCTTCCTTAAACGTGATGGCTATCTGACCGATAATCCGGCCATTGGCCCGGATCTGGCCAGACACTACTGGACGCCGGGGAACAGCGTCAGTCACGACGATACGTTGCGCAGTCTGACCGGTGAAGGATTTAATCCGGATTATCTGGCGCAGGCCTGTAATCAGACGGTGGATGCGGCCTGGCAGGACGCGCAGCGGACGATTGAAAAAGCATCTGAACGTGAGCAGCCTGCAGCGGACTTTGACCTGAATGTACATATCCGCGTAGTGGATGGCACGCTGATCCTGGCAGACAGCGCGGACGGCGATGATGCTATGTGTCAGGACTTTGCCGATTTTGTTGAGCAGAATTACGGCCGTAAATAGTTACGCCAGCACGTTATAATACGCCTGTAAAAGCCACCGCCGGTATCCATCGTGCGGTGGCTTTTTTTGGGCTGAATCTGAACTCAGCGGGCGTCCGGGCGGATAAGATCGAAGCGCAAATCTTCGGAAATACCATAGTAAGCGGAAGGGCCACCCGCGCGTAATACCGGTTCAGCGAGGGCCGTCTGATACACACCATCAACCAGTAAATGCCGGGCAATATGAACACCCACGACTTCGCCCAGGACCAGCCAGGTATCAATATCGCCGCCGGCTGCCGTTTTCAGCTGAATGCATTGCGTGAGCCGGCATTCAAAATTCACCGGACTTTCCAGTACGCGGTCGGCGGCAACGAGGCTGCCGGGTTGTGGCGTCAGGCCCGCGAATTCAAACTCATCCGCGCCGTGTTCCAGCGAAGCCGAACTCTCATTCATTTTAACGGCAAGCCCGCGGGTGGTCAGGTTCCAGACAAATTCACCGGTTTCGACAATGTTTGCCACGCTGTCTTTCCAGCCACTGCTGGCGAAACCGATGATCGGCGGGCGGTAATTGAAGCAGTTGAAAAAGCTGTAGGGTGCGAGATTGCGCTGTCCGGCGGCATTACGTGATGAGATCCAACCAATCGGACGCGGGCCGACAATGGCATTTAACGGGTCATGGGGCAGGCCGTGGCCTTTAGCGGGTTCATAGTAATAGCGATCATCAGTGCTCATGATTTTCCTCAGCAAATAATTCATAAAGACTATGATTTGTACATTACCCGATTTAACCGGGGGGTGACCGTTTTTATGTGCCCGTCTCAGTCTGTATGCATCCGGCAGGCGGCGGCACTTTGTGGTATCTTGTGCGCCATTGATGAATATCTAACGCCCCATCGCATATCTTATGCGTCGCGCACACCTTTCGGAGAGTCACTCAGGTGGAAAAAAAGAAAGTCTTCCCTCAGGAAAAAAGCGGTCTTCACCCGCGAAATCGTCATCGCAGCCGCTATGATTTCCCGGCCCTGATTGCCAGCAGCCCGGAACTTGCACCGTTCGTGGTCGAAAATAAATGGGGCGATTTGTCGGTTGATTTTGCCAATGCTCAGGCGGTAAAAGCCCTGAACCGTGCTTTACTGCGCGATTGCTATCAGATTGAAAACTGGGATATCCCGGCGGACTATCTGTGCCCGCCAATCCCGGGGCGTGCGGATTATATCCATCATCTGGCTGACTTACTGGCTGGCAGCAATAATGGCAATATCCCACAGGGAAAAGACATTTCTGTGCTGGATATCGGTGTTGGCGCGAACTGTATTTATCCGATTATTGGCTTGCGCGAATATGGCTGGCGCTTTACCGCCAGTGAGATCGATCCGGTATCGATGGCGGCGGCTAAAAAAATCGTCGCCACCAACCCGCAACTGACCAACCAGGTGCGTTTCCGTTTACAGGCGAAACCGCAGCGTATTCTCGACACCATTATCCGCCACGATGAGCGTTACGATGCAGTGTTATGTAATCCGCCATTCCACGCGTCGGCGGCAGATGCGGCATCCGGTAGCCAGCGCAAACGCCAGAATCTCGGTCTGGACAGACGTGCGGGTACGGCGGAGCTTAACTTCGGTGGTCAGCACAACGAATTATGGTGTGAGGGCGGGGAAGAAGCCTTTGTTGTCCGCATGGCAGAAGAAAGTGCCGGTAAGGCGCAGAACTGCTTCTGGTATACCGTGCTGGTTTCCAAAAAAACCACGCTGCCGTTATTGTATGATGCACTTCGCGAAGAAGGCTCGACAGATGTCCGCACGGTCGAAATGGTGCATGGCAACAAGATCAGCCGTTTTGTCGCCTGGACCTTCCTGACACCTTCGCAGCAAAAAAGTTGGGCAATCAAACGCTGGTCAGCCTGATCACGTTGTGAATTCCTGTATCCCAGCGTGTTCATCTGACGATGTATGCGCTGGAAAAAATACTGCTGCCAGCCCCTTTCTTTTTCGGTAAATTAAATTAAGCTTAATTCACTATAATAAAATTGATTAATTATCAGAGTAATGATTTTGCGGGTGAGTTTGTTTATTACCGCAATATTTATATTTTGTACACGCCTGCCTAAAACCCACCCAGGGGTCAGACTAATCTTTCGCAGAGTATGAGTAACTTTACTTATCACCTGTGGAAATTAGCACGTGCATTTTTTATCAATTAATTGCGTTTACGCATTAATTCACGTTATCAGCCACAGGGTGTCTGTCCTATGCAATTATTTTCTCATCAGTTTAGTGCGGCATGGCGTGATAAATTCGCTGCGATCCAGCTGGCGGTTCCGATGATTGCCTTTACGCCGGAAGGCGTGGTGCTTGAGGTCAATGATCTGTTTCTCAGCAGCATGGGGTACAGCAGAGGCGAGGTGATGGGCCAGCCTCATCGGATTTTTTGCACCCCGGAATTTGTTGCCAGTGATGCGTACCGTCTCCATTGGGAAGGTTTACGGCAGGGAAAGTCGGTCAGCGGGAATATTAAACGTGTACAGAAGAATGGAAATATCATCTGGCTCGAAGCGACGTATGTTCCGGTAAAAAACAAACAAGGAAAAGTGACTGAGATAATTAAAATTGCCAGCGATGTATCCGAAAGAATTAACGAATCGCACGAACACCAGGGAATTTTACAAGCGCTAGACCGGTCGATGGCACTGATTACCTTTACACCTGAGGGGAGTGTGATTTCTGCGAACAATAACTTCCTGAAACTCATGGGATATTCTTTACAGCAAATTAAGGGCCATTCCCACACGATGTTTTGTCTCCCGCAATACCGTGATTCCCTCGATTACCGCCATCACTGGCAGCGTCTGCGAAGCGGTGAGTTTATTCTCGGGCGTTTTGAGCGCATCAATGGCCGCGGCCAGCCTGTCTGGCTGGAAGCGAGTTATAATCCGGTGATAGATGATGACGGCAAAGTGATAAAGATCGTTAAAATTGCGCATGACATTACGGATCAGATGCATCAGCAGCGTCAGCAGGAAAGCATGATGACACATGTGCATGAACTGTCGCTGACCACTGATAAAACGGCGGCAGAGGGGGTAACCATCGTCCGGCAAGCCGTGGAAGATATGCAGGAAGTGGAAGCGCTGGCACGGCGGACTTCCGATATCATCGGACAACTGGGTCAGACTTCGGAACGCATTGGCGAAATGGTTGACACCATCCGCCGTATTTCCTCACAGACCAATTTGCTGGCCATCAACGCGACTATTGAAGCTGCGCACGCGGGTGAGCAAGGGAGGGGGTTTGCTGTGGTGGCGGGGGAAGTCCGGTCACTGGCCGATCAGTCCCGCAAAGCGGCTGTTGAGATAGATCAGCTCACACAAAACATCCGCGACGGTGTGATGGCTGCGATTGACGGCATGGGGAATTGTGTCAGCCGCGCGGGCGGCGGCGTTGCACTGAGCCGCAATGCGGGTGATGTGATCAATCAGGTAAATCTCGGCATGCAAGATCTGGTGCGAATGATGGCGGAGTTTTCTGTCGTCGCGAGGGAAAAGGAACAGACGAGGCATTAGTGGCAGGAGGCCGCTCCGTTCAGCAAGATTTCTGAATCGCCCTTGGGCAAAAAACCTGTATCTGATGTAACTCCATGTAACGGCTAAAATTTACTCTGAATCAAGTTCTCAACTTCTTGATTTCGCAATTGGCACGCGGTAAGTCATTACGGTATGATCACTTCGCTGCGGCTCATCCGCAGTTGGGAGTTGCGGCCCAGATTACTGGAGGTAAGGAACGTTCAACGCGTTCGTTTCTTACTGATGCCTTGTCACATCCATCGAAAATGATCGCATCATGCGTGAATATAGATGTTCTATGGTGGCTCAGGTGGGGCTGACTTCGGTCAGGCCGGTTTCCAGTAATCCGGTACCGCAATCCCTGTCTGGGCTACCACCCAAGAGTATTGCGGCTCTCCGGTGGTGGCGTAATTCCATCAAAACTGGAAATGCGAATATGCGAACTCTCCACAATCCCACTTTCCTGCCATTTATACCCAACCTTCACTTTGTCCTCTGGCATGGAGGATACCAATGAAAACCTATACAGACTGGCATCAGGCCGACATTATTGCCGCACTGCGTAAGCAAGGAACAACGCTTGCCGCCGTTTCACGCGCAGCGGGTTTGTCCTCTTCGACTCTTTCAAATGCGTTGTCACGTTCGTGGCCGAAAGGCGAAATGCTGATTGCTTCTGCACTCAATATTGCACCAGCACAAATCTGGCCAAGCCGTTATTTTGATGCGCAAGGCCAACTCATAAGCAAGACATTAAGAAATAGCCACGATAAATCAAGAGACTAGTTTTTTGAATTTGTCGAATGGCGCGCTCAAAAATGGCACCGAATGAATGGTTCGAGACCCAAGGCTCGAAACCTGAAATGAGGGAATCGCGGAGCGATGACATTTTGCGCCACTTGCCGATGCAACAGAACATGTCCGTCGTTCCAGCGATAGCACGCAGTAAAAAAGCGAGGGGAAATCCAAAAGGGGAAAAGCACTTTCCCCTTTTGGGCGGTTTCGGCGCAGCGCGTTAAGCGATCACCGCACTTGAGAAACCGAAACTTACTCAATCCAACTTTCACGGTGAGTGAAAAAACCGAAATATTCTCGATCAAGCCTTCACGGCGAGTGAGAAAGCGTTCGGTTAGCCGCCCCGTTGCAGCGGCCTTCTGCATCACGAAACGTGTTGCAGGAACTCACGCAGACGTTCACTCGGCGGATTGTTCACCAGATCTGCCGGTTTGCCGTCTTCTGCAATGCGACCTTTGTCGATAAAGATTAAGCGTGATGCCACTTTCTCGGCGAAGCCGACTTCATGGGTCACGATAACCATCGTCATGCCTTCTTCCGCCAGTTGTTTCATGACGGTCAGCACTTCGTGACGCAGTTCAGGATCGAGCGCAGAGGTTGGCTCATCAAACAGCATCAGTTTAGGTTTCACCGCCAGAGCACGGGCAATTGCCACACGCTGCTGCTGGCCACCGGAAAGCTCTGACGGATAGTGGTTGGCGCGTTCAGACAGGCCCACTTTTGCCAGCAACTCTTTCGCCAGTTTATTGGCTTCATCCTTCGACGCACCACGAACGCGGATCGGGCCGAAAGCCACGTTTTCCAGCGCCGTCATGTGCGGAAACAGATAGAACTGCTGGAACACCATACCGGCTTCCTGGCGGATCAGACGTTCATCCACTTTCGGATCATTCACTTTCAGGCCATCGACAATCAGTTCACCGGACGTGATTTCTTCCAGCTTATTGATGCAACGCAACAGCGTGGATTTACCGGAGCCGGATGGCCCGATGATAACCACGACTTCTCCCTGAGAAATGTTCAGATCGATGTCGTGGAGCACCTGGGTTTTACCAAAGTGTTTTGAGACGTTCTTGAATTCAATCATATAATTTTCAGTTTGCGTTCTAAGCGGCGCAGAACAAAGCTCAGAGCCAGCGTGATGATCAGATAGATAACAGCAACCGCACTCCAGATTTCCATAGCGCGGAAGTTACCGGCAATAATTTCCTGGCCCTGACGGGTCAGTTCGGCCACACCGATAACGATAAACAGCGACGTATCCTTGATACTCACAATCCACTGGTTACCTAACGGTGGCAGCATACGGCGCAATGCCAGCGGCATGATGATGTAACGTAGCGTCGCACGGCGCGACAGGCCCAGCGCCAGACCGGCTTCACGGAAACCGTTGTGAATCGACAACACCGCGCCTCGTGTAATTTCAGCGATATAAGCACCGGAGTTGATGATGATCGTCACCACCGCCGCGCTGAAAGGGTCGATCCGCAGATCGGGCACCATCATCGGCAGTGCGAAATAAATGAACATCACCTGTACGACGATAGGCGTGCCGCGAATAAGCTCGATAAACACCAGTGCGACGTTGCTGCTAAACCAGCCACCGAACGCGCGGGCAAAGCCCGCAATCACACCAATAATCAGGCCGCCAACCAGACCGAGGACCGAAATCCACAATGTCATTTTGGCGCCTTCGAGCAGGATAGGCAGAGCGGGCCAAATTACGCTCCAGTCAAACTGCATGGATTATCTCCTGGTATAACAACAAACTGCGCCTGGTCAGCATCACTGGCAGGCGCTTCTTATCAAGTGCTCTTTCTGAAAAAGGAACGACTTAAATGAAAAAGGGCTTATTTAGGTTCGCTATCAAACCATTTTTTGTAGATCGCCGCGTAAGTCCCATTCTCTTTGATGGTTTTGAGCGCCGCGTTGGCTTTTTCACGCAGGTCACTGCCTTGCGGGAAAGCAATACCGTACTGCTGTCCAGCCAGTGAATCACCGACTGCTTTGAACTGACCTTTACCGGCCGTTTTGATGAAGTACAGGATATTTGGCGTGTCGTGCATTACCGCATCAGCGCGGCCAGTGCCCAGTTCCATATAAGCGCTGTCGATGTTCGGGAACTGACGCAGATCTTTGGTCTGTACGTTAGCTTTCATGTAATCAACGGAGCTGGTGCCGCTTTTCACTGCAACGGTTTTGCCTTTCAGATCAGCCACGCTTTTGATGCTGTCGTTATTGCTCTTAACCATCACCATCAGGCCGCTGTTGTAATAGCCGTCAGAGAAGTCGATGGCTTTTTTACGTTCAGGTGTGATGGTGATCCCCGCCAGCGCCAGATCGATGTTGTGTGTCTGCAGGGCAGGAATGATGCCGCCGAAGTCCATCGGTTTCAGTTCATAGGAGACTTTCATCTCTTTTGCGACCGCGTCCCACAGGTCAATGTCGAAGCCGACGTACTTGTCGCCTTGTTTGAATTCAAACGGTACAAACGCAGTGTCGGTAGCTACGATCAATTTTTTGTCTGCTGCGTGTGAGCTAACGGCAAAGGCCAGGGTTAACGCGGCCAGGGAAACTTTTAAGAGTGACTTCATCAGGGAATTTCCTTTGTACATATTATGGGAACGACTTTATGTTACGGCGCTATAATGCAATATTTATGCCAAATTTTATATTTATTAAAATTCAATGTCTTATCGCGTTGCTGAACCGTTTAAGCAGTGATTGAAAGCCGGTTAGCACCAAATGAGTGCATTGTTACATGTGGCAATGTTCTTTTATGGTGCGTGGTTTTATCATTAACCATATCTTGTATTTTAAACAATCATTAATTAACAACTACGCTGCTCAAATGATAACTTGCTCTAACTTTATTGATACATGAGTAAAATGTGTGCTCAATTTTGAAGCAAACATATCAATGAGGGGGAGATAATAACGGGGGGGAGGACTTTCATTGAACCATAATGGTGCAGTCTGACATATGACAAAATATTAGCGTAGCTGACTGTCTTTGCTGCCGCGTCGGTTGTAGCCAGCGTGATCCTGCTGCTTTTTATCCAGCACTGCCTGACAGGTGACGCAGTACTGCACGCCCTGAAGCGCTTTACGGCGTGCCTCCGGGATCGGGTCACCACACTCTTTACAGTAATGCGCACTTTCGCCATGCCCGAGAGACTGACGTGCGCGATCGACCGCATCATTTACCGTAGAATCAATCTGTTCCTGCACGGCGCCATCTTGCGCCCATCCGCTTGCCATTATGACCTCCCCGCAAGGGTTCGTAAAAAGGTGAAACGGGCAGATGATTATCATCTGCCCGTTTTGTACTGAACTTGAAGAAGTAGGGTAGCTGCGGTTACATGCCTTCAGCTACCGGGGCGCTGATTACTCGATATTTGATTCAATGAACCACAGGAATTTATCCAGGTCGCGCGATGCGGCAGTGAAAATATCAGCGGTGTCTTCATCTTCGACTTCGCTTATGGCTTTGCGCGTGTCATTAGCGACGACGCCATAACGTTCTGCCAGGGCTTTCAGGTGTTCCTGCACGCTATGGATATTGGTCGGATAGCTCTTCAGGGGAGTTTTATCGTTAACAACCTGAACGGTACCCAACGCCACGCCGCCTAACTGCACAATACGTTCTGCAATGGTGTCCTGATGATCGATGATCGCGGTACGGAAGCCATCAAGCATTTCGTGTACGGCAATAAAGTTTGCACCACGCATATTCCAGTGTGCCTGCTTGGTGATCAGTGACAGGTCGATGTATTCGGTCACCAGACGGTTCAGCACCTTGATAGTATTGAGTTTGACGCTTTCATCTAAATCATTGCGTGTATAGATAAGCTCAGAAGATTTCGTTTTGACCAGTTTAGCGGTACTCATATACATATCTCCTTGTTTCATTAAAATTAATTGCTATTAATGTATTTCATAACTGTATTCAGTATAGCAATAAATTGAAAAATTGCAGGGCGACCATTCCTATCGTTCTGATAGTGTATGACTTATAAGCTCTGCAACAGGTTCGCTTTTAAATTATCATGCTGATTTATAAGGTAGATAGGATTCATCCGGAACTTCATCTACTATTACCCGGATAAAATAAATCAGGACTGATAATTATTTTCATTACGGGAGTCAGGATATTTTTAAGTGTAAGTGACAGTATGCGGATATATCTTTATCAGGTTTTTTCCGGCAGGGCATAGGAATAATAAAAGGTAACAACCTGAAGTATTCATTAGGGGAAATATAACGGCGGGATAATCCCCGCCGTTAATCAGCGCGTGTTGCCTTCAAAGCGCCATCGCACCGCTATACAATACGGCACCTGTGGGTTGCCCCGTCGGAGAACCGCCGCGAGGCTCAAGGCTTATCGCCAGCGTAAAGCCCGCATCCGGCATGTTCGTTGCCAGCGCCAGTTGTGTCGGTTGCTGCGTATTCAGTAACCCGAGAGAATGCGGCTTTCCGCCCGGCGCGATGGCCCACAGTTCGAGGCTGTGGTCTGCGGCGATATTCTGCGCATTAATCGGTGTCAGCAACAAACTGCGGGTGCTCCTGTCAGCACTGACCACCCATTGCCCGGCCTGCGGCGCGTTGCTGCTGGCCAGTATTGCCACCGGCATCGGCGCTTGCGGTTGAACCAGTAAGCGTGGGATCAACAATAAGGCGGCCAGCCCGGCGGCCAGTGCCCAGCCCATATAAGCCCGCACCGGTCGTCGTGCCGTTACCGGAACTCTTGTCGGTTGTAGCGCAAGGTTATGCTGAATGCGTTTCCACACCGAGGCTGGCGGGATGACCGGGGTTATCTGATTATCCAGTTGCGTGAAGGCTTCCTGCCAGCGGGCCACTTCGGCCGCCAGTTCAGGGTCGGCCTGCATTTTTTGCTCAAACTGAATCCGTGCCGCGCCGCGCAAGGTGCCGAGCGCATATTCAGCCGCGAGGGCGGCATGATAATGGCTTCTGCTTTTCATAATCCTACGCAGCTCTTTAAGTGATCCAGGGCGCGACGGATCCAGCTTTTGATCGTCCCCAGAGGTTGTTGAAGATGCGATGAGACCTCGCCGTGCGACAGGCCCTGATAATAGGCAAGGATCAGGCTTTGTCTTTGTTCGGCAGGCAGGTGTGCAAGGCAGGCGGCCAAAATTTTGGCATCACTGTCCTGTTGCAGCCGTTGCAAGGGTTCATCATGGTCGCTGGCATCACCGTCACTCATTGTCTCATCCAGTTCATCTAACTGGTTGTCGCTTCCGCGCATCCAGTCGATAGCGCGGTTGCGGACAATATGGGTGAGCCAGGTCATCGGGGAACTGAGTGCCGGATTGTACGAGGCAGCGCGATTCCACGCGGTGATATAGCTGTCGTGCAATACTTCTTCTGCCCAGGCATGTCGCCGCAACATACGTAATGCAACGGCGAACAGCCGGGGTGACGTCAGACGGTATAATTGTTCAAATGCCTGTCGGTCACCAACGGCCATCGCGTTCATCAGTTCCCGCTGGATTTCCAGCGCTTTCTCTGGTGTTGGCTTTATTAAAAGATTGTCATGCATTCGCCCGTCCTGACTTGCTGAGATGCTGTTTCATAAGAGAAATCATGCACTCAGTATAGCCGGTATTATTTTGGCATCAGCACGGTATCAATGACGTCGATCACACCGTTCTTCTGCTGGACGTCATAAGTACTGATATTGGCGATATTCCCTTTGGCGTCTTTGAGCTGAATATTGTGCGGGCCGTTGTTGAGGATCCACAGCGGCTGGCCGTTAACGGTTTTCAGTTCCGCTGTGCCGTTACCTTTTTTCAGCAGTTTTTCGAGATCCTTCATCTCATATTTACCGGCCACGACGTGATAGGTCAGGATGCTGGTCAGGGTGGCTTTATTTTCAGGTTTCACCAGATTATCCACGGTGCCTGCCGGTAATTTTTCGAAGGCGGCATTGGTCGGGGCGAATACGGTGAACGGACCTTTACCTTGCAAGGTATCTACCAGACCGGCGGCTTTCACGGCAGCGACAAGCGTGGTGTGGTCTTTCGAGTTAAGGGCGTTTTCTACGATATTTTTGGACGGGTACATTTCTGCACCACCGACCATGGTGGTGCTTTGGGACATCATTGCAGCCATTGACGCGGTGCTCAGCAGAAGAGAAGCACAGATAGCGGTACGGATTAATGTTTTCATGATGGTGTCCTTGGGAGTTGAGTAGGTAAGGTCTTGCCTCACATCTATACATACGAATCACCCCCCGCTTTTGGATGCAGGAAAAACGATAAAAAAACGAATTACATGAAAAATATTTTCAACCTGTTGATTGAAAAGAAAAAGCCACGTCGGTAAAACGTGGCTTTATGGGTTGCAGGGGCAGGATTATTTGCCAGAAGGATGGTTGCCGGGAATATCGACTGTCTCGATTTTGGTCTTCCGCTGGATAGTGAGTGTGGAACCTGCCGACGCCGCGATAATCGCTGCCAGACCCATCCACTGGGTCGCGGTCAGGAATTCACCGAGGAAGATAATGCCCGAAAGTGCCGCCATTGCCGGTTCCATGCTCATCAGCGTGCCGAAGGTTTTGGCTGGCAATTTGGTCAGCGCCATCATTTCCAGGGAATAAGGAATGGCAGAAGTGAGCAGGGCGATCAGCAAACCGAGCGGTAAAATCTCCCAACTAAAAATAGAGGTGTGAGCCTGTACTGCCCCAATCGGGAAGAAAATTAACGCGGCAATCAGTGACCCCATCGCCGCGGTACCCGGCCCGTAACTGCTGCCTGCGCGTTGTCCTGCGAGGATATAAACGGCCCAGCAGGCACCGGCGATCAGCGCAAAGCACGCGCCTTTGAGATCAACACCGCCAGCACTTTGCCCGAGAGGCAACAGCAACAGCAACCCCGTCACAGCCAGTACTACCCAGATGAAATCTACCGGGCGTCGCGAGGAGAACATCGCGACTGCCAGCGGGCCGGTAAATTCCAGCGCAACGGCAATGCCCAGCGGGACCGTTTGCAGGGCCAGATAGAACGAATAGTTCATACAGCCCAGCGCCAGTCCATACATCAGCAGCGCACGCAAATTACCGCCGCGCATTTTCAGACGCCACGGACGAAAATAGAGAAGTAATAAAACAGAGCCGAGCCCAAGACGTAATGCCGTGACACCTTGCGGACCGACTACCGGGAAAAGCGTTTTGGCCAGCGACGCCCCGCCTTGTAATGACAACATGGCGATCAGTAACAATAAAATCGCTATCAGCGGTGAGGTTTTTTTTGCTAACACTGGAACCGGCGGGCTGTTGTTATGCGTCGCCGTCTGCAGCGTGTTCTGCGGTTCCTGCGGCTGATGTTGTCCTGACTGTGTCATCCTTTGCGCCTTTTGAGGTGATCCATGAATCCGCAAACTCAAGATTTATAGTTTTGAAAAGAAAGGTAAAGTGCTGTCAGTGTAGAGGGAAATGTGGTGAGAAAAAATCCTCAAAGAAAAGTTTTTTCCGGAACGTTTCTGTTAAAAAGACGCAAAAAGCGGTGTTTTTTTAAGCATAATTTTAGGAATTATCTGCTAATCTCAAAAAGTTCAATAAGTTTACCTTATAGTTTATGGGGCTAAAATATCAATAAAATTAAAAGGATAGGGCTTACTGGAAACTTCCTGTTACACCATATGATGCTTTGGACACCTTAATTGAGGCAGAGTTTCACACTGGTTTTTGTTATATTTTCAAACGTGAAGGTTACTTTGGTTTCTCTTTTTGAGGTGGTTTATGAAAAAAATTGCATGTCTTTCCGCATTAGCTTGCGTAGTTGCTCTGGGCGTTTCTTCCAGCGCTTTCGCTGACACCAGCACCGTAACTGCTGGCTACGCTCAGGGTGACGCACAAGGCGTTGCTAACAAAGCAAACGGCTTCAACTTAAAATACCGTTGGGAACAAGATAGCAACCCACTGGGCGCTATCGGTTCTTTCACTTACATCGAAGATGACAGCTCCCCGGCATCTGGCGACTACCGTAAAGCACAATACTACGGTCTGACTGCGGGTCCTGCTTACCGTCTGGCTGACTGGGT
The DNA here is from genome assembly GCF_049199325.1 of Rahnella sp. PD4. Taxonomy (NCBI): domain Bacteria; kingdom Pseudomonadati; phylum Pseudomonadota; class Gammaproteobacteria; order Enterobacterales; family Yersiniaceae; genus Rahnella; species Rahnella sp. PD4. The sequence goes on along the minus strand of NZ_JBLZQF010000002.1, from coordinate 415,253 downwards.
TTCCATCTACGGTGTTGTGGGTGTTGGCTACGGTAAATTCCAGTACAACGAAGCAGCAGCATCTACTGCTAACCGTGAAAAAAATGACACCAGCGATTACGGCTTCTCTTACGGTGCTGGTCTGCAGTTCAACCCAATCCAGAACGTTGCTCTGGACGTGTCCTACGAACAGTCCCGTATCCGCAGTGTGGATGTGGGTACCTGGATCGCAGGCGTGGGTTACAGCTTCTAATTCTTCGCCGCAGCGTAACGCTTTGCCGTTACCCTCCCGCGAAAACGAAAACCGCTCAGCTGAGCGGTTTTTTTATGCCTGTTTTTTATACCTGTCAAATTCCGCTGTACCAGTTATAGCCCTGATCTTCCCAGTAGCCGCCGGGGTATTCATTGGTGACGAAAATCGCGCCGATATGCTTGGCGTTTTTAAAGCCGAGTTTGGTGGGCATACGCAGACGTAACGGATAACCAAAATCGGGCGGTAAGGGTTTACCACCAAAATCCAGCGCCAGAATGGTTTGCGGATGTAGCGCCGTTGCCATATCGATACTGGAATAATAGCGGTCATCGCATTTGAAGCCGACATATTTGGCCGTCAGATCCGCGCCAACCTGTTGCAGGAAGGTTTTCAGCGGCACACCTTTCCACTGACCAATTGCGCTCCAGCCTTCAATGCAAATCAGCCGGGTGATCTGGCTTTCCTGTGGCAGGCGCTGCAATTGTTCCAGCGTCCACGCAGCTTTCTTTTGTACCAGACCCGAAACCTCCAGCCGGTAATTAGGGATGTCGATTTCCGGTACGTTGTATTCGGGGTAATAAGCGTTGAAACGAAATGGCGTGGTGATCTGATCCGCGCGGTAGGTTTGCGCCAGTTTCTGGCCGCCGAACAGCCAGCTTTGAACCCGGTCATTCCAGCGGGACATTGCCCATAGCACCTTATCGACCTGATCACCGTCCTGCAAATTGCAGCCCGTCAGCATCGAAACGGCACCGAGCGTCAGCCCTGACCGCAGTAATAAACGGCGCTGGACATTGACCAGTTGTTTGCGCTGATCGGGCTCAAGAATAATTTTTGGCCGTTGTGGTTTTTCACTCATCGGCGTGGTCCTCCGTGCTTATTTTTTTGCCGCCGGTCAGCATTGCCACGAAGGTTTCAGGCACCAGCAGGACCATCAGTACGTGAATAATGACAAACAGCAGCACGCCGCTCATCGCAAAGAAATGCACATAACGCGCGATATCAAAACCGCCAAACAGCCAGACCAGCCCGCTGAACTGCACCGGTTTCCAGATGGACAAACCCGACAGCACCAGCAGTGCGCCCAGCAATAAAACTCCGCTGTACATCAGCTTTTGCACGGCGTTGTACTGACCGAGCTTGTGAGGGAGCCTGAATGTCAGTGCACGAACGGTATCGCGCCAGACAGAGCGGGGCGAAAAGGGGAAAAAGTCATGCCTGAAATGATCGCTGAAAATACCCCACACCAGATAGAGCAGGGCATTAGCCGCCAGCAGCCACATCACCGCCAGATGCCAGGCTATATTGCCGCCCAGCCAGCCGCCGAGGGTAGTGTTTTGCGGAAAAGTGAAAGCGAAAAGCGGATCGGCGTTATAAATCCCCCAGCCGCTCATCACCATGCCGATCATTGCCAGCACATTGATCCAATGACAGATACGAACCGGCCAGGAATGGATCCGGCGTTTTCGGGGTAATGAGAGCTGAGGTTTCACGCTTAATCTCCTGTTGACTGGCCGGATTACATCGGAGGCGCGATGCCGTCTTTACCGGCAGCAATACCACGGGCAACCAGCGCACCTTTGTCATCTTTCATGGCAAACAATACGATTTTAGTGCCGGGTTTCAGCAGGCTGCGGTCGCCCGGTGCCAGCAGAACAACCGGCACATCGTCAGGCACGACGACAGTTTTCTCAGCATCGTGATATTTCACGGTCAGGGTGCGGCCGTTGCTGTTCACCAGCTTGCCGACGGTGCCGTTGGTCATGGTATTGATTTTGCCATCGGCGGATTCAAACGGATTGAAGCCTTCACCGCTGCCGCGCAGGCTGGGTGCGAAGACGTGGACCTCCAGTGCTTTCAGCGTGCCGTTAGCCTGCGGAACGGCTGCCGTCCCGATAAAGCTGTCCGCTTTGATATCGCTGATGTTGCCTTTGGTGACGGCATTGATTTTGGTCTGATCGGTCAGTTTAACGTCAAGTTTTTCACCCTGACGGGTGGTGATTTGTACCGATGAGTCATTAACTGAATCAATGGTTCCGCGTGTGGGTTTAATCACATTATCGGCGGCAAAAGCGGATGTCATCCCGCTGCACATCAGCAGGGAACCCAGTAACAGACCAGCGATACGTGTTGGTGCATTCATAATTAACTCTCCATTTTCCAGCGTTATTTCATTCTGTTAGATGAATCACTGAACCTGCCAGTGATGGATAACTTCCTTAAGAGTGGACGATAAACCGGTATTGGCTGATGACAAATTGATGACAAAATTGTCATCAAAGATGACTGACGAAACTGATAAACTTTCAGATGAATCATTCTTTAGGTGAATGGTCATACGGCGCTGGGGGCCTGAATGCGAATACTGGTGATTGAAGACGATGTCAGTACAGGCGACTACCTGAAAAAAGGACTGACAGAAGCAGGTTACAGCGTGGATCTGGCGCGTAACGGTGCTGATGGCCTGTTTCTGGCGCTGGAAGACGGTTACGATGCGGTGATCCTCGATGTTATGCTGCCGGGGCTGGACGGCTGGCAGGTGATGGAAGTCCTGCGCAAAAAAAGCGACGTGCCGGTGCTGTTTCTCACCGCCCGCGATGAGGTGCAGGATCGCATTCACGGGCTGGAACTGGGCGCTGACGATTATCTCATCAAGCCGTTCTCCTTCACCGAACTGGTGTTGCGTATCCGTACATTACTGCGCCGCCCGGCCACCCGCGAACCCGATATCTATTCGGTGGCAGACCTGAATCTTGATGTGTTGCGCCGTCGTGTCACCCGTCAGGATCAGGCCATTGCGCTGACCAACAAGGAATTCATGTTGCTGCAGTTGCTGATGCGTCGCGAGGGGGAAGTGCTGTCGCGGACGATGATCGCCTCACAGGTCTGGGACATGAATTTCGACAGCGATACCAACGTGGTGGATGTTGCCATTAAGCGCCTGCGTGGCAAAGTTGACCGCACCTTTGAGGTGAAACTTATCCATACCGTGCGCGGGATTGGTTATGTGTGCGAAGTGCGACATGACTGATCGGCAATTTACTCCACTCCCTGAGCGCGGCATGTCGCTGACGCTTCGCGCCACCTTACTGTTTGCGCTGATCGCCTCACTGGTCGTTAGCGCTGTTGGTTTTTATCTTTATTACTCGATGGATAAAGAACTGGTACGCCGTGCAGATTATCAGGTCAGCGGCCGCGTTCAGTATTTCCGTCATCTGCTTGCCAACGAATTTCCGCTGTCGCAGCTCAGCCGTAATCCCGGCCTGTTTGAAAATATGCTCGGTAACGAGCGCGATATCCTGACGTTTCGTTTGTCCGGTGAGAAGCCGCTGATCAACGTCAATCCATCCCGGCTGGAATTGCCGCCGGTGGTGGCCGTGCCGGACGGTTATCCGCTGACGCTGAATACAGTGCATCACCTCACCGCACCGGATGGCACGCCGGTACGCTTTGCCCGTGCGGCGGTACAAATCCAGGACGGGCGGACGGTTGAAATCACCGGCGCGCATTTCATGACCGAGGAGTCGCATCTGTTACAGACTTTTCGTTGGGAAATTACCGGGGCGGTGCTATTCGCTTATTTGCTGATTGCCGTTCTGGGTTATCTGGTGATCCGCCGCGGATTACGGCCGCTGCGCAATATGGCGCATGAGGCGGCGCAGATCCATCCGGCCAGTTTGTCTACGCGACTGTCTTCTGAAAATGCACCGCAGGAATTGCAGCAATTAATTTATTCTTTCAACGATATGCTCGACCGGCTCGCCGGAGGATATCAGCGACTGACGCAATTTTCCGCCGATCTGGCGCATGAAATACGCACGCCGGTAGGGGCGCTGATGGGTCATTGTCAGGTGGCGTTATACCAGCCGCGTACGGTGGAAGAATATGAAACACTGCTGGCGAACAATATGGAAGAGCTGGAACGTATTTCCCGTATGGTGGAAAACATCCTGTTTCTGGCGCGGGCTTCAGATGCGCGCTCCGTCCTGACCATCACCACCATTGATGTTTCTTCTGAAATGACCCGTATTCAGGAATATTTTGAGGGTCTGGCGGAAGAACGCGGTATGACGCTGAACGGTAAAGGTACAGGCGTGCTGTATGCCGATGCCATGTTGTTCCAGCGTGCACTCAGCAATCTGGTTGCCAATGCAGTGCGTTATGGCCGGGAGGGAAGTCCGATTGAGCTGCGCGCTGAACCGCACGCCCGGGGCATGGATATTCATGTGATCAGTCAGGGCGATCAGGTTCCGCCGGAAAAATGTGCAAAACTCTTTGATCGTTTTTATCGGGCAGATGCCTCACGCAGTGAAGGCGGCAGTTCCAGCGGTCTTGGATTATCGATTGTTCAGGCCATCATGGCATTGCATCGCGGAAGTGTAAGCATGACCAGCTCAGCACAGGGAGAAACATGCTTCACGCTGTCTTTTCCCGGGGCCAATCATAAGTTTCCTCAATAGTGACTCAATAAATGAGAAAAATTGTGTAAAATAGAGGGGAATCCTTCATTTTCATGTTATTGAAACATAAGGAATTCGTTAAGTTTGTTACATTATCACATTGGAACTCGTCATTCAGTTTGAACGAAAATGCCCAGCCCGGAGTCTGAATGTCCTAAGGAGTGGGGTCCCACCTCCGGTACGAGCGGTCAGTACGACGCAACCAGACTCACAAAAGAGCCAGTTATTTCTAATGCATAAAATTCGTTCACTTTCGCAACAGAGCATTTCTTTGTTCATTGCACTTTATCTCGGGCTTCTGCTAAACCTTCCGATTTTTATCCGTCGTTATCAGCAATTGCAGTATGACAATGCCTTGTCGATTGCTGTTGAAATGGTGGCCTGTTTTGCGCTGGTCTACTTCCTGTGTATGTTGCTGTCATATACCGGAAAAACGGTTTTCCGTGTGTTGATGAGCGCCATCGTGATTTCTTCTGCCGCCGCCAGTTACTACATGATTCTGTTTAACGTCGATATCGGCTACGGAATTTTAGCGGCGGCGCTGGCGTCTGATTCCATTGATTTATCAAAAGAATCCATCGGGACACATTTCATCGCCTGGACAGTACTGGTGAGTTTGTTGCCGGTACTGCTGCTGTGGCTGAGCAAAATGCCGGGCGCGGCACTGAAACAAACGACCTTTAAAAAACTGGCGGTCAGAACCTTGCTGCTCGCGGTCTCCGGCCTGCTTTGTTACATGCCGCTGCAACTGATGGGCAAAGTGCAGGATCGCCACGACATCGTGAACAACCGCATGATGGCGAGTTACGGCGGTGTGGTGGCCGGAACCTATTCGCCATCCAACTGGCTTTCAGCACTGGGTTTATATTCTTACAGCAGCTACAGTCAGGCGGAAGACACCAAAAATCTGTTCGATCCGGCCAGACACTTCACGTATACCGCACCAGCGGATGCCAAAGATATGTATGTGGTGTTTGTGATCGGTGAGAGCGCCCGCCGCGACCACATGGGGCTGTACGGCTACGATCGTGACAACACGCCCAATCTCGACAAAGAGAAAAATCTGGTCGCCCTGCAGGGTTATTCCTGTGACACCGCCACCAAGCTTTCCCTGCGCTGTATGTTTGTGCGTGAAGGCGGGGCCTCTGAAGAACCCCAGCGTACCCTGAAAGAAATGAACGTATTTTCCGTGCTGAAAAGCAATGGCTGGAGTTCAGAGCTGTATTCCATGCAGAGCGAAGCCTGGTTCTATAACAAAACCCGTGCGGATGATTATTCGCTGCGTGAAAACATTGCCTCTGAGAAACGCAACGCCGGTAAACCGGTGGATGACATGTTGCTCATCGATGAAATGAAAGACTCGATGAACAATCATCCCAAAGGTAAGCACCTGATTATCCTGCATACCAAGGGGTCGCATTACCTGTATTCCGACCGCTATCCGCGTTCTTTTGCCAAATATAAGCCGGAATGTATGGGCATCGATGATTCCTGTTCTACCGAGGAAATGATCAACGCTTACGATAATTCCCTGCTGTATACCGATTACTTCCTGTCACAAGTGTTTGATCAATTGCGCGACAAGAATGCGATTGTGTTCTATGCCTCCGATCACGGTGAGTCGATTTCCAAAAGCATGCACTTCCACGGTACACCGCGTGATCATGCGCCGGCTGAGCAACGTGCCGTGCCGATCATGGTCTGGGCATCAGACAAATTCCTGTCCAATGATCAGAACAAGGCCAGTTTCGAACAGCTGCAAAAACTGGCTGTCGCGAAAACGCCTGTTTTCCATGAAAAGCTGTATGACTCTATTCTGGGCTGTATCGGTTATACCTCGCCAAATGGCGGGATTGTCGAACAGCATAACTGGTGCCATGTGCCTGAACAGGCCGCCGCCACAAAATAATCCTGGCTAAATCTGTCGCCTTTTTCTGATCAGGGGAGAAGGCGGCGACATCTCCCTGTTTTTCAGTCACAATCGGTTAACAACAAATACCCGTCTATGGCGGGTATTATTTTTGCTTTTTTATCAGGGTTGATAACCGATGCAAGCGTTACGAATCATCATTTGCGGACTGACGGTCATTATGACTTTGCTGACGCTCCTTCCTCTTTCTAAAAATCAGCGCTGGTGGGTGCGGGTCTGGGATTTTCCGCGGTTACAGATGGCCTCCCTGTGTCTGTTTTTTTTGCTGACCGAACTGGCGATCATGCCGTTCGGTGATGCGATCACCACCACCGTTATCATCCTGACCGTGGGATGCATGGCGTATCAGAGCTGGTGGATTTTGCCTTATACCCGCCTGTATCCGGTTCAGGTGAAGAAAACGGTCCCCAACGGCCATTCGCGTATCAAGATCATGAACAGCAACGTGCTGACCACCAACCGTGATCCGGAAAAGTTACTGGCGCAGGTCAGGCATTATCAGCCGGATATTCTGGTGCTACTGGAAACTGATCAGTGGTGGGAAGATCAGATGGCAGAACTGGATGCCAGTTATCCGCACAGCCTGCGCTGCCCGCTTGATAATCTGTACGGTATGCATGTGTATTCGCGCCTGCCGATGCACGCAGCGAAGATTCAGTATCTGGTGGCTGATGACATTCCTTCTATGCATTTTCGCGCTGAACTGCCGTCGGGTGAGCGGGTGATTTTGCACTGTCTGCATCCGATGCCGCCCAGCCCGACCGAAGCGGATGAATCTACGTCGCGTGACGGTGAGCTTATCGCCGTCGGTCATACCGCCGCCAAAGCGCTTTACCCGACGATTGTCACCGGTGACCTGAACGATGTGGCGTGGTCGCGCACCACGCGCCTGTTTATGAAAATCAGCGGCCTGCTGGATCCGCGTCGCGGTCGCGGCATGTACAACACGTTCCACGCCAGTTATCCGTTCCTGCGCTGGCCGTTGGATCATGTTTTCCACAGCAAAGATTTCACACTGGTTGATCTTAAACGTCTTGAATTTATGGGCTCAGATCACTTTCCTATCCTGGTCGAACTGGCACTGACGCCTGCTCAGGGAATCGATCAGGAATCACTGGAAATCGACAGTGAAGATATTGAGGAAGTGGAAGAAAAACTCTCCAGTGCCGGGGTGAAAAGTCATGATGTGCACAAAGCTGAAAAGCTTAACCAGCCGGTTTACGCACATTAATCACAATCCGCGAACGTGAGCGGCTGCCGCTGTTAATGCCGTTTCTTCGGGGAAAGGAGTCAACGCGTATAAAAAAACCCGCATTGCGCGGGTTTCTGGCGGGCTTGTATCAGACCGGTTGTTCGGGGAAGGTGAGGGTGTTTCCCGGCGCTTCGCGGTTGATATGCAGGAAGTTCAGATGACGTTCGTACTGATCCAGAATGTCATTGATGACCTGATGTTTGGTGAAGTCCATCAGGTCGTTGCCCTGTGTCCCTTCAAGGAGGAAAGTTTCCAGACGGTAATAATGTGATTTACCGGCGCGTGCGCGATAGGTAAAGGCAGGCACCGCATAGCGTACCGGCCAGATCTGATAGACAAAATTCTGCTCTTCGCCCAATGCGACCTGTAATTCCAATGGCCCGATTTTCTCGTCTTCCTGCGGCCCGTGCTCGGTAAACGTGACTTTTGCTCCGCGCAGTTCCAGTTCCAGCGCCACTTCCTGCATGGCAGGACGACATACGGTGTCCATCATTTTCTGCGTATGGCGTGTGCCCGGATAATTCATCACCCGTGACAGGCGCTGCTTCCAGTTCAGCGCCGCGTCGCTGGTGGCAGGCAGCGGTGCCAGAGTCTGCTGGGTACTGGCGCGGCGGTAATCTTCCAGGCGCAGTGATTTATACAATCCGGCCATGATGAAGAAAATCACAAAGCTGAACGGCAGACCCATAATCACCGTGGTGTTTTGCAGCGCGGAAACCCCGTCTGTCATCAGCATCCCCAACGTCAGCACACCGATGGTGACAGACCAGAAAATCCGCAGCCAGTTTGGGGCATCGTTGTTAATGTCTGCCAGTTTCGAGGTGAAGTTACCCAGCACCAGCGAGCCGGAATCGGCCGAGGTGACATAAAACAGCAGGCCGGTGATGGTCGCAACGGACGCGCTCAGCGTAAAGCCCGGATACTGCGCCAGCAGGCTGTAAACGCCGCGTTCAGGGTGTGAAATCACTTCGTTGGCGAAATCCAGATTGCCATGCAGGATCTGATACAGCGCACTGTTACCGAAAATTGACAGCCACAGCAGGGTGAAGACGAACGGAATGATCAGCGTGCCGAGCACGAACTGACGAATGGTGCGTCCGCGTGAGATACGCGCCAGGAACAGGCCGACAAACGGCGACCACGCTACCCACCAGGCCCAGAAAAACAGCGTCCAGCTGTTCATCCATTCCGTCGGGCGGTCAAAGGCAAAGGTGTTAAGCGTCATGCCCATAAAGCGGTTGATGTAATCGCCAATATTGAGCACCAGCGCATTGAGCAGGAATTCGGTATTGCCGAAGAACAGTAAAAACAGAATCAGCCCCAGCGCCAGCAGCACGTTAAGTTCCGACAGAATACGGATGCCTTTGTTAACACCGGATGTCACCGACACCGTCGCCATAATCACAGAAAGCAGGATCAGTGCGGCCTGCACGGTCAGGTTTTCCGGAATGTGGAACAGCACTTTCAGGCCATAGTTAAGCTGTACCACACCAATGCCGAGCGTCGTGGCGATACCGAAAATAGTGCCGACCACGGCAGCGATATCCACACTGTGGCCGATCGGGCCGTTAATGCGCTTACCGAAAATCGGGTACAGCGCCGAACGTATCGTCAGCGGCAGATTATAGCGGTAGCTGAAATATCCCAGTGCAATCCCCATCAGCGCATACATCGCCCAGCCGGTCAGACCGTAGTGGAACAGCGTCCAGGTCATGGCCTGTCGCGCGGCTTCCAGCGTTTGCCCGTTTCCTTCCGGTGGCAACATGTATTGCGTCACCGGTTCAGCAACGGAAAAGAACATCAGGTCGATACCGATACCCGCAGCAAACAGCATTGCGGCCCAGCTCATCATGCTGAATTCGGGTTTGGATTGTTCAGGGCCCAGTTTGATCGAACCAAAACGTGAACAGGCTATGAACACTACAAACACGATGTACAGCGTAGCCGCCAGCATGTAATACCAGCCGAAGGTGGCCGACACCCAGTTAAGGGTCAGGCTGATCCATTTTCCCGATAAACCGGTGAAGAAAATGGTCATTAATGTGAAGGCTAAAATCAGCCCGGCGGAGGTGAAAAACACCACCTTGTTCAGCTGGTCGCGCGGTTTTTCGCTCTTTTTCTCTGTCGTATTGGCAATCGCCATCTTTTCCCCTGTTATGTTAATTAATCACTATTTTTCAATAAATTGGATGCTTTAAGGTTCCAGAATTCATACAAATTACTAACGTATTGGTAATAAAATATATGCATTTTTAATTGAACGTTCAATCAAAAAAAAGTTAAATAGAGGGCGTCAGAGCGTTGAAACAAGGTTGAGCAGGAGCGCAAAAAAAGGCTGTTAAGCGCGTTCAACCCGCTCATTTTCAGGAGCCGGAACCATGCCCAAAGTAGGAATGCAGCCCATCAGGCGGCAGCAATTAATTGAGGCAACACTGGCCGCAGTGAACGAAGTCGGGATGCACGATGCGTCGATTTCGCAAATTGCCCGCCGTGCTGGCGTCTCAAATGGCATCATCAGTCACTACTTTCGTGACAAGAACGGTCTGCTGGAAGCGACCATGCGTTATTTACTCAGTCACCTGGGGGAAGGCGTACAGTTGCGGCTGTCGCAACTGACGGATACCGCACCGACGGCGCGGTTGCATGCGATTGCCGAAGCCAACTTTGATGACAGTCAGACCAACAGCGCGGCGATGAAAACCTGGCTGGCCTTCTGGGCGAGCAGCATGCATCACCCGCAGTTGTACCGGCTGCAACAGGTTAACAGCCGCCGGCTCTATTCAAATTTATGTGCTGAATTCAGACGTTTTCTGCCAAAAAATGAGGCGCGTCTCGCGGCGCAAAGCACCGCTGCATTGATTGATGGCTTGTGGCTGCGCGGGGCCCTCAGCGGTAAAGCGTTCAACCACGCTGAGGCGATGCAAATTACACACCGCCATATTGAATCGCAGATCGCACCGCATGCCATTGGGCAGTAAACCGGGCTGAAAAATTTCAGACCGCACAGACCGAGGAGAGATATATGTCCCGCTACGGCAAGCAAAAACTTTATATCGACGGGCGTTTTCAGGACAGCACCGGGGATGAAACCTTCGACGCAGTCAATCCGGCCAACGGCGAAGTGATTGCGACCGTGCAATCCGCCACGCACGCGGATGTCGATCTGGCCGTGAAATCCGCGCAGAAAGGCCAGAAAGTCTGGGCTGCGATGACTGCCATGAGCCGCGCCCGTATTCTGCGCCGCGCCGTGGATATTCTGCGCGAGCGCAACGACGAACTGGCGGCCATTGAAACAGCCGACACCGGTAAGCCGCTTTCTGAAACACTGGCCGTGGATATCGTCACCGGTGCGGATGTGCTGGAGTATTACGCCGGGTTAATTCCGGCAATTGAGGGGCAGCAAATTCCGCTGCGTGATTCGTCATTCGTCTATACCCGCCGCGAGCCGCTGGGCGTGGTCGCCGGTATCGGTGCATGGAACTACCCGATTCAGATTGCCTTGTGGAAATCGGCCCCTGCGCTGGCAGCCGGTAACGCGATGGTGTTCAAACCGAGTGAAAACACGTCACTGACGGCCCTGAAACTGGCTGAAATCTACACCGAAGCCGGTGTGCCGGATGGTGTGTTCAGTGTGGTGACGGGTGCGGCCAGTGTCGGCCAGGCGTTAACGGAGCATCCGGATATTGCCAAAGTCTCGTTCACCGGCGGCATTAAAACCGGCAAGAAAGTGATGGCCAGCGCCTCGGCTTCCACACTGAAAGAAGTAACCATGGAACTGGGCGGTAAATCGCCGTTGATCATCTTTGATGATGCGGATCTCGATAAAGCCGCCGACATTGCCATGATGGCGAATTTTTACAGCTCCGGTCAGGTATGCACCAACGGTACCCGGGTGTTTGTACCCGCCGCATTGCATAAAGCGTTCGAAGCCAAAGTACTGGAGCGGGTGAAACGTATCCGCTCAGGCGATCCGACCGATGAAAACGTCAACTTCGGCCCGCTGGTCAGTTTCGCGCACATGGAATCAGTGCTGCGTTACATCGAAAGCGGCAAGCGTGAAGGGGCGACTTTACTGACAGGCGGTGAGCGCATCACGACCGGCGAATACGCCAAAGGCGCCTACGTCGCGCCAACAGTATTTACCGACTGTCGTGATGACATGCTGATCGTCCGGGAAGAAATTTTCGGGCCGGTAATGAGCATTCTGACCTATGAAAGTGAAGAAGAAGTGATCCGCCGTGCCAATGATACTGACTATGGCCTGGCCGCCGGGCTGGTGACGCAGGATCTCAACCGTGCTCATCGCGCGATTCATAAACTTGAAGCCGGGATCTGCTGGGTGAACACCTGGGGCGAATCCGCCGCAGAAATGCCGGTCGGTGGCTACAAACATTCCGGTGTCGGGCGTGAAAACGGCCTCACCACGCTTGAGCATTACACCCAAATCAAATCCGTGCAGGTCGAACTGGGCGAATTCAGCTCAGTATTTTGATCCGCTGCAACAGAGGAGATTCAATGGATTACGATTACATCATCATCGGTGCGGGTTCTGCCGGCAACGTACTTGCTACCCGTCTGACGGAAGACAGCAATGTGACCGTTTTGCTGCTGGAAGCGGGCGGCCCGGATTATCGTCTGGATTTTCGCACGCAAATGCCTGCGGCGCTGGCGTTTCCGTTACAGGGACGCCGTTACAACTGGGCGTATGAAACCGACCCGGAACCGCATATGAATCACCGCCGCATGGAATGCGGGCGCGGTAAAGGTCTGGGCGGTTCGTCGCTGATTAACGGCATGTGTTACATCCGCGGTAACGCAATGGATTTCGATAACTGGGCGAAAGCACCGGGTCTGGAAGACTGGAGCTATCTGGACTGTCTGCCGTATTTCCGTAAAGCAGAAACCCGCGATATCGGCCCGAATGACTTCCACGGTGGCGAAGGGCCGGTGAGTGTGGCGACACCTAAAAACGGCAATAATCCGCTGTTTGGCGCGATGATAGAAGCCGGTGTGCAGGCGGGATATTCGCGCACGGATGATCTGAATGGTTTCAAACAGGAAGGTTTTGGCCCGATGGACAGAACCGTAACGCCAAAAGGCCGCCGTGCGAGTACGGCCCGTGGCTATCTGGATCAGGCCAAACCGCGCGCCAATCTGACTATCATAACCCACGCGCTGACCGACAGGATCCTGTTCGACGGCAAGCGTGCGGTAGGTGTCAGCTATTTCCACGGTGACGAATACAACGCCAAAACAGCGAAGGCGAAACGCGAAGTGTTGCTGTGCAGCGGCGCGATTGCCTCTCCGCAAATTCTGCAACGTTCCGGTGTGGGTGCGGCTGAACTGCTAAACCGTCTGAATATCCCGCTGGTACACGACCTGCCGGGCGTCGGCGAGAATTTGCAGGATCATCTGGAAATGTACCTGCAATACAGCTGTACGCAGCCGGTCTCTTTGTATCCGGCATTACAGATGCATAACCAGCCGGCGATTGGTGCCGAATGGCTGTTTAAAGGCACCGGCACCGGTGCCAGCAATCAGTTTGAAGCGGGCGGTTTTATCCGCAGCCGTGAAGAATTTGCCTGGCCGAATATTCAGTATCACTTCCTGCCGGTGGCGATTAATTACAACGGCAGTAACGCAGTAAAAGAGCATGGTTTCCAGGCGCATGTCGGTTCAATGCGTTCCCCAAGTCGTGGCCGCGTTCAGGTGAAATCGAAAGATCCGCGCCAGCATCCGAGCATTTTGTTTAATTACATGGCGACGGAGCAGGACTGGCAGGAATTCCGTGATGCTATCCGCATCACTCGTGAAATCATGAATCAACCGGCGCTGGATCCTTATCGTGGCCGCGAGATCAGCCCGGGCGAAAATGTGCAGACTGACGAAGAGCTGGATGCCTTTATCCGTGAGCATGCGGAAACCGCGTTCCATCCGTCATGCTCGTGTAAAATGGGCACTGATGAGATGGCCGTGGTCGACGGAGAAGGGCGTGTTCACGGATTGCAGGCGCTGCGCGTCGTTGACGCTTCTATCATGCCGCAGATCATTACCGGTAATCTGAATGCGACGACGATCATGATTGCCGAAAAGATTGCCGATAAAATTCGTGGCCGTCAGCCATTACCCCGCAGTACTGCGCAGTATTACACCGCAGGCGATGCCCCGGTCCGTACCCAGCCGCTAAAAAAATCTGCCTGATCAATTAGCTGTAAAACCGGTGTTAAAAAGAGATATTCTCAGGAATATCTCTTTTTTTTGGCTTTCAGAAAACAGGCAGGGCATTCATTGATGAGCGGATTATCATCACTTCACTGGCAGGATTACCATCACAGCGAACTGAGCGCGGCGCAGCTTTACGCCATTCTGGCACTGCGAAGCGAAGTGTTTGTGGTGGAACAAACGTGTATTTATCAGGATATCGACGGGCAGGATCTGACCGGAGAAAACCGTCATATCGTCGCCTGGCTGGAGGGAAAACCTGCCGCCTATGCACGAATTTTACGTCATGCGGAAGACGTGGCTATCGGCCGGGTGATTGTCGCGCCTTCCGCCCGTGGCCTGAAACTGGGCCATCAGCTGATGGAACAGGCACTGGCTGCCTGCCAGAAACACTGGCCGGGTGAGCGCGTCGCGATTTCCGCTCAGGCGCATTTACAGGGCTTCTACGGCAGACTGGGGTTTGTGGCGTATACCGAAATTTACGATGAAGATGGGATTCCGCATGTGGGGATGGAGTTGAGGATTTAATCTTCAACTTCAACTTCAACTTCAACTTCAACTTCAACTTCAAAGTCAAAACCGTGGGTTGCCACCCACACTGGCCTTAAGGGTGGCTTATCGCCGCCACCCTTAAGAATCCCTGGCTCTTAAACTGCGCGTTGCCGCTCGCTGACTATGTTTCATCAACCACAGCGATTGCCGCAAAATCCTGCCGCTGCGCGGTTCCCTCCGTTCGGGTTACAACCCGCGCATAAAGACGCGCGGTTTTTCACCTCTCCTGCGGCGTGATTTTGGAACCGGCCTCAGGCTTCAACTTCACAACCTCACCATATTTGATTTGAAAAACCGATTGGTTTTGAATTTAAGATCCTGCGGGCGGTTTAGAAATCTTGCCGAACGGAGCGGCCTGAAGACCAAAGGCTTCAGGACCGAGTGAGGAAACCGCGCAGCGGCAAGATTTCCAGCCTGTCGCGGTGATACCTGAAACATAGCCAGCGAGCGGAGCGCGTGTTGAGAAAAGCGAGGGGAGTTCAGAGGGGAAAAGCTTTTCCCCTCTGGTCGGTTTCGGCGCGGCGGGTCAGGTGATCGCAGTACTTGAAAAACCGAAATATTCTCGATCTGTCTTTAAAAAAGCTTTAGTGCAACGCCTCACTCCCAGTACGCCGGACTGCCAAATTTCTCCACCAGAAAATCAATCACCGCGCGGACTTTGATCGAGGGGCGGCGGCTGTTCGGATACAGTGCTGATATTGTCTGCGGTTCCGGCGAGGTCGATACCTGATAACTTTCCAGCACGCTGACCAGCCGTCCGTCGCGCAGGGCATCGCCAATCAGCCAGGTGGGAAAGACCACCAGCCCCATACCGTCGATAGCCGCCTGCGTCAGCGTTTCTGCGTTATTGCTGGTCAGTAATCCCCCCAGATGCAGCGAGTGCCATTCCTGATCCGGCTGACGGAAGTACCAGCGCTGCGAACCGGCAAATCCCTTGAACACCAGACAACTGTGACCGGCCAAATCTTCCGGCGATCCGGGCGTTCCTTCACGGGCAAGATACGCAGGGCTGGCGGCAAGACGGAAAGTCTGATGGCCGAGCGTGCGTGCCTGCAGAGTGGAATCCGCCATCACGCCGATACGGATGAGCAAGTCAACGCTGTCCTGCAACGGATCGACAAAATCGTCGGTTTGCATCAGCTCAATATTCAGACGCGGATAACGGGTACTCAGCTCATGCAACCACGGCGCAAGATGTCGCTGACCGAACACTACCGGTGCATTGATGCGTACCAGTCCGCCGGGTTCACTGTCCTGTTCCTGCAAATCCAGAGCCGCCAGATCTAACTGCGCCAGCACCTGCCGCGCATGGCCGGCCAGCAGTTTGCCGGATTCAGTCGGGCTGACGGCGCGCGTATTGCGATACAGCAGTTGTGTTTGTAATGCCTGTTCCAGCTGGGAAATCACCCGCGATACGGTTGACGGCGACATCGCCTCACGCCGCGCCACTTCTGAGAAATTCCCCTGGTCGAGTACTGCGATATACAGGCGTAAAGACTGGATGTTGATCTGATTAAAACCGTTCATCTGTGCATTTTCCGCAAAACTATTTTCCTGATTGTGCTGTTTTTCGCATAGTTGTGCCACGTTATAGTTGCCGTTTCGAAAAAACTAAAAGCAGGACAATGATGAATCTGATGTTAATTCCGCTGGTCATCCTGGCGGGGATGGGGCTTTCACTGGAGGCCGGGCTGATAGGCCCGCTGGGTACTGAAGTGGGGCATTTATGGGCCACACTGAGTATTTTTGGCGTGGGTGCGGTGCTGACCGGGCTGCTGGTGCTGTTTTTCAGCCCGCGTAATGCACCGTCGTTCAGTACGCAACCGGGCTGGAAGTTATTGGGCGGCGTGCTCGGGCCGGTCTATGTGGTAGTACTGACGCTCGCGACACCGGTTATTGGTATCGGCATGACCATGATCGCGATTTTGTCAGGGCAGGTGGCGAAAAGTGTGCTGATCGACCATTACGGCTGGTTTGGTACGCCACATAAGAAAGTCGGCGGTGAGCGCCTGCTGGCACTGCTGTTTATCGTTGCAGCACTTGTTTTGATTGCCTGGGACTGAACCATGACTGAACTGATTATGATCATTCTGGCCATTGTGGCGGGGGCCGCGCTGAGTATGCAGGCGGCAGTGAACGGACAGTTAGGCGAGAAGGTGGGGGTGCTGAAAAGTGCATTCCTGACGTTCAGCGTCGGAGCTGCCATTACCGCGGTACTGGTGCTGTTTTTGCAAACACCGCAACCGGAAACCTTGCTCACCGTGCCGAAGTGGCAACTCGCGGGCGCATTATTTGGCGTGCCTTACATTATTGTGATGGTGACTGCGGTACCCCGGGTCGGGACGGCGGCGGCAACGGTCGCGGTTATTCTCGGTCAGCTGTCGATGGGCATGCTTATTGATAATTTCGGCTGGCTGGATAACCCGCAGATCGCGCTGTCATGGCACCGGGTGGCGGCTATTCCCTGTCTTGTCATTGCGCTGGCACTGATTTATCGCAGCAACCGGAAAGCACAGTGATCTTCTGACCGGGAGCGGGCCCGTGCTTTACTGAAGGCGCGGGTCAAACATCATCGGTTCGCGTTCGACAGAACTCAGCAAATCCCCAAACCTCGGGTGCAGCGGATTAAGTAATACGTTGTATTCTGACGGCACAATCACTGACGGCACTTTCAGCCCGACATACTCACCTTCCTCCAGCCAGTCATCACCCTGACGCTGTGTGCTGTCAGGTGCTGATGCACTGCGCCAGTCGGCGGGCAGCTCTGAAACTTCAAGCGTATCAAGCCATTCCTCCGGTACTTCAATACTCAGTAAAGTATAGGCGCGCATCAGCATACTGTTTTGCACATGTACCAGAATTTCCAGAATCGCCAGCGAGATGCTGGTGGTGACATAGACTACCGGTCTGCCCGGCGGATTCCAGCGGCCGCCATAAAGTTGCGCACCGGCTCCCGACCAGGCTGTGGCCAGATGGCGGGTCTGCACGATACGAAACAGCTTCAACTGAAAACACCGTGCTGGAGACGACCAATCAGACGGCTGACTTCTACCGCGCCAGCTTCAGAAGACAGCAGTTCCAGCGGACGTGAACCATCGAGTGCCGGAGCAGGGCGGGTGAACCATTCGAGCGCCGAGACACGATCACCTTCGAACAAATCAGTGGCGGCATCCACGATGCGCACCAGCCGTGCCACCCGTTCACTCTCTTCACTTTTCAGCAAGCCGTTCCCGGCTTTACGCCGCGCATAGTTGCGTTCATTAATGCCCATGATTTCCAGTAACACCATTTTTGGCCATCCCAGCTCAGTATTAAGACGGCTGATACTATCAACCGGAAATCCTTTTTGTATGGCATTTATCAAACTGATTCCGCTGCTTGCGGGCAGGCCCGCAGATTGCCAAAGCGGCGTTGCAGAATCTTGCACAGAGCCGGAAGACAGCCCGGTAATTTTTGAATTCATGATGTATACCTCCATACCATTATTTGTCGTAATTATAGCATGACAAATAACGGTATGGTCATTTTATCAACAGTGATTTTCTGCATCAGACCGTAGAAATAAAATTATGCTGAAACATTATTGTGATCGATATCACATTGGAGATGTATCGGAATGAAACAGAAATTGACAAACCTTGACCAAATCTATTTATTAGCTAAGAAAAGTCGACTCTTGTAGGAAGTAACTGGAAATTGCAGGTTTTTTGCACTATGTGCAGCAATCGGTTGCGGATCACAGTTTTAGGGTTTGTTTTATGCAACGCCTGAAGGTGGCAAGGCGTTGTTCCACCCCCCGCTTCTGGTAAAAATATGAAAAATACAATTATTGCAGCAGGCGCTTTGATGGCTTTGTCCTACAGCGCGACCGTGCTCGCTGATGATAGCAAGGGCGAATTTGTTTCTGACTGGTGGCACCAGAGTGTCAACGTTGTAG
Source organism: Rahnella sp. PD4 (assembly GCF_049199325.1). Taxonomy (NCBI): domain Bacteria; kingdom Pseudomonadati; phylum Pseudomonadota; class Gammaproteobacteria; order Enterobacterales; family Yersiniaceae; genus Rahnella; species Rahnella sp. PD4. Next base: position 396,668 of record NZ_JBLZQF010000002.1, on the reverse strand, counting down.
GTAGCGCCGATACCCGTTTCGGGCCTACGCTGCGTAACGATGTTTACCTTGAATATGAAGCGTTTGCACACAAAGACTGGTTTGATTTCTACGGCTATATCGATATTCCTAAAACCTTCGGCGCCGGTAACGGCAATGATACCGGTATCTGGGATAAAAACGGTTCTCCGCTGTTTATGGAAATTGAACCTCGTTTTTCTATCGATAAACTGACCGGTACTGATCTGAGTTTCGGTCCGTTCAAAGAATGGTATTTCGCGAACAACTATATCTACGATATGGGGCCGGACAGCGATAACCGTCAGAATACCTGGTACATGGGTCTGGGCACCGACATCGACACCGGTCTGCCGATGAGCCTGTCCCTGAACGTGTATGCGAAATATCAGTGGGAAAACTACGGCGCGGCGAATGAAAACAGCTGGGACGGTTACCGTTTCAAAGTGAAATACTTCGTTCCTCTGACGCAATTATGGGGCGGCAACCTGAGCTATATCGGGTTCACCAACTTCGACTGGGGTTCCTCACTGGGCGATGACGATTTCCGTGATCTGAACGGCAATAAAGCGCGTTCTAACAACTCTATCGCCTCCAGCCATATCCTGTCGCTGAACTACACACATTGGCATTACTCGTTCGTGGCGCGTTACTTCCATAACGGCGGCCAGTGGGCTGACGGCGCTGAGCTGAACTTCGGTAACGGTAACTTCGATGTGAAGTCCACCGGCTGGGGTTACTACGGTGTAATCGGCTACAACTTCTGATTTCAACCGTTGTTCTGGAAAACCCGGCTTAGGTCGGGTTTTTGCTTTTGTTGCTTTCTGAAAAGTCCCCTGTCAGGCATTTTTTTAGCTATTGAGTGAAAAATGACCACAACTACAGGCGATCCTGACGCGCCGTTGTGGCATAATGCGCGCCAAATCACATTTCCCAATTAAGAGCGAGCGTTGTGCTAAGTACTTACAACATCACCATGCAATTCGGCAGCAAGCCGTTATTTGAAAACATTAACGTGAAATTTGGCGGCGGTAACCGTTATGGCCTGATTGGCGCGAACGGTTGTGGCAAGTCCACTTTCATGAAGATCCTCGGTGGCGACTTAGTGCCTTCTGGCGGTAATGTCGTGCTGGACCCGAACGAGCGTCTGGGTAAATTGCGCCAGGATCAGTTCGCCTTCGAACAGTTCAGCGTGCTGGACACCGTTATCATGGGCCACACTGAATTGTGGGAAGTGAAGGAAGAGCGCGACCGTATTTACGCAATGGCGGAAATGAGTGAAGAAGACGGCTACAAAGTGGCTGATCTGGAAGTCGCTTACGGTGAAATGGACGGCTACAGCGCAGAATCCCGTGCGGGTGAATTGTTGCTGGGTGTGGGCATTCCTGTCGAACAACATTATGGCCCGATGAGCGAAATCGCGCCGGGCTTTAAGCTGCGTGTTTTGCTGGCGCAGGCGTTGTTCTCCGATCCGGAAATTCTGCTGCTCGACGAACCGACGAACAACCTGGACATCGATACCATTCGCTGGCTGGAGCAGGTGCTGAACGAACGTAACAGCACCATGATCATCATTTCGCATGACCGTCACTTCCTGAACATGGTGTGTACGCACATGGCGGATCTGGATTACGGCGAACTGCGTGTTTATCCGGGCAACTACGATGAATACATGACGGCGGCAACGCAGGCCCGTGAACTTCTCAGTGCCAATAACGCCAAGAAGAAAGCGCAGATTGCAGAACTGCAATCGTTTGTCAGCCGCTTCAGCGCGAACGCCTCAAAATCTAAACAGGCGACTTCCCGTGCCCGTCAGATTGATAAAATTCAGCTTGATGAAATCAAAGCATCCAGCCGTCAGAACCCTTACATGCGTTTTGAACAGGACAAGAAATTGTTCCGTAATGCGCTGGAAGTGGAAAAAATCACCAAAGGTTTTGACAACGGTCCGCTGTTTAAAAATCTCGGCCTGATGCTGGAAGTGGGCGAAAAAGTCGCGATTCTGGGTGCCAACGGCATCGGTAAATCCACCCTGCTGAAAACGCTGGTCGGTGAGCATGAGCCGGAAAGTGGTTCAGTAAAATGGTCTGAAAATGCCAAGATCGGCTATTACGCGCAGGATCACGAATATGAATTCGACGAAACCCTGAACGTCTTCGACTGGATGAGCCAGTGGAAATCCGAGAAAGACGACGAGCAGGCCGTACGCGGTGTGTTAGGCCGTCTGCTGTTTGGTCAGGACGATATCAAGAAGAAAGTGAAAGTGCTTTCCGGTGGTGAAAAAGGTCGTATGTTATTCGGGAAACTGATGATGCAACGCCCTAACATTCTGATTATGGATGAACCAACCAACCACCTTGATATGGAATCCATCGAGTCGCTGAACATGGCACTGGAAATGTACGAAGGCACGCTAATCTTCGTTTCTCATGACCGCGAATTCGTCAGCTCTCTGGCAACCCGTATTCTGGAAATGACCCCGACGCGTGTGATCGACTTCTCCGGTAATTATGAAGACTACCTGCGTAGTCAGGGCATCAATAGTTAATTCGCTGCATCCTTCGCGTTGTCTCGGCGTTGGCTGCGTTACTCGGCCCATCCATGGGCCTCGCTCCTGAAGGAGCCGCTGCAAGCAGCGTTCCAATCTGCTCCCGGCAGATTGGTCACTCACCCCGGTCACTTACCGATGTAAGCTCCCGGGGATTCGTGCAGTTGCCGCCTTGATACAACGCGAATGATTTTGCGAATTGTTTTGGGTGTCATAAAAAATAGAAAACCGCCGATAAAGGCGGTTTTTTTGTGTCTGAATTTACTGATTCAAAAACCCCCACACACTTCGCAATGCGGGTCTTTCATCAGTTTCATTTCGCGGAACTGCAACGTCATGGCGTCATACATCAGCAGTTTGCCGCGCGGCGTTTCGCCGAATTTCGTCAGCAGTTTGATGGTTTCCATCGCCTGTAAACTGCCGATAGTGCCGACCAGAGGGGACATAACCCCGGCTTCCACGCAGGTCAGCGCATTTTCACCGAATAACCGGCTCAGGCATTGATAACAAGGTTCATGTGGCTGATAAGTAAATACGCTGAGCTGGCCTTCCATGCGGATGGCAGCGCCGGAAACCAGCGGTTTTTTCTGCGCGAAACATTCACCGTTCAGCTGATTCCGGGTGGTGACGTTGTCGGTGCAGTCGACCACCACGTCACAGGTAGCAATCACTTCACGCAGCCTGTCGTCGCTGGCCTGTGCATTAATCTGATGGATAACGATATGCGGATTGATTGCCGCCAGCGCTATAGCGGCAGATTCTACTTTCGATATACCGATCCGGGCATCAGTATGCAGCGTCTGGCGTTGCAGGTTTGACAGCGAGACGGTGTCATAATCCAGCAATGTTAACGTGCCGGTACCTGCGGCAGCCAGATACTGAGCGGCGGCGCAGCCTAAACCGCCCAGACCAACAATCAGTGCGTGGCTGGATTTCAGCTGTTCTTGACCGTCGAAATCAAACCCTTTCAGTACGATCTGGCGGTTATAACGCAGGGTTTCGGCGTCCGTCAGTTCCGGCAATTGAGACATGTTCAGCTCCGCAGCAGGGCGTTAAACGGTTCGATTTCAACGGATTCGCCCGCTGCTACGTTGCCGCGCCCGCGTTCAAGCACGATAAAACAGTTGGCCTGACTGAATGAACTGAATACATGCGACCCCTGATGGCCGGTGGTAAGTACTTCCAGTTGCCCCCCGGCGCTGGTGCTGAATATACCGCGCTGAAAATCGAGACGTCCGGGAGATTTTTTCAGTGGCGTCACCGCTATTGCCTTCAGCCGTGGCGGGAACTTCCAGGCCGTATGGCCGGATAACTGCGCAATAAAGGGCTGAACCAGTTGATAAAACGTCAGTGCGGCCGACACCGGATTCCCCGGCAAACCGCAGAACCAGCTGTTTTTCAGTTTGCCGAAAGCAAAAGGTTTGCCCGGTTTCATGGCAAGTTTCCAGAAACCAATTTCACCCAGTTCATCCAGAATTTGCCTGGTGTAATCGGCTTCACCGACCGACACGCCGCCGCTGGAAATCACCAGATCCGCAAAAGCATTGGCTTCTTCAAAAGCTTTACGCAGCGCCTGCGGATTGTCGCGAATAATACCTAAATCCAGCACGGTGCAGCCCAGTTTTTCCAGCATCAGGCGTACAGCGAAACGGTTGGTATCGTAAATCTGCCCCTCCTGCAAAGGCGTCCCCACCGGCTGCAGTTCATCGCCAGTCGAAAATACGGCGACTTTCAGCGGCTTCCAGACATTCACATCGGTGACGCCCAGAGAAGCCAGCAGTGGCAATTCTGCCGCACCCAGCCGGACACCGGCAGGCAGCACGCTGTCGCCCCGTTTTATGTCATCACCGGTCAGACGGATATTCTGGCCCCGGGTGATTTCAGCCGTGAAACGTACACCGGCATCCGAAACGTCGGTCTGCTCCTGCATGATCACGGCGTCAGCGCCCGCAGGCACCGGCGCACCGGTCATGATACGGATACAACTTCCGGCTGGCCATTCGCCATGAAAAGGCGCACCCGCAAAGGCTTTGCCCGCGACCGGGAAAACCGCACCATCCTGTAAATCTGCGCAGCGCACGGCATAGCCGTCCATGGCTGAGTTATCAAAAGGTGGGACGAAAACCGGCGAAAGCACCGGGGTGGCGGTAATGCGGCCAGCCGCGCCGGCGAGCGGGAGGGATTCGGCATCCTGAATTATTTTAGGCGATACACAGGCACGCATTTTATCCAGCGCTTCGTCGAGCGAGATCAGACCGGCAGTATTGAATTCCATGAAAAATCCTCAGTAATTCGTCCCGGTTGTGCAGATAATTTCACCAGAGCCGGGCGGGGAAATGAAGCATACGCACAGTATGACAGAGAAACGCAGCGAACCAAAAATCGCTAAGGGCGTAAAAATTCGACGGAGATTCCTGAATAATTGAGATCGATCCCAAAATTAACAATGTAACGCGGGTATGATAGTTACCGTTATTTGTGATTTAAGTCACACAACTGTCATATAAACAGGAATAACCGGTGCTTAAAAAAAATCGCCATCAGGCCATCCTTCAGTTGGTTGAACAACATGAAGTACTACAGGTAAGCGAACTGGCACAATCGCTGGATGTAAGTCTCGAAACGATCAGACGCGATCTGAGTGAAATGCAGGACAAAGGATTGATTTTACGTCGCCACGGACGCGCGCGTCGTCTGGCCGCTCAGCCTGAAACATCCTGGCTAAACAGTTTGCAACGTTGCCCGCAGCTATAAACGCAGCAACGAAGAGGGAAAAGGAAGGCTTTTAAGCCTTCCTTTTTTTATATGCACGATACCGCGTTCAGCGTGCAGGCTGTTGTTCCAGGGCTTCCGCTTTGCTGTTTACTGCGGCGAAAATCAGCGCCAGCAGCAGGAAAACGTAAGCCACAGTCGCGCTATTGAGCGCCCAGAACAGACCGTACCGGCTGTATACCAGCGACGAGAGTGTGGAAAAAATTAGCGTGCCAAGGGTGCCGAGGGTAAGCAAGGCAGAGGTCAGCGTCGGCGGAGAATTACTGACTTGCAAGCTGCCATAACTCATGATGCCCGAGAACAGCCCCGAATTGCAGAAACCGAACAAACCGGCACAAACAAGGATCAACATCGGGTCCGCGCTGTTAGCGGCAACCGCCAGGCACATCAGTCCGACAAACGCGGAAAGCAGCAGATAAGTGCGCAGCTTAACGAAGCGGACAGTGAACTGATTCACAAACAGGCCGATGGATTTCACCGTCCAGTACGTCGTGATATAAAATGCGGCCCGATCCGCCGCCATGCCGAAATGCGATTTCAGCCAGCTCGGCAGCCACATGGTAAAAATCGGCTCGGCCAGCAGGAAGGCAAACAGTGCAAAACACAGCACCCAGACCGACATCCCCCAGCGCGTCACCTCAGTTTCAGTTGCCATCGTGGTTTGTGCGGCCTGCGGAATCGACGGGAAGGTCTGCCCGACGCACAGCACAATCATCGCCAGACTCAGCACCGCCATTACGCCATACATCGCCAGCCAGCTTGCGCCATGCTGGAACAGATAGCCCAGCAGCAGCGACAGCACCACGCCCGCCAGAGCGAAAAAGAAATCGGTGAGGATTAAATTCGCCGAGCGTTTTTTCGGATCTTCATTAATACGTACCACCAGATAACTGCCGATGGACATCATGATCCCCGACGACGCGCCAATCAGGAACACGCCGATACCAAACATCGTGATGGTGGGCATCAGGAAAAGCGCAATGCAGGCCAGCACGGAAACGGCTGAACCGGTGATCAGCTGTTTGCCCGGATTGAATTTACGCATCAGCACGCCGCTGACCATGATCGGCAGGAACAGACCGATATTCATCAGCGTAAACATCTGGCCGATAAATCCCGGATCTTTGCCAAAGGCCTGCGAAACGGGGCCGATAACAATCCCGAGTGTGGAGACCAGCGCGCCGGTAAAGAAATAGCTTAGCCAGGAAATCATATTGATCCGCTGGCGGTTGAATGCCTGTTCCATAGCCGCTCCTTATTTTACGCTGGCTGAAAGATGGGCGAAAAAGGCGCGGATCAGTCGCGTGAAATCTCCGACGGCCAGCCTGGCGCAACGTAAGGTTTGTTCGTGGGAAAGCGGTGTATCAGAAAGCCCTTCGGCGAAATTGGTCATGGCGGAAATCGCCAGCACCTTCAGCCCGCAGTGACGGGCAGAAATCACTTCCGGCACGATGGACATGCCCACTACGTCGCACCCTAAAATTTGCATCATGCGGATTTCCGCCGGGGTTTCGAAATTCGGGCCGGTATAGGCCGCGAATACGCCTTCTGCGACCTCAATGTTCAGCCCTGCGGCAACGGTGTGAAGTTGTGCGCGGAGATCTTTGTCGTAGGCATTGGCGAGACTGAAAAAGCGCGGACCAAAACGCTCGTCATTCGGGCCTGTCAGCGGCGATTCGGGCATGAAACTGACATGGTCGGTCAGCGCAACTAACCGACCCGGCGCGACGCTTTTACGCATCGACCCGGCGGCGTTGGTGGCCAGCATAAATTCGCAGCCGAGCAGTTTAAAAGTGCGCACCGCACAGGTCATCACTGACATACCGTGCCCTTCGTAGAGATGGCCGCGACCCTTCATGCACATCACCGGCACATTTTCCAGATAACCCAGTACCAGTTCACCGGCATGACCGGCGACACTGCTTTGCGGAAATCCCGGCAGTTCGTTGTAGGGAATGGTCACTGCGTCGCTCATGTCGTCGCACAACGTACCGAGGCCGGAGCCTAAAATCAGTGCGGCCTGCGGAATAAAATCAGGGGCGCGCTGGCGAATAATCGCGGCGCAGTCAAAAGCATGGTTATTGAGCATGATCACTTCTCTCATTTTTCACAGTAGGGGGAGGATGCGGGCAATGCTAGTGTGAGCAGCGTTTACGGTCTAATACCGTTCTTTATGCGGATTTATAGACAAAATCTATAAATGTAACTCATTAAATTTAAGAGAGAAATTATGTTGCGGAGTCCGGCATGACACGTCCGTTTACCGATTCGGTGTTTGATCTCGGCCAGATCAATCTCCGGTTATTGCACTATTTTCGCGTGGTGGCCGAAGAACTGAGTTTCAGTAAGGCGGCGGTACGGCTGAATATGTCGCAACCGCCGCTGAGCCTTCACATTAAAGAGCTGGAACATCTGCTGGGTACGCCGTTATTTCTGCGTACCACGCGATCTGTTTCGCTGACGCCGGCGGGCGCGGCGCTGATGCGTGAGGCCGGGCTGATGCTCGACGGTATCAACCGATCGTTACATCGGGTACGTAAAATCGGGCGCGGGGAGGTCGGGCATATTCAGCTGGGGACCGTCGGTACCGCAGTCTGGGGCCCGCTGATGCCTGCCCTTAACCGCTTTGGAAAAAATGCACCGGAAATAAGCTGGACGATGACCGAACTGACCCCGGTGCAGCAAATCGATGCCTTACAATTGCAGCGGATCGATATTGGCATCTGGCGTGAGGCTAAACTGACGCTGCCACAGGGGCTGAAAAGCCGGCTGATGGGACGGGAAAACGTCGCGCTGGCGATTTCAGAACACCACCGGCTGGCGACAAAAAACAGCGTGGTACTGAGTGAGCTGGCGCATGAGGATTTCATTGTGATGCCGATGAGTGCTTCAGGTCTTGGCAGTTATCTGTATTCGATGTGCCGGCAATACGGCTTCTTACCGCAGGTGAAACATCAGGTAAACGAACCGCAAACTGCGCTGGCACTGGTGGCCAACGGGAATGGCATTACACTTTTACCGGAAAGCTACGCGCGCATTCACTGGCCGGGCGTGCGTTTTTGTGCGCTCAGCGAACGGCTGCCTGCAGATTTGTATGCCATTTATCAGGCGGATTCGGTGACGCCGGCGGCAACACGTTTTCTGGATTCACTGGGCGAGGTGAATTGAGAAAGCAGGGCCGGAGCCCTGCTGCGGGGAGAGTTTAGTGCGCGGTGACTTCGTGGTTAATTTTCTCTGCCTTGCTCTTCAGGCTGGCAAGCACCACCATCAGCACCAGCAACGCGTAAGAAACGGTCGCAATATTCAGCGCCCAGAACAAGCCGTACTCGTTGTAGATGAAAGAAGAGAAGGACGCGAAAATCAGCGTGCCGACGGAGCTGGTGGTCAGCAGTGCGGATGTCAGCGTAGGTGGGGAGTTTTTCACCTGCAAGCTGCCGTAGCTCATCAGCCCGGAAAACAGACCGGAGTTACAGAAACCGAACAGACCCACAGCGAAGAGCACCAGTACCGGTGAATTGCTGGTGGTCAGCACCGCCAGGCTTGCCATACCGACAATCACGGAAACCAGCAGGAAAGTACGCAGTTTGACGAAACGCACGGTGAACTGATTCAGGAACAGGCCAATCGCTTTCACCATCCAGTAAGTGGTGATGTAAATCGCGGCACGGTCCGTTTCCATACTGAAATGCTCATGTAACCAGCTTGGCATCCACAGTGTGAAGACCAGTTCGGTAAAGACAAAAGCAAACAGTGCGATACACAGGAAGAATACCGCAATGCCCCACGGCTCTTTCGCCACGTTGTGCGTCGATTCGTTTTTTACCGGTTGCGGTACGTGCGGGAATTTCTGACCTGCGCACAGCAAAATCATCAGCAGGCTGAGTGCACCCATGATGCCGTACATTGCCAGCCAGCTTGCGCCGTGTTTGAACAGGAAGCCCAGCACCAGTGACAACGTCATACCGGAAAGCGCGAAGAAGAAGTCGGTGAAGATTAAGTTTGCGGAACGTTTTTTCGGGTCGTCATTAATACGGACGACCAGATAGCTGCCGATAGACATCATCAGGCCCGCCGTGGCACCGATCAGGAACACGCCCACGCCAAACAGGGTAATCGACGGCACAATAAATAGCGCGATACAGACCAGTACCGAAATGAAAGAGCCGGTCATCAGTTGTTTGCCCAGATCAAATTTACGCATCAGGATGCCGCTGATCATAATTGGCAGGAACAGGCCGATGTTCATTAAAGAAAACATCTGACCGATAAAGCCCGGATCTTTGTTAAATGCAGTGGCCACCGGCCCGATAACAATGCCCAGAGTGGAAACCAGTCCACCGGTAAAGAAATAGCTGAGCCACGAGATCACATTAATCCGACGGCGGTTATAAACAGTTTCCATAAACTGATTTCCTAAAAAGAGAAAATAAAAAAAGCTGCAGGAAGTTTATCCGGAGAGGCATTTATCCGCAGTTAAGACGTTTATTATTGCTGTTCTTTGGTCATTTGTCCCGCGGGTATATTCAATTGCAGCATTTGTTTTTCTTAAACAATCTAAGCAATTAGCGACCTTTTGATGGCGCGACATTTCTGCTTTACATACTGTTGCGGGCTAAATATAGTCAAAAACAGCTCAACATTTTCCTTTACATAAATACAACATCGAAAGGTGCAGCGCTAATGAGTTTTTCTACTGATAATTCAGCGGCTTCCGTTTCGGACAAGAAGCGGCCGGTTATTGCGATCCACGGTGGTGCAGGGGCGATTACCCGCGCGGCGATGAGCGCTGAAAAAGAACGACTTTATTTAGCCGAACTGGAGAGAATAGTCGCCAGCGGACAGGCTATTCTGGCCTCCGGCGGCAGCGCACTGGATGCGGTCACCGAAGCGGTGCGTCTGCTTGAAGAGTGCCCGTTATTTAATGCCGGAAAAGGGGCGGTTTTTACCCATCAGGGCACGCATGAGTTAGACGCCTGCATTATGGATGGCCGTACGCTCGATGCCGGAGCCATCAGTTGTGTGAACCATATTCGCAATCCTGTTCTCACCGCCCGTAAGGTGCTGGAAGTCAGTCCGCATGTGATGTTTACCGGCGCGGGCGCGGAAGCCTTTGCCCGCGAACACGGCCAGGAAATGGTCGGACCGGACTACTTTTTCACGCAGGAACGTTATGATCAGTTGCAACGTGCCATCGCGGCAGATAACGGCGTGATGCTTGATCACGATGGCGCGTCGCTCAGTGCCCCCGTGTCTGATGATCCGCTGGATCCTGAACATAAATTTGGCACCGTGGGTGCCGTGGCGATGGATGCGCTGGGTAATCTGGCGGCGGCGACATCAACCGGCGGTATGACCAACAAACAGGCCGGGCGCGTCGGCGATTCACCGGTTATTGGCGCGGGCTGTTACGCCAGTAACAATACGGTAGCGATTTCCAGCACCGGTACCGGCGAAGTGTTTATGCGCACGGTGGCAGCCTACGATGTGGCGGCGCTGATCGAATATGCCGGTCTTTCTCTGGAAGAAGCCACACATAAGGTGGTGCAGGAAAAACTGCTTTCTCTGGGCGGAAGCGGTGGAATGATTGCCGTGGATAAATTTGGCAACGTGGTGCTACCTTTTAACAGCGAAGGCATGTACCGCGGCTTCGCCCGTGTGGGTGACGCTCCCTGCGTCAGTATTTACCGGTCATGAACAGCCCGATGAACAGTTCGCTTATTCTGCCACCCGATCACGTGGTTGCCGTCAGCCAGCTCAGCGTGCAGTTTGCTCATGAAGGGCAGGTCACTCAGGCGGTCAGTAATCTCAGTTTTCAGGTAAAGCGCGGTGAAACGCTGGCGATTGTTGGCGAATCGGGTTCCGGAAAATCCGTGACCTCGCTGGCGCTGATGCGGCTGGTGGAGCAGGGCGGCGGAAAGATTTTACAGGGTCAAATGCAGTTTCGTCGCCGTAACGGTGAGGTAGTTGATTTGATCAACGCCACGCAGCCTGCCATGCGTAATCTGCGTGGTGCGGATATGGCGATGATTTTTCAGGAGCCGATGACGTCGCTCAATCCGGTCTTTCCGGTGGGCGAACAAATTGCCGAATCGATCCGCTTGCATCAGAACAAAGATCACCGCGCCGCCCGTGCGGAAGCGCTGCGGATGCTTGATCTGGTGCGCATTCCTGAAGCCCGGAATATTCTCGACAGTTATCCGCATCAGCTTTCCGGCGGCATGCGCCAGCGGGTGATGATTGCGATGGCGCTCTCCTGTAAGCCTGCATTACTGATTGCCGATGAACCGACGACGGCGCTGGATGTCACCATTCAGGCACAAATTCTGCAACTGATCCGTGTGCTGCAAAAAGAGATGCAGATGGGGGTGATTTTTATCACGCATGACATGGGAGTAGTGGCCGAAATTGCGGACCGTGTGCTGGTAATGCATCAGGGCAACAGTGTCGAAACGGGGGAAGTAAACGCTATATTCCGTTCACCGCAGGCGCCTTACACTCAGACATTGCTGGCGGCGGTGCCCAAACTCGGTTCGATGGCCGGTAAAGCGCTGCCCGCACGCTTTCCCGCGCCTGAACAGCCGGAAAGTGATCCGGCGCTGATACAAAATACCCTCACACCAGGCGCGCCTCCTATATTGCAGGTGCGCGATCTGGTGACGCGTTTTGACCTGCGCAGCGGTGTTTTCAATCGCGTAACCCGACGGGTTCATGCCGTGGAAAAAGTCAGTTTTGATTTGCATCCCGGTGAAACGCTGGCGCTGGTGGGGGAATCAGGCTGTGGTAAATCCACCACCGGCCGTTCGTTGTTAAAACTGGTGAAAAGCCAGGGCGGTACTATCACCTTTAAGGGCCAGACGCTGACCGATATCGGGGGCAGTGAACTGCAACATCTGCGCCGTGATATTCAGTTTATTTTTCAGGACCCTTACGCCTCGCTCGATCCGCGCCTGACGGTAGGTTATTCCATTATGGAGCCGCTGCTGGTTCACAACCTGGCAAAAGGCGCAGAAGCCGAAGCCCGCGTGGCATGGTTACTGGAAAAAGTCGGGTTGTTGCCGGAACACGCGCAGCGTTATCCTCACGAATTTTCCGGTGGTCAGCGGCAGCGAATTTGCATTGCACGCGCGTTAGCGCTTAATCCAAAAGTGGTGATTGCCGATGAATCGGTTTCGGCGCTGGATGTGTCTGTCCGTGCGCAAATCATCAATCTGCTGATGGATCTGCAGAAAGAGTTTGGTCTGGCATTTTTGTTTATTTCACACGATATGGCCGTTGTTGAGCGCATCAGCCACCGTGTGGCGGTGATGTATCTCGGACAGATCGTGGAAATCGGCTCGCGCCGTGCGGTATTTGAAACGCCGCAACATGCCTATACCCGCAAACTCATGGCGGCGGTGCCGGTCGCCGATCCGGCGCACAAACGAAAAGATCAGGCGCTGCTGGTTGATGAAATCCCAAGTCCGGTTCGCGGGCTGCACGATGAGCCGGTGGTGATGCCATTGGTAAAGGTGGGCGAAGGCCATTTTGTCGCCAGGCACAGTATTGCGGGTATTTACTGATTTTTCTGGCGGCTTATTTGAGCCGTCAATTCTTCGCAAGATAAACGGGTAAGACAGGAAAAGGAACTGACATGAATCAGCAGAAATCTAAAGGTAAGAACGTTGTCCGTCAGGCCGTGCTCGCTGCCGCTGTTTTTGGTTCGCTGGCGTCGGCTTCTGCATGGGCGGCAAAAGACGTGGTCATCGCCGTAGGTTCTAACTTCACCTCGCTCGATCCGTATGACGCCAACGACACCCTGTCGCAGGCTGTCGCCAAATCCTTCTATCAGGGCCTGTTTGGCTTTGATAAAAATATGAAACTGGAAAACGTCCTGGCGGACAGTTACACCGTCAGTAAAGACGGTCTGGTTTACACCATCAAGCTGCATCCGGGCATCAAGTTCCAGGACGGCACCGACTTCAATGCGGCGGCGGTAAAGGTTAACTTTGACCGCGCCAGTAATCCGGACAGTCACCTTAAACGCTATAACCTGTTCAAGAATATCGCCAGCACCGAAGCCGTTGATGACAACACGGTGAAAATCACCCTGAAAGAGCCGTTCTCAGCCTTTATTAATATTCTGGCACATCCGTCTGCGGTGATTATTTCCCCGGCGGCGCTGACCAAATACGGCAAAGACATCGGTTTCCATCCGGTTGGCACCGGCCCGTATACGCTTGAACAATGGAATCAGACTGACTTTGTGAAAGTGAAGAAGTTTGACGGGTACTGGAAAAAAGGCGAGCCGAAACTCGACACCATTACCTGGCGTCCTGTGGTAGATAACAATACCCGGGCGGCAATGCTGCAAACCGGCGAGGCTGATCTGGCGTTCCCGGTGCCTTACGAACAGGCGGCCTTGCTGGAGAAAAACGCTAAACTGGATCTGGTGACCGCGCCGTCGATTCTGCATCGTTACATCAGTTTCAATGTCACGCAAAAGCCGTTCGACAATGTGAAAGTGCGTGAGGCGATTAACTACGCGATTAACAAACAGGCGCTGATCAAAGTTGCATTTGCCGGTTACGCCGTGCCGTCTGAAGGGCCGCTGCCGCAGGGCATCGAATACGCGGCGAAATTTAAACCGTGGCCGTATGATCCGGCAAAAGCGAAAGCGTTATTGAAAGAAGCCGGTTATCCGGACGGTTTTACCACCACGTTGTGGTCTTCACATAACAACAGTACCGCGCAAAAAGTGTTGCAGTTTACCCAACAGCAACTGGCGCAGGTGGGTATTAAAGTGACAGTCACCGCAATGGATGCCGCGCAGCGTGCGGCGCAGGTTGAGAACGTCGGACAAAAAGAGGCGGGCATCCGTATGTTCTACACCGGCTGGTCTGCCTCTACCGGTGAAGCAGACTGGGCACTGTCTCCGCTGTTTTCCACCCAGGCCGCGCCACCGAAGCAGTTCAATACTGCCTTCTACAGCAACGCACAGGTGGATAAAGATTTGTCCGATGCGCTGAAAACGACCGACAAAGCCGAGAAAGCCAAACTGTACGCTGATGCCCAGAAACAAATCTGGACCGATGCGCCGTGGGCATTCCTGGTCACTGAACGTCTGGTTTCAGCCAAAAATAAACGTCTGACCGGTTTCTATGTGATGCCGGATACGGCTTTCAGCTTTGACGATGCAGATGTGAAATAATACGCGGTGAAGCCTTCAGGGCGCGTCATGTAACAGCATGGACGCCCTGAAATCGTGTGTTCCGGGGCCGGAACATAGATGTCTACCGTGAAATCACAGACAGCCAATCATGCTTAATTATTTTTTAAAACGATTACTCGGACTGATACCCACGCTGCTGATTGTGGCCGTGCTGGTCTTTTTGTTTGTGCATCTGTTGCCGGGCGATCCGGCGCGGCTGATGGCCGGCCAGGATGCTGATGCCAGCGTGGTTGCGCTGGTGCGTCAGGATTTAGGGCTGGATAAGCCGCTTTATCAGCAATTTTTCACTTTCTTCGGCAATGCGCTGACCGGTGATTTCGGCCACTCGATGGTTTCAAAACGCCCGGTCATTGAAGAAATCAGTTCGCGCTTTATGCCGACGTTTTGGCTGACGCTGACCAGTATGGTGTGGTCAGTGGTTTTCGGTCTGGTGATTGGCGTGGTCTCCGCCGTGTGGCGTAACCGCTGGCCGGACAGACTGGGCATGGCGCTCGCCGTCTCAGGTATTTCCTTCCCGGCTTTCGCGCTGGGCATGTTGCTGATGCAAATTTTTTCCGTTGAACTGGGCTGGCTGCCGACGGTCGGTGCCGACAGCTGGCGGCACTATATTCTCCCTTCTGTTACGCTCGGTGCAGCGGTGGCGGCGATCATGGCCCGCTTTACCCGCGCGTCCTTTGTCGACGTTATGCAGGAAGATTATATGCGTACCGCGCGCGCCAAGGGCGTGCACGAAGCGGTGGTGGTGGTCAAACATGGCTTGCGCAACGCGATGATCCCGGTTGTGACGATGATGGGGTTGCAATTTGGCTTCCTGCTCGGCGGGTCGATTGTGGTTGAAAAAGTGTTCAACTGGCCGGGGTTAGGGCGGTTGCTGGTTGATTCGGTCGAGATGCGGGATTATCCGGTGATACAGGCAGAAGTGCTGCTGTTTTCGCTGGAGTTCATCCTGATCAATCTGCTGGTAGACATGCTGTACGCCGTCATTAACCCTTCCATCCGATACAAGTGAGTAAGCGCATGAAAAACTGGCGGCGAAATGCCGTACTCGCGAGTTTACCGGTCATCACGCCGGAAACTGCGCAATTACAGGCGGGAAGGACACCGTGGAAAGCGTTCTGGCGTCGTTTTCGCCGGCAGCATATTGCGATGATTGCGGGGGCTTTTATCCTGCTGCTGATCGCGGCGGCCATTCTTGCGCCGTGGCTGGTGCCGTTTGATGCGGAAAATTACTTTGATTATGACCGTCTGAACGACGGGCCATCGCTGGTCCACTGGCTGGGCGTGGATTCTCTCGGGCGTGACATTTTCAGCCGCATCCTGATGGGCACGCGGATTTCACTCGCCGCAGGCGTACTTTCTGTGGTGCTCGGCGCGGCAATCGGTACGGTGTTCGGCTTGCTGGCGGGATATTACGAAGGCTGGTGGGATCGCATTACCATGCGCGTCTGTGACGTCCTGTTTGCTTTTCCCGGGATTTTACTGGCAATCGCCGTCGTTGCGGTAATGGGCAACGGTATGTCGAACGTGATTATCGCTGTGGCGATTTTCAGCATTCCTGCCTTCGCACGTCTGGTTCGCGGCAATACGCTGGTGCTGAAACAGCAAACTTATATTGAATCGGCGCGCAGCATCGGCGCATCCGACGCCACGATTTTGTTCCGCCACATTCTGCCGGGCACGTTATCGTCCATAGTGGTGTATTTCACCATGCGTATCGGTACGTCGATCATCACCGCCGCCAGCCTGTCGTTTCTGGGTATGGGCGCACAGCCCCCGACGCCGGAGTGGGGCGCGATGCTCAACGAAGCCCGCGCCGACATGGTCATGGCTCCCCATGTGGCCATATTCCCCAGTCTGGCCATATTCCTGACCGTACTGGCGTTTAATTTGCTGGGTGACGGATTACGGGATGCACTGGATCCAAAATTGAAGAATTGATTTTTGCTCCCTTCCCTGCGAAGGGGAGGGAGCAAGGCGAAACACTGCCCTATCAGCAGGGAGAGGAGCCGGTTGCTTCTATTTTTAGGATCCTGCACTCATGCCTTCGGGTGCAAAAACTCCGCATGGAATCTCAGGTGATCTTCCACAAACGAGGCGATGGTGAAGTAGCTGTGATCGTAGCCCGGCTGAACCCGCAGTTGTAACGGCCAGCCGCGCTGACGCGCTATCTCTGCCAGTTTTGCCGGTTGAAGCTGATCCGCCAGAAACTGGTCGCTGTCGCCCTGATCGACCAGAATCGGGAACGGCTTTTGATCCGCTGGCAATGCACTCAGCAGGTGACAACTGTCGTATTTCAGCCACTGGCTTTCATCATCGCCCAGATACGCACTGAACGCTTTACGCCCCCACGGTACCTGAGCCGGATTGACGATCGGCGCAAACGCTGATGCCGAACAGAAACGTTGCGGATTACGCAATGCCAGCATCAGCGCACCGTGGCCGCCCATTGAGTGACCGAAAATTGACTGACGCTCGCTGATTTTGAAATGGTCGCGGATCAGCGCAGGCAGTTCATCAAGCAGATAATCGTACATCCGGTAATGGGCAGCCCAGGGTGCCTGAGTCGCGTTCAGGTAAAAACCGGCGCCCTGACCCAGATCATAACCGTCATCGTTGGCAACACCCTCACCGCGCGGACTGGTATCAGGCATCACCAGAATGATGCCGAGTTCAGCTGCGACGCGCTGCGCCCCGGCTTTTGTCGTAAAGTTTTCATCATTACAGGTCAGGCCCGACAGCCAGTACAGGACGGGCGGCGGCGCGTCATCAGGTGACGGAGGCAGATAAACGCTGAACGTCATGCTGCAATTCAGGCTCTCAGAGGTATGGCGGTAGCGCTGCTGCCAGCCGCCAAACATCCGGTGTTCTTCGAGTAGTTCAACCGAGCTGCTCATTGACACATTCCTTACTTATTAAAATGAATAACCGTGCGGATAGATTTCCCTTCATGCATCAGGTCAAAGGCTTCGTTGATGTCTTCCAGCGGCAGGGTGTGGGTGATGAAATCGTTCAGGGCAAATTCCCCGTCCAGATAACGTTCCACAATACCTGGCAACTGACTGCGGCCTTTCACACCACCGAACGCAGAACCACGCCAGACGCGGCCGGTGACCAGCTGGAACGGGCGGGTAGAGATTTCTTCGCCCGCACCTGCCACGCCGATGATGACAGATTCACCCCAGCCTTTATGGCAGCATTCCAGTGCGGAACGCATCACGTTCACGTTTCCGATACATTCGAAGGAAAAGTCCACACCGCCGTCGGTCATTTCAACAATCACATCCTGAATAGGCTTGTCGAAATCTTTCGGATTGATCAGGTCGGTTGCGCCGAGTTTACGTGCCAGATCGAATTTACTGGTATTCAGATCAATACCAATGATGCGGCCTGCGCCGGCCATCACCGCACCGATAATCGCAGAAAGACCAATGCCGCCGAGACCGAAAATGGCCACAGTGTCACCTTTTTTCACTTTAGCCGTGTTGATGACCGCGCCCATACCGGTGGTCACGCCACATCCGAGCAGACACACTTCTTCCAGCGGCGCTTCTTTGTTGATTTTTGCCAGTGAGATTTCAGGTACTACGGTGTATTCAGAGAAGGTTGACGTGCCCATGTAATGGAAAATCGGCTTGCCGTCTTTGAAGAAACGCGTGGTGCCGTCCGGCATCAGACCTTTACCTTGTGTGGTACGGATAGCCTGACACAGGTTGGTTTTACCGGATTTGCAGAATTTACACTCGCCACATTCCGGCGTGTACAGCGGGATGACATGGTCGCCTACGGCCACGCTGGTGACCCCTTCGCCTACGGCTTCGACTACGCCGCCGCCTTCATGGCCAAGGATTGCCGGGAATACGCCTTCCGGATCCTTGCCGGAGAGTGTGTAGGCATCAGTATGACAAACACCAGTGGCAACAATACGCACCAGCACTTCGCCTTTTTGCGGCGGCATTAAATCCACTTCTTCGATGGACAGAGGTTGGTTCGGGCCCCAGGCGACAGCCGCACGTGTTTTGATCATTTGCATTTTTTAGCTCCAGTCAGGTGTTTTTGCTTATTCAGGTTTTTAACTTAATAGGTGGGATGCAGCACCGGATCATGTTCCCCGGCGAGCGGATGCTTCAGTAACGGGATGACCCCGTCATTTTGTTCAATAATCAGTTCCTTCAGCGCCCGGACATTCGGGCTGAACGCATCCCGGCGCCAGATAAGCCAGGTGGCGGTATCGGCGAATTCATCCGGAATGTCGTGAATTTCTACCCGCTCGTGGCCGGGCAGTTGTTCCAGCACAGAACGTGGGATCATGGCAATACCCGCACCGCTGGCGACACACGCCATCATGGAGTGGTAGGACTGAATCTCCAGAGTATTGGCGACCGGAACGTTCATCTGTCTGATCCATCCCTGTAAACGCTGGCGGTAGGAACAGCTGGGACGGAATGCAAAAACGGTGTGGCCGCTGCGACCGTCAGGCACTTCCAGCGGTGATTCACCCGGCGGGGTGATCACCACCATCCTTTCACGAAAAGAAATACAGCCGTTGATATCATCAAAATCGATCGGGCCATCAACCAGTGCTGCGGCGAGACGGCCGGCACGCACGCTGTCGATAATTTCACCGGAAGTCGCCGTCACCAGCGACAGTGCCACCTGTGGAAACTTCTGATGATAAGCCGCCAGCAACGAAGGCAGGCGGGTTGCCGCCGTGCTTTCCATCGAACCCAGCGCGAAATTCCCGGCGGGTTCACCGGCATGCATGATGCTCATGGCCTCATCACTGAGCGCCAGAATGCGCTCGGCATAGTTGAGGAAGTTATGCCCCATGGCGGAAAGACGGATGCGCTGCTTCTCGCGGATAAACAGATCAGTGCCCAGTTCAAGTTCGAGCTGACGCAGACGGGTGGTCAGGTTCGACGGCACACGATGCAGTTGCTCGGCCGCACGCGCCAGCGAACCGGTTTCCGCTACGCAGCAAAACATCCGTAACTGAGTCAGATCCATGGTGGGTTCCTGTGTTCTCTAATCGTAAACAAGTTGGTTTGTATTATTCAGTTTTCGTGATTGTACCCATAAGGCATCATAGCGACAACTTCCAATTAACTTTCTTTTAAGAAATCTGCTGTTTTCCGCGACAGGCTTTGAGTATGTTTATTCATTGTTTCTAATATGTTGCATTGCAGTTTCTTCTGACGGAGCAATTATGGCTTTTCGCATTGCGCTAAGTGGTTTTCTGGCTTTTGTGGTCGCGATGGGTATCGGGCGCTTCGCCTTTACACCGCAGGTTCCTTTAATGATAGCTGAACATCAGTTCAGCCTGACCGGCGCAGGTCTGGTCGCCGCGTTCAATTATCTCGGTTATCTGTGTGGCGCGTTTGATGGCATGCGTGCCAGCAAACATCTTGAGCGTCGTTTGTGGCTGGGGGTATGGGGTGGGGTGATCCTGACCTTACTGTCGGCGGTGATTTCCGGCGAAGTGCTGCACAGTATTGTACGCTTCCTGATCGGCTGGACCAGCGGCTGGGCGATGGTGATGGTATCGGCATGGTGTAACGAACGGCTGGCGCACTATGGTCGTCCGGCGCTTAGCGCGGCAGTCTTTGCCGGGCCGGGCGCGGGGATTTTCCTCAGCGGCATGCTGGCGGTGGGGATCCACAGTTTACAGCTGACCTCAGCGCAGGCCTGGTGCGTTTACGGTGTGCTGGCGCTGATTTTTGTGGCGATCATTACACCGAATCTGCCGCGAAAAGGGGATTTGCACCGGTCGCATATGGCGTCATCACCGCTGGTGATGACGCCTGCGCTCAGACGTCTGGTGTGGAGCTACAGCCTGGCAGGTTTCGGTTACATTCTGCCCGCGACCTTTTTATCGCAGATGGCGAGTGCACGTTTCCCTGACAGCCTGTTCGCCCAGTTTGTCTGGCCGGTGTTTGGCGGTGCGGCGGTCACCGGCATTGTCATCGGTATTCTCACCCGGCATTGTCTGACCACCCATACCCGTCTGGCGCTGACGCTATGGATCCAGGGACTGGGGATTTTGTGTGCGGAAGTGGTGCCGGGTGTCAGCGGACTGGTGCTCGGGGCATTACTGACCGGCGGTGGTTTCCTCAGCGTGGTGCAATTAGCCTTACAATACAGCCGCGAGCTTGCGCCTGACCACAGCCGTTATATGGCCGGGTTGCTGACGACCGGTTATGCCGTCGGCCAGTTATTCGGCCCGGTGCTCTCCGCCATTTCTACCGCGCTGACCCATCGGCTGGAGCCCGCGTTGTACGTTGCGCTGGCCGGTTTCATTATCGCCGGTGCGCTGGTGGTTCGCCACAAACGATAACTTGCCGCTATTTCATCCATCAGGGCTATTTCATCCATCAAGAAAGCAATCACTGGATTCTGAACCGGCTCTCTACTACAGTAAGCCACCTCACTTTGGCGTGATCTGCGTCAAAGTGATTACATCTGCCGGAGAAGAAACAATGCCAACCCTGAGTAAAGAAGCCGTCTTGGTTCACGAGGCCCTGTTAGCCCGTGGTCTGGAAACCCCTCTGCGTGAAGCTTTGCCGATCGACAACGAAACGCGCAAGCAGCGGATCCAGGAGCATATGACCGGTATTATGCAGCTTCTCAATCTGGATCTTTCCGATGACAGTCTGGCGGAGACGCCGCACCGCATCGCCAAGATGTACGTGGATGAAATTTTCTCCGGGCTTGATTATGCCAACTTCCCGAAAATCACCGTCATCGAAAATAAGATGAAAGTGGATGAAATGGTCACGGTGCGCGATATCACGCTGACCAGCACCTGCGAACACCATTTCGTGACCATCGACGGTAAAGCGACCGTGGCGTACATCCCGAAAGAGACCGTAATTGGTCTGTCCAAAATCAACCGCATCGTGCAATTCTTCTCGCAGCGCCCGCAGGTTCAGGAACGCCTGACCCAGCAGATACTGGTTGCACTGCAAACCCTGCTCGGCACCACCAATGTGGCGGTATCGATTGATGCAGTGCATTACTGCGTGAAGGCGCGTGGTGTCCGTGACGCGACCAGCGCGACCACCACGACCTCTCTGGGCGGTCTGTTTAAGTCGAGCCAGAATACGCGACAGGAATTCCTGAGAACGGTCAGACACGCCAGCTAACAGCGGCGTTTTAACCGGTCAGACACTTTATATTGCGGCACCTTACGGGTGCCGTTAGTCTGTCTGAAGCCCGCACAATTTTCAGCTCCTTACCGTTAACAGGAACGTCAGGTATGCGCTCACGTATTGCCACGCTCGACTTTGCCCGTGGTCTCGCCATTTTTGGCATTCTTCTGCTCAATATCAGCGCCTTCGGTTTGCCGAAAGCCGCTTATCTGAATCCGGCATTTGCCGGGACACCTTCTGCTTCTGACACCTGGACCTGGGCGGTGCTTGACGCTGTGGCGCAGGGCAAGTTCCTGATGATGTTCGCCATGCTGTTTGGCGGTGGCCTGTATTTATTACTGCCACGCGGCAAACACTGGATCCAGGCGCGGTTGTCAATTTTATTATTGTGCGGTTTTCTCCATGCCACGTTGTTATGGGACGGCGATATTTTGCTGTCTTACGGGCTGATTGGTCTGGTGTGCTGGCGGATGGTGCGGGAAGGGCGCAGCAGCCAGTCGCTGATATCAACGGGCATTATTTTGTATCTGATCGGTGTGGCTGTGCTGGCAATGCTGGGATTTATTTCCTCACCAAAACCTGGCAGCTTCTGGCTTCCGGGGCCGGCGGAAATTCAGTATGAGCAATACTGGCGACTGAAAGGCGGGTGGGAGGCGATTCAGAACCGGCTCGATCTGTTGTCGTCCAGTTTGCTGGCGATCGGCGCGCAATACGGCTGGGAACTGGCGGGCGCCATGCTGATTGGTGCCGGCCTGATGCGCAGCGGGTGGCTGAAGGGTGAATTCCGTTCATCCCATTACCGCAAAGTCGCAGCCGTGCTGTTACCGTTTTCATTACTGATTCAGATCCCGGCGATTTATCTGCAATATCGTACCGGCTGGGACTACCGGTGGAGCGGTTTTTTGTTGCAGGTGCCGCGTGAGATTGGCTCGCTGATGCAGGCGGTGAGTTATCTGGCGCTGTGTTACGGCTTCTGGCCGCTGATTTCGCGCTGGCGCGTGACGCACTGGCTTTCGCAGATTGGCCGCATGGCGCTGACCAACTACCTGTTGCAGACTGTCATCTGTACCACATTTTTCAATACCTTTGGTTTCTATCAGCATTTCGACCGGTTGCAACTGGTGGCGCTGGTGCCGCTGATCTGGGTATGTAATTTGCTGGTGACAGTGCTGTGGTTGCGTCATTTCCGGCAGGGACCGGTGGAGTGGCTGTGGCGGAAACTCACCATCAAAGCCTCCGGCGTAGAACTGAAAACAGCCTGAACCCGATGACGTTACATCATCCTAAATGATAGATTTGGGATGAAGGTTGCAGATTTGTATGTAAACGTTTTCTTTCCTGTGACGAGATTCACGCAGGCGTTTTCGCAAAATGTTTAGGATAGCGGTCGTGCCACTCCGATGACCACTACACTAAAAAAGGAAACGCCATGCGCACTTCACCTCGCTTCTCTTTGTCTGGTTTTTTTACTTCCTGGGTCAAAAATTTCCGTATTCCTCCGTACCATTCCCTGACTGATCACGGAGCGACGCATGGTCACAATTCGTGATGTCGCCCGGCTGGCGGGGGTTTCTGTCGCCACCGTGTCACGCGTTCTGAACAATCCGACCATTGCCAGCAAAGAGGCGCGCGAGCAGGTGCTACAGGCTGTCGCCACGCTGGGATACCGTCCTAATGCCAATGCGCAGGCACTGGCCACGCAAAGCAGCGATACTATCGGCGTTGTGGTTATGGATGTTTCAGACCCGTTTTTTGGGGCACTGGTGAAAGCCGTTGATACTGTCGCGCAGCAACATCAGAAATATGTCCTGATAGGTAACAGCTATCATATTGCCGAAAAAGAAAGGCACGCCATTGAGGTTTTGATTCGTCAACGCTGTAACGCGCTCATTGTGCATTCTAAGGCACTGGGTGATGACGAGCTTTCGCAGTTTATGGATCAGGTGTCGGGTATGGTGCTGATTAACCGTGTCATTCCGGGCTACGAACACCGCTGTGTCTGGCTTAATAACGTCAGCGGCGCAGAAATGGCAACCCGGCTGTTACTGTCGCAGGGACATCAGCGCATCGGTTACATTGGTTCAAGTCATGGCATTGAAGACGATTTGCAGCGTTATCAGGGCTATTCGCAGGCAATGACGCAGGCACATCATAGCGCTGAAGCGCCACCTGCCGCATGGCGGGCGCAAAGTTCGCCCGATCTGCAGGGCGGGGAAGCCGCCATGGTGGAACTGCTCGGGCGCAATCTGCACCTCAGTGCGGTGTTTACCTACAACGATTCAATGGCTGCCGGGGCGATGGCGGTGTTGAAAGAAAACGGAATTAATATTCCTGATGACTTTTCGCTGATCGGTTTCGATGACATTCCGATTGCCCGTTATACCAGCCCGAAAATGACTACCGTGCGTTATCCCATCGTTTCCATGGCGACGCTTGCCACGGAGCTGGCGTTAAAAGGCGCGGCAGAACAGTTAGCTACGGGGGTTTCGCATTGCTTCATGCCTACGCTGGTCAGACGCCATTCGGTAGCACCGTGGCAAAATGTGGCACCCGTCACCTTTTGATCAAATAACGCGATGTAACCGTTTTCAATCTGTGAGAACTTTCACAGTTTATTAACATCGCCCACATTATGATTCATTCGTTTTCAATATGATTCAATTTGGGTCCGGTTTGCCGGACTTGTTACACAGCGAGTCAGGACGTTATAAGTCAAGGATGGCAGGCACCCACAATCATGATGTGGAGCTGTACTGCTCCCGCAAGGATTTCCGGTGCCAAATTCTGTAACACCCTACATAACCGGAGATACAAATGAATAAGAAGGTCTTCACCCTGGCGACTCTGGCTGCAAGCATGATGTTTGGTTTTGCCGCACATGCTGCTGATACTAAAATCGGCGTCACCATCTACAAATATGACGACAACTTCATGTCCGAAGTTCGCAAAGCCATTGAGAAAGATGCGAAAGCGTCTCCAGATGTGCAACTGCTGATGAATGACTCGCAAAACAGCCAGTCCACGCAGAACGACCAGGTTGACGTTATGCTGGCGAAGGGTGTTAAAGCGTTGGCCATTAACCTGGTTGACCCGGCTGCTGCCCCGGTAATCATTGAAAAAGCCCGCGGTGCCGGCATTCCTGTCGTTTTCTATAACAAAGAACCTTCCCGTAAAGATTTAGACAGCTACGACAAAGCCTATTACGTCGGGACTGACTCTAAGGAATCTGGCGTTATTCAGGGTGAGCTGATTGCTAAACACTGGAAAGCTAATCCGGCCTGGGATCTGAACAAAGACGGCGTGATCCAATACGTGCTGATCAAAGGCGAACCTGGCCATCCTGATGCTGAAGCGCGTACCAAATACGTCATCAGCACCCTGAACGGCAAAGAAGGTCTGAAAACTCAACAACTGCAACTTGATACCGCTATGTGGGATACCGCCCAGGCGAAAGACAAGATGGATGCATGGTTGTCCGGCCCGAATGCTAACAAAATCGAAGTGGTTATCGCCAACAACGATGCCATGGCAATGGGCGCTGTAGAAGCGCTGAAATCCCATAACAAAACCAGCATTCCGGTATTTGGCGTGGATGCCCTGTCAGAAGCGCTGGCACTGGTGAAATCTGGTGCAATGGCCGGTACCGTGCTTAACGATGCAAACAACCAGGCGAAAGCCACGTTTGATCTGGCGAGAAACCTGGCTGACGGTAAACCCGCCGCTGAAGGGACTACCTGGAAAATTGAAAACAAAGTTGTACGTATTCCTTACGTTGCCGTGGATAAAGACAATCTGTCTTCCTTTGTGAAATAAGACTACGTCAACAGCAGTAAAGGCAGGCAGCAATAACAAACAAAGCTAAGCAGTGGCAAAAATAATTGCGGTTAAGCCGTAAATAAAGACTAAGTATGATTAGACGTTAATGCTTATCTGACAGGACGTCATGTCGCTCTGCGTGCGGTGCGTTTACCGGCTGCACGCAGGGCTGACATCAGGTATTAATACACCCGTTTATTTTTATCTTTAGCCAGGTATAACTATGGCCGATAATACGTTATCTGACACAACACATAAACCGGACGAATTCCTTCTGGAAATGAGTGGCATTAATAAATCATTTCCTGGCGTCAGGGCGTTAGATAATGTGAATTTAAAGGTGCGTCCTCATTCCATTCACGCCCTGATGGGTGAAAATGGCGCCGGTAAATCCACATTATTAAAATGCCTTTTCGGGATATACAGTAAAGACTCCGGTACTATTCTTTTTCAGGGACAGGAAGTTAATTTTAAAAGTTCGAAAGAAGCGCTTGAACAAGGCGTGTCGATGGTCCATCAGGAATTAAACCTGGTGTTACAACGTACGGTCATGGATAACATGTGGCTGGGACGTTACCCGACCAAAGGACTTTTTGTCGATCAGGACAAAATGTACAAAGACACCAAAGCGATTTTTGACGAATTGGACATTGATATCGATCCGCGTGACAAGGTCGGTAAGTTGTCCGTTTCACAGATGCAGATGATCGAAATCGCCAAGGCTTTTTCTTACAATGCAAAAATCGTCATTATGGACGAACCGACATCTTCCCTGACGGAAAAAGAAGTGAACCATCTGTTCACGATTATCCGTAAACTGAAAGATCGTGGCTGCGGCATTGTGTATATCTCTCATAAGATGGAAGAAATTTTCCAGCTATGTGATGAGATAACCATCCTGCGTGATGGGCAGTGGATCATTACCCAGCCGCTGGAAGGTCTCGACATGGATAAAATTATTTCCATGATGGTCGGCCGTTCACTGAGCCAGCGCTTCCCTGACCGCCAGAACGTACCGGGTGAAGTTATCCTCGAAGTGCGAAATCTGACTTCACTGCGCCAGCCTTCAATTCGTGATATTTCCTTTGATTTACATAAAGGGGAAATTCTCGGGATTGCCGGTTTAGTCGGTGCAAAACGTACAGATATCGTCGAAACATTATTTGGTATCCGTGAGAAAGTTGCCGGAACCATTAAATTACACGGCAAAAAAATTAATAATCACAGCGCTAATGAAGCCATTAACCATGGTTTTGCGCTGGTAACAGAAGAACGTCGCTCAACCGGTATTTATGCATATCTGGACATTGGCTTTAACTCGCTGATTTCCAATATTCGTCAATATAAAAATAAAGCCGGTTTACTTGATACTTCCCGGATGAAAAGCGACACCCAATGGGTTATCGATTCCATGCGGGTAAAAACGCCGGGACATAAAACCAGTATTGGTTCATTGTCAGGCGGAAATCAGCAAAAGGTTATTATCGGGCGCTGGTTATTGACCAACCCTGAGATATTGATGCTGGACGAACCGACGCGCGGCATTGATGTTGGCGCTAAGTTTGAAATTTACCAGTTAATCACCGAGTTGGCGAAAAAAGAGAAGGGGATCATTATTATCTCCTCTGAAATGCCGGAGTTGCTGGGTATTACTGACAGAATATTGGTTATGAGTAATGGACAGGTGGCGGGTATAGTTGAAACTAAAAATACCTCGCAGAACGAAATATTACGCCTGGCTTCCTTGCATCTCTAATTTTTAAGGGTTCTTATTATGAAAGCATTAAATAAGAAAAGTGTGCTCACTTATTTAAAAGAGGGCGGGATTTATGTGGTATTGCTGGTCTTACTGGCGATTATTATCATCCAGGATCCAAGCTTCCTCAGTCTCGTCAACTTAAGTAACATCCTTACTCAGTCCTCCGTGCGTGTCATTATTGCACTGGGTGTGGCGGGGCTTATTGTCACGCAAGGTACTGACCTCTCCGCCGGGCGGCAGGTGGGTTTAGCGGCGGTGGTCGCCGCCACCATGTTGCAGGCGATGGATAACGTCAATAAAGTTTTCCCGCATCTGGAAGTAGTGCCTATTCCGCTGGTTATTCTGACTGTATGTATTGTTGGCGCGTTAATTGGTTTGCTGAACGGTATTATTATCGCTTACCTGAACGTAACGCCATTTATTACCACACTGGGCACGATGATTATCGTCTACGGGATTAACTCCCTGTATTACGATTATGTCGGTTCTTCACCGGTGGCGGGTTTTGACCCGGGCTTCTCCCTGTTCGCACAAGGCTTTATCCATTTAGGTGGCCTGAAGCTTTCCTATATTACGTTCTATGCGCTGATTGCTATCGCCTTTGTCTGGGTGCTGTGGAACAAAACGCGCTTCGGTAAAAACATCTTTGCTATCGGTGGCAATCCGGAAGCAGCAAAAGTCTCCGGCGTTAACGTCCCGTTAAACCTGATCATGATTTATGCATTGTCTGGCGTGTTCTACGCGTTCGGTGGTTTGCTGGAAGCGGGGCGTATCGGCAGTGCCACTAACAACCTCGGATTCATGTACGAACTCGATGCTATCGCGGCCTGTGTGGTCGGCGGCGTGTCCTTCGCAGGGGGGGTGGGTTCTGTGGCAGGGGTGGTGACCGGTGTACTGATATTCACCGTTATCAACTACGGCCTGACCTATATCGGCGTGAATCCGTACTGGCAGTACATCATCAAGGGCAGCATCATCATTTTCGCGGTGGCGCTGGATTCTTTGAAATACGCCAAGAAGAAATAAGCTATCAGGCAGTAAAACAAAAGGCCGCTTATGCGGCCTTTTTTGCTGTCTTAAATTCGGAACTCGATCAACTCCCTCCCCTGCGCAGGGGGAGGCGCTAAAGGCCAAACCCTTCGCAGGGGAGGGAGCAGTCCGGAGATCACTGCTGGAATGGATTTCTGCCTACCGGCTTTGCCGGTTCGGGTTTCGCGGTCGGCTCAACATCTTCCGTTTCATCTTCTGCCGCGTCATTGGCTTCCTGTTCTGCTTTCAGCCGGGCCGCTTCGTCTGCGGCCGCTTTGTCTGCTGCGGCCTTTTCAGCTGCTGCCTTATCGGCCGCGGCTTTGGCAATAGCCGCTTTCTTTTCGGCTTCCAGTTGTTGTTGCAGTTCAAGCAGTTGTTCCGGGGTTACTGCCGGATAGCCCTGAGCATCGTCCGGAATAGTGTGTACCGCAGGAATGGGGATCAGCGGGCCGAGGAAGCGGGGTTCGCGCTTAAGCAGATACAAATCCGTCAGTGCGCCGAGGCGGGCGAAGATCTCGCGGCTGCGTACACTGAGCATATTCTTCGGCGAAGGGACGGCGAAACATTGCGCCTGAATGCCCATATGCAATGCGATGAATAATGCCCGCTCGCAGTGGAAACGCTGCGTAATGATGATGAAATCGTTGGTGTCGAAGACCTTGCGGGTTCTGACGATGGAATCCAGTGTACGGAATCCGGCGTAGTCGAGCACGATATCGCTGGCGGGGATACCCGCAGCGATCAGGTCACGGCGCATGGTGCTTGGCTCATTATAACTTTGCTGTGCGTTATCACCGCTCAGCAGCAGATATTTTACCTTGCCGCTGTTGTACGCGTTAATCGCGCCCTGGATGCGGTACAGATAATACTGATTGATGACTCCGGTCCGGTAATACTTCGCCGTTCCGAGCACCACGCCAACCTGACGGTGTGGCAGGGTCTGGACCTCATCATAAATATAGGGCTGGGTACGTAAACTGATCCACTGATCAAGCCCAATAGCGACAGCCAGCATCAGAATCATGATGCCGAAAACGCCAGCTATAAGTCGCTTAATCATAGGTATCCCTGTTATGACCAGATGGAAATCGGATCCAAGGCTACTTTACCTCTTCGGGCTTCGCAATACGTGGGACTCCGCATCCACAGGCTTCGCAGGTTTTTTCAGCATTTTTCAGTAAATTACTTCTTAATCTGCGCGACGTACTGCAATTTGGACGAAAAAAAAGACCAACGCACCAAGCATTGGTCTGGATCATGGTCTCTGAACTCTTTTGCTACAGCGGGATCAGAAAGACGTACGTTTATAACTCCGGTACTGCGGTGCCCAGAAGTTGTGCTCGATGGCTTTCGACAGCGAATCTTCTGACGTGACCATCGCTACGCCCTGCAATTGGGCGGCTTTACCGACGGCCATCGCGATGCATTTAGATACACCCTGAATATCATCAACGTCCGGCAGCAACGAACCTGTGCCTTCAGTGGCCAGCGGCGAACACTCTGCCAGCGTCCGGCTGGCAGCCATCAGCATACCGTCAGTAACGCGGGTGGCACCCGAGGCAATCACACCCAGCCCGATACCCGGGAAGATAAAGGAGTTGTTACATTGTGCGATAGGGTAAAGCTTGCCTTTGTGACTCACGGGAGCAAACGGGCTGCCGGTGGCGACCAGCGCGGCGCCGTCGGTCCAGTTCAGAATATCAGCCGGTGTGGCTTCAACGCGGGATGTCGGATTACTGAGCGGCAACACCACCGGACGGGCGCAGTGTTTGTGCATCTCACGAATGATTTCTTCGGTGAACAGGCCTGGCTGGCCGGAAACCCCAATCAGTACCGTTGGCTTGGCGTTACGCACCACATCAAGCAGGGAGACACTGTCGCTTTCCATGCCCCAGCTGGCCAGCGCGCTGCTTTTTTGTACCAGTTTACTCTGGAAATCCAGCAGGTTAGGCAGTTTGTCGGTCAGTAAGCCAAAGCGGTCGACCATAAAGACCTTTGCACGGGCTTCTTCTTCGCTCAGACCTTCAGATTTCATCTGCGCAACGATTTGTTCTGCGATACCACAACCGGCAGAGCCAGCGCCGAGGAAGGTGACGGTCTGATCGCTCAGTTTGCCACCGGCGGCTTTACTGGCGGCGATCAGGCTGCCCAAGGCCACGGAAGCTGTGCCCTGAATATCGTCGTTAAAGCAGCACAGCTCATCACGGTAGCGTTCGAGGATCGGCATGGCATTTTTCTGCGCGAAATCTTCAAACTGCAACAGCACGTTCGGCCAGCGGATTTTTACCGCCTGGATGAACTGATCAACGAACGCTTCATATTCTTCGCCGGTAATGCGCGGATGACGCCAGCCCATGTACAGCGGGTCATTCAATAATTGCGGATTGTTAGTGCCGGCGTCCAGTACTACCGGCAAGGTATACGCCGGGCTGATGCCACCACAGGCGGTGTACAGAGAAAGCTTACCGATAGGAATGCCCATGCCGCCGATACCCTGGTCACCCAGGCCGAGAATGCGTTCGCCATCGGTCACCACCACAACTTTAACGTGTTGCTTGGTGGCGTTTTGCAGCATGTCGTCGATGTGGGCGCGGTTCGGATAAGAGATAAACAGTCCACGAGCGCGGCGGTAAATATCGGAAAAGTGCTCACAGGCTTCGCCGACCGTCGGTGTATAAATCACCGGCATCATTTCGCTGAGATGACTGTCCAGCAGACGGTAAAACAACGTCTCATTGGTGTCCTGAATATTTCTCAGATAGATGTGTTTATCAATATCGGTTTTGAAATTCTGAAACTGGCGGTAGGCACGGTCAGACTGTTCTTCGATGGTCTCTACTGCTTCAGGCAGCAAACCATGAAGGTTAAAGTTACTGCGCTCTTCTTCAGTAAAAGCGCTGCCTTTATTCAGTAACGGAAACTCTAACAGGATCGGGCCAGCGTGAGGAATGTACAGGGGGCGTTTACTTTCGTATTCAAGTTCCATCGTTTTACTCTTCCGGTTGTCAGAATGTTGTTTTTTATATTTCGGAGCGGTGAGGGTAACAGAGAGGAAATAAGTATTACAAATGACAAATGTAATGAAAATGTTATGTAACTAAAGACTCCGGAAACGGAGCCTTTAGTGTTAACCGGCTCACATTATCAGCAGGTCAGCGTGGTGATATCTTCGCAGCCCAGCGCTGTTAAGGTGGCACGCGTAGCATCGTTTTGAGTGATCAACGCTTCTTTTTGTTCAACCAGTATTGCCCGGCGAACGTTGTGGCAATTTTCCCCTGACATATTCAGCAGGATTAACGCGGCTTGCAACGGAGGAAGGCCCGGGTTGAACGCGGCATTTTCGGCATAACGTCCCCCGAACTGCTTACCGTTGTGCGTTTCCAGCGCCACACCGCTGTGTGACTTACTGTAAGGTGCATGACTTTGATTGCAGGCATCCAGCGCAATAAGTGCCAGGGAGTCAGCATCTTTCAGTGTATAACCGTGGTTTACCCGGTCCATCAGCAGGGTCGTGATGTCCAGATCTTTCGGGCCAAAGGAATGCGGCAAATAATCTCCAAGTGTTGCCACATCACGATCGGGCAGATGAATATCCAGTGCCGTGCCGCTGGCCAGCTCATTCATAAACTGGCGGCAATGGCCGCAGGGGGTGTAATTCACGGTAATCGACACCAGACGGGTTTCACCGCGCAACCAGGCGTGGGTTACCGCTGACTGTTCTGCATGCACTGTCTGCTGCATGGGGGCACCGGCAAACTCCATATTGGCACCGAAATACAGGTTACCCGACGTGCCGCGCGCCACTGCGCCCACATTAAAATGAGAGATAGGTGTAACGGAGCAGGCCGCGGCCAGAGGCAACAGAGCAAATGCCAGCGCGCCATCGTCCAGCCCGGTCGCCTGTTTTATCTGCGCAACGTCAGCCGCAGTGAGCATTGCCGGGAAGTCATCATGTCGCAGAAACGGCTCAAGGGCGGAGGATAAATTTTCAGGGAGTGCCGCAAAGGCGGTGTGAAAACGTGCGTGCATAAACATTCGATCTCGCAGTGATTACGGTTGAACAGTGTAAAAGTCATTCCATGAATGTAGTGTGACGAATATCACTTTTTAGATGTAATAAGTTCTGCTTCGTTGCATATTTGGGAGATATTACGCATAACAGCCGCCTTTTCAGACGACTGTTAAAAGAGATTTAAGCGGGAATCAGTGAGCCGGGAACCACTTGTCATTGATCTTTTGGAACTCGCCGTTGGCTTTAATTCCTTCAAGTGCCGTGTTCAGCTTCGCCAGCAGTGCCTGATTATCAGGGCGCACTGCCATACCAACGCCGGTACCAAAGTATTGCGGATCTTTAATCAGTTCACCGACTTCACCCAGGTTCGGATTGGATTTCAGCCAGCCGTTCAGGACCGCGGTATCCCCTAACAGTCCGTCCAGACGACCACTCTTCAGATCCAGAATCGCGTTCTGATAGCTGTCGTAGCCGACCGTGGTGATTTCAGGATGCTTTTCCATCAGGTATTTCTGGTGTGTGGTGCCATTCTCCAGGCCGACGCGTTTACCTTTCAGGTCCGCAACAGAAGCGAACTTGCCTTTCGGCCCGATGATCATCGCGGTGTTGGCATAGTAAGGCTGGGTAAACGTCACCTGTTTGCTGCGCTCTTCCGTGATATCCATACCGGAAATAATCACATCGAAACGACGAAATTTCAGGGCCGGGATCAGACCATCAAACGGCTGATTGGTGAAAGTACAGGTTTCCTGCATTTGCTTGCACAGCGCTTTCGCCAGATCGATATCAAAACCAATAATCTGGTTATCAGCTCCGATCGATTCAAACGGCGGATACGTGGCGGAAGTGCCGAAACGAAGAGTATCAGCGGCGGTGGCAGCAAAAGCACTGGCAGACAAGAGGGCAGCGAGGATCAGCTTTTTCATGCAATACGTTCCTGTTTAAAAAATGACATTCCCTTCTTGGTACAGTTTACTGATTTTATTACTCTAATCTGGCAACTGGCAGGAAGTGAGACCGTCTGATAAAGTGCCATTAAATGAATTTATATGCAATATAATTGATTAAAAAACTATAAAAATCGAATGAGGCTGGTTTTCAGACACAAAAAAGGGACGATTTCTCGTCCCTGCAGAGTGCTATCTGGCTATCAGTATCAGTTGCGACGTTCAAACGCCAGGGCGCGACGCTCAATCAGGCGCATCATCAGGGTCAGCAACCCGTTCACACAAAGATAAACCACCCCCGCGGCGCCGAACACCATCACGTCATAGGTCCGCCCGTACATCAGCTGACTGTGGCCCATCACATCCATCAGCGTAATGGTGTAGGCCAGCGAGGTACTTTTAAACACCAGCACCACTTCGTTAGAATATGACGACAAAGCGCGCTTAAAGGCATAAGGCAACAGAATGCGCAGGGTCTGTGGTTTAGACATGCCCAGCGCTTCGCAGGATTGCCACTGACCAGACGGAATGGCACGTACCGCACCCGTAAACAGCTGTGTGGTATACGCCGCGCTGTTCAGCGCCAGCGCAAACATCGCACAAAGCCACGGCTGCGACAGCACCTCCCATAACCAGGGAATCTCCCGGATCGATGGAAACTGACCCGGACCATAATAGATAAGGAAGATCTGCACCAGCAACGGTGTACCGGTAAACAGCGTGATGTAACCTTTGACGATCTGGCTGGCAATCTGCACTTTCAGCGTCAGCATAACGGTGAAAATCATCGCCAGCAGCAGCGCCACAAGCAGCGCAGCCACGGTCAGCGTCAGGCTGGTGTGCAAGCCTTTCAGAACTTCAGGTAAATATTCCCACATCAGGAAGCACTCCGTTCAAAGCGTGTGGTACGCAGTTCGATGCGTTTAATCACGAACTGGCTGAACAGGGTGACAAGCAGATAAATACACGCCGCAATCACATACCAGGTAAACGGCTCCTGCGTGCGGGTGGCAATGCTTTTGGTTTGCAGCATCAGATCATTGACGCTGATAAGCGACACCAGCGCGGTATCTTTAAGCAGAACCAGCCACTGATTACTCAGCCCCGGCAACGCATGGCGCCACATCTGCGGCATGATCAGACGGAAGAAAATCGCCGATTTTTTCATGCCCAGTACCTGACCGGATTCCCATTGTCCTTGCGGTACGGCTTTCAGTGCACCGCGCAGAGTCTGTGAAGCGTAAGCCGAATACAGCAAAGAAAGCGCGATCACCCCGCACACAAACGGGCTGACTTCAAAGTTCTCGATGGGCAGTTTGACCGGAATAGCGAACAGGCCGAGATTGATATTAAAGCCGTCAGCCAGCACCATCAGCAGTTGCGAGGAACCAAAATAGATGAACAGCACCACCAGGATTTCCGGCAGACCGCGCAGCACGGTTACCCACGCGGTGCCGAGCCAGCTAAGCGGCTTCCACGGCGCGGATTCCCAGACGGCGAAGATCATCGCCAGCACCAGGCCGAGGATCAGCGCACAAACGGCAAGGCCGACGGTCATCCCGGCGGCGCTTGCTAAAGGTTGGAATTCAGTCATTGATAGGCAAACTTATTGCTGGAACCATTTTGAATACAGCGTCTTGTAAGTGCCGTCTGCTTTCACTTTTGCCAGAGCATCATTCAGTTTAGTCAGCAATTCCGTATTGTTCTGACGAACCGCAACACCCAGGCCGGTACCGAAGTAGGTCGGGTCAGTGATTTTGTCACCCACAGCGGCCAGATTTTTGTTTTGTTTCAGCCATTCGTTCACCACGGCGGTGTCACCAAATACGGCGTCCAGACGACCATTTTTCAGATCCAGCACGGCATTCTGATAGCTGTCGTAAGGAACAGCAGTGATTTCAGGGTGCTTATCCATCAGGTATTTCTGATGAGTCGTGCCGTTTTGCATACCGACACGTTTGCCTTTGAGTGCTGCAACGTCAGTGAACTGACCAGAATGGGCGATGAAAATCGCAGAGTTGTCATAGTACGGGTTGGTGAAAGCCACTTGTTTCTGACGTTCAGGCGTGATGTCCATGCCGGAAATGACCGCGTCAAAACGGCGGAACTTCAGGCTTGGGATCAGGCTGTCGAATGCCTGATTAGTGAACGTACAGGTCGCCTGCATCTCTTTACACATGGCATTAGCCAGATCGACGTCAAAGCCCTGGATCTGATTGCTGGAGTCTACAAACTCAAACGGAGGATAAGACGCTTCCATCGCGAAACGGATGGTATCAGCAGCGCTGGCAGACAAACTGACGGTAGCCAGAACCGCGGCAATTACTAATTTTTTCATCGCAAACTCCGTAGAAACATCAATCAATATATTGATAGAAAGACCGTTTAGTGGGAAAGGTAGCTGGCAAACTCTTTGGTTTGCGGCTGTGCGAAAACGGAGGCATCGCCTTGCTCGACAATGCGGCCATTTTCCATGTACACCACGCGGCTGGCGGTTTTACGCGCAACTTCAACTTCGTGGGTCACGATAACCTGAGTAATGCCGGTACCGGCCAGTTCGCGAATAATGCTGACGATCTGGGCGGTGATTTCCGGGTCAAGCGCGGCGGTCGGTTCATCAAACAGCAGAACCTGAGGCTCCATCATCAGCGCACGGGCAATAGCCACACGCTGTTGCTGGCCACCGGAAAGATGCAACGGAAAACGATCGGCGTAATCGGTCAGACGCAGACGGGTCAGCAATTTCTGGGCACGTTGCATCGCGACCTCTTTTGTCAGCCCCAGTACACGTATCGGGGCTTCCAGTAAGTTGTCGAGCACGGTGCGGTGTGGCCACAGATTGTATTGCTGGAAGACCATGCCGACATTCTGACGCAATTCGCGAACGGCTTTTTCATCCGGCTTGCGGGTGAAATCGAAGGTGTTACCGGCGATCTGCAATGTACCCGAACGCGGCATTTCCAGCAGGTTCAGAACCCGCAACAGGGAGCTTTTGCCTGCACCACTTGGCCCGAGTAAAACCAGAGTTTCACCGGCGGGGCAGTCCAGCTGAATGTCAAAAAGCGCCTGATGCACGCCGTAGAAGCAGTTGATGCTATTTAGTTGAATACTCATGCGCAAATAGTGAATAGCCATTGATGCCGCAGATGGTAACTTCCACAGCATAGTTATGCAACGATCGCGGCTTAAAAATTATGTGTTGCCGCAGGAATGCCAAAGTCTAGCACAACATGTTGTTGCGTAATTGTAGGGTACATGTTGAACGGCGATGAAATTCATTGCCGTCCAACATGATGCATACGCTTTTTTACGTAAAGAAGGGATTACTGATGTTCTAAAACCTGGCGCAGTGTGCCGCTGGAAGCGAAATCGAGATTTGCCATGTACCGCACATCATCTACCGTCCAGCATTTACCCTCACGGACCATCAGCACTTCATCTTTCCAGCTTGTCGATGCGCCTTTGTCTTTTTCATGCGTGAAGGTGACTCGCAGGGGAATGTTACGGGCGTCGGTATTCGGAATGCTGGAGGCGCTGTCAACGGAGGCCGATGTCGGGCCATCAAACAAGCTGGAGAAAATGTCGCCGTCACCTGAGCCAGCACCGGTTTTTTCGTTCGGTGAGGCGGCGATATCCACTTTCGGCTGCGACTGCGCTTTCAGCAGCGCATCATACAAGGCAGTGCTCAGATAAGGGCGGTACGCGGCAAGCTGGCTGGAATTGGGTAATCCACTGCCGCCTTGTTTGATGCGAAAATCATAAAATTGCTGGGCAACGCTGTCAGGGCCGCCGTCGACACAGGGTGCGGTGCGGCTACCAATATCCTTATAGGCAGGTTCTACCGTGGTGCAGGCACTTAACATCAGTACCAGCGGGATGACGGCGACGAGAGTTTTCTTTTTCATTGTATTCCTTACTGAAAGATTGAACATTTTCACCATGACGTTCTTTACCATACAGTATAAAACCGATTTGGCTTAATGCATGGCGATGAGAAAAACAGTCACAGGCAATAACCGGATCGCGCGCGCAGGGTTTATGCTATTAATGGCATTATTGCCAGGATCTGGACGACAACTGATAAGGAATACTCATGCAAATTTCTACCACCCCGACTCTCGAAGGTTTCACCATCGCTGAATATTGTGGCGTAGTCACGGGCGAAGCGATTTTAGGGGCGAACATCTTTCGCGATTTCTTCGCGGGTGTACGCGATATCGTTGGCGGACGTTCCGGCGCTTATGAAAAAGAGCTGCGTAAGGCGCGTGAGATTGCTTTCCGTGAACTGGAAGAACAGGCCAAAGAGCGGGGGGCAAATGCGGTTGTCGGTATTGATATTGATTATGAAACCGTGGGCAAAGACAGCAGCATGCTGATGGTCAGCGTGTCCGGCACCGCAGTGATTGTGCACCGCAAATGATCTGCCGACGTATGAAACGTGGCCTGCTGACTGCCGCATTGTTCATGCTGGCCGGTTGTCAGCACGCCGGCCAGCAGAACGCTGATGCGCCGTTCCGGCTGGAAACGGCGAGACAGGCGCAGGGCGCGGATCAGCGGATACGTTTTCTGGTGATCCATTACACGGCGGAAGATTTCAACAACGCATTAAATACGCTTACAGATGAGCACGTCAGCGCACATTACCTGATCCCGGCACAGCCGCCGCTTGAAGAGGGTAAACCGGTGGCGTGGCAACTGGTGCCGGAAAATATGCGCGCCTGGCATGCCGGCGTCAGCGGCTGGCGCGGGCGAACCAATCTCAATGATACGTCCGTGGGAATAGAACTGGAGAACAAAGGCTACAGTAACGCTTTGCTCGGCAAAAAATTCTACCCTTTCCCGCCCGGGCAAATCGATTTACTGGCTAATCTGAGCCAGGAAATTGTTGCGCGTTATCAGATAGAACCGCGCAATGTGGTGGCGCACAGTGATATCGCGCCGCAGCGCAAAGATGACCCCGGCCCGCTGTTTCCATGGCAGGAGATGGCCGAACGCGGTATTGGCGCGTGGCCGGATGCGGCGCGTGTGAATCAGTACCTGGCGGGACGTAATCCGCTGCAACCTGTCGGCCAGGCGCAGTTGCTGGCGTTGCTGAAAGCGTACGGATATTCAGTGGAAGATAATATGACGCCGCGTCAGCAGCGTCGTGTGATTGCGGCATTCCAGATGCATTTCCGCCAGAATGATTATCGTGGCAATGCGGATGCTCAAACCGAAGCGATTGTCCGGGCGTTATTACAGCAGTTTCCGGATAAGAACGACTGACATCAGCGGCTGAAGATGTCGGTCAGTCGCGTTTCGGGCCGATGCCGTGCAACCCCTGAAGTTTACCATGATCACGCAGCCAGTCGGCGGTACGGATTATTCCCTGATCGAGTGAAATCACCGGCACATAGCCCAGTTCTTTCTGCGCACGCTGTGTGTCGAGCGTGAGATCAAAATTCAGTTTTGCCACGCTGTAATGCGTCAGCACCGGTTCTTTCTGCGAGCTTTTGCTGATGTGCTCCATACCCCGGGCCATCATATCCAGCAGCGGATACGGCACTGAACGGATGCGGTATTTGATATCCAGATTTTCCATCAGCTGTTTCACCAGCGTACGCAGCGGACGCGGTTGCTGATTGGTGATATTGAATGCGCGGCCAGATTCTGTCGCCTGTGATTGCGTCGCCAGCCACATGGCATGCACCGCGTTCCCGACATAGGTCATGTCCACCAGCGCTTCACCGCCGCGAGGCAACATCAGCGTTCCGCCATATTTCAGCATTTGCAGTAAACGCGGCAACATCACGTTGTCATGCGGGCCGAAAATACCCTGCGGGCGCAGAATCGTAAAATGCGTGTGTGGATTAGACAACGCCAGCGTGTGGATCACCTGTTCTCCGGCGGCTTTACTGCGGGCAAAGGAGTTGGCGAAACGGTGGGGGCGAAAGTCTTCCTGGATATCGCGGTGATGGTGAAAATCGAAGTAGATGGCCGGTGACGAAATATGCACGAAGTTTTCCACGCCATACGCGGTGGACCATTCGCCCAGACGTCGTGTGGCGCGCACGTTCGCCAGCTCGAATTCCTGTTCACTGCCCCACGGTGACGTCAGCCCTGAGCAGTGCCAGACGGTATCGATGTCTGCCAGCAGGGCTTTGGCCTGAGCAGACACCAGCGTGGTGAGATCGGCGTGAATGAATTCTGCGCCCATTTTCTGCAAAAGCGAGCCCATGGCGGCATTACGGCCCGTCGCCCTGACTTTGATGCCTTTATTTCGCAGAAACTCAACGGCATTTCGTCCAAGACCGCCACTTGCACCGGTAACCAAAACCTTCATATACAGGCCAATGCCTTCAAAAATAGAGAAAAATAGTTTTCAGCGTCAGGGGCTCTGGCACCCCTGAGCAATAAGGGTGCCATTCTTTCGTGAAATTGTGCGGGTTGCAATGGGAAAGGGGGAAAGCTGTGTCTGAAA
The DNA here is from genome assembly GCF_049199325.1 of Rahnella sp. PD4. Lineage (NCBI taxonomy): Bacteria > Pseudomonadati > Pseudomonadota > Gammaproteobacteria > Enterobacterales > Yersiniaceae > Rahnella > Rahnella sp. PD4. Next base: position 356,975 of record NZ_JBLZQF010000002.1, on the reverse strand, counting down.
GCAGATTAAATGACCCTCTTTAGCGTCCGCAACGGTCTTTCTGCCGGGCAAGGCTGGCGATGCGTTTTGCCATGCCACGAAAAATAAACTGATGAGCGGGCATCATACTGAACCAGTAAAGCAGTCCGCTGAACCCCGCCGGATGCCACCATGCACGCACATCCAGGCTGCGGCTTTCACCGTTGTCGGTAATCGTGAAGGTTAAACGACCGAGTCCCGGTGCCTTCATGCCAAATAACAACGCCAGTTCCCGCTGCGGTTTCAGCCCGATGACTTTCCAGCCATCAATTTTATCGCCGGGTTTCAGGAAATCCCGTTCAGGGCGACCGTATGTCACGCCACCGCCCAGTAAATCGTCGATCCGTGCCCGCGTTTTCCACAAGCCGTTGGCATAGAAATACCCTTCAGCGCCCCCGGTTTGCTGAATAACTTTCCATAATGCCGCTTTTGACGCCGACGTTTCCAGGGTGAATCCCGCCTGTTTCGGATAATAACCGTAGCCAGGCCGCCAGCGCGCGCGGGCGTCAGGATCGTATCCCCAGTCCGGCGAATCCATGATTTGTTGCTGTTCTTTTTCCAGCGTACTGCGGATCGCCTCATCAATGGGGATCAGAGTCTGCGGGATCAGCCTTTGCAGTTTCTCACTGTCGGCGGGCAGATCGTGGTTCAGCCCCTGGATCAGCGCTTTTGCCAGCGACGTGGGAACGGAGGTGATCAGGCTGAGAAAATATACCGAAACAAAAGATGTCGGCAGGGGAACGGGGATCAGCCAGCGGCGTTTACCGCTCATCGCAATGAAGCGTTTAAACAGCGCCTGATAACTGAGGTATTCCGGTCCTGCAGCCTCCAGAATCTGATTCTCTGTGGCAGGCTGCGCTACCAACCCCTGTAGGTAATTAAGCAGATTTTCCAGTGCGATAGGCGAGGACTTCGAGCGAACCCAGCGCGGCGGTGTCAGCACCGGCAGGTTGTATACCATGTCACGCATGACTTCAAAGGCAGCAGAACCCGCACCAATCACAATGCCGGTACGCAGTTCTGTCACCGGGATCGTGCTCATGCGCAGTAAATCACCCGTCAGCTTTCTCGCCTGCAAGTGCGCAGAATGGTTACCTTCGGGCTGCATCGAGCCGAGATAAACAATGTGCTTAATGGAGGAATCTTTCAGTGCAAGAAGGGTGTGCTGTGCCGCCTGCCGTTCTTTTTCGAGTAAATCATCATCTTCTGCCATGGCATGCACCAGATACACCAGTACGTCAGCGCCTTCGAAGGCGGCAGCCAGCGTTTTACTCTGATAGACATCCGCGAAGCAGCAGCGCACGTTTGGCCATTTTTGCTGTTGCAGCCATTCGATACGACGCGCGGCTGCTGTGACCTGAAAACCTTGCCGGCTCAGATGTGCCGTCAGATGTTGTCCGATATACCCGCTGGCACCGAGAACGACGATCCGGCCAGTGTGTGTGGTGATTGGCATTTCCATTTGCTCGGTCAGTGTAAGGGAGATAAAGCAGAAAGTACGGCGATACCGGGCAGGCATCGCCGCCAACCGGTCAGACTGTCAGGCGTGCTGATGCAGGAATTCCTGCCACAGCGCCACGACTTTTTGCAGATCTTCACGGCTGATATTGATATGCGTCAGCACCCGTGTGACCGGTCCCGCACTGATGATCACACCGCGTTCCTGCATCCATGGCCCCATTCGGGCTGCCAGTTCCGCGCTTTGTTTAATGTATAACACATTGGTTTGCGCACCGGGCTCAGCGATTTCAACGCCGATTTTACGCAGTTCCTGTGCCAGCCACTGTGCATTGTCGTGGTCGTCTTTCAGACGCGCAACGTTATTTTCCAGCGCGTAAATCGCCGCTGCGGCCAGAATACCGGACTGGCGCATACCGCCGCCGGTCATTTTGCGCCAGCGGTTCGCACGCCCGATGTACTCCTTGCTGCCGACCAGCAGGGAACCAATCGGCGCACCCAGACCTTTCGACAGGCAGATGGTCAGGGTGTCGCAATACTGGGTTATCTCACGCAATTCTACGTTCAGCGCCACTGCCGCATTCATGATGCGCGCACCGTCGATATGCAATGCCAGCCCTTTTTCGCGGGTGAAAGCGAATGCTTTTTGCAGGTAATCCAGCGGAAGCACTTTGCCGCTGTGAGTGTTTTCCAGGCTGAGCAGGCGGGTGCGGGCAAAATGGATATCATCCGGTTTGATAGCGGCAGCGACTTTATCCAGCGGGATAGAACCGTCAGCATCCATGTCCAGAGGCTGCGGCTGAATGCTGCCAAGCACCGCAGCGCCACCCGCTTCGTACATATAGTTGTGGGCTTTCTGACCCACAATATATTCTTCACCGCGCTGGCAATGCGTCAGTAACGCCACCAGATTGGCCTGCGTACCGGTCGGTAAAAACAGCGCGGCTTCTTTACCGCACAGTTTTGCTGCCATGTCCTGCAAAGCGTTGACCGTCGGGTCATCGCCGTAGACATCATCGCCGACTTCAGCGCGGGCCATGGCCTGACGCATCGCTTCACTGGGGCGGGTTACGGTATCACTGCGTAAATCGATCAACGTGGCTTCCTTCTGGTAATTGCCCCTTAAGGGGCAGGTATGATTATTTAATCATGCACTATAGCCCTGTCGGGGTTATCGCAGCCAGTTGGTTTTTGCCAGTTCAATCACTTCGTCGCCGCGACCGCTGATCACCGCGCGCAGCATGTACAGGCTGAAGCCTTTGGCCTGCTCAAATTTGATCTGCGGTGGCATCGCCAGTTCCTCAGTGGCGGTGATCACATCAATCAGCACCGGTCCTTCGTAAGCGAACGCATCCTGCAGGGCGGTGTCGATGTCTGAGGCTTTTTCGACACGAATGCCTTTGATGCCTGCGGCTTCGGCAATGGCGGCGAAATCCGGATTTTTCAGCTCGGTGCCATCCGTCAGGTAACCGCCGGATTTCATTTCCATTGCCACAAAGCCCAGTACGCTGTTGTTGAAAATGATGATTTTCACTGGCAGTTTCTGCTGTGCCAGCGTCAGGAAATCGCCCATCAGCATCGCAAAGCCGCCGTCACCGCACAGCGCAACCACTTGCCGTGAACGGTCGATGGCCTGTGCGCCAATCGCCTGCGGCATGGCATTGGCCATCGAGCCGTGGTTAAACGAACCGAGCAGGCGGCGCTGGCCGTTCATTTGCAGGTAACGGCAGGCCCAGACGGTTGGCGTGCCGACGTCGCAGGTGAAAATCGCGTCCGAAGCGGCGAAGCGACTGATTTGCTGCGCAAGATATTGCGGGTGGATCGGCTGCTTGTCGTTTGGCGTCGCCAGCCCGTCGAGGTCTTTGCGGGCTTCTTCGTAATGCCTGAGCGCCTTGTCGAGGAACTTGCGCTCATTTTTCACCTGTAACTGCGGCAGCAGTGCGGTGAGGGTCGATTTGATGTCGCCGACCAGCGCCATATCCACATGGCAATGTGCGCCGATACTGCCCGGATTAATATCAATCTGGATGATTTTGGCATCGGTCGGATAAAACGCCCGATACGGGAATTGCGTGCCGAGCAGGATCAATGTGTCGGCATTAAGCATGGCATGATAACCGGAAGAAAAACCTATCAGCCCGGTCATACCAACACTGTACGGGTTATCCCACTCGATATGCTCTTTGCCGCGCAGGGCATGCACCACCGGCGCTTTCAGGGTTTCCGCCAGTTTAATCACTTCGTCGTGCGCACCTGCGCAGCCGCTGCCACACATCATCGTAATGTTGGTTGCGCCGTTCAGCAGTCCGGCCAGCTTTTCCAGTTCTGCCGGCTGCGGGGTCACTTTTGGCAAGACGGGCGGATACCAGCTGACTTTGGCATCTTCCGGCGCAGGCCTGAGCGCCACGTCCCCCGGTAATACGATGACTGAGACACCACGGTTAAGAATGGCTTTGCGCATGGCGATTGCCAGTACCTGAGGAAGTTGCTCGGGATTACTGATCAGTTCGCAGTAATGACTGCATTCACGGAATAACTCGGTGGGATGGGTTTCCTGAAAGTAACCGCTGCCGATTTCACTCGACGGGATATGTGCGGCAATGGCGACCACCGGGACGTGATTGCGATGGCAATCGAACAGGCCGTTGATCAGATGCAGGTTACCGGGCCCGCAGGAACCGGCGCAAACCGCCAGTTCGCCGGTAATTTGCGCTTCGGCACCGGCGGCAAAGGCGGCCACTTCTTCATGGCGCGTGCCCAGCCATTCGATGGTGCCCATGCGGTTCAGACTGTCGCTTAGCCCGTTCAGGGAATCGCCGGTTACGCCCCAGATCCTTTTTACGCCTGCGGCTTCAAGAGTTTTTGCCAGATATGACGCTACGCTCTGCTTCATCTTTATATCCCTCGGTGAATTTCATAAAAAAGACTGGATTAAGCATAGTCCACTGATTACATCCTTGAATGTTCAGTCTTAAACCATACAAAAATACACAGAGGAGGGAGGTGAAGATTTGTAAATCTGCCCGAGCAGACTGTAAAAAGCCATGTACGGGCAGACGGCAGGTGCGGGGATCAGGCGAGGGTGACGTCCCCCTGAAGCTGACAGCTACAGGCCAGCACATAACCCTGAGCGACTTCCTCATCGGTCAGCGTCATGCGGCTGGACGTCTGATAATCACCGGAAAGTATACGGGTTTTACAACTGCCGCATACACCTGCACGGCAGGCCGCGGTCACCGGTAAATGATGCTGTTCCATGGCAGCCAGTAAAGCAGAGCCCACCGGTACGCGGTAATTCTGTAAGGGTTTCAGGCAGGTCAGCGTCAGTTGCTGATCAGCCGATATTTCAGTTTCCGCAGCCTGAAACTGTTCCTTAATGATATTTTCTGACGTGGTGCCCAGTGCTTTTGCCCATTCTCCGGCCAGTTGCATATAAGGCGCAGGGCCACAAATCATTACCCGGCGTTCACTGATATCCGGCACCTGACTGTGCAGCAAGTCCTTGCTCAGACGCCCGGCGATGTGCCCCGGTGCGGCATCATGTTCCGCCAGGATAGTCAGGTTGAGCTGTGAATATTTAGCCGCCAGTTGCTGCCACTCTTCGGCAAAGATAATGTCCTGCGGACGGCGCACGCTGTAAAAAACTTTTACGCTTTGTGCCGGATGATGCGCCAGAATATCGCGTGTAATCGACATGACCGGCGTCACGCCACAGCCAGCCGCCAGCAGTAATAAAGGCTGTTCCGTGTCACAGGTAAATTCCCCCTGCGCATCGCTCAGCCAGAGATAATCACCGGCTTTTATCTGCTGTGTCAGCCATTGCGAACCTTCGCCGCCTTCAATGCTTCGTACCGTCAGTTGAATAAAACGGCTCTTGCCCGGCGTGGAGGACAGCGTGTAGGCACGCTGTATGTCGCCACTCTGACCAATATTCACCAGTGCAAACTGGCCGGGACGATAGGGATACACATCGTGATTAATCAGCGACAGCGTGCGGACATCCGGCGTTTCCTGCGTGACGGAATATACCTGCATACGGTTCTGGCACAATGCGGTCGGCTGATCGGGAAATAAGGGAAAATTCATTTCAGCTTACTCCGGCAACATGGTTTTCAGATCCTGCTCAACCGAGGTAATTGCACGCAGGCCAAATTTTTCATTCAGGATCGTCAGCAGGTTTTCGGTAAGGAAGGCCGGTGCTGTCGGGCCGGTGGCAATATTTTTTACGCCCAGTGACAGGAGGGTCAGCAGGATCACGATCGCTTTTTGTTCAAACCACGACAGCACCAGGCTCAGGGGCAAATCGTTCACGCCGCAGCCTAATTTCTCGGCCAGGTTCACGGCCAGAATAATGGCGGAATAAGCATCATTACACTGCCCGACGTCCAGCAGGCGAGGCAGGCCTTCAAGTGTACCGAAATCCAGTTTGTTGAAGCGGTATTTGCCACAGGCCAGCGTCATGATCAGGCAGTCCCGGGGGACGCTGCGTGCCAGATCGGTGAAGTAGCTGCGTTCACCGCGGCTGCCGTCACAGCCGCCGATCAGGAAGATGTGGCGCAGTTTTTTGGCGGCAACCAAATCAATCACGGTGTCTGCCGCGCTGAGTAATGTCTGGCGGCCAAAGCCGACGGTAATTTCCTGCTCAATTTCGCTGTAACGGAAGCCCGCAAGCTGCAACGCCTGCGCAATCACCGGTGCAAAGTCTTCACCTTCCAGATGTTGTACGCCCGGCCAGCCGACGATGCTGCGGGTCCAGATCCGGTCGCCATAATTGCCGACGTTCGGGTCAATGATACAGTTTGAGGTCATGACGACAGGACCGGGGAATTTAGCAAATTCCACCTGCTGATTTTGCCAGCCGCTGCCATAGTTACCGGCCAGATGCGGGAATTTTTTCAGTTCGGGATAACCGTGCGCCGGCAACATTTCGCCGTGAGTGTAAATGTTGATGCCGGTGCCGGCAGTTTGCTCAAGCAGCATCTGCAAATCTTTCAGGTCGTGACCGGAAATCAGAATTGCTTTGCCTGCCAGCGGACGGACGTTGACTGCCGTTGGTTGCGGATGTCCGTAAGCGTCGGTTTCGCCTTTATCCAGAATGGCCATCACGCCAAAGTTCATTTTGCCGATAGCCATCGCGTTTGCGAGCAGTTCGCCCATGTCCGACGGTTGTGTGCCCAGCCAGGCCATCAGACGATGATATTCGGCGTAAAGGGCGGTATCAGACTGACCCAGAACATGCGCGTGTTCCATATACGCGGCCGCACCTTTCAGACCATACAGACACAGCATACGCAGGCCGTGAATGTCATCGCCTATCTGCGCTTTGTCACCGTTGAGCGCAAATTGCCCGGCCTGTTGTTGCAGCTCGCTGAGGTTATTGCTGACCAGTTCCAGTGAGGCGAGGGGGTGACTGACGGTGACTTGCGGATCCGTCAGACGGCAGCGGACAGCCAGCGATTCGCGGTAAAGAATGGCTTCCCGGGCATACCCGACGATACGCTCAGAATCGAAGTTTACATTGGTCAGTGTGGAGAAAAAAGCGCGGGGCGCGAAGCTGTCGATCTCTTCATCGATGATGCCATAGCCTCGTGCGGTCAGTGCCCAGGCGGATAACCCTTCTAACACCGCAACCAGTAAATCTTGTAAATCAGAGGTTTCTGCCGTTTTGCCACACATACCCTGCGCATACGCGCAACCATTGCCCGCCGGGGTACGGACTGTTTGTTCACATTGCACACAAAACATAAGGAGGTCCTTTTAAAGTTGCATTTGAAGTGCTTGTTTTAATGCAAGCCTAGAACCGGCTGAGACAGAATTGAAGGGATTTTTAAGACAAAGTGATGCGGAGTTGATTTATCGCAATTTTTGAGGGAGTTTCCCGCTGCACAACGGCAACGGGACGGGCAGGGGTCAGGCAGAGAAAAAGGCCATTAAGACCGGGGCAATCAGGCTGAGGATAAATCCGTGTACCACGGCCGGAGGCACCATATCCAGCCCGCCACTGCGCTGTAATACCGGCAGGGTAAAGTCCATGGATGTGGCACCGCACAAGCCAAGTGCCGTCGAACGGCTGCGGCGCACCAGTGTCGGGATCAGCATAATGGCGCAGAGTTCGCGGGCCAGATCATTAAAGAAGGCCGCGCTGCCAATCACCGGTCCGAAAGAATCCGTCAGGACGATGCCGGAAAGCGAATACCAGCCATAACCGGAGGCGATGGCCAGCCCGGTTTTCAGTGGTAAACCCAACAGCAGAGCGGCAAGAGCGCCGCCAGCCAGTGCGCTGAGGGCCACCACTATCGCCACCATCATGCCGCGCCGGTTCAGGATAATCTGACGCAGGGTCATACTGCTGTTACGCAGTTGCAGACCGACCAGTGCCAGCAGGAATAACAGCGCAATTTCACTGGCCTGCGACGCGAAAGTCAGCCAGTGCCATTGTGTCAGACCCAGGGCAAAACCGCCGACCACCACCCCGCACAGTTTCAGTGATTCCAGCGCCATATGAATGCGGGACGGTAATTTTTCCTGTTTATACTGTGTTTTCCAGGGCCTGCGGCGTTCCAGCAGCCACAGCGCGGCATAGTTCATCACGAAGATGCACAGGAAACTGACGGCGGCATATTTGAAAATCAGTACCAAATTCGCGCTGAGGTTATCGAGGAAAGCCAGACTGACGCCCATAATGAACAGGATGACGTACACCATCCAGCTCAGTAACTGGTTTACAAGATGCAACAGGGCACGGTTTTTTAGCGGAATGAGATAGCCGGCAATCAGCGGCAGGAGAATAATTAACAACCCGGAGTACATGATGCAAAAGTCCCTGAAAAGTGAGGTTCCGTGAGTAGAGCGCAGTACAGAAAATACCGCCCGCCACGCTAACGAAAAGTTATCTGACTGTAAAGCAGCTTTGGCACACAGAGATATCGTTGTGAGCTTGACCTGAACCAATTTTTAACGCCATGCTCAGGAAAGCTTTGAGCGCACAGGAGGCGTCTGATGTATCTGGAACGTATTGATATTGTCGGTTTTCGCGGGATTAACCGCCTGTCTTTGACGCTGACGCAGCCCGCGCAACGTGGCGCATCGATCACCGGTTCTTCTCATCAGGGGCAGGCCGAATCCTTTCTGACCAACACGGTGTTAATCGGCGAGAATGCCTGGGGGAAATCCAGCCTGCTCGATGCGTTAACTTTGCTGCTTTCTCCCGAACCCAAACTGTATTGCTTTAAGGAGGAGGATTTTTATTTCCCGGCGGGCGAAGAAGAATCTAAATCACAGTATCTGCACGTAGTGTTTACCTTTTGTGAGAATCAGGCCGGGCATCACATGTCGCCCCGTTTTAATCCGCTGTCACCGCTCTGGGTTAAATGTGCTGACAAACTGAACCGTATTTATTACCGGCTGGAAGGTGAACTGGACGATGATGGCAGTGTGATGACGTTGCGCAGTTTCCTGTCGTCGAATGGTCAGCCTTTAAACCTGGTGACAATAGATCCGCTGGCGCAGGCGCTGATCCGTCTGAATCCGGTATTACGTTTACGCGATGCCCGCTTTATACGTCGCCTGCGCAGTGAAACACTGGCACCAAGGCTGGCAGCCAATAATGAAGAACTGGCAAAACAGCTGGATGAACTGACGCGCGAGTTGGTTCACAGTCCGCAGACCCTGAAAAACAGCGAGCTGCGCAGCGGCCTTTCGGCGATGCGACAGTTGCTGGAGCATTATTTTGCCGAGCAGGGCACTTCCAGCAGCGCGCCGTGGCAGCAAAAGCGTCATGGCCGCGCGGAGAGCCGCCGTGCCTGGCGTTCACTGGATAACATCAATCGTATGATTGCCGAACCCAACAGCCGCAGTATGCGGGTGATGTTGCTTGGCATGTTCTCGACATTATTACAGGCCAAAGGCTCGGTGGTACTGCACCCGGATGCACGGCCGCTGTTACTCATTGAAGACCCCGAAACCCGTTTGCATCCGATCATGTTGTCAGTGGCCTGGGGATTACTGGATCAGTTGCCATTGCAACGCATTACCACGACCAATTCCGGTGATTTGCTGTCGCTGGTGCCGGTTGAGCAAATATGCCGGCTGGTGCGTGAGTCCGGTCGCGTCGCGGCTTACGCCATCGGGCCGGAAGGGTTAAGCATGGAAGACAGCCGCCGCATCGCTTTCCATATCCGCTTTAACCGCCCCTCGTCGTTATTCGCCCGGTGCTGGTTGCTGGTGGAAGGCGAAACCGAAGTCTGGCTGCTGAATCAGCTGGCGCGCCAGTGCGGCTATCATTTTGAATCGGAAGGGATCAAGGTTATCGAGTTTGCGCAGTGCGGCCTGAAGCCTTTGCTACGCTTTGCCCGGCACATGGGTATTGAATGGCATGCGCTGGTCGACGGTGACGAGGCAGGGCGCAAATATGCGGCAACTGTGATTGCTAATGTTGAAAACCACGACGATACGCTGCGTTACCGTCTGACAGCGTTACCCACTCAGGACATCGAACATTTCCTGTATCGTGACGGTTTCGAAGACGTTTATCGCAAAAATGCGGCGATACCGGCCAATGTGCCGATGTCGCCGAGAAGAATTATCGATAAAGCGATTCACCGCAGTTCGAAACCGGATCTGGCGATTGATGTGGCACTTGCGGCGTCACTGAGGGGAACCTCGTCGATCCCTGCGCTGTTGCGGCAAATGTTTTCCCGCGTGGCATGGCTGGCACGCGGCAGGGCAGATTAAGCAGCCTGGCTGTTTTCAGTCAGCACCGGATGACCATGACCGCCGGAGAAAGTTTGACGGATCTGCGTTTCCAGATCGTCTAACAGCTGGTAACGGCGACGGTATTCCGAGCGTCGTTTACTGGCAATTTCTTCCAGCGGGCGGTGGGCAATTTGCGACGGTAAGTGGAAGTAGCCATCATCGCCCGGTTTGGCGTCCAGGGTTTCCCAGAAACTGTCGTAATCGGCAAACACCATTCCTTTGCGTTTTTTGTAACGCGGATTTTCATAGATATGGGTGTGATTACCCACCGCGATGATTTGCTTCATGCCAGTCACATCCGCAAGGGTGGTCAGTGCTTCAATCACCAGGCGTTTAGGGAATAAGCCGTGGCAGGCTTTGGTCGCAGTCTGAATTTCCTGATGATCGACATGCGCGCGGGGTCCCTGCAATGCACCGATGAACAGCGTCGGACGGTCCTGATAGTTGATAAACGAGAACGTCACAATCGCAATCGGTTCACCCTGAGGATTATTAAAGGTCAGCGTGGCTTCCCCTTCTTTATCCAAACGGCTGATGGCATTAAAAGTGACAGAAAAATGCTGTCCTTCTTTGCCGGTCACCGTGGCAATGGCCATCGTTTTTTTATTCAGATAGCCATGATTAATCGCTTCAGGCAGACAGTGGCCAATCATATCGTAATGATCGGTGATACGTTTCATTGCCTGTTCCTGCGTGATATTTGCTGCCTGATATACCCGGTGTAATTTACACGGCAGGCCTGGCATCGCGGTCAGGATCTCGTCGCGCTGCGGGTGTTGTGCCAGGTAACTGAGTAATCCGAACGTTCTGTACGGATTGATCAGCGTGCGGAAAAGGAATTTTAAGCGATAGCGCGGTAATTCCCATGACGGCCCGGGCGTTATCTGACGGGAGAGCAATGCTTTCATTAACTGAAGGCCGGAAAGTGGCGCCTTTTCTACGGAAGGGTAGCCGAAAGTAGTCATGGAAATACCTGTTGTTATAAGCCAGAGTTTTGTAGTGGCTATTTCATCAGGCCAAGAATAAACGGGTGTACAACGGCGTGAATTAGGGAGAAATAGAACGTGATTTGTTGAGATTATGTTTAGACTTACTTCGTTATATGTCATGTCTTAGCAATTGGTGTCTAAAAAATGTACTTTTTTTCACGCTGAGGGCTTGAAGCCGGAAGCATTCTCCCCCATAAATGAAAATGCCAGTCAGTGATTGACCGGCATTTGCAGTTGAAGCGTTATCTGATGCGTGATGCTGAACCGGTCAGGCGACCGCTTCACTTTCCACCGGGATAATGAGACTGGCATGATTCCCCTTTGGGCCTTCATGAACGTCGAAATTGACCTGCTGGCCGGCCTTCAGTGTCCGGTATCCCTCCATCTGGATAGTGGAGTAGTGAGCGAAGATGTCTTCACCGCCATTTTGCGGGCAAATGAAGCCAAAGCCTTTAGCATTATTGAACCATTTAACAGTACCCGTCTGCATGCTTCTACATCCCTCTCATGACTAGTCTGGTAGTAAATAGATAAAGCCAGTTGAGTGAGCACGAAGGCCGGAACACAGCGGATAAGCGTCTGTTCAGGCCGGCTTAAACTCCGTTCAGCTCACGAATTTACACTCTAGTGGAATAGAGTTAGACGTCAAGGAAACGGCATTTGTGGCGGGGGAGCAGATAACCAAAGTTTGAAGCAGGTAACGCTATTGACATATTTTGTTAATTTTCGACCAGCGTTATCTGATGCACGCAGACATTTTGTGCAGCGGCAAGGTGAGGCCAGAGATGGTAAAATACAGGAATAACAGCGTGAGGCTCTGCAGAAGGCCTTCTCGTTTATGTATTTGGCTTCCAATACGATCTTCACAGGTGATGAACAGGCAATGGGTAACAATCAAGACTGGTTAAATTTCGAACATTTGGCGGCGGATAAGCAAAAGGATGAGGTAAAACCGCCATCTATGTATAAAGTTATATTAAACAACGACGATTACACTCCAATGGAATTTGTGATTGACGTTCTGCAAAAGTTCTTTTCTTATGATATTGAACGTGCAACGCAACTGATGCTCCAGGTGCACTACAGAGGTAAAGCGATATGCGGCGTTTATACCGCCGAAGTCGCGGAAACCAAGGTCGCACACGTAAATGAGTACGCCAAGGAGAATGAGCATCCGTTGCTGTGTACGCTGGAAAAAGCCTGATTAAGGCAATCTATTTGGGAGGTGCCTATGCTCAATCAAGAACTTGAACTCAGTCTCAACATGGCTTTCGCAAGAGCCCGTGAGCACCGGCATGAGTTTATGACCGTGGAGCACCTGTTGCTGGCACTGCTCAGCAACCCTGCTGCCCGTGAAGCGCTTGAAGCTTGTACAGTGGATTTAGTGGCCCTGCGCCAGGAACTGGAAGCCTTCATCGAGCAAACCACACCTACCTTACCTGCCAGTGAAGAAGAACGTGACACCCAGCCTACGCTGAGTTTCCAGCGCGTTCTGCAACGTGCGGTATTCCACGTGCAATCTTCTGGCCGCAGTGAAGTGTCCGGCGCCAACGTTCTGGTCGCAATTTTCAGCGAGCAGGAATCTCAGGCAGCCTACTTACTGCGCAAACATGATGTCAGCCGCCTTGATGTGGTGAACTTTATCTCGCACGGTACCCGTAAAGATGAATCGGGCAGCCAGGCGCAAAACAATGCGGAAAACCCAGTTAACGAAGAACAGTCGGCAGGGGAAGATCGTATGGAGAACTTCACCACTAATCTTAACCAGTTAGCGCGTGTAGGTGGTATCGATCCGCTGATTGGCCGTGATAAAGAACTGGAGCGCGCCATTCAGGTGCTCTGCCGTCGTCGTAAAAATAACCCGCTGCTGGTGGGTGAATCCGGCGTTGGCAAAACAGCCATTGCTGAAGGGCTGGCATGGCGAATCGAGCAGGGCGATGTGCCTGAAGTCATGGCCGATTGTACCCTGTTTTCTCTGGATATTGGTTCGTTGCTGGCGGGAACGAAATACCGCGGCGATTTCGAAAAACGTTTCAAATCTCTGCTCAAACAGCTGGAGCAGGATAAGAACAGCATTCTGTTTATTGATGAAATCCACACGATTATTGGTGCCGGTGCGGCGTCCGGTGGTCAGGTGGATGCGGCAAACCTCATTAAACCGTTGCTGTCGAGCGGTAAAATCCGGGTGATCGGTTCGACAACTTATCAGGAGTTCAGCAATATTTTTGAAAAGGACCGTGCCCTGGCGCGTCGTTTCCAGAAAATTGATATTACTGAGCCAAGCGTTGAAGAAACCGTCCAGATCATTAACGGCCTGAAAACCAAATACGAAGCGCATCACGATGTGCGTTATACCGCGAAAGCGGTGCGTGCGGCGGTTGAGCTGTCGGTTAAATACATTAATGACCGCCACCTGCCGGACAAAGCCATCGACGTGATTGACGAAGCAGGCGCACGCAGCCGGTTAATGCCGGTCAGCAAGCGCAAGAAAACCGTCAATGTCAGCGATATTGAAAGCGTCGTGGCACGTATTGCCCGTATCCCTGAAAAAACGGTGTCTGCAACCGACCGTGATGTGCTGAAAAACCTGGGCGACCGTCTGAAAATGCTGGTCTTCGGACAGGATCCGGCCATCGAAGCATTGACTGAAGCCATCAAGATGAGTCGTGCCGGTCTGGGTCAGGATCATAAGCCTGTCGGTTCATTCCTTTTCGCCGGTCCGACGGGTGTAGGGAAAACCGAAGTGACCGTTCAGCTGGCGAAAGCGCTGGATATCGAACTGTTGCGTTTTGATATGTCTGAATACATGGAACGTCATACGGTCAGCCGTTTGATCGGTGCACCTCCGGGCTATGTTGGTTTTGATCAGGGCGGTTTGCTCACGGATGCGGTGATTAAACATCCTCACGCCGTCGTGCTGCTCGATGAAATCGAGAAGGCACACCCGGATGTCTTCAACCTGCTGCTGCAGGTCATGGACAACGGTACGCTGACCGATAACAACGGCCGTAAAGCAGATTTCCGTAACGTGATCCTGGTGATGACCACTAACGCCGGTGTTCGCGAAACGGAACGTAAATCGATTGGTCTGGTGCATCAGGATAACAGCCCGGATGCTATGGAAGAGATCAAACGGACCTTTACGCCGGAATTCCGTAACCGTCTGGACAATGTTATCTGGTTCAACCATCTGTCTACGGAAGTTATCCAGCAGGTTGTCGACAAATTTATCGTCGAACTGCAGGCGCAGCTGGATGCGAAAGGCGTTTCTCTGGAAGTCAGTGACGAGGCTCGCGACTGGCTGACAGTGAAAGGCTACGACCGTGCGATGGGTGCACGTCCGATGACCCGTACCGTTCAGGAAAACCTGAAAAAACCACTCGCCAACGAGCTGCTGTTTGGCTCACTGGTAGACGGGGGTTCCGTCTCGGTTGCACTGGATAAGGCTGCTGACAAGCTCACTTATCACTTCATGAGTGCGCAGAAGAAAAAACCGGAAGGTGCGGTGCATTAATTTTTCATAAAGCATGAAAAAACAAAAGGCGATGTGAAAACATCGCCTTTTTTCTTTCTGAAACTCTGTGTTTAATTGCAGTAATTAGTGAGGGATTTCAGAAAGGATAATGGAACAAAATGCCGGATTGCGGATACCACAAAACGCCCTTGCAACAGCAGGAAGGGCGAAGAGGGTATCCTCAGGTATCGCCGGAAAATCAGCGATGAGTGAGCCGCTTATTAACGGCTACGGAAGACAATGCGGCCTTTGCTCAGGTCGTACGGGGTCAGCTCTACAGTGACTTTGTCGCCCGTCAGGATGCGGATGTAGTTCTTACGCATTTTACCGGAGATGTGAGCGGTAACTACGTGTCCGTTTTCTAATTCTACGCGGAACATAGTGTTTGGCAGCGTATCAAGTACGGTGCCTTGCATTTCAATGTTGTCTTCTTTGGCCATCGAATCCTCTAGGTCTAACTACCATAGTTTTTAACCGGCAAGATAATGCCGAAAAACCCACATTATGTAAAGAAGTATGGTCCATGACCGCACCTATTCCCTATCCTTCGGGAACACCGGCAGGTCTTCATCATGTGGGGATAAGTCTTGTGGCAACCAGCAATCCGGCGCTAACGCATGTTGTGAAAGTTCGGATAACTGCTGCAAAAATTGGCGGCGGGGGATCTCTCTCGCACCCAGCGACGCAGTGTGAGGGTTGAGCACCTGACAGTCAATCAGTTCTCCACCATTGCGGGAAAAATGTTGGCAAAAAAGCATAAGCGCGCATTTGGAGGCATTTTCCCGGCGGCTGAACATCGACTCGCCGCAAAATAATTTGCCAACAGAAACGCCATATAAACCGCCAACCAGCTCATCACCTTCCCAGACTTCTACCGAGTGCGCGCGCCCGGCTTCATGCAATTCCTGATACCCGCGCTGTACCAGCGGCCCGATCCAGGTGCCATCTTCACGCTGCATGGCGCAGGCATGAATCACCCGCTCAAACTGCTGATTGAGGGTGAAACGGAACGGCATCTTGCGCATAAAACGTTTCAGACTGCGGCTGGCATGGCGTTCTCCGGGAACCAAAATCGCACGCGGGTCAGGCGACCACCAGAGGATCATCTCTCCGGGCTCGAACCAGGGAAAAATGCCATGCTGATAAGCGGAAAGCAGACGGGGGGCGGTGAGATCGCCTCCGATAGCCAGCAGGCCATTCGGCTCCTGCAATGCAGTTTCAGGCGCCGGGAAATTCACTGAATTGGCCTCAAGCTTAACTAACCGCATAGATCTCCTTATCCGGCGGACAGGTCCGCCGTAAACCATAAACAACCACCTCAGGCGCGGGCGAGGAATCTGGCATAACGACTTTGTGCCGCGGCTAACGTCTGGTGATCACCTTGTTCAACAATCTGCCCCTCTTCCATGACGCATATCCTGTCGAGGGCTTCCAGACCGTGTAAACGGTGCGTCACTAAGAGTAGCGTCTTATTCTGACAATGTTTATGCAGCAGAGCCAAAATATGCTGTTCTGTTTCTGCATCCAGCCCTTCCGTCGGTTCATCCAGCAACCAGAGGGGTGCATTATGCAATAACGCACGGGCCAGTCCGATCCGGCGCTGTTCGCCGCCGGAAAGCTGACGTCCGCCTTCACCGAGCCAGGCATTCAGACCCTCGTTTTCTAAAAGTTTATGTAAATCAACCTGTCTCAACGCTTCTGCAAGCTGTTCATCGGTACTGTGTGGTGAGGCCATGCGCAGGTTTTCACGCAGCGTGGTATTAAATACATGCGCACGCTGGCTGACCACCGTGATCATTGTGCGCAGCGTGGCTTCGTCGTAGCCCTCAATGGCATGACCGTTGATTTCCAGTGACCCGCTGCTGATATCCCAGCCGCGTGTCAGCAATTGCAGCAGGGTGGATTTACCACAACCGGTCTGGCCGAGCAGGGCGATATGCTCACCGGCGCGGATATCCAGCGTAATATTTTTGAGAACCGGCAAAGGCTGACCAGGATAAGTGAAATTCACCTTTTTCAGCGACAGGCTGATCTGTTCACCAGCCAGCGGGCCTTGTGACGGGAAGGTCACATCAGCGGGCTGATCGATGATCTGGCTGACACGCTGAGCTGAGGCGATAACCTGACCGAGATGCTGGAATGCGGCGGCTACAGGTCCCAGCGCTTCGAATGCCGCCAGCGGGGTGAAGACAAACAGCGCGATCAGCGCACCCGGTTGCGGGAACTGACTGATACCACCGGCAGCTAGCCACAGCATCAGCGTAACGGTCAGACCGGCCGCGGCAATCACCATAGCCTGCGATAAACCGGTAAGTTTTGCCTGCTGTTGCTGGCGCAACATCCAGCGCTGTTCGATATCATTGAGTTGCTGGCGGAAACGTGGCTGAGCGCCGAAAACCACCAGTTCAGACTGCCCCTGTAACCACGAAGCCAGTTGCATCCGGTAGTCACTGCGCAGCGCCGTCAGTTCGCGGCCTGCGGGTTTTCCTGCACGATAGAAAATCACCGGCAGGATCAGCATCAGCACCAGCATAATCCCACCCAGCGTCAGCGCCAGCTTCAGGTCAAGGAAACTCAGGCCCGCTGTCACAAGGATGATGACAACCAGTGCACTTACCAGCGGAGATATTACCCGAAGGTATAAGTGATCGAGCGTATCGACATCAGCAACCAGGCGGTTAAGCAGATCCGCCTGACGGAAGCGCGCAATGCCGCCCGGCGACAACGGCATGATTTTTGTGAAAGTAAACACCCGCAAATGCGCCAGCACGCGGAAGGTTGCGTCATGACTGACCAGCCGTTCAGCGTAGCGACCTGCGGTACGGAATATGGCAGCACCCCGCACGCCAGCGGCGGGAAGCATGTAGTTGAAGCTGTATAAACCGGCGATACCGGCCACCGCAGAGGCCGCCAGGAACCAGCCGGAAAGCGTCAGCAGGCCGATGCTCGCCAGTAAGGTGACGATAGCCAGAATGACGCCCAGTGACAAACGGAACCCGTGGCGGCGGTACAGGGCGAGATAAGGCAGAAGGGTTTTCATGATTACAGCTCCTTATTCCGCCGGGAAAGCAGACGGGCGAATAAACCGTTCTGAGCCACCAGTTGCGCGAAGGTGCCGCGCTCAGCGATCAGGCCTTTATCCATCACCCAGATTTCATCGTAGTCACGCGTATCTTCCAGTTGATGTGTGACCAGCAGGGAGGTTTGTGCTTTTGACGCGTCGTTCAGCGCATTCATCACACGCTTTTCGCTGTGCGCGTCAAGACTGGCCGTGGGTTCATCGAGCAGCAGCAAACGGCACGGACAGAGCAGGGCGCGGGCAACGGCGACACGCTGAGCCTGGCCGATGGATAACCGCGCCGCGCTGTCGCCCAGTTCGGTTTCCAGCCCCTGTGGTAAGAGCGGCAGGAATTCGTTCACATAGGCACGGTCGATGGCGGACTGAAGCTGCTCGTGGCTGACATCCGGCTGACTGAGGAGGATATTGGCGCGCAGGGTAAGTTCCGGCAGGTGCGGATTCTGGCCGACCCAGCTTAGCTGTTTACGCCATTCTTCTTTACGTAATGATTGCAATTCAATGCCGCTGACGGTAACGGAACCCTGATAGGGCAGGAAGCCCAGCAAGGCGTTGAGCAACGAACTTTTACCTGCACCGCTCAGGCCGACGATCGCGATACGCTGCCCGGTCTGAACATTAAATGTTAACGGGCCGGCCAGCGTTTTACCTTGCGGCGACTGAATAATAACGTCGCGGGCTTCCAGTGACACTGCCTGTCCGGCTGGCCAGTGTTGCTCGCCGTCCCCCATATCAGCACTTTCTGCGCTGAGGAAGGTGACGAGACTTTCGGCAGCCCCCACCGCCTGCGCTTTGGCGTGATAAAACGCGCCCAGATCACGCAGAGGCTGGAAAAATTCAGGGGCGAGTATCAGCACCAGGAAACCGGCGAACAGGGTAACAGGGGTACCGTAGCTGCCGAAATTGAGCTCACCGAGATAGGAGAAACCGAAGTAAACCGCGACAACTGCGATGGAAATAGACGCGAAGAATTCCAGCACTGCGGAGGATAAAAAGGCCAGGCGCAGGACGTCCATCGTGCGGGCACGAAAGTTTTCAGTTGAACGTTTGATCTGATCGATTTCCGCTGTGCCGCGATGGAAAAGACGAAGCGTATCGAGGCCGCGCAGGCTGTCTAAAAAATTCCCGCTCAGACGTGCCAGCGCCACAAAGTTACGTCGGTTCGCCTCCGCTGCACCCATCCCGACCAGTGCCATAAACAGCGGAATAAGCGGGGCGGTCACCAGCAGTATCAGCCCGGCAGCCCAGTTAACCGGGAAGACGCTGACCAAAATAAGCAGAGGGATGATACCTGCCAGGGCAATCTGCGGCAGGTAGCGGGAATAGTAATCCTGCATATCTTCGATTTGCTCAAGAATGATGCTGGCCCAGCTGCCCGCCGGTTTTCCATGGATCCAGGCAGGACCGAGTTTTTCCAGACGGTCGAGTACCCGCTTGCGCATTTCCTGACGTATCACCCGTCCGCAAATAAAACCCACCTGTTCACGCAGCCAGGTGACGACAGCGCGCAGAACAAACGTCAGCGCCATTAACAGGAAACTTTGCAGCAAGGCATCTCGCGGGGTGTGCTCAATGATCAGGCTGTGCAGTAATCCGGCCATCAGCCACGCCTGCGCGAGGATCAGCAAACCGGAAAGTAAACCCAGCATCATAGACAGACGTATCCAGCCTTTGGCGCGTGAGCTTTGTTGTTTTAACCAGCGGATAAGTTCTTGTTGTCGTGTTTTATTCATCAGGCATCAGTCTGTGCAGCAATCCGGATGGGAGGGCGCTCATGTTACATGCTTGGCTCAACACTGAAAACAATAAGGCGGCAATTAAGCCGCCTTATTCGTTACTCTTTGTGTGGACTCTTCGTCCGATAACTCGCCGCAGGCGTAATTATAAATCTGGTGCCTGGGATAAACCGTCCAGATAGCGTTCTGCATCCAGTGCGGCCATACAACCGGTTCCGGCGGAAGTGATCGCCTGGCGATAGATGTGGTCCATCACGTCACCCGCGGCGAAGACGCCCGGAATGCTGGTCTGGGTGGCATTGCCATGCGAGCCGGACTGCACTTTGATGTAGCCATCTTTCAGTTCCAGCTGGCCTTCAAAAATACCGGTATTCGGGCTGTGGCCGATAGCGATGAACACGCCTGCCACATCCACTTGCGATTTCTCGTCAGTGCGTACATCAAGCAGGCTCGCGCCCGTTACACCCATCTGATCGCCAACCACTTCATTGAGGGTCTTGTGGGTATGCAGAACGATATTACCGCTGGCCACTTTGTCATTGAGGCGGTCTACCAGAATTTTTTCTGCACGGAAGCTGTCACGACGGTGAATCAGATGCACTTCAGAGGCAATGTTTGCCAGATAAAGGGCTTCTTCGACAGCGGTATTGCCGCCGCCGACAACCGCGACTTTCTGGTTGCGGTAGAAAAACCCGTCACAGGTTGCACAGGCTGAGACGCCGCGACCTTTGAACGCTTCTTCGGAAGGCAGGCCGATATAACGTGCCGAAGCGCCGGTAGCGATAATCAGCGCGTCACAGGTGTATTCGCCACTGTCACCGGTCAGACGGAACGGACGATTCTGCAAATCGACTTTATTGATGTGGTCGAAAATGATCTCAGTATTAAATTTGGTGGCATGCTCGTGCATACGTTCCATTAAGCCCGGACCGGTCAGACCTTCCGGATCACCCGGCCAGTTTTCCACTTCGGTGGTGGTAGTCAGCTGCCCACCTTTTTCCACCCCGGTAATTAATACCGGATTGAGGTTTGCACGCGCAGCATAAACCGCTGCGGTATAACCCGCCGGACCGGAGCCCAAAATCAATAATTTACTGTGTTTAACCGTACTCATGCGTAATTCATCTCCGCGATGGCGACAAGCGATAAACCGATTGTAGGGAAAACGGCGCAGTAAAAAAAGCAAACTCAGATGTTGTTAACGATTTGTCTGATAGTTTTTATTGTGCAACCCGAGTAAAAAGAGTTTCGCCAATATCGATGAAGCAGGTAACTGTTTGATGGATAGGATGAAAAACAACCATTCTGACGACCATATGTGATGAACGTTGCTCATCAAAACGTGTTAATTCGGGCACAATTCAGGACGCTTTGTAGGGATTTTGCAGAAATAACGCGTGAGATGCGTTGTTATTGTTCAAAGAGAAAAGATAGCTAAAAAGGGGGTACCAGCTTTTCAATCTGGCACGTTCTTCTGATTTTGCTTCTTTTACTTTGACAATCCGCTGTGCATTTGCGAAAACATCAGGGGAAGGAGAAATTAACTGCCTGTCTGTGACTTGAATTTATGCCATTGGCTGCTACCGGACCTGTTCCGGTCTTGTTTTTTGGCTTTTCGGTTGCAGCAGGGATGAGTGAATCAGGTTGTTTGTTGACAACCTATTAATTTCGCAGGGTTATTTCTTTTGAGTATCCGCTTTACGGCCGTGTTCCTTTTGACAGGGGATCAACGCGGCTTTTGGATGCGTAAACCTTAATCATCGGGTCTTCGCTTGGGACAACCCTTAGACATTGAAGTTGGCTGGGGTATGGCAGGTGCAGGGAAGGACAGCAGAGAGACAATAATAATGGTAGACAATAAAAAGCGTCCGGGAAAAGATCTCGACCGTATTGACCGTAACATCCTCAATGAATTGCAGAAGGATGGCCGGATTTCAAACGTCGAGCTTTCCAAACGTGTGGGATTATCTCCAACTCCATGTCTGGAGCGCGTTCGTCGTCTGGAACGTCAGGGCTTCATCAATGGTTATACTGCATTGCTCAACCCGCATTATCTGGATGCCTCGTTGCTGGTATTTGTTGAAATTACCCTCAATCGCGGCGCGCCGGATGTGTTTGAGCAGTTCAATGCGGCAGTGCAAAAACTCGAAGATATTCAGGAGTGTCATCTGGTTTCAGGGGATTTCGACTATTTGTTGAAAACCCGCGTACCTGATATGTCTGCTTACCGTAAGCTCTTAGGTGAGACTTTACTTCGTCTGCCTGGTGTTAACGACACCCGCACCTACGTGGTGATGGAAGAAGTGAAGCAGACAAATCGCCTGGTCATTAAGACCCGGTAATTGTTCTGGTGCAAAACCTTGTCATTTTAGCTACACTCCTGTGTATCTATACAGCTATGGCGCCGGGGAGTCTCGGCGCTGTTGCTTTTTCTCAGTTCACAGGAACCTGGAGAGCCTTTCTTGAGCCAGGAATATACAGAAGATAAAGAAGTTACCCTAAAAAAACTGAGCAATGGCCGCCGTCTGCTGGAGGCTTTGCTGGTTGTGGTGGCGATTTTTGCTGCTTATTTAATGGCAGCATTGGTGAGTTTTAACCCCTCAGATCCCAGTTGGTCTCAGACCGCCTGGCATGGGCCAATTCATAACTGGGGTGGAGGTGTAGGTGCATGGATGGCCGACACGCTGTTCTTCATCTTTGGCGTATTTGGCTACGCGATACCCCCTATTATTCTGTGTCTCTGTTGGGCGGCTTTCCGTCAGCGGGATAGACAGGATTTCGTCGATTATTTTGCCCTTTCGCTGCGCCTTATTGGCACGCTGGCGCTCATTGTCACGTCTTGTGGTCTTGCGGCCGTCAATATTGATGACCTGTATTACTTCGCTTCCGGCGGTGTAATCGGCAGTTTGCTCAGTACCGCGATGACCCCGTACTTCAATAACGTGGGGGCGACCCTGGTTCTGCTGTGCGTCTGGGCTGCCGGTCTGACTTTATTTACCGGCTGGTCCTGGCTGACCATCGCTGAAAAGATCGGCGGCGCAGTGCTGGGTGTGACGAATATCGTGACCAACCGCTCCCGTCGCGATGAAGATTATGATTACGACGAGCATGACGATCCGCTACTGGAAGACGACGCAAAACCTGTCGCTAAAGTTGCGCCTGCCGTCGCTGCGGCAAGCGTTGTCACAGCATCGGCAGTTGCTGCTGAAGCCGATGAAGATGATGTGCTGTTTTCTGCACCTTCCGTGAATGAGCCTGCTGCTCAGGTGTCTTCGGTAGCCAGCCCGGCGGAAGCTGAACCTGCAGCGGTTGTGAGCCCGGCACCGGCAGCCGATCCTTATGCCGCTGAACCGCCGGTTGCTAATATTGCACCGCCGCCGGCACCGGCTGCAGCTACTCCGCCGTTATACAATTTCGAGATCCCGGAAGAAACACCGGTACCGCGCCATCCGCAACCCGTTCAGCAATCTCCTTCACCCGCGCCCGTTGAGCGCAGAGAGGACGATGGGCCGAGCCTGGGCAACTGGCAAACGGCAGTGGAACATTCCCGTTCTCCGTTTGATTTCAGTTCAGCGGTGCCTGATGCCGGTCAGGCAGCCAGCGTGGCGGCCACCGCAGCACTGGCGACTGGTCTTGCGCAGGCAGGACAGTCAGCGGCATCTTCTGTGGGTAACACCTTTATGCCGGCTTTCAGTGCGGTGAGCGATGAAAATCCGCAGGTGAAAAAAGGCTTTGGCCCTGAGTTACCACGTCCTAATCCGGTGCGTATACCTACGCGCCGTGAGCTGGCCTCATATGGCATTAAACTTCCTTCCCAGCGTATGGCAGAGCAGCAGGAACAGGCGCAGTCAGCGACGACGCAACGGGATGCCGAACAAAGCGTATGGCATAACGACTCTCTGGCGCAGGCTGACGAGGAAGCCATGCAGGAAGCAGCATTGCAGCAAGCCTTTGCGGCTCAGCAGCAAGCGCGTTATGGCGATGCAGAGCCTGCTGATGAACCGGATGCCGCCGCCTTGCAGGAGGCCGAATTACGCAATGCGTTTGCGGCGCGTGAGCAGGCCCGTTATGAGCAGGATGTCGAACCGCAAAGTGGTGTGCTTCAGCATCATCATTCACAAAGTCACCAGGCTGTATCACCCGCTGTTGCAGCGGATGATTTTGCCGCTGCGGCCATGAAGCTCAGCCAGCATGATGCCTTCAGTTTCTCGCCAATGGCTGATCTGATTGACGATACGCCTTCTGAGCCGCTGTTTACCTTGCCGGCACAAGCGGAAGAAGAACCGCAACCTGCTTTTGCGCAGCAACCTTATCAGCGCGCTGCGGCCTCTGAGCCCGTGCAGCATGCCCAGGAATATGAGGCTCCTCGTCAGTCTGCGCCATCGGTACAGCCGGATATGGACAGTTTGATCCACCCGTTCCTGATGCGTAATGAGCAGCCGCTGATTAAACCGACCACGCCGCTCCCATCGCTGGATTTGCTCACTTCGCCTCCGGCTGAAGCGGAGCCGGTGGATGAGTTCGCGCTGGAACAGATGGGCAATCTGATCGAAGCACGCCTGAATGATTACCGGATTAAAGCCGATGTCGTCGGGAAATTACCCGGGCCGGTGATCACCCGTTTTGAACTGGATCTGGCGCCGGGTGTTAAAGCCGCACGTATTTCCAACCTTTCGCGTGACCTTGCCCGCTCATTGTCAGCAGTTGCGGTGCGTGTTGTGGAAGTGATCCCAGGCAAACCGTATGTCGGCCTGGAGTTACCCAATAAAAAGCGCCAGACCGTCTATCTGCGTGAAGTGCTGGACTGTGCGAAATTTAAAGAAAGTACATCACCCCTGACGATTGTCCTGGGTAAAGATATTTCCGGTGAACCTGTTATCGCCGATCTGGCGAAAATGCCTCACTTGCTGGTTGCCGGTACGACCGGTTCCGGTAAGTCCGTCGGCGTTAATGCCATGATCCTGAGTATGTTGTACAAGTCCAAACCGGAAGATGTGCGCTTCATCATGATCGATCCGAAAATGCTCGAATTGTCAGTGTATGAAGGTATTCCGCATCTGCTGACCGAAGTCGTGACCGATATGAAAGATGCCGCCAATGCGCTGCGCTGGTGTGTCGGTGAAATGGAGCGTCGCTATAAACTGATGTCGGCGCTGGGTGTGCGTAACCTTGCCGGTTACAACGAGCGGGTACTGGAAGCGGAAGCAATGGGGCGTCCGATCCCTGATCCATTCTGGAAGCCCGGCGACGGAATGGCTGCGGAGCCGCCGTATCTGCAGAAAGAACCGTTTATCGTGGTGATGGTCGATGAGTTTGCCGACCTGATGATGACCGTCGGTAAAAAAGTGGAAGAGCTGATTGCGCGTCTTGCTCAGAAAGCCCGTGCGGCAGGTATTCACCTGGTTCTGGCGACGCAACGTCCTTCCGTTGACGTCATTACCGGTCTGATTAAAGCCAATATTCCGACCCGTATTGCTTTTACGGTGTCGAGTAAAATTGACTCCCGTACTATCCTGGATCAGGGCGGCGCAGAATCCCTGTTGGGGATGGGTGATATGCTGTATATGGCACCCAACTCCTCGATTCCGGTTCGTGTTCACGGGGCTTTTGTCCGTGACCAGGAAGTGCACGCGGTCGTGCAGGACTGGAAGGCGCGCGGTCGTCCAAAATACATCGAAAGCATTGTTTCCGGTGGCGATGATGGTGAAGGGGGCGGTTTAGGTCTGGACGGTGATGAAGAGCTTGATGCTCTGTTTGATCAGGCTGTTGCATTCGTTGTCGATAAACGTCGTGCGTCAATTTCCGGCGTTCAGCGTCAGTTCCGTATCGGTTATAACCGTGCGGCGCGAATTGTTGAGCAAATGGAAGCGCAGGGCATTGTCAGTACGCCGGGCCATAACGGTAACCGTGAAGTCCTGGCACCGCCGTCACACGAATAAAACTGTACCGATCTGCCTGTATTTTGTTAAGAAGGGTCGCGAATGCGACCCTTGTGCAAAGAAGCGTAAAACAACGTTTTTTCAGATGATTGAGCTACCTTCTGGGCGTCGCCTCGGATAGAGTTCGCACCATACGTCTTTTGCCTGTGTAAAAGGCATCGTCTGAAGTTTATGGATTTCTGAGGTAAGAATAAGAATGAAAAAATTGTTAATGGTAGGGTGTTTACTGACCGCATTTACCTCCGCTTCCGTATTAGCGGATGCCAGCAGTGACCTTAAATCCCGTCTGGGTAAACTTAATACTTTCCATGCCAGTTTTACACAGACGGTCACCAGCGATGATGGTGCAGCTGTTCAGCAGGGTGAAGGTCAGTTGTGGGTGAAACGTCCAAACCTGTTTAACTGGCATATGACCACGCCAGATGAAAGCATTTTAGTTTCTGATGGTAAAACCCTGTGGTTCTACAACCCGTTCGTTGAGCAGGTCACGGCGACCTGGCTGAAAAATGCTACAGGCAACACGCCGTTTATGCTGATCACGCGTAATGACAGCAGTGACTGGGCAAAATACAACGTGAAGCAGAAAGGCGATGATTTCGAATTAACGCCGAAAACGGCGACCGGTAATCTGAAACAATTCGCGATCAACGTGACCCCTTCAGGCACTATCAAAAGCTTCACTGCCGTTGAGCAGGACGGGCAGAAAAGTGCTTATACATTGAAAGGCGAGCAAAATACGTCTGTTGATGATGCCAAGTTTAAATTTACTCCGCCGCAGGGTGTGACGGTGGACGACCAGCGTCAGTGAGGTTAGTTTGAGTAATCTGTCACTCGATTTTTCCCAAAACGAATTCCAGCCACTGGCCGCCAGGATGCGGCCAGTTACCCTTGCAGAATATATCGGACAGCAGCATCTGTTAGCGCCAGGCAAACCTTTGCCACGGGCGATTGAAGCAGGGCAATTGCATTCTATGATTCTATGGGGTCCGCCGGGCACCGGGAAAACAACGCTGGCAGAACTGATTGGCCGCTATGCAGACGCCGACGTCGAACGGATATCGGCGGTGACCTCCGGCGTCAAAGATATTCGTGAAGCGATTGAACGTGCCCGGCAGAATCGCGATGCCGGACGCCGTACCATTTTGTTTGTTGACGAAGTTCATCGCTTTAACAAAAGTCAGCAGGATGCATTCCTGCCGCACATTGAAGATGGCACCATCACGTTTATTGGTGCGACCACCGAAAACCCCTCTTTCGAACTCAATTCCGCATTGCTGTCTCGTGCCCGTGTGTATTTGCTGAAATCACTGACCTCTGAAGATATCGAGAAAGTGATTGATCAGGCATTGACGAATGCGGAGCGCGGTTACGCCAACGAGAAAATCCGTGTTCCGCCGGAAACCCGTCGTATGCTTTCGGAGCTGGTGAATGGCGATGCACGCCGTGCGCTGAACAGCATTGAAATGATGGCCGATATGGCGGAAATCGACGCCAAAGGTTACCGGACACTTACGCCGGAATTGCTTACTGAGATTGCCGGTGAACGCAGTGCGCGCTTTGATAATAAAGGCGATCGTTTTTACGATTTAATCTCTGCTTTGCATAAATCAGTACGGGGTTCTTCGCCTGATGCGGCGCTTTACTGGTACGCCCGCATCATCACTGCCGGTGGTGACCCGTTGTACGTGGCGCGACGTTTGCTGGCGATTGCGTCAGAAGATGTGGGTAATGCGGATCCGCGTGGCATGCAGGTGGCTCTCGCTGCCTGGGATTGTTTTACTCGTGTGGGTCCGGCTGAAGGTGAGCGTGCAATTGCGCAGGCTATCGTATATCTGGCCTGTGCTCCGAAAAGTAATGCGGTTTATACGGCGTTCAAATCAGCCATGCGTGATGCCCGGGAAATGGCAGATTTCGATGTACCGGAACACTTACGTAATGCACCGACGAAGCTGATGAAAGAAATGGGGCTGGGTGCCGAGTATCGTTATGCGCACGACGAACCGAATGCCTATGCTGCGGGCGAAGATTATTTCCCGCCTCAAATGGCCCGTACGCAGTATTATTACCCGACATCACGCGGCCTTGAAGGCAAGATCGGCGAAAAGCTGGCATGGCTTGCCGAACAAGATCAAAATAGCCCGACAAAACGCTACCGCTAATTTTATCGTTGCGGTAAGGTTATCCGTGATAACTCTTTGACACGCTGTCGTTTCAGTCAGTGTGCATCGTCAAATTAACATTCAATAACGACACGTACAGGATTAGCATGCTGGATCCCAATCTGCTGCGTAATGAGCTAGACGCAGTTGCAGAAAAACTCGCTCGCAGAGGTTTTAAACTCGATGTGGAAACGCTGCGTTCTCAGGAAGAACGCCGCAAAGTCTTGCAGGTAGAAACGGAAACTCTACAGGCTGAACGTAACTCCCGATCGAAATCTATCGGTCAGGCAAAAGCCCGTGGCGAAGACATCGAACCCCTGCGTCTGGAAGTGAATACGCTGGGTGAGAAGCTGGATGCCGCGAAAGCGGAACTGGATGCATTGCAAAATGATATCCGCGATATCGCTTCTGCTATTCCAAACATGCCTGATGACTCTGTGCCCGCCGGTAAAGATGAGAACGATAACCAGGAAGTCAGCCGCTGGGGTACGCCGCGTCAGTATGATTTCGCCGTGCGTGATCACGTATCGTTGGGCGAAATGGCAGGCGGTCTGGATTTTGCCGCGGCCGTAAAACTGACGGGTGCGCGTTTTGTGGTGATGAAAGGGCAAATCGCCCGTATGCATCGCGCGCTGTCGCAGTTCATGCTGGACTTACACACAGAACAACATGGTTATCTGGAAACGTATGTTCCGTATCTGGTCAATCAGGAAACGCTGTTTGGTACCGGTCAGCTGCCAAAATTTGGCGAAGATCTGTTCCATACCAAACCACTGAGTGAAGAAGCGGGCAGCAGCAATTATGCGCTGATCCCAACGGCAGAAGTGCCGCTGACTAACCTGACTCGTGATGAAATTCTTGAAGAAGAATCTCTGCCACTGAAGATGACGGCGCATACCCCTTGTTTCCGTTCAGAAGCCGGCTCTTATGGCCGTGATACCCGCGGGTTGATCCGTATGCACCAGTTCGACAAAGTTGAAATGGTGCAAATTGTGCGTCCTGAAGATTCAATGGATGCACTGGAAGAACTGACCGGTCATGCGGAAAAAGTGCTTCAGTTGCTGAATCTGCCGTACCGCAAGGTTCTGCTGTGTACCGGCGACATGGGCTTTGGCTCATGCAAAACCTACGATCTGGAAGTCTGGCTGCCAGCGCAGGATACTTACCGCGAAATTTCTTCATGTTCAAACATGGGTGATTTCCAGGCCCGCCGTATGCAGGCGCGTTGCCGCAGCAAAACTGACAAAAAACCACGTCTGGTTCATACCCTGAATGGTTCTGGTCTGGCTGTGGGTCGTACGCTGGTGGCTGTGCTGGAAAACTACCAGCAAGCTGACGGCCGTATTGAAGTGCCGGAAGTATTACGTCCTTACATGGGCGGTTTAGAATATATCGGCTAATCCCGTTATATATGCAGTAATATAGCGAAAAAGCGCCTGAGGGCGCTTTTTTTATGCATAAAATCGTGCGCTGCATTAAGAATTCCTCATTTCCGCCAACACAACCCTGCCTTTTTTGATAGCAGACAAAGTTTCCTACCTCCTTATTAGTAGTATCCCTGCATTCTAAGTGGGTAACTACTTTATGACCGGAGCGGGAAAATGTCGGTAATCGAACCTGAAGTCATCACGATAAAAAGTGGTATCAGCCGCCGGACGCTGATGAAAACATCAACGCTGGCAGGACTGGCCATTGCCGCGGGCGGCGTATCTCTGCCATTCAGCCGCAAAGCACTGGCACAGGCTGTGGGTGAAGTGAAAAATTCTGCACCTGAAGACAAAGTGGTCTGGGGTGCCTGCTCGGTTAACTGCGGCAGCCGCTGCGCCCTGCGTTTACATGTACGTGATGATGAAGTGTACTGGGTTGAAACCGATAATACCGGACATGACATCTACGGTGACCATCAGGTTCGCGCGTGTCTGCGTGGACGCTCAATCCGCCGGCGAATGAACCATCCGGAGCGTTTGAATTACCCGATGAAGCGCGTCGGTAAACGTGGCGAAGGTAAATTCAGGCGCATCAGCTGGGAAGAAGCCTTTGATGAAATTGCCAATAACCTGAAGCGTATTGTTGCTAAATATGGCAATGAGGCCGTTTACATCAACTACACCTCCGGCGTTGTCGGCGGCAATATCACCCGTTCTTCCCCTTACGCCTCGCTGGTTGCCC
The DNA here is from genome assembly GCF_049199325.1 of Rahnella sp. PD4. Taxonomy (NCBI): domain Bacteria; kingdom Pseudomonadati; phylum Pseudomonadota; class Gammaproteobacteria; order Enterobacterales; family Yersiniaceae; genus Rahnella; species Rahnella sp. PD4. The sequence continues at coordinate 327,163 of NZ_JBLZQF010000002.1, read as the reverse complement.
GCCTGATGAACTGTTACGGTGGCTTCCTCAGTCATTACGGGACTTACAGTACCGCGCAAATCGCCTGCGCCATGCCATACACTTATGGCAGTAATGATGGCAACAGCACATCAGATATTGAAAACAGTAAGCTGGTGGTGCTTTTCGGTAACAATCCTGCCGAAACGCGCATGAGCGGTGGCGGTATCACCTATTACCTGGAGCAGGCGCGTCAGCGTTCCAGTGCCCGTATGATCGTGATCGACCCGCGCTACACCGACACTGCTGCAGGCCGTGAAGATGAGTGGATCCCGATCCGTCCGGGAACCGATGCTGCACTGGTCGCCGGTCTTGCACATGTGCTGATCACCGAAAACATGGTCGATCAGCCTTTCCTCGATGCCTGTTGCGTGGGCTACGACGAAAAAACCTTGCCCGCAGATGCACCCGTAAACAGCCACTACAAAGCGTACATTCTCGGTCAGGGCGAAGATGCGACGGCGAAGACGCCTGAATGGGCATCCCGTATTACCGGCATTCCTGTGGATCGCATCGTTAAACTGGCCCGCGAAATCGGGCAGGCCAAACCTGCCTACATTTCTCAAGGCTGGGGCCCGCAGCGCCAGGCCAATGGCGAGCTGACGTCACGTGCTATTGCTATGCTGCCGATTTTAACCGGTAATGTCGGCATTAATGGTGGCAACAGCGGGGCGCGGGAATCCACCTATACCATTACCATTGAACGTATGCCGGTGCTGGAAAATCCGGTAAAAACACAGATTTCCTGTTTCAGCTGGACTGATGCCATCGCGCGCGGCCCGCAGATGACTGCTAAAGCAGATGGTGTTCGCGGCAAAGACAAACTGGATGTGCCGGTCAAGTTCATCTGGAACTATGCGGGTAACACCATCACCAACCAACATTCCGACATCAATAAAACCCACGATATTCTCCAGGACGACGCGCAGTGCGAGATGATCGTTGTGCTGGAAAACTTCATGACTTCCTCGGCAAAATACGCCGACATTCTGCTGCCTGATCTGATGACTGTTGAACAGGAAGATATTATTCCCAACGACTATGCCGGGAATATGGGATATCTGATCTTCATCCAGCCTGCGACGTCCGCTAAGTTTGAACGTAAAGGCATCTACGAGATGATGAGCGAAGTGGCTCGTCGTCTTGGCCCGGATGTGTACAACAAGTTCACGGAAGGGCGTACCCAGCGGGAATGGCTGCAATATCTGTATGGCAAAATGCTGGCGAGAGATCCGGCATTACCTGCTTATGAAGAACTGCGCGAAATGGGGATTTATAAGCGCAGGGATCCGGCCGGACATTTCGTGGCTTATAAAAAATTCCGTCAGGATCCTCATGCCAATCCGTTGAAAACCTCTTCCGGTAAAATCGAAATTTATTCCTCTGCACTGGCGAAAATTGCCGGCGAATGGGAACTGCAAAAAGATGAAACGATCAGTCCGCTGCCGGTATATGCCTCAACCTTTGAAGGCTGGGACGATCCGAAACGCAGTCAGTTCCCGCTGCAAATGTTCGGTTTTCATTACAAAGCCCGCACCCATTCCACATACGGCAACATCGACGTGTTACAGGCATCCTGCCGCCAGCAGGTATGGATCAACCCGATTGATGCCAAAACCCGTGGTATTGAGAACGGTGACAAAGTGAAAGTGTTTAATGACCGGGGTGAAGTGCGCGTGTCGGCCAAAGTTACCCCGCGCATCATGCCCGGCGTTGTTGCTATGGGGCAGGGCGCATGGCATCAGGCCAATATGAGTGGTGACCGTATTGACCATGGTGCCTGCATGAACACGCTGACGACCCAGCGCCCGTCCCCGCTGGCGAAAGGTAATCCTCAGCATACGAATTTGATTCAGATAGAAAAAGTCTAAAGAAGCCACGGCCCAGGAGCCAGGTTCAGTGACATGGTTGTTAAATTTTCGTCCTTAAGATAAGGGCGCAACGGAGTAAGCAATGTCGGATTCAAACAGCAAGAAAACGGGTTCAGGCGGAGGGATCAGCCGCCGTGATCTGGTTAAGGGAACTACGCTCGCCGGTATGGCAGCTGCCGTCGGGGGCATATCACTGCCATTTAAATCAATACGTGCTGAAACACGTCAGGATTCGGTTAAAACCGCAGATGAGAAAATTGTCTGGAGTGCATGCACCGTCAATTGTGAGAGCCGTTGCCCGCTGAGAATGCATGTTGTCGATGGGGTGATCCGTTATGTCGAAACGGATAACACGGGTGATGACAATTACGAAGGATTGCACCAGGTCAGGGCTTGTCTGCGCGGCCGCTCTATGCGGCGGCGGGTCTACAATCCTGATCGTCTCAAGTACCCAATGAAACGTGTAGGTAAGCGCGGCGAAGGTAAATTTAAGCGTATCAGCTGGGATGAAGCCTTAGACATGATTTCGGGTAGCCTGAAAGATGTTATTCAACGCTTTGGCAATGAAGCGGTTTATCTTAACTACGGTACCGGTACATTAGGCGGCACGATGACCCGTTCATGGCCACCGGGAAAAACGTTGATTGCCCGCCTCATGAACTGCTGCGGTGGTTATCTCAATCATTATGGTGATTATAGTTCTGCACAGATTGCTGCGGGTCTCAACTATACCTACGGTGGCTGGGCGGATGGTAACAGCCCGTCAGATATCGAAAACAGCAAGCTGGTGGTTTTCTTCGGTAATAACCCTGGTGAGACCCGTCTTAGCGGCGGAGGGGTGACGTACTATCTTGAGCAGGCGCGACTGAAATCTAATGCGCGCATGATCATTATTGATCCCCGTTATACCGACACTGGGGCCGGTCGTGAAGATGAATGGATACCGATTCGTCCGGGGACTGACGGCGCACTCGCCGCGGCGTTAGCGTATGTGATGATTACTGAAAATCTGGTCGATCAGCCGTTCCTGGACAAATATTGCGTTGGTTACGACGAGAAAACTTTGCCCGCAGGCGCACCCGCCAATGGGCATTACAAAGCGTACATTCTGGGCGGTAGCGAGGACGGTGTCGCCAAAACGCCTGCATGGGCGTCAAAAATCACCGGCATTGCTGTGGATAAAATTATCAAACTTGCCCGCGAAATAGGGCAGGCAAAACCAGCATTTATTGCGCAGGGCTGGGGGCCTCAACGCCACTCAAACGGCGAAATTGCAACCCGTGCGATTGCTATGTTAGCGCTCCTTTCAGGAAATGTGGGCATTAACGGCGGTAACTCAGGCGCAAATTCGGGTTCTTACAGTCTGCCATTTGTACGTATGCCGACGTTCGATAATCCGGTGACTACAAGCATTCCGTTTTTCCTTTGGACGGATGCGATCAAGCGTGGACCCGAACTGACGGCGGTGCGAGACGGTATTCGGGGTAAGGATAAGCTGGATGTTCCTATCAAGTTTATCTGGAATTATGCCGGTAATAGCTTGATCAATCAGCACTCTCAAATCAATCGCACTCATGACATTCTTCAGGATGATAAGCAGTGCGAGATGATTGTCGTCATAGATAACCATATGACCTCTTCGGCAAAATATGCCGATATCCTCCTGCCTGATTGTACGGCTTCCGAACAGATGGATTTCTGCCTGGATGCTGAGTGCGGCAACATGGCTTATGTAATTTTCGCCGACCAGGCTATTAAACCGCGCTTTGAATGCAAAACCATCTATGAGATGACTACAGAACTGGCTAAACGCATGGGGGTTGAACAGAAGTTTACTGAAGGGCGCAATCAGGAAGAATGGATGCGCCATTTGTATCAACAATCTGTGAAGGCTATTCCTGAACTTCCCGATTTTGACACTTTCCGCCAGCAGGGAATTTTCAAAAAGCGTGACCCGGAAGGACATCATGTTGCCTATAAGGCATTCCGTGAGGATCCTGAGGCTAATCCTCTGGAAACAGCTTCGGGAAAAATTGAGATCTATTCCGCCCCACTGGCTGAGATCGCCGCGAAATGGCAACTGGAAAAAGATGATGTCATTGATCCGTTGCCTGTTTATGCCGCCGGATTTGAAAATTACGATGACCCGATTGCGAGCCGCTTCCCGTTGCAACTGACAGGCTTCCATTTCAAAGGGCGTGCGCATTCCACCTACGGTAACGTCGACGTGCTTAAAGCGGCCTGCCGGCAGGAAATGTGGATCAACCCGATGGATGCTGCGCAGCGTGGCATCACCAACGGCGACATGATCCGTATTTTCAACGACCGTGGTGAAGTGCAGATCGCCGCCAAAGTGACCCCGCGCATGATGCCAGGCGTTGTGGCGCTCGGTGAAGGAGCGTGGTATTCCCCTGACAGCAAAAAAATTGACCGTGCGGGCAGCATCAACGTACTGACTTCTCAAAGACCTTCACCGCTGGCGAAAGGTAACCCCTCTCATACCAACCTTGTGCAAGTGGCTAAGGTTTAACGGAGTAAAACATGACAACTCAATATGGTTTTTATATTGACTCAAGCCGCTGCACAGGATGCAAAACCTGCGAACTGGCCTGTAAAGATTTCAAAAACTTAACGCCGGACGTCAGCTTCCGCCGCGTTTATGAATATGCCGGTGGCGACTGGCAGAAGGACGGCGACGGCTGGCATCAGAATGTCTTTGCGTATTATCTGTCGATTTCCTGCAACCACTGTGCGGATCCTGCCTGTACCAAAGTGTGTCCGAGTGGCGCGATGCATAAGCGTGAAGATGGGTTTGTGGTGGTGAACGAAGACGTTTGCATCGGTTGCCGTTACTGTCACATGGCATGTCCCTACGGTGCGCCACAGTACAACGAAGCCAAAGGTCACATGACCAAATGCGACGGCTGCTATGAGCGCATTGCGGAAGGCAAGAAACCGATTTGTGTGGAGTCCTGCCCGCTGCGTGCGCTGGATATGGCGCCAATTGAAGAACTGCGTGCGAAATACGGTGATCTGGCTGAAGTGGCCCCCTTGCCGGCTTCACATTTCACTCACCCAAATATCGTCATCAAACCCAATGCGAATTGCCGTCCTGTAGGCGATACAACGGGTTATCTGGCTAACCCGAAGGAGGTTTGAGATGGGAAACGGATGGCATGAATGGCCTTTAATGGTCTTTACGGTCCTGGGGCAATGTGTGGTTGGTGCGTTTATCGTGCTGGCCATTGCATTGCTGACTCAACGCAGTCCGGAAGAGTACCGCCGGATCCACTTCTCGATGTTTTTCCTGTGGGTGATGATGGCCGTCGCCTTTATCGCCTCGGTACTGCATCTGGGATCGCCCCTGCGGGCATTCAATTCGCTTAACCGTCTGGGTGCGTCGCCGCTGAGCAATGAAATCGGTAGCGGATCATTCTTCTTTGCCTTAGGCGGGATTTACTGGCTGCTGGCGATGCTCAACAAGATGCCGCGCGCACTGGGTAAAATCTGGTTGATCGTCACCATGCTGGCGGGTATCGGTTTTGTTTACGCGATGTGCCGCGTTTATGAAATTGAGACCGTGCCGACCTGGGATAATGCGTATACCTTTTTCCATTTCGGGCTGACGGTGCTGATCGGTGGTCCGGTTCTGGGTTCTCTGCTGCTTCGTGGTGCGAATATCAATGGTTGCGGGTTGCGCCTGTTGCCTGTTATCAGTCTTGCTGCGCTGGTCGTGAGTATGGCAGTTGTCATGCTGCAAAGCGCAAGTCTGGCAGGCATCAGCAGTTCTGTTCAGGCTGCTGATGCCCTGATCCCGCAATACGGTTCGCTGTCAGTCTGGCGGCTGGTGCTGGTAATTCTCGGTCTCGGCTGTTGGTTCTGCCCGCTGATTATGCGCAAGCGTCCGGCACTGGCATCAATGATTCTGGCGTTCGTGCTGGTATTTGCCGGTGAGCTGATTGGTCGCGCCATATTCTATGGTTTGCATATGACCGTGGGAATGGCCGTCAGCGGCTAATGATCAGTAGTCCGATTTATCAGAGAACGCGTCGCTTGTGGTGGCGTGTTCTCTCTAATCAGAGTGAATTATGTCAGCAGAATCAATCAGTTTAACCGGTAAAATTTTAGGCGCCGTCTTATTTTATCCGCCAGATTCCCGAGAAGTTCAGCCTTTAATTGCATTACTGGAAAACAGCGAATGGGCACCCTTGTGGCCCTGTGCCAGTGAAGATGCCAAAGCGCAGGTCACTGAATATTTCAGCCAGATTGATCTGGCGAAGGAAAGTCTCGGGGACGCCTATCAGCGCCTGTTTGTAGGCCCTTACGCGCTCCCTGCGCCGCCGTGGGGCTCGGTCTATCTGGACAAAGAGTCCGTCGTGTTTGGCGATTCCACACTGGTGCTTCGGCAGTGGATGCGCGAAAACGGCATCGAACCGCACCTGACCCAGGCAGAACCAGAGGATCACATTGGTTTGCTATTGATGATGTCTGCCTGGCTGGCTGAAAACTCTCCGGCATTGTTGAATGAATTTTTAACAATGCATTTGCTGCCTTGGGCAGGTCGTTATCTGGAATTGTTGCGGCAGAAAGCCGAACATCCGTTTTACGTGGGTGTGGCCGTACTGGCTGAATCCACGCTCTGTGGCTGGAAACAGCTGCAGGATCTGGAAGTAAAAGCCGCGGATTTGTATTTCTGATGAGCGATCCACGTGATGCTGGCTTTTACCGGGCCTGGATGAGCAGCAGAACTGTCAGCCGCCGTGGATTATTTCGCGGCCTGCTGTCAACGGGTAAGCAGGCCATTAAACAAGCACAACCCCCTTCAGCAAAGTTGCCGGTGCGCACAGTTGCCCGTCCGCCTCAGGCCGTTGCCGAACCGGCGTTTCTGCAGCAATGTGATGGATGCGGGCACTGCGTACAGGCATGTCCGGTCGGCATTATAAGCGTTCAGGAAAGGGTGGCCTCGCTGGCTATCGATTATGCCGAATGTGATTTTTGCGGGGCCTGCACGCAGGCTTGCGAAAGCGGCGCGCTGGATGAACGTGTCCCGATGGATATCAGTCTGCGTCCGGTAATTTCGGCTCAGTGCCTGGGGCGGTTAGATGATATGTGCAGGATGTGCGAAATTGCGTGTCCCCGCACGGCAATTTTTTTTAATCAACAAAATCAACCTGTGGTTGATGACAAGAAATGTAACGGGTGTGGTAAATGTAAACTCGTTTGTTATCATGGTGATATTGCATTGTCATTAAAGCATCATAATTCTTAATCTCAGGACTTGATTAACGATTTCAATCATCACTCTTCCGTTTGTGCTCAGGCTGGTTTTTGCCGGATTGACTTTTAAACCGCCGGTGGCATGATGCGCGCAATTTCTTCCTCTTTGTGGTCATCACCATCCTATGTCCGCCTATTCCCGTCCTGTTTCTCTGCTCCTGTGCGGACTCCTGCTGTTGACGATTTCTATCGCTGTTTTAAACACGCTGGTCCCCTTGTGGCTCAGTCATGAGCAACTTCCGACCTGGCAGGTCGGGCTGGTTAGTTCATCTTATTTTACCGGGAACCTGTTGGGTACTTTGCTCGCGGGCGGGCTGATTAAACGTATGGGTTTTAACCGCAGTTATTACCTCTCCTGCATTTTGTTTGCTGTTGCGACGGCAGGTCTGGCGCTCTCAATGAGTTTCTGGAGCTGGATAACGGCGCGTTTTGTTGCGGGGATCGGTTGTGCGTTGATCTGGGTTGTGGTGGAAAGTGCGTTGCTACGCAGCGGAACTGTCAAAAATCGCGGCCAGTTGCTGGCGGCGTATATGATCATGTATTACATCGGCACAGTGGTTGGGCAGCTCCTGGTGGGCACAGTGCCCACAGCAATTTTAAGCGTGTTGCCTTGGGTGACGGCGCTGATTGTCATTGCGATGTTGCCGTTGCTGTTGACGCATATTGAAAACCAGGACAGTGAGCAACCGCGTTATGCCGTAATGCCGATGTTCAGACGCAGAAATGCCCGCCTGGGAATTAACGGTTGTATTATTTCCGGCATCGTTCTGGGCTCTCTCTACGGCCTGATGCCGCTGTTCCTGACGCATCAGGGAATGAGTGATGCGGATGTGGGTTACTGGATGGCATTGCTGGTCAGTGCCGGAATTGTCGGGCAGTGGCCGGTGGGACGACTGGCCGATCGCTACGGACGCCTTATGGTACTGCGTATTCAAATCTTCGCCGTTATTCTCGGTAGCATTGCGATGCTCAGTGGTTATGCGATGGCACCGACGCTATTCATTCTGGGATGTGCTGGTTTTACGTTGTATCCGGTTGCCATGTCCTGGGCTTGTGAAAAAGTAAATGCAGAGGAATTAGTAGCGATGAATCAGGCATTACTGATGAGCTACACCATCGGCAGCCTGGCAGGACCAACGATGACTGCGATACTGATGCAAAGTTATTCAGACCGCCTGCTGTTCGTGATGATTGCGGTTGTCTCGCTGGTCTATCTGGCGATGCTGATGCGCAAAGCGGATCATACGCATAACCCGGTTGCTGCCGCCTGATACCCTTCATACTTGAAGCTACAACTGAGTTAGCTACGCTCTGGGACCCGAATCACTGACTTATGTCAGCTCATCGGGATCTCGTCACCTTGTTGCAACTCCAATTATTTTGGGTATGGTTTCATTGAGAATCTTAGTCTCATAAAGCGAAAAAGACGCCAGATGGCGTCTTTTTAATGGGCAGGATATCGGTGTTTAATAAATCACTTTATGCCCGTAGCTGGCCAGAATGTTTTTCACTCTTTCCATGATCTCTTTGGTCGGCGGATTTACGCCATCCAGACCGTATTTCTCACCCATTGCCGTCCATTTGTGTTTACCCAACTCGTGATATGGCAACAGTTCAATCTTCTCGATATTGGTCATATCTTTGGTGAACTCACCCAGTTTATGCGCGGAGTCATCATCATCAGACCAGCCCGGCACGACGACATAACGGATCCAGGTTCGCTGATTACGTTTAGCCAGGTAGCGGGCGAAGTCCAGGGTGCGGTGATTGGAGACACCTACCAGATTCTGGTGAATATCGTCGTTCATCTGTTTTAGATCAAGCATGACAAGATCAGACACATCCAGTAATTCGTCGATCACCGGATCATAACGACGAACAAAACCGTTGGTATCCAGACAGGTATTAATCCCTTCTTTCTGGCAGGCGCGGAACCAGTCACGCACAAATTCAGCCTGCAGTATGGCCTCGCCACCGGAGGCTGTTACGCCGCCACCGGAAGCATTCATAAAATGACGATATGTGACGACTTCTTTCATCAAGTCATCGACATTGATCTCTTTCCCGCCATGTGTGTCCCAGGTATCGCGGTTATGGCAATACATGCAACGCATCAGGCAACCCTGGAAAAAAACAATGAAACGGATACCTGGGCCGTCAACGGTGCCACAGGATTCATATGAGTGGATGCGACCTTGAACTGACATTGCGGGTTATTCTCCATATTGACCAATGAATAGCAGTCTACGTGTGCGGATGCTGGCCTGGCAGAGATAAACTGGAAACAACAGGTTTATGATACCAGACAATCATTAAGGTTGATTGTCAGCAATGGCGATACTGCTTTGCCAGAAGTCCACAACGTATAGCGCTCTGGCAAAACAGACTGTCGTGCAGACAGTGCAGGGCAGGGAGAGATGAAACAAAGGCTCCACATTGTGGAGCCTTTTTATCAGACCAGATTACAAGGCTGAGTTATTACAGAGACTTGGTGAAAGTACGGGTAATAACGTCTTGTTGCTGTTCTTTAGTCAGTGAGTTGAAACGTACCGCATAACCGGAAACACGGATGGTCAACTGAGGATAGTTTTCAGGATGTTCCATCGCATCTAACAGCATTTCACGGTTCATCACGTTCACGTTCAGGTGTTGACCACCTTCAATGGACGCTTCGTGGTGGAAGTAACCATCCATCAGACCCGCGAGGTTTGCTTTACGTACATCATCGTCTTTACCCAGCGCGTTTGGAACGATAGAGAAGGTATAAGAAATACCATCTTTCGCGTAAGCAAACGGCAGTTTAGCAACGGAAGTCAGAGAGGCAACCGCACCTTTCTGGTCACGACCGTGCATTGGGTTAGCGCCAGGGCCGAATGGAGCACCAGCACGACGACCGTCCGGAGTGTTACCTGTTTTCTTACCATAAACCACGTTAGAGGTGATGGTCAGAACGGACTGAGTGGCTACAGCGCCACGGTAGGTACGCAGTTTCTGAATTTTCTTCATGAAACGTTCTACCAGGTCGCAGGCGATGTCATCTACGCGAGAATCGTTATTACCGAACTGCGGGTATTCGCCTTCAATCTTGAAGTCTATCGCCAGGCCGTCTTCATCACGGATAGTGCTAACTTTTGCGTATTTGATAGCGGACAGGGAGTCAGCAGCAACTGACAGACCTGCGATACCACACGCCATGGTGCGATAAACGTCACGGTCATGCAGAGCCATCAGCGATGCTTCGTAGCTGTATTTGTCATGCATGTAGTGAATGATGTTCAGCGCAGTCACGTACTGTTTAGCCAACCAGTCCATGAAGTGATCCATGCGGTCCATGACTTTATCGAAGGTCAGGACTTCATCCATCATTGGTGCTTCTTTAGGACCCACCTGGATTTTCATTTTTTCATCAACGCCGCCGTTGATTGCGTACAACATGGTTTTCGCCAGGTTTGCACGAGCGCCGAAGAACTGCATTTGTTTACCCACAACCATCGGGCTCACACAACAAGCGATGGCATAGTCATCGTTGTTGAAGTCAGGACGCATCAGGTCATCGTTCTCATACTGTACAGATGAGGTATCGATAGACACTTTCGCTGCGTACTTTTTGAAGTTCATTGGCAGTTTTTCAGACCACAGAATGGTCATGTTCGGCTCTGGTGAAGGCCCCATAGTGTACAGGGTATTCAGGAAGCGGAAGCTGCTTTTGGTCACCAGAGTACGGCCGTCAACGCCCATACCTGCCAGAGATTCAGTTGCCCAGATTGGGTCACCGGAGAACAGTTCATCATACTCAGGGGTACGCAGGAAACGAACCATACGCAGTTTCATTACCAGATGGTCAATCAGTTCCTGAGCTTGTTCTTCAGTCAGTTTGCCTGCTTTGATATCACGTTCGATGAACACGTCAAGGAAAGTAGATACGCGGCCAAAGGACATTGCAGCGCCATTCTGAGATTTAACTGCAGCCAGGTAGCCGAAGTAAGTCCACTGTACAGCTTCTTGTGCGTTGGTCGCAGGACCAGAAATGTCACAACCGTATTTAGCAGCCATTTCTTTAATCTGGCCCAGAGCACGGTGTTGTTCAGAGATTTCTTCACGCAGCTGGATGGTCATTTCCAGGTTTACGCCATTTTCCAGATCACTTTGCAGAGACTGGAACTGTGCATATTTGTCGGCCATCAGGAAGTCGATACCGTACAATGCAACACGACGGTAGTCACCGATGATACGGCCACGACCGTAGGCATCTGGCAGACCGGTCAGAACACCTGATTTGCGGCAGTTCAGGATGTCTTTAGTGTAAACATCGAAAACGCCCTGGTTGTGGGTTTTGCGGTAATCAGTGAAGACTTTTTTCAGTGCTGGATCCAGTTCACGACCATAAACTTTACATGAACCTTCCACCATTTTGATGCCGCCGAATGGGATCAGGGCACGTTTCAATGGCGCGTCAGTTTGCAGGCCAACGATTGTTTCCAATGATTTGTTGATGTAGCCGGCATCGTGAGAAGTGATGGTAGAGGCAACGTCGGTATCGAAATCTACTGGAGCTTTAGTGCGGTTCTCCAGTTTGATGCCATCCATTACTTTATCCCACAGGGTGGTTGTCGCTTGGGTAGCGCCAGCCAGGAAGGACTCATCACCTTCATACGGTGTGTAGTTCTTCTGAATGAAGTCACGGACGTTTACGCCATTCTGCCATTCACCAGCACTAAAACCCTGCCATGCGTTGGTCAATTTTTCATTGAGCTTGGACATTTTGCACCTACCTTCTAATTTGGATTTTTTTAAAAATCACGTGTAAAACTGTCGTAACAAGACTGCCACATTGGTTCAGTGGTGTTTCTCATCGCGAAGATATATGACCCAGTACGTTAACCCTACCAGCAAACCCCCTCCGAGGATGTTACCGATAGTCACAGGGATGAGGTTGTCGATGATAAAGTTAGTGATATTCAGTTCTGCAAATTGTGCCGGTGTGGTCCCGACAGCCTGCCAGAATTCTGGTGTCGCAAAATTTTTCACTACAATGCCTAAAGGGATCATGAACATGTTAGCAATGCTATGTTCAAAACCGCTGGCGACGAACATGCCGACCGGTAAAATCATTGCGAACATTTTATCCATCAGACTGCGGCCGGAGTAACTCATCCATACCGCCAGGCAAACCATCAGGTTAGCAAGGATCCCCAGACATACGGCTTCGATAAATGTGTGATGCATTTTATGATCAGCAGTTTGCAGAACGTTCAGTCCCCACAAACCGTTATCAACCATGTATTCGCCGGAGAACCAAATCAGCGCGACAAAGAATAAACAGCCGACCAGGTTACCCACATAGACGTTGACCCAGTTACGCGCCAATTGCCCCCAGGTGATACGACCGCTGGCTTTCGCTATGACGATAAGTACAGTGGACGTGAACAGGTCCGCGCCGCATACGACCACCAGCATCAAACCCAGAGAGAAGCAGATGCCCCCGACCAGTTTTGCAAGACCATAAGGAACGGTACCGGTGCCAGTTGTGGCGGTGATATAAAAAGCAAAGGCTATAGAAATAAAGACGCCAGCAGTAATGGCTAAAAAGAATGTTTTTAACGGCTGTTTGGTGGCTTTATAAACGCCAGCATCTTCAGCAACTTTCGCTGTAGCGGCGGGTAAAATGAGATCGAAGGGGTTGTCAGCTTTCACATTAACTCTCTTATTCAGGGCTATGCACTGCGCAACGAGATACTAGCAAAGCAGTATAACGTAAAAATTGATGTGGATCATACGAGGGGGTTTTTGGTGGTTTGTAATGAACGACTAAAGGGGTGGTTTAAGAGGTAACCTTTTGAAAAATAATCGGTAAAAAGATTTTAATTTTTGCAAATAAAGTTGATGCGGCCAGAATTTATTTTCAACTTTGAGTTAATATAATGAATTCAGTGTTAATAAATATCATTATTTTTATTTTATAAATTTTACTTTCCTTTAACTTATAAAAATAAGTGTCCTATTTTTACCGTGAAAAAGACAGGCGGGTATTATTTTGCGCAGAATTACACGTCATTTTAGTGGCCGAGTCAAACTTTTGTGCATAAATAGAACAGCAAAAGTTTAGGGTTTTTAGTGAACGGATACTGGCTCTATAAATAAAAAACCGGCAGTAAATCCTGCCGGTTTTAAAGGATTCATCGTGTCAGTGGATCAGGCTTTCGACCAGTGGCGACGTTTGGCGACTTGCAGCTTTTCATATGCGCCAAGCAGCGCCTGATGGGCAGATAATGCTTTCAACTCAGGGTCGACAGCAAACAAACTGTGGAAACGGACTTCTCCACTGATAGCCGCTGAAGCATCCTCAACCGCTTTCTGACCATACATTTTCACGAAAGCGTTATAGTACTGAGCCGGCTCGCGTTCTGCTTCCAGAGAGAGTTGCAGCAGGGTTTGCAGGCAGCGGTAATAATTGTTGCGCTCATCGCTGTAAACAGAAGAGTTGAACTCATGCGACCATTCAGCCCACGTCAGCGCCTGATCCAAATCACCACCGGCCAGTGCCAACATAGATTTCAGCTCACCGACACGTAAGGTGTACCAGCCGTTGTCTTTGCCGCTGGCGATACCCAGCAGCTCACGAACACGGGTAAAATCATCCAGACCTTCATCATCAAGCTGTGTGATCATCTCAAGATAGGTTTCTTTTGGCAGATCACTGTCTGGTAACGCCAGCAGTTGATCACGCAGATGCGCACCCATGCTGTTATTTGCCAGCAGTAAATCTTCAGCAGGATAAATGTCAGACATGCCCGGAACGATAATACGGCAGGCATAAACATCCAGATGCTCGTAATCGGCGATATACACTTCAGCATCTTCTTTATCGAAGATAGCCATGAGGGTCGCAAATTCTTCTTCAGTGGTACCGCTGAAGCTCCAGTCAGCAAACGGATAGTCGGCGTCCTGCTTGAACATATCCCACGAAATCAGACCGCTTGAATCGATGAAATGGGTTTCAAGGTTGGCATGTTCGGCAACTTCTTCATCGTCGAAAGTCGGTGCGGTGAACACATCTAGATCTTTCAGGCTGCGGCCCTGCAGCAGCTCAGTCACCGTACGTTCCAGTGCTACGCCAAAATCAGGGTGTGCGCCAAAGGAGGCGAAACAGGTGCCGTTAGCCGGATTGAACAGAACCACACAAATGACCGGATAGTTGCCGCCCAGCGAGGCGTCATAAGAAAGGATAGGGAAACCTTCTTCTTCCAGTTTTGCGATGGCTTCAACCACACCAGGATAGCGCGCCAGAACCTCCGAAGGGATTTCAGGCAGACTAATTGATTCAGCAATAATACGGTTTTTCACATAACGCTCGAAGACTTCTGACAGCCCCTGTACCCGAGCTTCATTGGCAGTGTTGCCTGCTGACATGCCGTTGGAAACGTAGAGATTACCGATGATATTCATTGGAATATAAACAGTTTGCAGATCTGACTGACGGGTAAACGGCAGGGCACAAATACCACGGTCAGGATTGCCGGATTGCAGGTCGATCAGATCACTGGCCACCAGTTCTTTATCGGCATCATAAAATGCATGCAGGCGCTCATCCAGAATACCCACCGGCAGGCTGTCGTCTTCCGGAAGCGGGAACCACTTCTCGTTCGGATAATGAACGAAATCACCCTTAGCGATTTCTTTGCCCAGATAGAAATCCGCGAAGAAATAGTTAGTCGACAGACGCTCAAAGTATTCACCCAAAGCAGAAGCCAGTGCGGCTTTCTTGCTGGCACCTTTACCGTTGGTGAAACACAGCGGACAGTCGCGATCGCGAATGTGCACTGACCAGACGTGGGGAACCGGATTCAGCCACGAAGCTTCTTCGATATTAAAGCCAAGATCGGTGAGTTTTTGTTGGAAGCGGGAAATGGAGTCTTCCAGCGCCGCGTCTTTACCAGGAATAAAAGTTTGGGTCATTGAGTTCACTTTTGAGCGTGCTAAAAACGCGCAATGATACGGGGTTTTGCGCATGAGCTCCATGTATTCGTGTTAAGAATGTAATCGCGTTGTAACGCGCTTAGCTTATCGGCGAATCTGGTAACCACTGGCGGATCTCTGCTTCAGACAGCATGAAGATGTAGGACCGGGGAGGTCGGCAGGTATAATGGTTAGAGGACGCTTATGCTCACGATGCCTGTCATCGGTGTAGCCTGATTAAATCCTTCAAAGTCGGTGTAAAAGCTGCTTATTCAAGGTGCCAGAATATCACCTGGGTGAGGGCGCTGAGCACGGTGCGGGTGTGAACAGATAATCCTGTAAAATCAGCTTTCCAGGGAGGAATGAACCTTGTGACCAACTTCTCATCGCTGTTTATCAGTTCATGATCAATAACCGTTGCAGACTGCTTGTCCCGGATGATAAAACCGTTAAATTAATGATTACTATGTGGCTGTCTCAGAGAAGTGGTGAGGGGAAATGACTCAGGTTTATAATTTTAGTGCAGGCCCGGCAATGATCCCGGCTGAAGTGTTGCGTCGTGCAGAACAGGAACTTTGTAACTGGCACGGACTGGGTACCTCGGTGATGGAAATCAGTCACCGCAGCAAAGAATTTATCCAGGTGGCTGAAGAATCCGAAAAGGATATCCGTGACCTGCTGAATATTCCCTCGAACTATAAAGTGCTGTTCTGTCATGGTGGCGCACGTGCGCAATTTGCCGCAGTACCTATGAACCTTTTGGGCGATAAATCCTCCGCTGACTATATCGACGGTGGTTACTGGGCACACAGCGCAGTCAAAGAAGCGCAAAAATATTGCACGCCTAACGTGATTGACGTTAACGCCACGATCGATGGCAAACGTGGCATTTTGCCAATGAGCGAATGGAAACTGAGTGCAGATTCTGCCTACGTTCATTACTGTCCGAATGAAACCATTGATGGTATCGCTATCGATGAAATGCCTGATTTTGGTGACAAAATCGTGGTAGCCGATTATTCATCCTGCATCCTCTCCCGCCCGATTGATGTCAGCCGCTTTGGGGTAATTTATGCCGGTGCGCAGAAAAATATCGGTCCTGCGGGGCTGACCCTGGTTATCGTCCGCGAAGATCTGTTGGGTAAAGCGCGCACAGAATTGCCTTCTATCCTCGATTATACCGTTCTGGCTGAGAACGATTCTATGTTCAATACTCCGCCAACGTTCGCGTGGTATTTGTCAGGCATGGTGTTCAAATGGTTGAAAGAACAGGGTGGCCTGCGTGAGATGGAAAAACGCAACCGCGCAAAAGCCGAACTGTTGTATGGCGCCATTGACCATACCGGTTTCTATCGCAACCCTGTCGCCGATGCGAACCGTTCGTGGATGAACGTTCCTTTCCAGATGGCGGACGCCTCTCTGGATAAACTGTTCCTTGATCAGGCGCAGGAAGCGGGTCTGCATGCATTAAAAGGCCATCGTGTGGCTGGTGGTATGCGCGCATCTATTTATAATGCGATGCCTGTTGAAGGCGTAAAAGCACTGACCGACTTTATGGCTGAATTCGAAAAACGTCACGGTTAAGTGTGCTGGCTTCCGGGCCCGCAGAATGCTTGAGTAAGAAGCCTTAAAAATGACCCCGGCCCAATGTCCGGGGTCATTTTATGAAAAAAAGAATTGGAGAAAGCGTGGAATCCCTGACATTACAACCTGTTGCGCTGATTAACGGCAGCATCAATTTACCGGGCTCAAAAAGTGTTTCTAATCGCGCACTTTTGCTGGCTGCTTTTGCACAGGGCACTACCCGCCTGACTAACCTGCTCGACAGCGACGATGTGCGCCATATGCTGACAGCACTGACTCAGTTGGGCGTCACGCATCATTTATCTGCGTCCAGGACAGAGTGTGAAATCGAAGGTCTGGGCACGGCTTTTTCCAATGCTAAAGGTCTGGAGCTGTTTCTGGGGAATGCCGGTACCGCTATGCGTCCGCTGGCTGCGGCGTTGTGCCTGGGTGAGCAGGATGTGGTGCTGACCGGTGAGCCGCGCATGAAAGAGCGTCCGATCGGGCATCTGGTCGATGCGCTTCGTCAGGGCGGTGCACAGATTGATTACCTTGAGCAGGAAAACTATCCGCCTCTTCGCCTGCGCGGTGGCTTTAGTGGTGGTGACGTCAGTGTCGACGGCAGCGTTTCAAGCCAGTTCCTGACGGCGCTGTTGATGACAGCCCCGCTGGCAGGTAACGACACTACCATTCAGATTAAAGGTGAACTGGTTTCCAAACCTTATATCGATATCACGCTGAACCTGATGAAAACCTTTGGTATTGACGTCGAAAATCACGGGTACCAGAAATTCAGCATCAAAGGCCGTCAGCAGTATGTGTCTCCGGGGTCCTATCTGGTCGAAGGCGATGCGTCTTCTGCGTCCTATTTTCTGGCCGCTGCGGCGATTAAGGGCGGTACGGTTCGCGTGACCGGAATCGGCAAAAACAGTATGCAGGGCGATATTCGTTTTGCAGATGTACTGGAAAAAATGGGTGCGACTATCCACTGGGCTGAGGATTATATCGAATGTACCCGCGGTGAACTTAAAGGCATTGATATGGATATGAACCATATTCCGGATGCAGCAATGACCATTGCTACTGCGGCGTTGTTTGCCGAAGGTCCGACGACGCTACGTAATATTTATAACTGGCGTGTTAAAGAGACTGATCGACTGACGGCGATGGCGACTGAGTTGCGTAAGGTCGGAGCAACAGTGGAAGAGGGCGAAGATTACATTCGCATTGATCCGCCTCATTCGCTGAGGTCTGCCGACATTGGCACCTATAATGATCACCGGATGGCGATGTGTTTTTCTCTGGTGGCCTTATCCGATACGCCGGTGACCATTCTTGATCCGAAGTGTACCGCGAAAACGTTCCCTGACTATTTTGAACGTCTGGCAGCAATCAGCACACTGGCATAACTTTTCACGAGGTTGCCCTTGTATAAACGGACATCCAGGATGTCCGTTTTTTTATTTTTCAGGCTCAGAACCGTCCGCTTTTTAGGCAACTGAAAAATGTGGGGTAACAGTTGCAGCAAAGGCAGCGTATAATGCCGCTCCTGAATTAGTCCTGTGAGACTAATGAAGCGGGTATCCCCCACCGAAAGGAGACAAAAATGACGGCTTTAGCCCCGGTAATCACCGTTGATGGGCCAAGTGGTGCAGGCAAAGGTACGTTGTGTAAAGCGCTTGCCGAGGCCTTTAACTGGCATCTGCTGGATTCCGGCGCGATTTACCGCGTTTTGGCGCTGGCAGCTTTGCATCATCAGGTTGATATTGTCTCAGAAGAGGCGTTAGTTCCGCTTGCCGCACATCTCGACGTTCGTTTTGTGGCTCAGGACGGGCAATTGCACGTTATTTTAGAAGGTGAGGATGTTACCAATGAAATCCGCACCGAAACGGTAGGCAATACTGCGTCTCAGGCGGCGGCGTTCCCCCGTGTTCGTGAGGCATTATTGCGCAGGCAGCGCGCATTTCGCGATGCGCCGGGTCTGATTGCTGATGGCCGCGATATGGGTACGGTGGTTTTCCCTGATGCACCGGTGAAGATATTTCTGGATGCCAGTTCGGAAGAACGTGCAAACAGAAGAATGCTACAGTTGCAGGAAAAAGGCTTTAGTGTTAACTTTGAACGGCTTTTAGCCGAGATCAAAGAACGCGATGACCGTGATCGTAACAGGCCTATCGCGCCTTTAGTGGCTGCTTCCGATGCACTGTTGCTGGATTCAACCAGTATGTCTATCGACGAAGTCATCGAAAAAGCACTGGCTTATGCCACAGAAATTCTAGGATTACCGCAAAAACAAACCCGGTAATCTGGCCTTAATCTGGTGCTGAAGAATATTCAGTGCCGGTTTTGGCTATAGTTTTTTTTAACCTCGCCGCAAGGATCTGTAGCGGGGCATTTGAAACAACCCCATCCAGCAGGACGCCAGATGGACGTTAAACTTAAGAACCTAAAGATTATCAACATGACTGAATCTTTTGCTCAACTCTTTGAAGAATCCTTAAAAACAATCGAAACCCGTCCTGGTTCCATCGTTCGTGGTGTTGTTGTGTCTATCGACAAAGATATCGTACTGGTTGACGCCGGTCTGAAATCTGAGTCTGCAATCCCGGCAGAACAATTCAAAAACGCACAGGGCGAACTGGAAATCCAGGTTGGCGACGAAGTTGATGTTGCGCTGGACGCTGTTGAAGACGGCTTCGGTGAAACTCTGCTGTCCCGTGAAAAAGCTAAACGTCATGAAGCTTGGATCACGCTGGAAAAAGCTTACGAAGAATCTGCAACTGTTACCGGTGTTATCAACGGTAAAGTTAAAGGCGGTTTCACTGTTGAGCTGAACGGTATCCGTGCGTTCCTGCCAGGTTCACTGGTAGACGTTCGTCCTGTTCGCGACACGCTGCATCTCGAAGGCAAAGATCTTGAGTTCAAAGTCATCAAACTGGACCAGAAACGCAACAACGTTGTTGTTTCCCGTCGTGCAGTAATTGAGTCTGAGAACAGCGCAGAGCGCGATCAACTGCTGGAAAACCTGCAGGAAGGCATGGAAGTTAAAGGTATCGTTAAGAACCTCACTGACTACGGTGCATTCGTTGATCTGGGCGGCGTTGATGGCCTGCTGCACATCACTGACATGGCTTGGAAACGTGTTAAACACCCAAGCGAAATTGTTAATGTTGGCGATGAAATCACTGTTAAAGTTCTTAAATTTGACCGTGAGCGTACCCGTGTATCACTGGGTCTGAAACAACTGGGCGAAGATCCTTGGGTCGCTATCGCTAAACGTTACCCAGAAGGTACTAAACTGACGGGTCGCGTGACTAACCTGACTGATTACGGCTGCTTCGTAGAAATCGAAGAAGGCGTTGAAGGTCTGGTTCACGTTTCTGAAATGGACTGGACTAACAAAAATATCCACCCATCTAAAGTGGTTAACGTGGGCGATGTTGTTGAAGTTATGGTTCTGGATATCGACGAAGAACGTCGTCGTATCTCCCTGGGCCTGAAACAATGCAAAAACAACCCATGGCAGCAATTCGCAGAGACCCACAACAAGAACGACCGTGTTGAAGGTAAAATCAAGTCAATCACTGACTTCGGTATCTTCATTGGTCTGGATGGCGGCATCGACGGCCTGGTTCACCTGTCTGACATCTCCTGGAACGTTGCAGGCGAAGAAGCAGTACGTGAATACAAAAAAGGCGACGAAATCGCAGCTGTGGTTCTGCAAGTTGATGCAGAACGTGAACGTATCTCCCTGGGCGTGAAGCAACTGGCTGAAGATCCATTCAATAACTACCTGTCTGTTAACAAGAAAGGTACTATTGTTACTGGTAAAGTCACAGCAGTTGACGCCAAAGGTGCTACAGTTGAATTAGCTGGCGGCGTAGAAGGTTACCTGCGCGCTTCAGAAGCTTCTCGCGACCGTATTGAAGACGCAACTCTGGTTCTGAGCGTTGGTGATGAAGTTGAAGCTAAATTCACCGGTGTTGATCGTAAGAACCGCGTAGTAAGCCTGTCCGTTCGTGCTAAGGACGAAGCAGACGAGAAAGATGCAATCGCTGTTGTTAACAACAAACCAGACGAAAGCAACTTCTCTAACGCTATGGCTGAAGCGTTCAAAGCGGCAAAAGGCGAGTAATGACGGGGGGCGGCTCAGTCGCCCCGAAACGGTAGTTTAGCTGCAAAGCTTGGAGGTAATATGACCAAGTCTGAACTTATTGAAAGACTTGCTGGCCAGCACTCTCATATCCCGGCGAAAGCTGTTGAGGATGCAGTGAAAGAGATGCTTGAGCATATGGCTGCAACCTTGGCTGATGGTGAACGCATCGAAATCCGTGGGTTTGGCAGTTTTTCTCTTCACTACCGTGCTCCGCGTGTTGGGCGCAACCCTAAAACTGGCGATAAAGTCGAGCTGGACGGCAAGTATGTTCCTCACTTTAAACCAGGTAAAGAGTTGCGCGACCGCGCGAATATTTACGGCTAAGGCTTGCGCCTGGACGTAAATGTCTGCCTATAGCGAACGTAAAACGGTACCTTTCCAGGTGCCGTTTTTTTTGCCTTACGACTAATGAATTGATCTCTCTTTCAATTCTGATCACAAAATATTTGCGTAACGTCTCCCAGCGTTTCGGTCTCCTGCTTGTCTCTTCTTCGCGTGAAAACCATACTCCGGCACGAAAATATGTCTGAACAACGTGAAGGAAGTAAAACATCAAAATCTCACTGGACGAGGCTGCTTTAGCGGTTATTGCCGGCATGATGCCGCTGCTCATTTTTTCTGAACTCCCCACCGTTATTCAACGGGTTATGCTGTGTCTTTGTGCATTCTGTTGTTTCAGACTACATCACAGAATATTCAGCCTGATAGCGATCGGTCTGCTGAGCCTCAGTTGGGCCTCATTTCAGGGCGACATTCAACTTCATCAGATTTCAGCGCTTCAGGGCACAAAACGGCATGTTATCGCAGCGGTAGAAAGTATTAATCTCGGGAACACCAGCACATCCTCTGTACTCTTCAAGATTGAAAAAGTTGAAGATAAAATCCTCTTTCCACCGATCATGTTCCGCACTAACTGGGATGAGGGAGGGCAAGAACTTTTTGCGGGTCAGCGCTGGGATATGACCGTCAGCTTGCGTCCCGTCCATAGCATGCTCAATGAAGGCGGATTTGATGCCCAGCGCTGGGCGCTGGCTCAGCATGCGCCACTGACAGCAACGGTCCGCCACAGTCAGCCAGTTGACGCGAAAAGTTCGCTTCGTCAGCAGTTTATTCAGCGGGTGCAGCAGAAGATGCCGCTGATGGAAAATACGCCTGTGCTGATCGCACTGGCCTTTGGCGAAAAAGGATTAATAGAGAGGGCAGATAAGCTGCTGTTGCAACAGACGGGCATCGCCCATCTGGTGGCGATATCAGGTTTACATATCTCCGTGGCGGCATTATTCGGATGGTGGCTGGCACGTGGCATACAGTTTTTGATGCCGGTAAAGATGATTGACTATCGCTTTCCGTTATTGGTGAGCGTCGCTTTTCTGCTGACCTACACCTGGCTTTCCGGAGGCAACGCACCTGCAGTTCGTGCAGCGTTAGCGGTATCGATGTGGATCCTGCTGCGTCTGTTCCGTGTCCGCTGTCATCCGTGGCAGATATGGCTTTGGGTGGTTGCCATGCTTTTGCTGGCCGACCCTATGAATTTATTATCTGACAGTTTCTGGTTGTCATGCTTTGCCGTGGGGGCACTGGTTTTCTGGTTTCAGTGGGCACCTTTGCCGGCAATGTTTCAGCAGGCATGGTATTGGGCATTTTGCCGTTGGGGACATTTGCAGGTGGGGATGACGCTTCTACTCTGGCCCCTGCAGGTCTGGATTTTCCATGGCATGAACCTCTTTTCGTTTCCGGCCAATATGTGGGCCGTGCCGGTTGTTTCGCTGTTCACCGTCCCGCTGGTATTACTGGCCTTGTTGATGAGCGCCGTGCCCTATGCATTAGGAGGTTACGTCCAGGCTGTGCTCTGGCAACTGGCTGACGTTACCCTGAGGCTGGCCCTGTGGGGGGTTAAAGCATTACCTGACGGCTGGACCCCATTGAGTGAATCCTTTCTGGTCGTGAGCCTGATGGGATGGCTGGTGCTATTGTGCTGGCGGATTTGCCCGTTGAGATATTGTTTTTCACTTTTGCTGTCTCTTTTCGCGATTTCTTTCGTCTGGATGAACAGAAATCCACCAGAGCGCTGGCGGATTGATATGCTTGATGTCGGGCACGACTTGTCTGTTCTTATCAGCAAAAATGGCAAAGGTGTTCTTTATGATACCGGCAACAGGTGGGAAGGCGGATCAGCCGCTGAACAAAATATTATTCCGTTTTTAAACTGGAAGAATATCCAGCTGGAACAGATAATTATCAGTCATGATGACAAAGATCACCGGGGTGGGTTAACCGTATTGCAAAACCGATACCCTGCTGCCAGCGTACGTGAAAGTACCCTTTCTGATCAGCATCATCTGAAATGTATCGCGGGCGAGCAATGGCGGTGGCAGGGGTTGGATTTTGAAGTGTTGTGGCCAGAGAAAATGTCCGGCGATGCCCGGAATAACGACAGCTGTGTTATCCGCATTGATGATGGTTCATTCAGTTTGCTGCTGACCGGCGATATTGAAGCTGAAACGGAAAAAGCGCTGGTCAGGAAGTTGCGAAACACATTACGAGCCACGGCACTTCAGGTCCCTCATCATGGCAGCAATACTTCATCGATACCCCCTTTTCTACGGGCAGTCAAGCCGGTTATCGTACTGGCATCAGCCTCCCGTTTTAATAAATGGCATCTGCCGGCACATAAAGTTGTTAGCAGATACAACAAAGCGCGTTATGACTGGCATTCAACATCTGTATCGGGTCAACTCAGCCTCTTCATTTTTGATGATTATTGGACAATTAAAGGCTTACGTGAGCAATTAATCCCCCGTTGGTACCACCGCCAGTTTGGAGTATCTGCAGATAATGAGTAGAATAGACCGCTATTTCTTTCGATGCTGGTTGATATTGCATGATGAACGATAAAGATCTCTCCACATGGCAGACATTCCGTCGTCTGTGGCCGATGATCACACCTTTTAAAGCCGGGCTGATCGCTGCGGCTATTGCGCTGGTCGCAAACGCCGCCAGTGATACTTTCATGCTGTCTTTGCTGAAGCCGCTACTTGATGACGGTTTTGGTAAAGCTGACCGCTCCATACTACTTTGGATGCCCCTGGTCGTTATCGGTCTGATGATTGTACGCGGTATCAGTGGCTATATTTCGAGTTACTGCATTTCATGGGTTTCGGGCAAAGTCGTGATGCATATGCGTCGCCGTCTGTTTGGTCACATGATGAGAATGCCCGTGGCATTCTTTGACCAGCAATCCACGGGTACCTTACTTTCCCGTATTACTTATGATTCCGAGCAGGTCGCGTCTTCGTCTTCCAGTGCGCTGGTGACTGTTGTACGAGAGGGGGCGTCAATCATTGGTCTGTTTGTGATGATGTTCTATTACAGCTGGCAGCTTTCTGTAATCCTGTTAGTGATTGCGCCGATTGTTTCTGTTGTTATCCGCGTGGTGTCTAAACGATTCCGTAATATCAGTAAGACAATGCAAAACACCATGGGGCAGGTGACGACCAGTGCAGAACAGATGCTGAAAGGGCATAAAGAAGTATTGATCTTCGGTGGTCAGAAAGTTGAAACCGCGCGTTTTGATAAAGTGAGTAACCGTATGCGCCAGCAAGGTATGCGCATGGTTTCCGCCTCTTCAATTTCAGACCCGATTATTCAGTTGATCGCTTCTCTGGCACTGGCATTTGTGTTGTATGCGGCAAGCTTCCCGTCGGTGATGGAAACGCTTAGTGCGGGTACTATTACCGTTGTGTTCTCTTCTATGATTGCCCTTATGCGCCCCTTGAAGTCACTGACTAACGTGAACTCCCAGTTCCAGCGTGGTATGGCAGCTTGTCAGACGCTGTTCTCCATTCTGGATATGGAACAGGAAAAAGATGAGGGCAAACTGGAAGTCAAACGCGTAAAAGGTGATGTCGAGTTTAAAAACGTGACCTTCACTTATCCGGGGCGTGATATTCCTGCTTTGCGTAATATTTCCTTCAGCCTGCCGGAAGGCAAAACCGTTGCACTGGTTGGTCGCTCAGGTTCAGGAAAATCGACAATCGCGAATTTGCTGACCCGTTTCTATGACATTCAGGAAGGTGAAATCCTGATGGATGGTCATGATCTTCGGGAATATACGCTGTCGTCATTACGTGATCAGGTGGCCCTCGTTTCTCAGAACGTCCATCTGTTTAATGACACCATTGCCAATAATATCGCTTACGCCCGTACGGATATGTACTCCCGCGAAGAAATCGAAAAAGCGGCGACGATGGCTTACGCAATGGACTTTATCAGCAAAATGGATAAAGGGCTGGATACGGTCATTGGTGAAAATGGCGTTCTGCTCTCTGGTGGTCAGCGTCAGCGTATCGCGATTGCTCGTGCTTTATTGCGTGACTCACCGGTTTTGATACTTGATGAAGCGACATCGGCCCTTGATACCGAATCTGAGCGTGCTATTCAGGCTGCGCTGGATGAGCTGCAGAAAAACCGCACATCACTGGTGATCGCACACCGTTTATCTACTATCGAAAAGGCCGATGAGATTCTGGTAATCGAAGATGGTTGCGTGGTGGAACGTGGTTCTCATGCGAGCCTGCTTGAAGAGCGTGGTGTTTACTCACAACTCTACCGGATGCAATTTGGGCAATGATTGATCGTATCTGGTCAGGCACATCACCGCTATATCTTGTACTCCTGCCTCTGGCATGGCTTTATGGTCTGATCGCGAATCTGATCCGTTATAGCTATAAAGCCGGGCTGAAAAAAAGCTGGCGGGCCCCGGTGCCCGTTGTGGTGGTCGGTAACCTGACCGCCGGAGGAAACGGTAAAACACCGGTGGTTATCTGGCTGGTTGAAACATTGCAACAGCATGGTTTTCGTGTTGGCGTTGTTTCTCGCGGTTACGGTGGGAAAGCGGAACGCTATCCGCTTCTCCTGAACGAGAGTACGTCAACTGCGCAAGCGGGTGACGAGCCTGTCCTGATCTTTCAAAGAACAGGGGCACCGGTTGCGGTGTCTCCTGTTCGCTCTGATGCCGTGAAGGCATTGCTTGCGGAGCATGAGCTTGACATCGTGATTACCGACGACGGGCTGCAGCATTATGCACTGCAGCGTGATATCGAAATTGTCGTCGTCGACGGTGTCCGCCGTTTTGGTAATGGTCACTGGTTACCTGCAGGCCCGATGCGTGAACGCGAATCGCGTCTGCGTTCAGTCGATGCAGTGATTACAAATGGTGGTACCGCACAGGCTGGTGAACTGGCCATGATCCTTGAGCCAGGTAAGGCGGTAAATTTGGCTACGGGAGAGCAGCGTGATGCCGGTAGCTTAAAAAATGTGGTTGCTATGGCGGGGATTGGACATCCGCCTCGTTTTTTTGCCACGCTTAGACAGCTAGGGGTTGTCCTGCAAAAGGAAATCGCTTTTTCTGATCATCGGACTTATTCCGCCACACTCCTTTCTGCCGTAATACAACCTGGCCAGACTCTCCTTATGACTGAAAAAGATGCGGTGAAATGCCGGGCTTTTGCGCAACCTGACTGGTGGTATTTGCCGGTTGAAGCAAAGATTACAGGGAGGAAAGCCGAGAAATTACTGCAAAAAATATCAGATCTGATTTTAGAAAAAAGGCCTTAAGTGCGCTGAATGACCTTAAAGCTGCACCTTGTATAAAAAAATTAAGCTGATTAAAATCCCCGTCCCCTCTGATTTTAAAGACTTATATTTTATTATGGCGTTAGAGTTCAGAATAATTACGCAGTGGGGGTTGCTATTGCTCTGAACTTATGAGTAAATGCATGCAGCCTGTGTTGCAGCGCTATTTATGTATGAGTGTAGAGTAAAGCAGTTCCTCCCAGACGTTATCTGTTTCCCCATGATTCCGCTTCCAAGACGAACCTTCTAAGTCCTCCCCATAAGTAATTGTCTGAACTATTGGCTCACATTGCCGAATGGCAGGATTTTATATTTCGTAAAAAGGTTTTAAATATGTCTAAGAAAAATGGTCAGGTTAAGTGGTTCAATGAAAGCAAAGGTTTTGGTTTTATTGAGCAAGCTGATGGCGGTAAGGATGTATTCGTACATTTCTCCGCAATCGCAACCGAGGGTTTCAAGACGTTGGCAGAAGGCCAGCGTGTAGAATACACCATTCAGGATAGCCCGCGCGGTCCTGCTGCTGCTAACGTTATTGCGCTCTGAAAAGAGACGAGCGTAATGATATGAAACAACGTTAATCGTTCATCATATTAGCAGCGCAAAACCCGCCGGATGGCGGGTTTTTCATACCTGGAAAGGTCAATGCGACGTGTATATGATGTCGCGAAAGTTATAAAAATAATCGTTAAAACAAATTCGCTCATTAGAGGTTTTTTATAAAAAAATAACTTAGCAATGGGCAAACGCATCCGAACAATAATAAAAAAGTGTGTTCATGGATGCCCAAAAGAAAGGATAGAAATTATGATGTTAAAAATGGGTTTAGTTAAATGGTACAACCAGGCTAAAGGCTACGGTTTTATTTGTCCGCTCGATGGTTCTTCTGAAATTTATGTTCATCGTACTTCCATCGCAAATACGGGTAATAAATCTCTGAGTGCCGGTCAGAAGGTTGAGTTCACCACTTACCGCAGCGTAGCACACGGCCCTTCCGCGGCTGATGTTATTGCATTCTGAGTCCGGTTTTGTTGTTCACCGTTGAGTTGAATTTTACGCTCCGGTAAAAATATGCTATCGGTATCCGCAGTTAAATTACTGCCACGGATACCGATATGTCTCACCCGGTTATATCTCTTGCTTCAGCCCGCGCCCTGCATTTATCTGCGCAAAATCTTCTTGAGCCTGTCACCCGAAAGCCTGTTGCAGCGGATGTCGTGGACACGATCCGTGATATGGGCTTACTGCAAATCGATACCATAAGTGTCGTTGCGCGCAGTCCTTATCTTGTGCTGTTTAGCCGCTTAGGTAATTACGATCCTCAGTGGCTGGAACAGGCACTCTCAGCAGGAAAAATATTCGAATATTGGGCACATGAGGCTTGTTTTATTCCCAGCGAAGATTACGGACTCCTGCGCCACCGGATGCTGAATCCTCAGGGAATGGGGTGGAAATTTTCGCAAGCCTGGTTTGATGAACATCAGACGGATATTGCGGCGCTGTTGAGCCATATTGCCGACAAGGGGCCCGTACGTTCGGCAGACTTCAGTGCAGACAAGAAGTCTGCCAGTGGCTGGTGGGACTGGAAGCCGCATAAAAAGCATCTGGAAACGTTGTTTACCACCGGGAAACTGATGGTGTCAGAGCGGCGTAATTTTCATCGGGTTTACGACCTTGCTGAACGGGTGATGCCAGGCTGGGACGATGCGAGCCAAACGCTTGAACAGGCCGTGGCGGAACAACAGATGCTGCGGCGTTCGGCGCAATATCTCGGCATCTTCAAACCCGAATGGCTGGCGGACTACTACCGCCTCAGGCGCGTGAATACCAAGGCTGTGATTGCACAATTGCTGGCAGATGAGGAGATTACACCGATCGAAGTGACCGGGCTCGAAGGTACTTATTATGTTCATCGCAAACAGTTTCCCCTCCTGCAACAAGCCATCAAATCACGGATCGGTTCAACCGTCACCACGCTGCTTTCACCGTTTGATCCGGTGGTATGGGATCGTAAACGTGTGTCGACGTTATTTAATTTCGAATACCGGATCGAATGTTATACCCCACAAGCAAAACGCCAGTATGGATATTTCACACTTCCCTTATTGCAGCGCGGTGAGCTGATTGGCAGGGTGGATGCAAAAATGCATCGCAAAGAAAAAATACTGGAAGTGAAAAGCCTGCATCTTGAGCCGGATGTCACGATGGCTTCACGAAGGGCAAAAGATATACACGGAGCAATCAGCCGTTTTGCACAGTGGCAGGGAGCTGAAAAAGTCAAAATCGTGAATGTACCTGAAACGCTAACGGCGCTTTGGGGAAAAGACTGGCAGATTTGAGGTTATAAAATGAAACGGCTGCATCAGGCAGCCGTTATTTCACGATGATTGCAGGTGACATTCAGCTTAGTGGCTGAAGTTAGCGAACATAGCGATGATTTTGTTAATGGTTTTCATTTTTAGAGCTCATGTTTAGGGTTGATAGTGTGACTTGCATCACAGAAAAAATTCTACTCCCACAAATTGGGCAACGCAATCCTCCCACGAAGATATTTTTTTACAAAAACGTAACTTTTTGAGGCCATATTTGAGGATCAGTGAGAATTAACGTGCGGTGCGGCGTTATGCTATTCTCTTGAACCGCTATGTTGTGTTTCCAATGCTTTTTTGCGTTGCACCTTGCTGAAAATGCGGTGTATTCGCCTCCGGGAGGAATTTATGGACCACCGTTTGCTTGAAATCGTTGCGTGCCCCGTCTGTAACGGGAAGCTTTACTTTAATAAAGAGTCGCAGGAATTAGTGTGTAAGGCAGACAGCCTGGCTTATCCAGTGCGTGAGGGGATTCCCGTATTATTAGAAAACGAGGCCCGACCGCTTTCTGTTGATGAGACACACCCATGAGTTTTGTTGCCATCATCCCGGCCCGCTTCGGGTCAAGCCGTTTACCGGGTAAGCCGTTGGCCGATATCAACGGTAAGCCTATGGTTGTGCATGTGATGGAGCGTGCACTGGAGTCCGGGGCTAAACGTGTAATTGTTGCGACAGATCATCCTGACGTTGTGGCGGCGGTTGAAGCTGCTGGCGGTGAAGTTTGCCTTACACGAGCTGACCATCAGTCAGGCACCGAACGTCTGGCTGAAGTGATCGAGGTATGTCACTTTGCTGATGATGAAATCATCGTCAATGTGCAGGGTGATGAGCCGCTGATCCCGCCTGTTATTATCCGTCAGGTGGCGGATAATCTGGCAAACAGTGAAGCAGGAATGGCGACACTGGCTGTGCCGATTGAAACAGCGGAAGAAGCGTTTAACCCGAATGCGGTAAAAGTGGTTCGGGATGCCAAAGGCTATGCCATGTATTTTTCCCGTGCTGCCATTCCGTGGGAACGTGAACGTTTTGCCGTGTCGAAAGAAACAGTCGGTGATGTCTTCCTCCGTCATATCGGTATTTATGCTTACCGTGCCGGTTTCATTCGCCAGTATGTGAAATGGGAACCGACTAAACTGGAGCACATTGAATTACTCGAACAACTCCGGGTACTGTGGTACGGTGAAAAAATCCACGTTGATGTAGCGAAGGCCATTCCTTCTGTGGGTGTTGATACCGCTGAGGATCTGGAACGTGTGCGCGTGATTTTGGGCCATAAAAATTCCTGATCCGACAAGGTATAAGTGCTCATAAAAGCGGAATGTTCCGGCATTCCGTTTTGTCATTTCTGTTCTCTTTTCGTTTTGCGTACTGCCTTCCTGTTTCTGTCCAGACTATCCGGTTTTTATTTGATCTGACACGGGGTAATCCTTTCCTGAAGCTTTCATCATAAACGTTAATTTATTTGTCACTGCGAACACGTTATGGAACAGCTAAAAGCCGAATTGAGTATTGTGCTGGGCGAGCGTTTATCCCGTCTTGAATGTGTCAGTGAGCAGCCTTATGCGCATCTTTTCTCTCTCTATGATGAGCAGGGTTATGCGATGCCATTGATGGCGAAGAGTTTTGTCTGTCAGGGAATCGCCGGGCAGGAGGCTTATAAATTATCCATGCTGGCACGGGAGGGCGTGGTACGGGTGCCGGCGGTTTATGGCATGGTCACCACGCATCAGAAACCGTATCAGGAAATCTTGCTCATTGAGCGTCTGCGCGGCGTATCGGCGGAAGCACCAACACGTACTCCTGAGCGCTGGCAAATACTGCAGGAGCAAATTGTTGAGGCGATGCTGGCGTGGCACCGGATTGACAGTCACGGTTGTGTCGGTTCGGTAGACAGCACTCAGGAAAATCGCTGGGAAAATTGGTACCCGCAGAGGATCGAAGTATTGTGGGCAACGTTATCCCATTTACAGGCCCCTGAACTCACCCCTGAAGATCGTACGCTGCTTTTCCGTTCCCGTGCCTGTATCCCTGCGTTGTTTGAAGGATTTGACGATACACCGGTATTGGTTCACGGTAATCTTTCGCTACGCAGCATGCTCAAAGATCCGCGCAGCGATCAGTTACTGGCGATGATTAATCCCGGCACCGTGTTATGGGCGCCGCGCGAGTTTGATCTCTTCAGACTGTGGGAAAAAGGAATGAGCGAGCAACTGCTGTTTGGTTATCTCCACAAAGCACCCGTTTCGGAAACGTTCCTTGCCCGTCGCTGGTTGTATCTGGTGTGGGAATCTGTCGCACATCTGATCCATACCGGCAAGCTCGATCGCCGTCAGTTCGATTATGCACGACAACAACTGTTGCCGTGGCTTAACTGAGCGGCTTCGCAGCGGGTGCCGGCAGTGTCATCCATTGCCATATGCGCCCCAGCGTTTCATACCATGCCCGCTCACTGTGAGACAGGAACAGTGTCTGTGGTAATGCTTTTTCCCACGGATTGAGCGGGGAATCTATCGCAAGTTGATTTGCCGGCGCCGGAATCGGATTCAGTCCCAGTTGCCGGAAAAAAATAATCGCCCGCGGCAGATGATTAGCCGATGTCACCAGCACAAAGGGCTGCTCTCCCAGCATTTCTTTCACCTGTAAAGCTTCCTGATGTGTATCCCGTGGCCTGTCGAGTAAAATAATATCGCTTTGCGGCACACCTAAACTCTCCGCCACTTTTCCGGCAACCGCAGCGCTGCTCACCGGATTGGTCATGGCCCGCGCACCGGTGAAGATCATTTTCGAACCGGGGTTTGCCCGGTAAATGCGGATCCCTTCGGCCACGCGAGGAAGACTGTTACTGATGAGATTAGAACTCGGTGCCCACGCCGGATTATAGGTATAACCCCCACCCAGTACGACGACATATTTTACCGGCGCATGGCCGTCAGCCTGATAAGTCGGGTAGACCGATTCAATGGGGCGGAGCAGGTTATCCGCCACAGGTTGCAGGCTGAGCAGCAACAGAAGCAGCCAACTCAGTGAAAAAAACACTTTTCCGGTTTTTTGCCACCGGGTTATCCACAGCAATACCAGTGCTATCGCCATGAGAAGCAGAATAAATGGCAGAGGTAATAGCAGGCCTCCCAGCGTCTTTTTTAGGGTAAATAACATCAGAAACCGATCCTTTTGGGTGAAAAAACGACATCCGGGCGTGAATCCGCGTCAGGATGATTTATTCTATGCCAGCCTGTGCCAAAATAGCACTTCACCCGGCATTGCCGCACAGCCATCATTCACCAAATTGTTTTCAGAAGCAGGGTTCATTTCATGCAGGATCGTAATTTCGACGATATGGCCGAGAAATTCTCGCGCAATATCTACGGCACAACAAAGGGACGTATCCGTCAGGCTGTGCTGGGTCAGGATTTGCATGATTTATTACAGACTTTGCCTCAGCGGCCATTGCGTATCCTTGATGCGGGCGGCGGGGAAGGACAAATGGCCTGCGAACTGGCAGCTTTAGGACATAAGGTCTTGTTGTGTGATCTTTCCGGTGAGATGATCCGGCGCGCTGAGGCTGCTGCGCTGGAAAAAGGTGTGAGCAACAACATGCAATTTGTACAATGTCCGGCTCAGAATATCGCCGAACATTTGGAACAACCGGTTGATCTGATATTGTTCCATGCGGTCATCGAATGGCTGGCAGAGCCACAGCAGGCAATGGCTGCGCTGGTAGATTGCCTGGCACCGGGCGGGGCATTATCGCTGATGTTTTACAATATCCACGGTCTGGTCATGCGGCATATGATCCTCGGCAATTTCGGTCATGTTGAAGCCGGTGTGCCAAAAATCAAAAAAAGCTCCCTGCTACCCGATCACCCACTGGAACCGGCTCAGGTTTATCAGTGGCTGGAAGAACTTGGAATGCAGATCAGCGGCAAGACCGGTGTTAGAGTGTTCCATGATTATTTGCGAAACAGACAACAACATAAACAGGATTTTGACGAGCTTCTGGCGCTGGAGCAGCGTTATTGCCGCCAGGAACCTTTTGTTAGTTTGGGACGTTACATCCACGTGATGGCGCACAAACCCATTCTGAAGGACGAATTATGAGCGAATTTTCCCAGACTGTACCCGAACTGGTCGCCTGGGCACGAAAAAATGATTTCTCAATTTCGCTGCCAACGGAGCGGCTGGCTTTTCTTCTGGCGATTGCCACATTAAACAGCGAGCGCCTTGATGGGGAAATGAGTGAGGGTGAACTGGTCGATGCATTTCGTCACGTCAGCAAGGGATTTGAGCAGACAAACGAAACCATCACCGTACGTGCCAATAATGCCATCAATGACATGGTGCGTCAGCGTTTGCTCAACCGTTTCGTCAGTGAACTGGCTGACGGTAATGCTATCTATCGCCTGACGCCTTTGGCGATCGGCATTTCAGATTATTACATCCGCCAGCGTGAATTCTCTACGTTGCGGTTGTCTATGCAATTGTCGATTGTGGCGCAGGAACTCAAGCGTGCGGCGGATGCAGCCGAAGAGGGTGGCGATGATTTCCACTGGCATCGCAATGTTTACGCGCCACTGAAATACTCCGTTGCTGAAATTTTTGACAGCATCGATATGACGCAAAGGGTCATGGACGAACAGCAGCAGGGCGTGAAAGATGACATTGCCGCGTTGCTGAATAAAGACTGGCGCGCGGCAATTTCCAGTTGTGAAATCCTCCTGTCAGAAACCTCGGGCACGCTGCGTGAATTGCAGGATACGTTAGAAGCCGCCGGTAACCTGTTGCAGGCGCATCTTATGCGTATTCAGGATGCCACGATGGTCGAACTCGATTTGAGCTTTGTCGACAAACTGGTTTTCGACTTGCAGAACAAACTCGACCGTATTACCAGCTGGGGTCAGCAGGCAATTGACCTGTGGATTGGCTATGACCGCCATGTGCATAAATTTATCCGTACCGCCATCGATATGGATAAAAACCGGGTGTTTGCGCAACGTCTGCGCCAGTCGGTGCAGAACTACTTTGATCAGCCGTGGACGCTGACGTTCGCCAATGCCGATCGTCTGCTGGATATGCGTGATGAAGAACTGGCCCTGCGTAGCGAAGAAGTGACCGGCGAACTTCCGCCAGATCTTGAGTTTGAAGAGTTTAACGAAATCCGCGAACAACTTGCGGCATTGATTGAACAGGCCTTACAGGTTTATCAGCAACAAAAAACGCCGCTCAATCTGGGCATGGTAATGCGCGAATACCTTAAACAGTATCCGCGTGCCCGACATTTTGATGTCGCGCGAATTGTGGTCGACCAGGCCGTGCGCCTTGGTGTGGCTGAAGCAGATTTTTCAGGATTGCATGCTGAATGGCAGGCAATCAATGATTACGGAGCCAAGGTGCAGGCCCATGTCATCGACAAATATTGAACACATAATGCCAGCTAAGCTGGCGCAGGCACTGGCAAACTCAGTGTTTCCTGCTCTCGACAGTCAGCTGCGTTCTGGCCGTCATATTGGCATTGATGAACTGGATAACCATGCTTTTCTGATGGATTATCAGGAAGAAATGGAACTCTTTTACAGCCGCTACAATGTGGAATTAATCCGGGCACCGGAAGGTTTTTTCTATCTGCGTCCGCGCTCGACCACGCTTATCCCGCGTTCAGTGTTATCTGAACTGGATATGATGGTGGGGAAAATTCTCTGCTATTTGTATCTGAGCCCGGAACGTCTGGCGCATGAGGGGATTTTTACTCAGCAGGAACTGTACGACGAATTACTGAGCCTGGCGGATGAAAGTAAATTACTCAAATACGTCAATCAGCGCTCAACCGGCTCAGATTTGGATCGCCAGAAGTTGCAGGACAAAGTTCGTACGTCGCTCAATCGCCTGCGCCGTCTGGGTATGGTGTATTTCATGGGTGTTGACAGCAGCAAGTTCCGTATCACCGAAGCGGTATTCCGTTTTGGTGCGGATGTCCGCAGCGGCGATGACGCGCGCGAAGCACAGTTGCGGATGATCCGCGACGGTGAAGCGATGCCTGTCGACAGCGCGCTGTCACTGAATGACGAAAGTGAGGACGGCGAACCGCTGGCAGGGCAGCAAGGGCATGAGAGCGCAGAGGATGAACAGGAATGATTGAACGCGGTAAATTTCGCTCACTGACGCTGGTTAACTGGAACGGGTTCTTCGCCCGTACGTTTGACCTTGATTCACTGGTCACCACGCTTTCCGGCGGCAACGGGGCGGGTAAATCCACCACAATGGCGGCTTTCGTCACCGCCCTGATCCCCGATCTGACGTTACTGCATTTCCGTAACACAACGGAAGCGGGCGCCACCTCCGGTTCACGTGATAAAGGTCTGCACGGTAAATTACGTGCGGGTGTCTGTTACTCGGTTCTGGATGTGGTGAACTCGCGTCACCAGCGCATTGTTGTGGGGGTTCGCCTGCAGCAGGTCGCCGGCCGTGACCGTAAAGTCGATATCAAACCTTTCACCATTCAGGGTTTGCCGATTGCGGTGAATCCGACAGAAATGCTGACCGAGACGGTCGGCGAACGTCAGGCCCGCGTGCTGCCTTTGCAGGAGCTGAAAGATCGCGTTGAGGCAATGGAAGGCGTACAGTTCAAGCAGTTCAACTCCATTACTGATTATCATGCCCTGATGTTTGATCTGGGTGTGATTCCGCGTCGTTTACGTTCAGCATCCGACCGCAGTAAATTTTATCGTCTGATTGAAGCCTCACTTTACGGCGGTATTTCCAGTGCCATCACTCGTTCCCTGCGCGACTATTTGTTGCCTGAAAACAGTGGTGTGCGTAAAGCTTTCCAGGATATGGAAGCGGCGCTGCGTGAAAACCGCATGACGCTGGAAGCGATCCGCGTGACGCAATCTGACCGCGATCTGTTTAAGCATCTGATTTCTGAAGCAACGTCTTACGTAGCCGCAGACTATATGCGTCATGCCAATGAGCGCCGCATTCATCTAGATGGTGCGCTTGTGCTGCGTAATGATTTGTTTAGCAGCCGCAAGCAGTTATCCGGCGAACAATATCGTCATGTCGAAATGGCGCGTGAGCTGGCCGAGCAAAGTGGTTCGCAAAGCGATTTGGAAACCGATTATCAGGCCGCCAGCGATCATCTGAGTCTGGTTCAGACGGCGATGCGTCAGCAGGAAAAAATCGAGCGTTATGAAAGTGACCTCGAAGAGCTGACGTATCGTCTGGAAGAGCAGAACGAAGTGGTGGCCGAAGCCAGCGAGCAGCACGCCGAATATGAAGCACGCGCTGAGGCCGCTGAACAGGAAGTGGATGAGCTGAAAAGCCAGCTTGCCGATTACCAGCAGGCGCTGGATGTTCAGCAGACCCGTGCGATCCAGTATCAGCAGGCGTTACAGGCCATTGAACGTGCGCGCGACTTGTGTCAGATCCCCGATCTGAGCATTCAGAACAGCGAAACATGGCTGGAAACGTTCCAGGGCAAAGAACAGGAAGCCACTGAAATCCTGTTGATGCTGGAACAGAAGATGAGTGTTGCTTCTGCCGCCCATAATCAGTTTGAAACCGCTTATCAGTTGGTGGTGAAAATCGCCGGTGAAGTGAGCCGCAGTGAAGCCTGGCAGACGGCACGTGAATTACTGCGTGACTGGTCTTCCCGGCAGCATCAGGCTGAGCGTGTCGAACCGCTGCGCATGCGGTTGTCCGAACTTGAAGGCCGCCTGCGTGAGCAGCAGGATGCTGAGCGTCAGTTGCAGGAGTTCTGCAAACGTACGGGGCAGGATGTGCACCCTGAAGATCTGGACGAAATGCAGCGTGAGCTGGAAGTTCAGATTGAAGAATTACAGGGTGTGGTGTCGCAGGCAGGTGAACGTCGCATGGAAATGCGCCAGGAGCTTGAACGTGTTCAGTCGCGCATTCGTGAACTGACCGCCCGTGCCCCCGTCTGGCTGGCCGCGCAGGAAGCACTCAGTCAGTTAAGCGAGCAAAGTAAGGAACCGCTGGAAAGCAGTCAGCAGGTGACCGAATACATGCAGCAACTTTTGGAAACGGAACGCGAAACGACAGTTGAGCGTGACGAAGTGGCTGCCCGCAAACGTCGCATTGAAGGGCAAATTACCCGCCTCAGCCAGCCGAGTGGTGCGGAAGATTCCCGCATGATCGCGCTTGCAGAACGTTTCGGTGGAGTATTGTTGTCGGAAATTTACGACGATGTCACCATCGACGATGCACCTTACTTCTCCGCATTGTATGGTCCGTCCCGTCACGCAATTGTGGTACCTGATTTATCTCTGATCCGCGACCAACTTGACGGTCTGGATGATTGCCCGGAAGATCTCTATCTCATCGAAGGGGATCCGCAGTCATTTGATGACAACGTGTTCGAAGTGGAAGAAATGCAGGGTGCGGTACTGGTTAAAACGGGTGATCGTCAGTGGCGTTATTCTCACTTCCCGCAAGTGCCGTTGTTTGGCCGTGCGGCGCGTGAGAACCGTCTGGAAACCCTGCATAAAGAACGCGAAAGCCTGTCAGAACGTTATGCGACATTGTCGTTTGATGTGCAGAAAATTCAGCGCGCACATCAGGCGTTCAGCCGCTTTATCGGCAGCCATTTAGCCGTGGCGTTCGATGCCGATCCTGAAGCTGAAATCCGTACCCTGAGCGGACGCCGCGGTGAGCTGGAACGCGCCATTAATGCGCATGAAGGCCAAAATCAGCAACAGCGCCAGCAATACGAGCAGGCGAAAGATGCTATCGGCATGCTCAATAAATTGCAGCCGCGTGTCGGTTTGCTATGCGATGAGACACTGATTGATCGGGTCGAAGAAATTCGTGAAGAGATGGAAGAGGCGCAGGATTGCGCCCGCTTCATTCAGCAGCACGGTGTTTCACTGAGCAAGCTGGAACCGCTGGTATCGGTGCTGCAAAGCGACCCGGAACAGCATGAGCAATTGAAAGAAGATTACGCCCAGGCGCAGCATGTACAGCGACTGGCGAAGCAGCAGGCATTTGCCCTGACCGAAGTGGTTCAGCGCCGTGCTCACTTCAGTTATACCGACTCTGCCGGTATGCTCAATGAAAACAGCGACCTGAATGATAAACTGCGTCAGCGTCTGGAACATGCGGAAGCAGAACGTACACGCGCCCGTGAACAAATGCGTCAGCATCAGACGCAACTGACGCAGTACAGTCAGGTTCTGGCCTCGCTGAAAAGTTCGTTCGATGCCAAACGCGATATGCTCAAGGAACTGAGTCAGGAATTACAGGATATCGGCGTTCAGGCGGATGCCAATGCGGAAGCACGCGCCAAAACCCGCCGTGACGAACTGCACAGCGCGCTCAGTACTAACCGTGCGCGCTGTAATCAGCTCGAAAAGCAAATCACCTTCTGCGAAGCTGAAATGGATAACCTGCAGAAGAAACTGCGCAAACTTGAGCGTGATTATCATCAGAGCCGCGAACAGGTTGTGACCGCAAAAGCGGGCTGGTGTGCGGTGATGCGTTTGGTGAAAGACAATGGTGTTGAACGCCGTCTGCACCGCCGTGAGCTGGCTTATATGGATGGCGACGAACTGCGTTCCATGTCAGATAAATCCCTGGGTGCGCTGCGTCTGGCGGTGTCTGATAACGAACATCTGCGCGATGTGCTGCGTCTGTCCGAAGATCCGAAACGCCCTGAGCGTAAAATCCAGTTCTATATTGCCGTCTATCAGCATCTGCGCGAACGTATCCGCCAGGATATTATTCGTACCGATGATCCGGTTGAAGCGATTGAACAGATGGAAATCGAGCTGGGACGTCTGACTGAAGAGCTGACAGCCCGTGAGCAACAACTGGCGATCAGTTCCCGCAGCGTGGCAAATATCATCCGCAAAACCATTCAGCGCGAACAAAATCGTATTCGTCAGCTTAACCAGGGGCTGCAGGCAGTGGCGTTTGGTCAGGTGAAAAGCGTCCGTCTGAATGTGAACGTGCGTGAAGCGCATGCGGGACTGCTGGATGTGCTTTCTGAACAGCAGGAACAGCATCAGGACTTGTTCAGCAGTAACCGTCTGACTTTCTCGGAGGCGCTGGCGAAACTCTATCAGCGTCTGAACCCGCAAATTGATATGGGTCAGCGTACACCGCAAACTATTGGCGAAGAACTTCTGGATTACCGCAACTATCTCGAAATGGAAGTGGAAGTAAACCGGGGTTCGGATGGCTGGCTGCGCGCAGAAAGCGGGGCGCTGTCAACAGGTGAAGCGATCGGTACCGGTATGTCGATTCTGGTAATGGTTGTTCAGAGCTGGGAAGATGAGTCGAGCCGTATGCGAGGAAAGGATATTTCGCCTTGTCGTCTGCTGTTCCTCGATGAAGCCGCGCGTCTGGATGCGAAATCTATTGCCACACTGTTTGAGCTTTGCGACCGTCTGGAAATGCAACTGATTATCGCAGCACCGGAAAACATCAGCCCGGAAAAAGGGACGACGTATAAACTGGTGCGTAAAGTCTTTGGCAATAATGAGCATGTACACGTCGTTGGTTTGCGTGGATTTGCCGCTGAACAGCCTGCTCTGGTCAATACGGAAGCTGACGTTTCCTGATTATTTTCAGATAAAACAGCTGATTGATTTTAAAAGCCCCGGCCCATGATCGCCGGGGCTTTTTATTAGAATTACCCCCATTTCACTTATATTTGTTTAAAAAACAGTGATGCTCTAAATACCGCGCAAGGCAAAGCTAAAGTGTTGTGTAATTTATAGGCGAATGCTTAAAAACAACTCATAAACACGTAACGGAAGGCTTTATTTAAACTGACAGCTGACTTAGAGTCTTTACGTGACATGCGGGCTCTATTTCATTGAGTTCCTACGCAAAAAAAGAATTCTCTTTATATACTTAATCCAAGAGCTGCAGGCTCAGTTTTGGGGATGAAATTGGGCACCTTATCGGGAGGCAAGGGAAGATGTTAATGAATCAAAGGTCTCTCAGGTTTTTAGTCGCCAGCTGCTTGCTGGCGGGCGGTCTGTCGCCGTGGTTGGCTGCATGGGCTACCGTGCCCACACTGCCATTAGGAAAAACGACACTGTCAAGTGTGCAGAGCATGAGTCAGTTGCAGGCAGAATTATTGCCCAGAGGCATCCGGCCGTTGTATCTGTCTTCTCTGTCTTCGCTTTATGCTGCAAATCATATGCAGCCCATGTGGAACGATCGCCAAACCGTTCAGATATTCCAGCAGCAGCTGGCCGAACTGGCCATATCTGGTATCCAGCCTCAGTTCACGCAATGGGTGAAATGGCTGACGGATCCGCAAGTCACCGGCATGGCCCGTGACGTCGTGTTATCAGATGCGATGCTGGGTTATTTACAGTTTACGAGCAGCGTGGAAGCCAACGGGGATAAGTGGTTATACAGTTCCACGCCTTACAAAATGACGACGCCATCACTGACGGTGATTAATCAATGGCAGCTGGCTGTGCGTCAGGGCAATACGTCACACTATTTGTCGACTCTCGCGCCACAGCATCCTTATTACACCAAGATGCATGATGCGTTGAAGACCATGCTGGCGGATAATCGCCCCTGGCCGGTCATGACAGGATCAGCCAGTTTGCGGCCGGATCAGATCAGTGACGATGTCCCGGCTTTGCGGGAGATCCTGACCCGCACCGGTATGATGGTCGCATCGCCTGAAGAGAACAGGGTGCCTAAACCGACAGATGAAACCATCGCTCCGGACACGCCGGGAAGCGCGGCAAATGACGATCTGTCTGTTGATGAAACCGCCGATAAGGCCCAGCAATCGACGCCAGCCGTCAGCCCTTCTGCAACATCAGTACAAGATGTTCTGCCAACGGTTCAGTCGACAGAAGCGCCAGCAACTCACCCGCCGGTTGCTGTTGCTCACAATCAGTACACGCCGGATTTAGTGGAGGCCGTTAAACGTTTTCAAAAATGGCAGGGACTGGAAGCTGACGGTATTATTGGCGGACGTACCCGTCAGTGGCTGAATGCCTCTCCGCAATTGCGTGCGACCTTACTGGCGCTGAATATTCAGCGCCTGCGCATTCTCCCTGGCAATGTGAACACCGGCATCATGGTGAATATTCCAAACTATCAGCTCACCTATTATCTCAATGGTAATGAAGTGTTGTCGTCACGGGTGATTGTCGGGCGTCCAAGTCGTAAAACGCCATTAATGAGCAGTGCGCTGAATAATGTGGTAGTCAATCCGCCATGGAATGTGCCTACTACGTTAATACGTGAAGATATCGTGCCTAAAGCCATGAATAATCCCGGTTACTTCCAGCAACATGGCTATCAGGTGCTGTCCGGCTGGAGTAATGATGCGGAAGTGATTGATCCTGCAATGATTGACTGGGCAATGGTATCGCCTAACCATTTCCCATATCGCATCCGTCAGGCACCAGGCGTGAGCAATTCCCTCGGTCGGTATAAATTTAATATGCCGAGTTCTGATGCTATTTATCTGCATGACACGCCAAATCATAATCTGTTCAGCAAAGATATTCGTGCGCTGAGTTCAGGTTGTGTGAGGGTGAATAAGGCGTCTGAATTGGCCAATATGTTATTGCAGGATGCGGGCTGGAATGACACGCGGATCTCTTCAACATTGCAGGGGGGGAATACCACGTATGTAGCGATACGCCATCACATACCGGTAAAACTGTTTTATCTGACGGCGTGGGTCGCAGATGACGGTAAGCCTCAGTTCAGAACAGATATTTACAATTATGATTCAACGGTGAGATCCGGCGCACAAATCCTGCCTCAGGCAGAAATTTTGCTTCAATAAATGCAGTAAATCTAATCTGATAAGGGTCAGAGTATTTGGCCATCGGACGAGCGTGAGCCACTGGCACGCTCGTTTTGCTTATATGGGTCCCCTTGACTCGCAGAAAATTGGCAGTTAAGGTTCAAAACGGCTCAGATCAGAGCTTTTTTTTGACTCTCTTACCGGATAGTAAACTGTTCATGAATGAAATCGACACACATCGCCGTAAATGGCTGGCATTAGGCAGTGCCGCTATGGGGATTGCATTACTTCCAGGTCGTGCATTCGCCACTCTTTCCACACCTCGTCCGCGTATTTTAGTGGTTAACAATATAAATACCGGCGAAACCCTCAAAACCGAGTTTTTTGATGGAAAGCGTTACAACAAGGATGAGTTGGCCCGGTTGAATCATCTGTTCAGAGACTATCGTGCGGAAAAGGTAAAATCGATCGATCCCGCGTTGTTCGATCATCTCTATCGTTTGCAGGTGATGCTCGGCGGAACCAATAAACCGGTCCAGCTGATTTCGGGTTACCGCTCACTGGCGACAAACAACAGCATGCGTGAGCCAGGAAGCGGGGTAGCGAAGCACAGTTATCACACCCTCGGGCAGGCAATGGATTTCCACATCCAGGGCATCGAACTGAGCAATATCCGCAAAGCCGCATTAAAAATGCGGATGGGTGGTGTAGGATATTATCCACGAAGTAACTTTGTGCACATCGATACCGGCCCTGCGCGGACCTGGTGATGTGTGTTATTAATGGCCTGCCGGAATGTGCAGGCCATTTTGTGGAGCTCTATGAAAATCCATTTAATTACCGTCACGGCGTTCAGCCAAAACTGTTCACTGATTTGGTGTGTTAAAACCAATCAGGCTGCTATTGTCGATCCGGGCGGTGAAGCCGCAAGGATCATCCAGGAAGTTTCTGCCAAAGGTGTATTGGTTACGCAAATTTTGCTGACTCACGGTCATCTTGATCACGTAGGAGCAGCGGCAGAGCTTGCTGCTCACTATCAGGTACCGGTTATCGGTCCTCAGAAAGAAGATCAATTCTTGCTTGATGCGCTGCCCACCCAAAGCCAGATGTTTGGCCTCGACCATTGTGATCCGTTGACGCCAGATACCTGGCTGGAAGAAGGGGATTCAGTGAATGTCGGCGAGGAAATCTTATCCGTACTCCATTGCCCGGGCCATACGCCGGGGCATATTGTCTTCATCAATGATAAAGCGCGAATTGCCGTTTCCGGTGATGTGATATTTAAAGGTGGCGTAGGCCGCAGTGATTTCCCGCGTGGTGACCATCAGGCGCTTATTCATTCCATCAAAACGAAATTATTGCCGCTCGGCGATGACATGGTATTTATTCCCGGCCATGGCCCGATGTCGGATTTTGGTTATGAGCGTAGAACCAATCCGTTCCTGCAGGATGAAATGCCGGTCTGGTGATGACGTTTGCTGTTTATCAGCAAAAACAAAAAGCCCGTCAGTCCACCTGACGGGCTTTTTTAATTGAGCAACACCACTTATCTTTTAGAGTACCGCGACGATGGCTTCACACAGCGGTGCCATGTTTTCGAGTGTAATGCCAGCAACGTTAATACGGCCAGAGTTGACTGCATACACGCCGAACTCATCGCGTAACCGCAATACCTGCTCTTTGGTCAGGCCGCTGAAAGAGAACATCCCGTTCTGATTGATAATAAAGCTGAAATCTTGCTGAGCGCCTTTTTCCTGCAAGGTACTGACGAACAGCTGACGCATACGATGAATACGCAGACGCATATCGCTCAGCTCCTGCTCCCACAGTGTGCGCAAAGCTTCGTTACCCAAAATCGTGGCTACCACCGCAGCACCGTGTGACGGTGGGTTGGAGTAGTTAGCACGGATAACCGATTTCATTTGACTGAAGGCGCGATCGGCGGTTTCTTCATCGGCCGCAACTAATGTACAAGCACCCACGCGTTCATTGTATAACCCGAAGTTTTTCGAATAAGAGCTGGCGACCAGTAATTCCTTGTGTGTTTCCACGAACAGACGCAGACCGGCCGCATCCTCTTCCAGGCCTTTTGCAAAACCCTGATAAGCGAAATCGAACAACGGTAACCAGCCGTTGCTCACAGACAATTCTGTCAGTTGTGCCCATTGTTCCTGAGTAGGATCGATACCGGTTGGGTTGTGGCAGCAACCGTGGAACAGTACCACGTCGCCTGCTTTAGCTTCGCTCAGACTTTTCAGCATGCCATCGAAATCAAGGCTGTGATTGACGGCATCATAGTAGTGGTATTCCATGACTTCCAGACCTGAAGCAGAGAACACGCCTTTATGGTTCGGCCAGCTTGGATTGCTTACCCACACGCGCCTGGCGCTGGTTTGCGTAGCGATGAAATCTGCTGCGATACGCAGAGCGCCAGTGCCGCCCGGAGTCTGTGCGGTACGTGCCCGTTTATCAGCAATAATCGCGCTGTCCTGGCCAAACAGCAGTTC
The DNA here is from genome assembly GCF_049199325.1 of Rahnella sp. PD4. NCBI lineage: Bacteria > Pseudomonadati > Pseudomonadota > Gammaproteobacteria > Enterobacterales > Yersiniaceae > Rahnella > Rahnella sp. PD4. Next base: position 283,067 of record NZ_JBLZQF010000002.1, on the reverse strand, counting down.
CTGTGTGCAATGTGCAAAATCAGGCAACCCGTCAATACTCAGATAGGTTTTAGTAGATTCATTTTCCAACAGAAATTGTTCGGCTTTCTTCACGCTGGCCAGAACCGGCGTTTTACCTGTTTCGTCTTTATAAACACCAATCCCCAGATTTATTTTATCTGAGCGATCGTCAGCGCGGAAAAGATCGGTAAGACCCAGAATAGGATCAGCAGGTGCTGCAGTGATTTTTTCAAACATGTCGGAAAATTCCATAGCCTGATATGACGAAAGAGGGCTTCAGGGTAACGCCAGCGCCCCCGTTTGCCAACCGTTTGCGGCAAAAAGAAAGCAGAGTTGTGAGAAGGCGTGGGAGATTAAAATAATTTATGGGCGAGGGTGGAAAAACGATATTTTCAAACATACACAAATGCAAAAGGCAGAGCCGAAGCTCTGCCTTGATATCCACTTCGATGAGCCCGCAGGGGCTCATCGTTAAGCGATATTAGAACTGGTATTGCAGACCAACACCCACAACATCATCGGTAGAAACACCAGCGGTACGGGTATAGCTGTTGTCGTCCAACAGGTTGATTTTGTAGTCAACATAGGTAGACATGTTTTTGTTGAAGTAGTAGTAAGTACCAACTTCTACGTATTTAACCAAGTCAGCATCACCGCCTGCAAAGCCAGTACCCAACGCATTAAGATCTTTACCTTTGGACTGCAGGTAAGCAATGGAAGGACGCAGGCCGAAATCAAACTGGTATTGCGCTACAACTTCAAAGTTTTGAGTTTTGTTAGCAACTTGGTTGAAGTCTCCGCCATAGATGGTGGTGTTCTCGGATTCACCGTAGAATGCTGCCAGGTACAGGTTGTTAGCGTCATATTTCGCGCCCAATGCATATGCGGAAGCTTTGTCACCGTTACCATCAAGTTTCTGAGAGTTAGTACGGTTAGATGAGAAGTAAGCACCACTTACGCTAACGCCAGAGTTGCCGATAGCATAAGCTACCGAAGAACCCCAACCGTCACCATTCTGGTCTTTAGTTGCACTTCCTGGAACACCCAAGTCGGTACCATCAGCAGCAAAGTCATGGCCATCACGATCGTTTTGGTTTTTGCCCTGGTACTGTACTGCGAAGCTCAGGCCGTCAACCAGACCGAAGAAGTTGCTGTTACGGTAAGTTGCCATGCCATTACCACGACCAATCATGAAGTTGTCGTTGTTCTGGTACATAGTGTCATCGCCATAGATTGGCAATTGGTCGGTGTAGGACATTACGTCGTAGATTACGCCGTAGTTACGACCGTAGTCGAAAGAACCTGCATCACCGAATTTCAGACCTGCGAAGCCCAGACGCGTTTTGTTACCTTCGTCGCCAGCGCTTTCTGCGTGGTTAGCCTGAACGTTGTATTCCCACTGGCCGTAACCGGTCAGTTGGTCAGTAATTTGAGTTTCGCCTTTGAAGCCGAAACGGACATAGGTCTGGTCGCCATCGTCGCCAGCATTGTCAGAGAAGGTGTGACGGGCGTCAACTTTACCGTACAGATCCAGTTTGTTGCCGTCTTTGTTATAGATCTCAGCTGCATTAGCTGCACCAGCAACTAACAGAGCAGGGATTACCACTGCAAGAATATTGCGCTTCATCATTATTATTACCCTCATTGGTTTTATTTGGACACCTGCCACTGCCTTAAATAATTCTTTACGGAACTATTCGCGAAAGTTTGGTGTCTCCTGTGTCTGAACGCACTATTCCATCCGTGGTGAGCTTAATCCATAGCGAAAATGCTACTAAATTACTAAATATGTTTCAGTTGGAAAAAATGTATTTCAAAATGTGTATTTTACGGAACTTTGTGACAGGGATCTATCTTTGAAAATGACTAAGGCCAGCAAAGCTGGCCTTAGTTTTGTAACTATTCTGTTAATTAAAAATATTTTAATTAATTAGAAGGTTGCATTACGTGGGGTACGCGGGAACGGGATCACGTCACGCACGTTTTGAACACCGGTCACATAGGCGACTAAACGTTCAAACCCGAGGCCGAAACCTGAATGCGGAACAGTACCGTAGCGACGAAGATCGCGATACCACCAGTAATCTTCTTTATTCAGTCCCATTTCAGCCATACGGGCGTCCAGAACATCCAGACGTTCTTCACGCTGAGAGCCACCAATAATCTCGCCGATGCCCGGAGCCAGAACATCCATTGCTGCGACGGTTTTACCATCTTCATTCATACGCATATAAAAAGCTTTAATATCTTTCGGATAGTTTTTAACCACTACCGGCGCTTTGAAATGCTGTTCTGCAAGATAACGTTCATGCTCAGAAGAAAGATCGACGCCCCATGAAACCGGGTTTTCGAATTTCTGACCACAATTCATTAATATTTCTACTGCGTCGGTATAGTCCACCTGGGCGAAATCGGATGTTACAAATCGCTCCAGGCGCGCAACAGCATCTTTGTCTACACGGTCAGCGAAAAAGGCCATATCATCTGCACGTTCGTCTAAAACGGCTTTGAAAACATATTTAAGCATATTTTCGGCCAGTGCTGCGATGTCATCCAACGTGGCAAATGCGACTTCCGGTTCTACCATCCAGAATTCCGCAAGGTGACGGCTGGTGTTAGAGTTTTCTGCACGGAAAGTCGGACCGAAGGTATAAACTTTTGACAGCGCACAGGCATAAGTTTCGCCGTTCAGCTGGCCGGACACCGTCAGGAATGCTTCTTTGCCGAAGAAATCTTCGCTGAAGTCAATTTCGCCTTTGTCGGTACGCGGCAGGTTTTGCAAGTCCAGGGTGGATACGCGGAACATCTCACCTGCACCTTCGGTATCGGAGGCCGTGATCAGCGGTGTGGATACCCAGAAATAACCGTTTTCATGATAGAAACGGTGAATGGCCTGGGAGAGGGTGTTGCGCACACGGGCAACAGCACCGATCAGGTTGGTGCGCGGGCGAAGGTGAGCCACTTCACGCAGGTATTCGATGCTGTGGCGTTTTGCCGCCATCGGATATGTATCAGGGTCATCCACCCAGCCAACAACTTTGACGGCAGTTGCCTGCAGCTCAAAACTCTGGCCTTCGCCAGGTGAGGCGACAACAGTACCGGTCACTTCTACTGAACAACCCGTCGTCAGACGTAATACATCTTCCTGATAATTGGGCAGAGAATTATTGATGACGGCCTGTAAAGGATTAAAGCAGGAGCCGTCATAAACGGCGACGAATGAGATACCAGCTTTAGAATCTCTCCGGGTACGTACCCAACCGCGTACGGTGACTTCACTGTCAACCGCAGCACGGCCTTGCAGTACGTCGACTACAGGCACAACGCTCATAGATTTCTCTCTTTCTTTATATATGTTGGCTAAGAAATATTGGACACCCTGTAAATAGGGATTTTGCTATGTTACTTAGGCTTTCTCAGGACACAAGCAGAAATCGTCGTCAGCGGCCAAGAATTGTGGCGCAAATGCAGGGAACGGGGGCAAATATTGAGAGGGTGAATAAAAGCCGAGCAGAATTAGATCGCAACTATATAAAGGAAAGAAATCCGAATAAAGCGCCGGATGCATTTCCGGCACTTTAGGGAGAGTCAGGAAGCTTTTTTCACCAGCGGCAGATCGAAAGCTTTACGCAGGGCCTGAACAAAAGCTTTATCCTGACACATTGTTTTGCCCGGGCTGTCCGAAAGTTTCGCGACAGGTTTGCCATTGCACTGCACCAGCTTAATGACAATATTCAGCGGCTTCACGTCCGGAATATTACATGTCAGGCGCGTACCAATTCCGAATATCAGATTCACCCGTTGATGGAAATGGCGATACAGATGTAACGCTTTGTCCAGATCAAGATTGTCGGAGAACACCAGCGTTTTGGTCATCGGGTCGATATCCAGAGACTGATAATGCGCTATCGCTTTTTCGCCCCATTCAAACGGATCCCCGGAATCATGGCGCAGCCCCTGGTAGGCATGAGCGAATTTGCTGCCGAAATCACGCAGGAAAGCATCCATCGTTATGCAGTCGGTGAGGGCAACTCCCAGTTGATCCGGATATTCATCCAGCCAGGCCTGCAACGCCGCACGCTGGCTGTTAGCCAGCACCGGGCTGATTTGCTGATGCGCCTGGAACCATTCATGGGCTTGTGTGCCGACCGGTGTCAGCTGCAATTTATGTGCTAAATCGTAGTTACTGGTGCCGACCAGATAAGGGAATTCATTTTTCAGCGTGCTGACGATGGCTTCCTGAACGTCACCGGAAAAACGTCGACGCGTGCCAAAATCCATCAGACGGAACGCGCGGAGATCAATATCGGCAGCCTGTTGTTTAAAACTGGCGAGGTTTTTACGCAACTGATCCACCGCCATTTGCGCCGTTACGTGTGGTGAGCGCTGGCGATGGACGACCTCACTGATGACCGCGAGCAGCGGCACTTCCCACATGATCACTTCACGCCACGGGCCCTCGATGCGCACATGTAAATGTCCGTTGCGATCGGAAACCATGACATGTTCAGGATTGTAGCGGAAGATTTTCAGCCAGTTCAGGTAATCCTGCGTGAAGAAAGGCAGCCCTGAAAGGTAGGTGAACTCGTCGTCCGTCAGCGCCAGCTGACTCATCATCTGAATTTGCTGGCGGATCTCGCTGGCGTATTCGCCCAGCAGTTCATCACCACGACAACGGAACTCGGCCACGACGCTGATATTGTGGTAGCGATGGTAGACTGCTTGCTGCATATGAAGCTTGTAGGCATCGGTATCTAACAGCGAAGTCAAAATCGGGGAGGCGTATGAAGTCATAGCGCGTTTACAGCATCCTCGTCAGAAACTGAGTGTTTGAACACAAACAACCGTTCCGTAAAAAAAACGTTCGGGATAAAACAGCAAAGTCTGTGAAGTATACCGTATTATCCCGTCAAAGAACCCTCATCACATCATAATTGTCAGGGACTGGTCGAGGCTTAAATGTGCTTAACCATAGGTAATATGGGCAATCTGGTGATTCCCCGGCTTAAAAAAAGCACAAATTGATTACAGAAATTTAATCAACCTGACATTAAGAAAGAAAAAACCGGGGCGATTAAACCCCGTTTTTCTTATGAGTTTTTTGCTACGTTTGTTCACGATAGTAAACGGCCGGAGGTTTTCCGGATAGGTATCGCGGGTTTTAGACCAGAAAATACCGGGGATCAGCATGACGATCGGCATGCTGAATATAATGAAGCTATACGAAAAATGTGCATGACAGTTGTGTCTCTGCGGGATGTGCCAAAACCACAGTTTTAGAGAAATTTCTGTGTTTTGGTTGAAAGGTGCGCATACGCACTCACAAACTGGCAACAATCTGGGATTTCCCGATGCCTGTGTTAGAGTTTAAAGATAAAAAAGTATGAAGGTCGTCCGGTGCGCTGTGCAGCCATTTGCTGGCTGACAGAACCTGCTTCATCAACTTATATCGTCATCACTCTTAACAACAGAAACGTCAAAAGGTTTTTTATGACTCAACTGCCACAAGCCAAATTCCGCCACGATTATCGTGCACCGGACTATACCATCACGGACATTGACCTTAATTTCGAGCTTGATGCACAGAAGACCCTTGTGACCGCCATCAGTCAGATTAAACGACAGGGCGCAGAAGGGGCTCCGCTGGTGCTCAACGGCGAAGATCTGACGCTTGTCAGCCTGAAAATTAACGGTCAGGACTGGCCGAAATATCAGCTCAAAGAAGGCGCGCTGGAAATCACCGGCCTGCCGGAAGCCTTTGAACTGGCGATTGTTAACGAAATTCATCCGGCGAAAAACACCGCACTCGAAGGATTGTATCTTTCCGGCGAAGCACTTTGTACGCAATGTGAAGCCGAAGGTTTCCGCCACATTACTTATTATCTGGATCGCCCGGATGTTCTCGCGCGTTTTACCACCCGCATTGTGGCGGATAAAGCCCGTTATCCGTATCTGTTGTCCAACGGCAACCGTATTGAACAGGGGGAGCTGGAAGGCGGTAAACACTGGATCAAATGGCAGGATCCGTTCCCGAAACCTTGTTACCTGTTCGCGCTGGTAGCCGGTGATTTTGATGTTTTGCGCGATTCCTTCAAAACCCGCTCCGGCCGCGATGTGGCACTGGAACTGTTTGTCGATCGCGGTAATCTGGATCGTGCGGACTGGGCGATGGAATCCCTCAAGCAATCCATGAAATGGGACGAAACCCGTTTCAATCTCGAATACGATCTCGACATCTTTATGATTGTCGCCGTTGATTTCTTCAACATGGGCGCGATGGAAAACAAAGGACTGAACGTCTTTAACTCCAAATACGTGCTGGCGAAAGCGGAAACCGCGACCGACAAAGATTACCTCGGTATCGAAGCAGTGATCGGCCACGAATATTTCCATAACTGGACCGGCAACCGCGTCACCTGCCGCGACTGGTTCCAGCTGAGCCTGAAAGAAGGCCTGACCGTATTCCGTGATCAGGAATTCAGTTCCGACCTGGGATCGCGCTCGGTTAACCGTATTGACAACGTCCGCGTAATGCGTGGCGCACAATTCTCCGAAGATGCCAGCCCGATGGCTCACCCGATTCGTCCGGAAAAAGTTATCGAAATGAACAACTTCTACACCCTGACGGTGTATGAGAAAGGTTCAGAAGTTATCCGTATGCTTCACACCCTGCTGGGCGAAGAGAAATTCCAGGCCGGGATGCAGCTGTATTTTGAGCGTCATGATGGCAGCGCGGCAACCTGTGACGATTTTGTGCAGGCGATGGAAGATGCCTCAAACGTTGATCTTTCTCTGTTCCGCCGCTGGTACAGCCAGTCCGGTACACCCGTACTGACCGTGCGTGACGATTATGACGTGGAAAAACAGCAGTACACCCTGACAGTCAGCCAGAACACCCCGGCAACGCCTGATCAGAGTGAAAAACTGCCTCTGCATATTCCGCTGGATATTGAATTGTATGACCCGCAGGGCAACGTCATTGCGCTCAAGCAAAACGGTCAGACGGTCAGTAACGTGCTGAATGTCACTGAAGCGGAGCAAACGTTCATCTTTGACGACGTGGCATACCCGCCGGTGCCTTCTTTACTGCGTGAATTCTCTGCGCCGGTGAAGCTTGATTACAAATGGGGCGATCATCAGCTGACTTTCCTGATGAAATATGCGCGTAACGATTTTGCGCGATGGGACGCTGCACAAAGCCTGCTGGCAACCTACATCAAATTGAACGTGGCACGTCACCAGCAGAAACAGCCATTGTCTCTGCCGCTGCATGTCGCGGATGCGTTCCGTGCAGTATTGCTGGATGAGAATATCGATCCGGCGCTGGCGGCGCAGATCCTGACCCTGCCGTCTGAAAATGAAATCGCTGAACTGTTCGACATTATCGATCCGCAAGCGATCAGCGCCGTTCACGATGCCATCACCCGTTGTCTGGCCACCGAAATGGCGGATGAATTCCTGGCGGTTTACAACGCTAACCGTCTGCCTGCGTACCGCGTGGTGCATGAAGATATCGGTAAGCGTTCGCTGCGCAATACCTGTCTGCATTATCTGGCCTTTGCCGATGTGGCACTGGCTGACCAACTGATTAAAACTCAGTTTGAGCAGGCTGATAACATGACAGATTCGCTGGCGGCGATGTCTGCGGCAGTTTCCGCACAGTTGCCTTGCCGTGAATCACTGATGGCGGCTTACGATGAGCGCTGGCATCACGACGGTCTGGTCATGGATAAATGGTTTATCCAGCAGGCGACCAGCCCGGCAGCCGATGTACTGGAGAAAGTCCGTTCACTGCTTAACCACCGTTCATTCAGCATGGGCAATCCGAACCGGGTTCGTTCATTAATCGGTGCGTTTGCCTCGGCGAATCCTCATGCATTCCACGCCACAGACGGCAGTGGCTATCAGTTCCTGACTGAAATGCTCACCGATCTTAATACCCGTAACCCGCAGGTGGCGGCGCGTATGATTGAGCCGTTGATCCGTCTGAAGCGTTACGATCAGCACCGTCAGGCGCTGATGCGTCAGGCACTTGAACAACTGAAAGGGCTGGAAAATCTGTCCGGTGATTTATTCGAAAAAATCACCAAAGCGCTAGAGGCGTAATTGCCTGTTATGGCAAGCCTGTCAGAATAAACAGCAGCAAAGCAAAAGGGCGATGGAAACATCGCCCTTTTTTCGTTTTAGATCCACTGAAAGCTGAAATCAGTTCTGCGCGCGTTTCGCTTCCTGAGCCATATTTTGCGCAGTCTGTGGCGTCAGTACGCGTTCCAGCACTTCGGCCTCCAGTTCTGCCAGTCGTGCAGAACCTTTACGGCGCGGACGCGGTAAATCAACCGTTAAATCCATGCCAATCTGCCCCTGATCGATAAGGATCACGCGGTCAGCAACGGTCACGGCTTCGCTGACATCGTGCGTCACCAGCAGCACGGTGAAATCATGTTGCTGCCATAAGCGTTCAATCAGGCTTTGCATTTCGATGCGCGTTAGCGCATCCAGTGCACCCAGCGGTTCATCCAGCAATAACAGCCGGGGACGATGGATAAGTGCACGTGCCAGTGCCACACGTTGTTTCTGTCCGCCGGATAATGCTGACGGCCAGTCGTTGGCGCGATCTGCCAGCCCGACTTCTTCCAGCGCAGCCTGTGCGGCTTCACGCCACGGGCCTTTCAGGCCTAATCCTACGTTATCAATCACCTTCTTCCAGGGCAGCAGGCGGTCATCCTGAAACATCAGACGCGTATCTTCTCGCACCTGACTCAGCGGTGCGCTGGCACTGAGCAATTCGCCTTGCGTGGTTTTCTCCAGTCCGGCCAGCAACCGCAACAGGGTGCTTTTGCCACAGCCGCTGCGCCCGACGACGGCGACAAACTGGCCGGGTGGTATGCGCAGATTGATATCGTTCAGCACGGCGCGGTTGCCGTATTTTTTTGTGATGCCGGACAGTGTCACCGGCGTGCCTTGCGGGATACGAGCGGGGGCATTCATGCGGCATCTCCTTGTTTCTTCTGATAAGCAGGGTGCCAGCGCAGCCAGACACTTTCCAGCAGGCGGGCAAGGACATCGGCCAGTTTGCCAAGAATGGCGTAAAGCACGATGGCGACAACCACGACGTCAGTTTGTAAAAACTCGCGGGCATTCATCGCCAGATAACCAATCCCGGAGTTCGCGGAAATGGTTTCAGCCACAATCAGCGTCAGCCACATAAACCCCAGCGCAAATCGTACGCCAACCATAATTGACGGTAACGCGCCCGGTAATACCACCTGAATAAACAATGGAAAACCGGAAAGCCCGTAGCTGCGCGACATCTCAAGCAGACCACGGTCAATATTGCGGATGCCGTGGTAGGTATTGAGATAAATCGGGAACAGCGTCCCCAGCGCCACCAGGAAAATCTTCGCGGACTCGTCAATGCCGAACCATAGGATCACCAACGGGATCAGCGCCAGATGTGGAATGTTTCGCAGCATTTGCAAAGAGCTGTCGAGCAGGCGCTCACCCCAGCGGGAAAGCCCGGTAATAAAGCCGAGCAGCAACCCGAGGCTGCCACCGATGGCGAAACCAGTCAGTGCGCGAAAGGTACTGATTTTCAGGTTCTGCCAAAGGTCACCGCTTTTGGCCAGCGTCCAGAAAGCTTCCACCACTGCGCTCGGTGCGGGCAGAATGCGGTTGGATAACCAGCCTGCTTCGACAGCCAGCTGCCAGCCACCGATCAAAACCACCGGCACCACCCACGGCGCTGCACGGTTCAGCCAGCGTTGTGTCGTTGTCATTTCTGCTCTCCTCAGTGCTGGCTGGCAGTGCGCTTGGTCGCAAAGTCATGAGCAACCAGTTCGCCACGCGGCAAGATGGCTTTCTTCACGGTACTGTCGTCTTCAGGTTTTGCCAGATCCAGATGCGGGAAAAGCAATTCACTGACGCGATACGCTTCTTCCAGATGCGGATAACCGGAGAAAATAAAGGTATCGATACCCAGATCTGCATATTCCTGCATACGTGCGGCGACTGTCGGCCCATCACCTACCAGCGCCGTTCCTGCTCCGGTACGGACCAGACCGATGCCGGCCCAGAGATTCGGGCTGATTTCCAGTTTGTTGCGGTCGCCGCCGTGCAATGCTGCCATCCGGTGCTGGCCGACGGAATCGGTTTTAGCGAAAGCTGCCTGGGCGCGTTGAATAGTTTCGTCATCCACGTTGGCGATCAGTTTGTCGGCAGCACGCCAGGCTTCTTCGGTAGTTTCACGTACAATTACGTGCAGTCGAATGCCGAAACGCACGGTGCGGCCTTTTGCAGCCGCTTTGGCGCGGACCTGCTCAATTTTTTCTTTCACCAGCGCCGGAGGCTCGCCCCAGGTCAGATACAGTTCAACCTGCTCGGCAGCCAGATCCTGCGCTTCGTCAGAAGACCCGCCGAAATACAGTGGCGGACGAGGGTATTGGACCGGTGGATGCATCAGACTCGCGCCCTTTACCTGAATGTGTTTGCCTTCGTAATCGACGGTTTCGCCTTCCAGAACACGACGCCAGATACGGGTAAATTCCGCTGACGCTTCATAACGTTCCTTATGGTTGAGGTGTAAACCTTCTGCGGCCAGTTCAGCCGGATCACCACCCGTCACCAGATTAAACAGGGCACGCCCCCCTGAAAGCCGGTCGAGCGTCGCGGCCTGACGGGCTGCCAGGGTAGGGGAAATAATGCCCGGGCGCAGTGCGACCAGAAATTTCAGCCGCTGCGTGACGGAGATCAGCGAGGCGGCTACCAGCCATGAATCTTCGCATGAACGGCCGGTCGGTAGCAGCACACCGCCGAAACCTAAGCGATCAGCCGCTTGCGCGATCTGTTGAAGATAACCGTGGTCGACGACGCGGGCTCCTTCTTCAGTGCCTAAATAGCGGCCATCGCCATGGGTAGGTAAAAACCAGAATACGTTCAGACTCATCTTTATGTTCCTCTCAAAGTTTGCGATTCGTTACCGCTCAGCGGCGGCTATATAGCTATTCAGTTAGCTTGTACGGCCGGTTTCCAGATGCGATCTTTAATCTCAACCGGCTTAGGTAAAATGTGGTTCTGATAGAACAAATCGGCGGTTTGTTGCTGGCGTTTCTCTGTTTCGTTGCTGACCGGCGTGATAGGCATATCCGGCAGATGATCCAAATAGGACGCCACTACCTTTTCCGGCAGTCCCATTGACAGGGAAAGCAGTTTGATACTTTGCTCACGGTCGGTTTTGGTCAGCGCATTCGCCTGCGTCAACACCTCCAGAACCTGGCTGATAAACTGAGGATTGGCTTCGGTATATTTTTTCGGTGCCAGATAGAAGGAGCCGGTCTGATGCAGTGTCGAGCCGTCGGTCAGAACACGGACATCACCCTCAACAAGGGCAGCCGAATAGTACGGATCCCAGATGGCCCAGGCATCCACGTCATGTTGCTGGAAGGCGGCGCGCGCATCAGCAGGCGTCAGATACACCGGCTGGATATCGCTGAATTTCAGGCCTGCCTGTTGCAGGGCGCGCAGCAAAAGGTTGTGAGAGCTGGAACCTTTCTGGAAAGCGACTTTATGGCCTTTAAGATCTGCCACGGTTTTGATCGGGCTGTTGCTGTCGACCAGAATGACTTCCGCTTTCGGTTTCGGCGGTTCAGAGCCGATATACAGCAAATCCGCGCCCGCGGCCTGCGCGAACAACGGCGGCAAATCACCGGTACCGCCCAGATCAATACTCCCGACGTTCAGGGCTTCAAGGATTTGGGGGCCGGCAGGAAATTCTACCCAGCTGATTTTGGTGTCCGGGAAACGTTTTTCCAGCAACTGATGAGATTTCGCCAGCACCAGTCCGACAGATCCTTTCTGGTAGGCAATACGCAATTGCGCCGGATCCTTTTCCTGAGCCGTGGCGATACCGCTGAGCAAAAGGCTGGCCAGCAGGCTGATCACAACAGGGAAGCGGCGTAATAAAGAGACAGAAGCAGGCATGATTAAGTCCTTTTTAACTCAGACACGCAGGGCTTGCGCAGAAAGTGATGCAACAGAGGGTTGCTGCGGACGCCGGCGGCTCAGCGCCAGATAGAAATTTTCCAGAGATTCAATCAGACGCTCTTCCAGTGCGGGGGCCAGCGTGGCGGGGAATGTCTGATAGTCAGTAATCAGGCTGTCATCGGCGAAAACGCCCTGCAAAACTTCCTGTGCTTTCAGCGAGGCAAGAACCGGTTTCAATGCGTAATCGACGGCCAGCATATGGCCGATGGATCCGGCGGTGGCCAGCGGCAGCACTACCTTATGATCAAGTGCGCGTTCAGGCAGTAAATCGAGCAGAGTTTTCAGTGCTCCGGAAAAAGAAGCTTTATATACCGGTGTGGCGACGATCAGGCCATCTGCTTGTGCCAGTTCCGCATTCAACTGCTTCAGCTGCGGGCTGCCAAAATTAGCGAACAGCAGATCGTCAGCTGAGAAATCCTGAATATTATAGGTGAAGACTTCAACACCACGACTTGCCAGCCACTGGTGGCTGAGCGCCAGCAGCGAAGAGGAGCGGGAGGGTTGTCGCGGGCTACCGGCCAGGGTGACTACACGCATTTGCTTATTCCTTATAACAATCTGTTATAGAACTATCATTTTTATTAACGAAGTGAGGTAAACCTAGCAGGCAGAGGCGGCGGAGCGGAAATCTCAATTTTGGCTATAGAAAGTTTTAAATCAGATAAAGTGCGTGTTAAGTGCGCTGCGCAGCGATGGCGGGAAAGAGAAGAAAAGTGAAGTAAAGGTAACTAAAAAGTAATCGTTTGCTTAACGGAGCAATTATTTAGCCAATATGCCGGTTATCATTTCCAATTGTCCGGCGCTTAGTCAATAATACCGCCCCGTCTAGCCACCGGGAATCCAGGAGTCTCCATGTATTATCCTCTTGTCAGGAAAGCACTGTTTCAGCTCGATCCAGAGCGAGCCCACGAGTTAACCTTTCGTCAGCTGAGCCGTATTTCCGGCACCCCCTTTGAATTTTTAATCCGCCAGTCAGTGCCGGCCAGGCCCGTGACCTGCATGGGATTATCCTTTAAGAACCCTCTGGGGCTGGCTGCTGGCCTGGATAAAGACGGCGAATGTATTGACGCGCTCGGGGCAATGGGCTTTGGATTTATTGAAGTCGGTACCGTGACTCCGCGTGCGCAGGCCGGAAATGATAAGCCACGTTTATTCCGTATTGTTGAAGCTGAAGGCCTGATTAATCGCATGGGTTTCAATAATCATGGCGTGGATAATCTGGTGAATAACGTCAAAAAATCACACTTTGGCGGCGTCCTGGGGATTAATATTGGCAAGAATAAAGATACACCGGTCGAGCAGGGTAAAGAGGATTATCTGACCTGTATGGAAAAGGTATATCCGTACGCAGGTTATATTGCGGTGAATATTTCATCACCTAACACCCCCGGATTACGCTCACTGCAATACGGTGAAGCGCTGGATGATTTGCTGGCAGCGATTAAGAATAAACAGCTTGAGCTACAGCAACGCCACCAAAAATATGTGCCTGTTGCCGTAAAGATCGCGCCGGATCTTTCTGAGGAAGAACTGATCCAAATAGCTGACAGTTTAGTCCGTCATAATATGGATGGCGTCATTGCGACGAATACCACACTCGATCGTAAACTCATTCAGGGGCTGAATCATTGCGACCAGGTCGGTGGCCTGAGCGGGCGCCCGGTACAACTTCGCAGTACAGAAATCATCCGCATGCTCTCTAATGAATTACAAGGACGCCTGCCTGTTATTGGTGTTGGCGGTATTGATTCATTAACTGCGGCGCGTGAAAAAATGGCGGCAGGCGCTTCCTTAATTCAAATCTATTCCGGCTTTATCTTTAAAGGCCCGGGCCTGATCAAAGATATTGTTACCCATCTCTAATATTTTTTATCCTGAAGACGAGTCAGGGGTTTATTTATTAACCCGGCTCGTCTATATTTTGTCCACTGACCGTAATTCAGGCTCAGGATTTGTCTGATATCGTTTCAGTACTGAAAAATCTATTCTTACAGATTAGGCGGTAATGAACCCAGACAGAAGGCACGAGGGCAAACAGGATGACGAAATGAAGATTAAACCCGATGATAATTGGCGTTGGTATTTTGATACGCAACATGACCGGCTTATGCTGGATCTCGCCAATGGTATGATTTTCCGTTCCCGTTTCCCCGCTAAAATGCTAACCCCTGATGCCTTTGGAAATATGTCATTTTGTGTCGATGATGCGGCGCTCTATTTTGATTTTGAAGAACAGTGCAAACATATTCGTCTCGCGGCTGAACAACGTGCTGAATTAGTGTTGAATGCTTTAGTCGCTTACCGTTTTTTAAAACCGCTGATGCCAAAGAGCTGGCATTTTAGTCAGCAGATGCGTCCTTTCCAGCCCGCTAACGGTCAGCTTGCTCAGGTGCAGGTGATGGAAAGCGGTGAACAGGCCACGTTGCTGGTAGTGGAATCGGGTGATAATGCCAGTCTGTGCCTGCTGGCGCAGGAGCGACTGACGGTGGCAGGGCGTGGCATGGTGCTGGGTGACGCAATCAAAGTGATGCATGACCGGTTAATGCCAGCGGCATTCCGGGTCGACAGTGATGTCTACGATCAGGCAGTATAAATTACCCTTCATATTTCAAGTTGCAGATGCGTTGGCTGCGCACAGTCACCCGAATCACTTACCTGTGTAAGCTCATCGGGATTCCTTCTCTTGCCGTTTTCCTGTCACCCGACCTGTTTTGGGTAATTGCGGAATATTTTTAGCCGAGCACGATATCCGAGGCCGGAATACAGCTGCACGACAATATCGTTCCGTCTTTTCCCACCGCACTCTCTTTCAGCGGCGAGACTTTCCCTGCTTTCAATGTCATTCTGCATGCGCCACAAATTCCGGCACGACAGGAATAGGGGATACGTAATCCTTGTAATTCCAGCTGTTCGAGCAAAATCTGCTGATTATTGCCGGTAAACTGCGTTCCCTGATAATCAATACTGATGTTCTGCGCGGTGGTTTTTGGTGCTTGCACATTTTCAATAACGTCGCCTGCGCTATACGGACGTGGCGGCTTGGTTGCCAGCACCTGAACACTGTCGCCTGTGCGTATCACGCCACCGTTGCGGGCGATCATGTTTTGACCAAAATCCACATCGCCGTCGCTGGCTGTACGGTAGCCCTGCAAGGTTCTCAGGGGTTCGCCACGCGGATGTTTGCGACCTTTTTCGATGCTGACAGTGGTCAGGATACAACGGCTGCATGGTTTCACCAGATCAAAAACAACGTCCCCGATGCGTATCGTCTGCCAGGTGTCTTCGGCATAGGCTGGCGCGTCGCTGACCACGATGTTTGGGCGGAACTGTTCAATCCTGACCCCGCCCGGGCAGCGGTGCTGTAAATCCTGCATCGAGGCTTCATTGATGAGCAAATACGGGAATCCGTCAGCGAACGACAGCGGCACTTCCGGATGTTTTTTCACCCGGCGTGTGGGTTCTTCGCCAACCCAGCGCAACTGTACGTCATGATTTAAATAACCCGTTAACCAGCGATTTACAGGTTCCGGCGCGATGAGTGAGGTAAACTGATTGCCCCAGACTTCTGTCGGCGAACTAACGCCTGCGAAATCTCGAAATTTGACGGTGATACTTTCGCCTTCCGGGGCTGAAATCATCAGACCATCGGGTAATAAAACCGGCGTGAACAGGACCAGATTCGGATACTGGCGGGCTGTAATGAACATGCCTTGCGGATCGGTAATCATGAACTGGCGATCAAACGCCAGACCGGTTGCCGTAACCAGCGAGTGTGAAACCTGCAGGCCACGCATTGACTTGACCGGATGAACAAATAAACGTGAAAGAATGGGCACTGAAGACTGCCTCTCAGCATGTAAAGTCTTATGAACAACCAGAGACTTTATGACAAGAGGCGGGGATTAGCTATAATGCGCAACAATTTTATTTTTGGTGATATGTCGATATGAACTCTTTGTTTGCCAGCACGGCGCGTGGACTGGAAGAACTGTTAAAAAGCGAACTGGAAACGCTGGGTGCGCAAGCCTGCAAAGTTGTGCAGGGAGGGGTGCATTTTGAAGGTGACGATCGCCTGCTATACCGCAGCTTACTTTGGAGCCGTCTGGCTTCGCGCATCCTGTTACCGCTGAACGAATTTAAGGTTCACAGCGATCTGGATCTGTATCTCGGCGTGATGGCGATTGACTGGCCGTCCGTCTTTGGCGTGGAAAAAACCTTCGCCGTGCATTTCAGCGGTCTGAATGACGAAATCCGTAACAGCCAGTACGGCGCATTGAAAGTGAAAGACGCCATCGTCGACAGCTTTACCCGCAAAATGGATGAACGGCCGAATGTGGCGAAACAGCAACCGGATATCCGCGTAAACGTCTTCCTGCAACGTGATACTGCCAGCGTCGCACTGGATCTCAGCGGCGAAGGCCTGCATCAGCGTGGCTACCGTGACCTGACCGGCCAGGCACCGCTGAAAGAAAACCTGGCGGCGGCTATTGTTATGCGTTCCGGCTGGCAGGCAGGTACGCCGATGGTCGATCCGATGTGCGGTTCCGGTACGTTACTGATCGAAGCGGCAATGATCGCTGCCGATCGCGCGCCGGGTTTGCATCGCCAGCACTGGGGGTTTACCGGCTGGAACAAATTTGACGCAGAATTGTGGCGCGAACTGACGGCGGAAGCGCAGGTGCGTACCCGCCGTGCCGTGCAGGAAACGACATCCCGTTTCTTCGGTTCTGATATCGACCGTCGTGTAATCGAAATGGCGCGTGCCAACGCCCGCCGTGCCGGTGTTGCCGAGCTGATTAGCTTCGAAGCGGCAGAAGTCGGGAAACTGGTGAATCCGCTGCCGGAAGGCCCGGCAGGTACTGTAATCAGTAATCCGCCATACGGCGAGCGTCTGGAAAGCGAACCTGCCTTGATTGCGCTGCATAATATGCTTGGCCGCATTATGAAGACTCAGTTCGGTGGCTGGCAGCTGTCGCTGTTCAGTGCGTCACCGGAATTGCTGAGCTGTTTGCAACTGCGTGCTGAACGCCAGTTCAAAGCTAAAAATGGCCCGCTGGAATGTGTGCAGAAAAACTATCAGCTGGCAGAAAACCCGACGGGTGCGGCCGGTACGCAAATGGCGGAAGATTACGCTAACCGCCTGCGTAAGAACGTCAAAAAACTGGAAAAATGGGCCAAACAGCAGGGGATTGAATGTTATCGCCTGTATGACGCTGATTTGCCAGATTACAACGTCGCGGTTGACCGTTACGGCAGCAAAGTTGTGGTGCAGGAGTACGCGCCACCAAAAACCGTCGACGCGCAAAAAGCCCGTCAGCGCTTGTTCGATGTGATAAACGCCACCCTTTCTGTGCTGGATATTTCATCCAGCCAGTTGATCCTGAAAACCCGTGAGCGCCAGAAAGGCACCAGTCAGTATGAAAAACTCGCGCAAAAGGGCGAGTTCCTGCTGGTCGAAGAATTCAACGCTAAACTGTGGGTTAACCTCACGGATTACCTCGATACGGGTTTATTCCTTGATCACCGCATCGCACGTAAAATGTTGGGTGAAATGAGCAAAGGTAAAGATTTCCTTAACCTGTTTGCTTATACCGGCACCGCGAGTGTTCATGCCGGTTTGGGCGGCGCGCGCAGCACAACCACGGTAGATATGTCCCGCACTTATCTGGAATGGGCAGAAAAGAATCTGCGTGCTAACGGTCTGACTGGCCGTCAGCATCGTCTGATCCAGGCGGATTGCCTCTCTTATCTGGGCATGTGTGACGAACAGTTCGATGTGATCTTTATCGATCCACCGACCTTCTCTAACTCGAAACGTATGGCCGACAGTTTTGACGTACAGCGTGATCATCTGGCTCTGATGAAAGATCTGAAACGCATTTTACGTCGCAACGGCACTATTATGTTCTCCAACAACAAGCGCGGTTTCCAGATGGATCTCGAAGGACTGAGTAAACTGGGGCTGAGCGCGAAAGAAATCACCAGCCAAACCCTGTCACAGGATTTTGCCCGTAATCGTCAAATTCATAACTGCTGGCTGCTCTCCCATGCCGGCGAGGAAAAATAAAGTTTATGTCGTTAATTAGTATGTCAGGTGCCTGGCTGTCATTCAGTGACTCGCCGCTGTTGGATAACACCGAATTACACATCGAGCCGAATGAGCGTGTCTGTCTGGTCGGCCGTAACGGCGCCGGTAAATCGACGCTGATGAAAATTCTGAACCGCGAAGTACCGCTTGATGACGGGCGTATCGTGTACGAGCAGGATTTGATTGTGGCGCGTCTGCAACAAGATCCGCCACGCAATGTAGAAGGCACCGTGTTTGATTTCGTCTCAGAAGGCGTATTCGAGCAGGCTGAACATCTGAAGGCGTATCACGCCATTTCGCATCTGGTCGAAACCGACCCGAGCGAAAAGAATATGAATAAACTGGCCCAGGTCATGGAGATCCTTGATCACCAGGGTCTGTGGCAACTGGACAGCCGTATCAACGAAGTGCTGTTGAAACTGGGTCTGGATGCGGATACTGAGCTGAAATCGCTCTCAGGCGGCTGGCTGCGTAAAGCAGCGCTTGGCCGTGCGCTGGTCAGTGCGCCGCATATTTTGTTGCTCGACGAACCCACGAACCACCTGGATATCGAAAGCATTGCGTGGCTGGAAGATTTCCTGAAAGAATTCCAGGGCAGCATTATCTTCATTTCCCATGACCGTTCCTTTATCCGCAATATGGCCACGCGCATTGTCGATCTCGATCGTGGCAAACTGGTGTCTTATCCGGGCAATTATGAAGCCTATCTGCTGGCCAAAGAAGAAGCGTTACGCGTTGAAGAGCTACAGAATGCTGAGTTTGATAAAAAACTGGCGCAGGAAGAAGTGTGGATCCGTCAGGGGATCAAAGCCCGTCGTACCCGCAACGAAGGCCGTGTCCGTGCATTGAAAGCCCTGCGCCGTGAGCGTTCAGAACGCCGCGAAGTGATGGGCACAGCGAAAATGCAGGTGGTCGAAGCCGCAAGTTCCGGCAAGATTGTCTTTGAAATGGAAGACGTTTATTACAGTGTCGCTGGCAAACAACTGGTGAGCAACTTCTCTGCGCAGGTCATGCGCGGTGATAAAATTGCGCTGATTGGCCCGAACGGCTGTGGTAAAACCACATTGCTGAAACTGATGTTAAGTAAGATTCAGGCAGACAGCGGCCGTGTTCACTGTGGCACGAAACTGGAAGTGGCGTATTTCGATCAGCATCGTGCTGAACTTGATCCTGAACGGACCGTGATGGATAACCTGGCTGAAGGTAAGCAGGAAGTGATGGTGAATGGCCGTGCACGCCACGTGCTGGGCTACTTGCAGGACTTCCTGTTCCACCCGAAACGCGCCATGACACCGGTGAAAGCGCTGTCAGGCGGTGAACGTAACCGTCTGCTGCTGGCAAAATTATTCCTGCGCCCAAGTAACCTGTTGATCCTCGATGAACCGACCAACGACCTGGATGTGGAAACCCTCGAGCTCCTGGAAGAGATGATCGACAGCTATCAGGGCACGGTCATGCTGGTGAGCCATGACCGTGAATTCGTGGATAACTCGGCAACAGAATGCTGGATTTATGAAGGCGACGGCGTGATCAACAGCTATGTGGGCGGTTACCATGATGCGCAGCATCAGCGCCGTCACCAGAAGCCAATCCGTCAGGCGGTTGCTACGGAAAATAAACCCGCGGCACAACCTAAGGCAGAACAGGCCAAACGTGTTGCGAATAAGCTCAGCTATAATCAACAACGCGAGCTTGAACAATTGCCTGCGCAAATCAGCACGCTGGAAGAAAGAATTGAAGCGCTGCAACAGAAAATGAGTGATGCGAATTTCTTCACACTTCCTCATGAAGAAACTCAGCAGGTTATCACCGCTTTAGCTGCCGCAGAGCAGGAGTTAGAGCAGGCGTTTGAACGTTGGGAAGCGCTGGAAGCACAGAAGAACGCTTAATACTGCATCATGATGGGCAGCCGGACAAAGGGAAGACCGGCTGCCGATATTCGTTGTCTTTTCGCTGTTGAGGAGCTGATAGTGTGTTCTGACGCCCATGCCCATGGCCCGCACATTTTATGCCCCCAATGCGACATGCTGGTGGCAATACCTGGCCTGAACATCGGGCAAAAAGCGGTGTGTCCCCGTTGCCACACTACGCTGACATCCCGCTGGAATGAGCCCCGCAGACGTCCGGTCGGTTACGCCATCAGTGCATTATTCATGCTTTTGCTGGCCAACCTCTTTCCTTTCGTCAATATGAATGTCGCCGGGCTGAGCAGTGAAGTCACTCTGGTGCAAATCCCCCAGGTTCTGGTTTCAGAAGACTACGCCAGTATGGCCTCGTTATTCATGATCGTGGTGCAACTGCTCCCGGCGATCTGCATGCTGTCAATTATCGTGCTTTGTCAGGGCATTAATATTCCGGTTCATTGGAAAGTCAGTATTGCCCGTACATTGTTCCGGCTGAAAAGCTGGTGCATGGTGGAAATTTTCCTTGCCGGCGTGCTGGTCAGTTTTGTGAAACTCATGGCTTATGGCGACGTCGGCGTGGGCACCAGCTTTTATCCTTACGTCCTGTTTTGCCTTCTGCAATTACGTGCCTTTCAGTGCACTGATCGCCTGTGGATGTGGCAGCATATCGAACCAGCCCCGGCGGTCATTCAGCCAGTGCGCGTTGGCGAAAGCGGGCTGCGTCAGGGGCTGCGATCCTGTCATTGTTGTATGGCGATTTTACCGGTTGATCAGAAAGAATGTGATCGCTGTAAAACCCGTGGATATGCACGGCGTAAAAACAGTCTGCAGTGGACAATGGCACTGCTGGTGACCTCTGTTTTGCTCTATATTCCGGCAAATCTGCTGCCTATCATGATCACTCAGGTACTGGGTAATCCGATGCCGTCTACGATTATGGCCGGTGTGGTGCTCTTATGGAGTGATGGTTCCTATCCCGTGGCGCTGGTGATTTTGATCGCCAGTATTATGGTGCCCACGCTCAAAATGATCGCTATTGCCTGGCTATGCTGGGATGCGAACAGTAATAAAGAGATCGACAGGGAACGATTGCATGTCATTTACGAGGTGGTGGAGTTCGTTGGCCGCTGGTCAATGATCGACGTGTTTGTTATTGCGGTACTGGCGGCGCTGGTGAGAATGGGGCAACTGATGAGTATTTACCCCGATATTGGCGCGCTGCTTTTCGCCAGTGTAGTTATTCTCACCATGTTTGCCGCAACGACATTTGACCCAAGGCTCATTTGGGATCGTGCTGGAATGAAGTCTACAAAGGAGCCACAAGATGGCAGGAAATAACATGGCAGAGCACGACGGAACTGCCAAGGTAGAAAAAATTAAACGCTGGTCGCCGGTGTGGATCGTACCGATCGTCACTGCGCTGATTGGTGCGTGGATCCTGTTTTATCATTACAGCCATCAGGGCCCGGAAGTCACACTGATCACCACCACCGCTGAAGGCATCGAAGGTGGCAAAACTACCATCAAAAGCCGTAACGTTGATGTCGGTAAAGTAGAATCGGTAACGCTGAGCGATGATTTACAACAAGTCATCATTAAAGCGCGGCTGAATACCGGTATGGAAAAAATGCTGCGTGAAGACTCTGTCTTCTGGGTAGTGAAACCGCAGATAGGGCGCGAAGGCATTTCCGGACTGGGCACGTTATTATCCGGCGCTTATATCCAGTTGCAGCCAGGTAACAAAGGTGGAGAAAAAACAGAATATAAACTGGATGATTCACCGCCGCTGGCTTCGCCGGATGCGAAAGGGATCCGCGTGATCCTGGAAAGCGAACGTTCAGGCCAACTGAATCCCGGTGACCCGGTGCTGTTCCGGGGGTTCCAGGTTGGTACAGTGGAAACCAGCCATTTTGATCCGAAAGCACGTAACATTAAATACCAGCTTTTCATCCGTGCGCCTTACGACACACTGGTGACTGACAATGTCCGTTTCTGGAAAGACAGCGGCGTAAACTTTGACATGTCTGCCGCCGGCATGCGTGTCGAAATGGGCTCCCTGACGACCTTATTCAGCGGCGGCGTCAGCTTTGATATTCCAAATGGCTGGACGCAGGGCAATGAAGCCAAAGATGGCGACAATTATAAGCTCTTCGATGATCAAAAAAGCATTCAGGAATCACTGTATACCCGTCACATGGATTACGTGATGTTCTTCTCAGATTCTGTTCGTGGTCTGCAACCCGGTGCACCGGTTGAATTCCGCGGTATTCGTCTGGGGACGGTGGCCGAAGTGCCTTATCCGATGAATGTTCTTAACCAGCAGATGTCGGATGATTACCGTATTCCGGTGCTGATCCGCATTGAGCCAGATCGCTTTGCTCAACTGTTGGGCAGTAATTTCAATATTGAAGATCATATCCGTGACGGTATTGCGCATGGCCTGCGTGGCTCAATGAAATCCGCCAACCTGTTAACGGGGGCGATGTATATCGATCTGGATTTCTATCCGAATGAGAAACCGTGGAAAGGGCCGCTGGAAATCGCCGGGAATAAATTATTGCCGACCGTGAGCGGAGGCTTTGCGCAGATTCAGCAGAAGCTGATGACCACGCTCGATAAGATCAATAATCTGCCAATCGAACCGATGATGCGTGAAGCGACAAGTACGCTGGCGGAAAGTCAGAGAACAATGAAGGCAACGCAAAAAACGATTGAATCTCTGAACGCGATTGTCAGCAGTAAAGAAATGAAAAATCTGCCACAGGATATGCAGCAGACACTTATCCAGCTGAACCGCAGCCTGAAAGGCTTCCAGCCAGGTTCACCGGCGTACGGCAATCTGGTCGGTGATATGCAGAGCCTGGATAAAACTCTGCGTGAGCTGCAACCGGTATTGAAAACGCTGAACCAGAAAAGTAATGCACTGATTTTCGCCGCCCCAGGGCAAGATGATCCTCAGCCGAAGAAGGCCAAATAATGATGAAATGGATACCTGTCGTCTTAGCATTATTCCTGACTGCCTGTAGCAGCAGTGATCAGAAAACTTACTACCAGTTGCCCGTGCTAAACAGCACTGCGACAACCGGCAGCGCGATGTCAACGGGCGCCGTACAACGGCACCTGTGGGTTGAGCGGGTGAGTGTTGCTGATTATCTTGCAGGTTCCGGGCTGGTGTATCAGACCAATGATGTGCAGTACACACTGACCCAGAATAATCTCTGGGCCAGTCCGCTGGATCAACAGCTTCACCAGGCGCTGGTTACCTATTTACGCCGTGACTTGCCGGGCTCGCTGGTTTCCTCACAGGCGGCCAATACCGATGATCAGGATGTACTGAATGTTAATGTGACCGGTTTCCATGGTCGTTACGATGGGATTGTCGTGGTCAGCGGCAGCTGGAGCCTGACACGAGACGGCCAGGTCATTCAGCGTGATTTCGCCCTGAATCTCAGGCAAACCGAAGATGGATATGATGCACTGGTCAGAACGCTGGCAGCGGGGTGGCAGCAAGAAGCGGGCCAGATCGCCGCGCAAATAAGATGACGTTTTTTTAAACTTAATATTTTTTAAGCTAAACGTAAAAAATCCCGGTTTCTGATTTAACAGAGGCCGGGATTTTTTTATGGTGATCAGCCAGATGGGAAACCGACCGGCACGATTAGCTCGCGCGCAATCCAATAATATAGCTCACCAATGTGACATTGGCGTGAATTTTGCGCATTGACCTCCCTACATAATGCAGCTATTTGTTAGATGTGGACGCAGAAGCGGACCACTGTTTTCTTTCCACCTGACCTGAATAATGAGGGATACAAGGCATGAAGAGACAAAAACGCGATCGCCTGGAACGGGCACAATCACGTGGATATCAAGCAGGTATTGGCGGGCGCTCAAAAGAGATTTGTCCGTACCAATCGTTAGATGCCCGATCACATTGGCTCGGGGGTTGGCGACAAGCCATGGAGGACAGGGCTGTTACCGCTTAAGCGGCTCCCCCTGTCAGAATAAGGAATAACCTCCGCTGCGCGCGGAGGTTTTTGTTTCTGCGAAAAATAAAGGTTTTTCATCTTTGCCACAGACGTAAAAAAGGCGAGCCCTGAGGCTCACCCTTTCTTCAGACGTTGTATCGGACTTTTTAGAAAGCCGCAGCGTCTTTGAACAAACCCACTTTGAGGTCAGTTGCGGTATAAATCACAACGCCGTCAACCAGCACTTCACCATCAGCGACGCCCATGATCAGTTTACGGTTGATAACACGTTTGAAATTGAGGCGGTAGGTGACCAGTTTTGCCGTTGGCAGAACCTGACCCGTGAATTTAACTTCACCCACACCCAATGCGCGGCCTTTGCCTTCACCACCGAGCCAGCCCAGATAGAATCCGACCAACTGCCACATGGCGTCCAGGCCCAGACAACCCGGCATTACCGGGTCGCCGATAAAGTGACAACCAAAGAACCACAGATCAGGGTTGATATCTAATTCAGCTTCAACATAGCCTTTGCCATGGGTGCCGCCGTCTTCTTGCATCTTTACGATACGATCCATCATCAGCATATTGCCTGATGGTAATGGAGGGCCGCCAGCACCGAACAGTTCACTGCGGCCAGAAGCTACGAGGTCTTCTTTCGTATAGGAATCGCGTTTATCTACCATGTTCTCTGTAAGCCTTATTTTGATGAAGGGCGAAGTTTAGCGAACAGCTGTAAGCTGAACAACTCCGATCAGCTGCGGTTGAACCAGTTCAACCAGCGAAGAGGCCACGGATAACGCGGGCTGCCTTGCGATGTTACCAGCGCAATACGCTGCTGAATTAATCCCAGCAGACTCGGACGCTCTTCTTCAGCTTCTTCTTCGTTTGTGTAAATCAATCCGGTCAGGATAGGCAGCGCTTCGGCTGCGTTATCAACTGCCCATAAGTGAAACTGGCCTTCGCGAACGGCGTCCAGAACCTGCGGATGCAGACAAAGGTTGCGCACGTTGCTGGTTGGCAGAATGACCCCTTGCTTGCCGGTCAAACCGCGACGCTGACAAACTTCGAAGAAACCTTCGATCTTCTCGTTTACGCCACCAATAGGTTGCACATTCCCAAACTGATCGACTGAGCCCGTGACCGCAATTTGCTGGCTGATCGGCTGCATCGACAACGCACTGATGAGTGCGCACAGTTCAGCAAGGGAAGCGCTGTCGCCGTCCACTTCTCCGTAGGATTGTTCAAAGACAATTGATGCGGAGAAGGGCAGAGGCTGGTCGAGTTCTAACTCGGAAATCAGAAAGGCCTGCATAATCATCATGCCTTTAGCATGCAAATTACCGCCTAACTCGGCTTTACGTTCAACGTCGGTAAATTCACCGTCGCCGGTGTGTACGACACAACTAATTCGGGAAGGTTCACCCAGCGCACGTGGATGCCCAGGATATTCCAGCACTGACAGACCGTTAATCTGTCCGACAACTTCACCTTCTGTTTCAATGCGAATTTGTCCAAGCTCGATTTCATCCTGCATACGTTCCTGCAGATAACTCTCACGCCATGCACGGGCATTGGACGCCGCTTCAAGAGACTTGACGCTCAGCAACTCATCTTCATTATAGAGTGCCGCTTCGCTCAGCTGCGCATTCAGCCATACCGGATCGAGGGTCAGACTGCCCTGATCGGTGCTGTGGCGAATAGCCATCTTCAGAAATTCGGGCCATGCATCGGCGGCCAGACGTGGGATCTCAAGCTCATCGGCCAGTGTATTGATATAACCACACCAGGTTTCCATATCGCTTTCTTCCGTCAGCGGCAGGTCGGCTTCGAATTCACCATAAATAGCAGAATCCACCAACTCAGGCTCCATCTCACTGAGATCGCCAAGCGACAAACGGTCACCAACCAGAATCAGGCGGATATCCAACGGCATCGGAGGAACTGTAACAGGCAAAGGCGTGGTCTCATCCGGTGAGACCCAATGATATTGACCTTCGGTGATCATCTGTTTCAGACGTAACCACATCAGAGGTTGTGCAATGAGGGTACGGATGGAAAGCACCAGCACACCGCCATTGACCTGATGTACTAATCCCGGCTCGAGCTGGATCTGGTCTTTATAAATACGTACGCACCCGAACAGCTGTTCAGGCTCAATCCATTCACGATACAGGCAGGTCGATTTCGCTGCGAATGCATCTTCAGCAGATTTCGCTGCCAGCAGCGTGACCTTATTGCCTTCAATATGATAACGGTTACCCGTGACTTCAGCCGTTTCAGGCATTAAGTCGCTGACTACCTGCGCAATACGTGACAAGTATTCGCGATTTTCCTGCGCCTTGAGCGTCATAAAACGCGGGCGTGAGCGGGGGTGACAAAACAGTGTTAAACCATTTTCCAGCCGAGGCTGAGTTCCTGCGAAATCTACAGGGGCTAACTGGGCAGCCGTTGCAAAGATTGCCTCGTAAGGCGCGGAGTCGGGCAGTAAAAGCTGCCAGTCAAGTCGGTTATTGGTCAATGTGTTAGCTGTTTTCTATAAAAAGGGAAAGTGCGATTATACAAGAATAAATCCGGCTGCATACAATGAGAGTCGTAGCGGAATTGGTCTTAGTGCACATTGCTGTACGGGTGGGCAAAAAACAATCAAAATAAGCGTCTTTATTTGGGGTGAAAATTGAATTAAAGCTGTTATGCTTAGTAAAGTTACGTGGTCACCGAAGAGTTCACGATGAAATATCAGCAACTGGAAAATCTCGAAAGCGGTTGGAAATGGAAGTACCTGGTGAAAAAACACCGCGAAGGTGAGCGGATCACCCGCCATTTGGAAAACAGCGCTGCCCAGGAATCCGTGAATCAACTTCTCAGCCTGGAAAACGAGCCGGTCAAAGTATCCGACTGGATTGTGAATAATATGCACCCGGCTTTGGAAAACCGTCTTAAGCAAACTATCCGTGCCCGCCGTAAGCGGCATTTCAATGCCGAGCATCAGCACACGCGTAAAAAATCCATCGATTTAGAATTTCTCGTCTGGCAGCGTTTAGCGGGACTCGCGCAACGCCGTGGTGCAACACTTTCTGACACTATCATTCAGCTTCTTGAAGATGCTGAGCGTAAAGAGAAATATGCGAATCAGATGTCTTCACTGAAAGAAGATTTAGAACAAATCCTTGGCAAGAAAGATTTCGGATAAATTTGGTTTCGTGCCTCAGTGAGTCATCTGTTTTGCCTGACTGAAGACATAAAAAAACCCCGCCAAAGCGGGGTTTTCAGTATCTGTAGTAAAGCTAAAGAGTGTTATTAAGCCTGTGGCTGAGTAACAGTATCTTTGTAGCCTTTAACTTCGATTTCTACACGACGGTCTGGTGCCAGGCAGTCGATCAGAGCAGCACGGCCTTTAACGGTGTCACAGGTAGAACCAGTAACCGGGTTAGATTTACCCTGGCCTTGTGCAGAGATCTTGTTAGCAGGGATACCTTTAGATACCAGGTAATCTACTACGCTCTGAGCACGTTGCTCAGACAGTTTCTGGTTGTATTGTTCTGAACCGATACGGTCGGTGTAACCCAGAACGATAACAGAACCGTCTTTAGGATCGATGGAGCTCAACTGGCTGTACAGCTGATCCAGAGCCTGTTGGCCTTCTGGTTTCAGAGTCGCTTTGTTGAAGTTGAAGAGAACGTCAGATTTCAGAGTGAATTTCTTAGTCTCTACAACTGGAGCCGGAGCTGGTGCTGGAGCAACAACTGGAGCAGCTGCTTCATCTTGACCGAAACGGTAAGAAACACCAACAGACAGCATTGCGTTATCAGGACGTGCACCAACGGTAGCCGCGTCACCAATGTTGTTAACCCACTGGTAATCCAGACGGGTAGCCCAGTTTTTGGTTACTGCGTATTCAAGGCCTACGGCTGCCAATGGAGAAACACCTGTGTCATGATCACTTACGCGACCATTAGCACCGTTGTTGAAGTTACCATTAGCGTCTGCACGCCAAACCATACCACCCAGACGGGTGTACAGGTCCAGATCGTCAGTCAGCGGGTAGCTCAGTTTAGCAGCCAGCTGAACGCCTTGTGCTTTGAACGCGCCGTTATTTACGCTGCCTTTGTAAGGCATACGGCCAAGCCAGTCATATCCCATTTCAAAGCCCAGGTATTGGTTTGCTTGGTAACCCAAGAACGCACCTGCACCCAGTTGGCTATCGTGGGTAGGGCCGTTGCCGATACCGTTGTAAGCATTTGCGAAACCAGTGTCATGGTATTGGGACCAGCCCAATTTACCACCGGTATACCAGGTGTTATCTTTAGGGGCGGCTTGCGCTACGGTAGCGAAACCTGCCAGTGCCACTGCTAATGCGATAGCTGTCTTTTTCATTTTGCGCCTCGTTATCATCCAAATAGGCAATTGAGCTTTAAGCTTTTTAAGCCCTTGGTTAAAATCCTTACGCCAAGATTATTGCTTCATTTCAGAACTTGCCACTTTACGTTGGCATTATCGAGCAACCTTGGCGTTGTAAAGTCTACAACGTGGCGCGAAACTTACAAGCTTGATGTGTTAACACCGTGGAAAAAAAGGGAAAAACGGACATATTTCTTAACGGCTTTGGCAATTTACTGACAAATTCTGGCAATTATCTGCATTCTGGAAGCCCGTTTTTACTGGCTTGCCGCCATTATTCAGCACAAATCACTAAGTTCCGCATTATTTTCATAGGAAGATTCCTATTTTGAACTAATGGTATACGGAAGAGTGAATTTTTACTGTCGAATGATGTCCACAAGGTGAATTCTGCTCATTTGTGGGTTTCATTATGAAGCCATAAGCCCCTCCCTGACGGGCTGCAATTTGCAACCTTTCCCTCTCAGCATCATTCAAATCCGGAAGCCATCCCAACACGACACTGTAGTTTCCCGTCTGCAATGCTTTCTCCATCGCATCTACCGTCGACATTGCCGTAATTTGATTGACTTGCACCATTTTATCCACCGGCAGGCCAGACTGCGTTAACCAATGGCGGCTCAGTTTTTGCTGAGGTGTGAGCCATAACAACCAGCGGGACTGCATACCTAAGTGTTGCAGTAAGGGCAGCAGTAACTGTGCAAAAGCTGGTTGGCTCGCACTATAGACGAACTCAGTGATCAGACCATTATTCAGAGATGCAGACGTATTTACCTGTGACAGAGTGACGGGCAAAGCAAGCTGACTAAAATGATGATTTGTACGGTGTTGAGTTCGCATAAGGATGTATCCCAGTGAGTTACTGTATGCATGTACAGTACTCTGGCGGTGAGCAAAGATCAACCCAATTTTTCCAAGATATCTCGCAAATTTTGAAGGCAACGGGCTGTAACGACATTTTATGTTTGTTGCGGTACATAAGATTGCGTATTTTGCTTTTAGCTGTTTTGGTAACTCAAAATGGAAGCAAGGAATTAACGTGAAAAGGATAACGCAATGATAAACAAATCAAAAAAAAGAGTGATTGAGTGTCTGGAAATTTTTGCCCCGTTGGGCAATATTCGTTCCCGCACCCAGTTTGGAGGGATGAGCTTGTCCGCTGACCGCGTCATGTTCGCCCTTGTCTCTGATGGTGAACTCTATCTGCGAGCGACCGGCGAAACTGAAGTGCATTTTTGCCGCAAGAAGATGGAGAGGCTGATCTACCGCAAGCGGGGCATGGATGTGCAGCTGCGTTATTTCAAAGTGAATGCCCGGCAATGGAGTGACCCTCAGGCGCTATGCGAGCTGGGCAGATTATCGTTGCAAGGCATGCTGCGGGATATCGAGTTGAAAAAAAACAGCGAAGCCGCCCGCCTGAAAGATTTACCCAATCTCTCGCTGGCGCTGGAAAGGATGCTCTGGCAAGTCGGCATTGAAAACTCGGGGGATTTACGGTTACAGGGGGCCTGCCATACCTATCTCAAACTGTGTGCCATTAAAAAAAAGAATCTCGGGATTAACTTACTGATGGCATTGGAAGGGGCAATTTTGGGCTTTCATGAAGCCGCCTTGCCGATGGCATCCAGGGAGTTATTAACTCACTGGTTTAACCATCACCAAGAGCAGCTATCAAGGGCGATTCACTAAATTTGCTTACGTTGTCTGCAGCTAGAGCTGATTCTGTACCGGCAGGATTTTAGTATTAAGACTGGTGAGTTCAGGCAAATGAGCCACCAGTAATCCAATTTGCTGAAGCACGAGTTGCTCTTTACTGTCGATATCAGTGGTTCGTAACTGAATACGTGCAGTCAGTTGTCCGAGCGCATTTTGAATGCGTTCTGCTTCAGAAGGCAGATGATGCAAGGCTCCGTCAACACAGCATACTGCATCATCCAGCAACCTCAGGGTTTCCGCATCATTGAGTTTCTCGCGATGGGCCCCTAGCGCTGAAATGTAACTTAGCATCGTATGATTAAGACATAACAGGCGAAACGCCGCTTCGAGGGTCGCCGGATCGTTATTCCTCTCAGAACTCATATTCGAGACAACAGATGCCAGTTCGGCATCGCAATTATGCGCATCACGACGAGCCAGACGGTAGTCGAGACTGTTGTCTTTCCCCTGATGGTATTGCACCAGAATGGCATCAAGGTAACGGCAGTTAGCATCGAACGTTTTGCTGACCACCTTATCCAGTTGTCTGAATTTCCAGTCGGGCCATATAAAGGTCACTGCCGCCCAGGCGATACCGCAACCAATCAATGTATCGATAATTCGCGGGATAGCGATTTCAAATCCTTCGCCCAGCAAATTAAAGCATAACAACACCAAAAGGGTGATGAACATCGTGGCCTGCGCGTACTGCACTGTGCGGAACGCAAAGAACAATAATCCGCTGATGACGATCAGAATCATTTGCCCGTCAACGGAGGGAACGAAATAGAGGATAGGGATCCCGAGTGCAATGCCGGCCAGCGTGCCGATTATTCTCAGCGCTAATCTCCGGCGGGTCGCACTGTAGTTTGGCTGACAGACAAAAAGGCTGGTGAGCAAAATCCAATAGCCGTGATTTAAGCCGCTGACCTGAATGAAAACATATCCCACAAAGAGCACCACAGACATACGGATTGCATGGCGGAATAACACTGACTGCGGTGTGAAATGGCGGGAAATGCGTAGCCAGATATCGTCAAGGCCCGTCAGACGGTCTTCCGCAAACGGGCTTTTACCGGTCTGGTTTTCAGGCAGAGACTGCTCCGATTCGATATTTGCCAGTTGCGCGTCAATTGCATGCAGATTACGTAAAAGATGGCGCAGCGCCTGCAACGTCTCACGGTGTTCGTTGTGAGACTCCAGACGTTTGAGTGCTTCTTCCAGCCGTGAAAACGCCCGTTCAAACTGGCTGTTATGGATATATTGCTGGCGATAAAGAATACATTGCGACAGTTGTAAACAGGCCCGTGCCTGCATGCTCATCAGGCGCTGAAAGCGGAACAGAATATCACTGTGATGGAATTGTTCACTGAGCTTGAGGTATTGCACGTGAGACGAACTGGCACGCTCATGAATATCCTGAACCACGAAATAATAATGTAATGTCCGGCGCGTTCCTTTCTGCCCGCGATCACCCTTCAGCCGGGTCTGTAGCGTATTTTTCGTTTGATTTAGTGTGGAGACCAGCTGACCGTTGGCCATAGCCAGCTCAACAAGTTGCTGGTTGTTATCTTCCTGATCGGGATCAAACAGAGTGGCTTTGGCTTCAAGATAAGCCGCCAGTTGCGTGAAACAACGCGAAATCTGATCCTGTAACGGGCGGATGGGGAAAATAATATGGCCAGCCAGCGTCAGCAGGTTATACCAGATG
Source organism: Rahnella sp. PD4 (assembly GCF_049199325.1). NCBI lineage: Bacteria > Pseudomonadati > Pseudomonadota > Gammaproteobacteria > Enterobacterales > Yersiniaceae > Rahnella > Rahnella sp. PD4. The sequence goes on along the minus strand of NZ_JBLZQF010000002.1, from coordinate 251,261 downwards.
GCACCTGCAAGCAGGATCAGCGGTTGCTGATACCAAATATGATACATGCTGGTACCGAGCATCGTATAAATGGCGATCAGTAACGCGCCGAAGGCAATGGTGGCATACCGCTGACCCAGTGCGCCCAGCAGGATGAATCCACAGGTTGAAATCATCAACCCTGGTGCAAAAAGCCATGGATAAGGGAAAAGTAATTCTATTGATGCTGAGGCAATGAAAAAACAGATAAGGGTAATCAGCAAATTGCGCAGACGGCCGGCGAGACGATCATCAAGGTCGGCAAGAGCCGCTGCAACCACGCCGAGTGTCAGGGGAATTGTCAGCGTGATCTGACCCAACCACCACGGCAATGCTGCAGCGCCAGTCAACGCAATGAAAATCCTGATGTGATAAAGAACATTGCTGTTATAGGCATAACGCCGTAAACCCGGTGCAATAGAAAGCACGAAAAAACCCCACCTTAAAATTCAAAAATGATGAAACATCACAATCAGCGGATGCGTCCGTTTTCTCTCAGACGGCTTGCATTCGCTTCACGAACCTGTTTTGCCAGTTCGACGGAAACGACCCGGCGTCCTACCGGCCAGAGTGCAATGGCAGCGATTTTAAAGTTTGCAATGCCCACCGGAATACCAATTATGCTGATACATTGCGCAATACCGACAACGATATGCGACACGCATAACCACCAGCCGAAAAATATAAACCAGAAGATATTCAACAGGGTACCCCCGCCGGACAGCAACACGTTACGTTTTTCCGGATACAGTTCATCGACATGCACGGCTTCATTGCCAAAGGGCAGCAATGAAAGACGGGTGATTTCCCAGCAAGATCGGGTCAGTGGCAGGGTAAAAATCAGCACAATACTGACCAGCGTAGCAAGCAGCCATGAAAGCGTGGTGAAAAAACCACCTAAAAAAAAGTTAAGAATATTGAGCACAGTACGCATGGCAACTCTTCCCGCAGAAATTAAAAAACTGATAAATTTCATGTTCACTTAATGTAAACACACCTCTTATTCTACTCTGTTTTGCAGTGTGGATCGCCTGCGCTTATCAAAGGTAAACTCTTAAATGCGCTTGCATGTAAGATATCAGGAATTAAAGAGAGAACACGGTGTGATGATATGGAATTGAAATCGACCTCATTCGGGAAACATCTGGCGCAGCATCCTTATAACCGGGTGCGACTGCTTAATGCAGGCGTGGAAGTCAGCGGCGATAAGCATCATTACCTGATCCCTTTTAACCAGCTTATCCGCATCCGTTGCAAACGCGGCATCGTCTGGGGAGAGCTCGAATTTGAATTACCGGAGCAGAAAGTGGTCCGGTTACACGGCACTGAATGGCAGGAAACACAGCGGTTTTATCATTACCTTCTCAATATATGGCAAACCTGGAGCCTTGAGATGAGCGAGGTCAGCGCCGGGGTATTGCACGAGCAGGTTAAAAAAATTACGCAGATTGAACAGCAAGACAAATGGTTCAAACGTGTTGACCTGGCTGATGTGCAAAAAGACATTGCTGAAGCATTTTCTGCCATTCCGGTGCCTGTTGAACGTCTTACTGAATTTGATAACTGTCGGGAAGACTATCAGATCTGTCTGCGCTGGCTTGAGCAGGGTAAACGCAGTGTCGACCAGCGTAATCTGGCATGGACGGACAGAGTGATTGCTGATAACCGTGACTTTTTTGATACCGTTGAAGTGTCGCCGCTCAATGACAGCCAGTGCCGCGCAGTGGTGAACGGTGAAGATGCGGTGCTGGTACTGGCCGGGGCGGGCAGTGGTAAAACGTCGGTGCTGGTAGCGCGTGCTGGCTGGTTGTTGCGCCGTCAGGAAGCGCAGCCTGAACAAATTTTATTGTTGGCTTTCGGTCGTCAGGCGGCGGATGAAATGAACGGGCGTATTAAAGAGCGTCTGCATACTGAAGGCATCAAGGCGAAGACGTTCCATGCGCTTGCTTTGCAGATTATCCAGGAAGGAAGTAAGAAAACGCCCAAAATCAGTAAACTTGAAACCGACCCGAAAGCCCGGCGTAGCTTACTGATTAAGACATGGCAACAGCAGTGCGCAGAGAAAAAAGTGCAGGCCAGCGGCTGGCGGCAATGGATGACCGATGAACTGCAGTGGACGGTTCCTGACGGTGATTACTGGAAAAATAAATCTCTGGCGGAGCGTCTCGCAAGTCGCCTTGAGCGCTGGCTGAGCCTGATGCGTATGCACGGTGGCAGTCAGGCTGAAATGATCGAAAGCGCACCAGAGGAAGTCAAAGACCTGTTCACCAGGCGCATTCGCCTGATGGCGCCGCTGATGAAAGCCTGGAAAACCGCGCTGAAAGAAGAGGGCGCAGTGGATTTTTCGGGGCTTATCCATCAGGCGGTCAATATTCTGGATAAAGGGCGTTTTGTCAGTCCGTGGAAGCATATTCTGGTTGATGAATTCCAGGACATATCTCCTCAACGTGCTCTGCTGCTCTCTGCCTTGCGTAAACTTAACAAGCGTACCAGTTTGTTTGCCGTGGGGGACGACTGGCAGGCGATTTACCGTTTCAGCGGTGCTGAACTGACGCTGACCACGGCGTTTGCGGACAATTTTGGTGAAGGAGCGCAATGTGCGCTGGACAGCACTTACCGGTTCAATGATCGCATCGGTGAAATCGCCAATAAGTTTGTGCAGCAAAACCCTAATCAGCTGAAGAAGCCGCTGAACAGTCTGACCAAAGGCAACAAGAAGAATGTCGTGATCCTGCCTGAGGACCAGATGGAGAAATTGCTGGATAAACTCAGCGGTTATGTCACCGCCGATGAACAGATTCTGGTGCTGGCGCGTTATCATCATCTTCGCCCGCAAATTCTGGAGAAAGCCGCGACCCGCTGGCCAAAGCTTAATCTTGATTTTATGACGATTCACGCCAGTAAAGGACAACAGGCTGAATACGTCATTATCGTCGGATTGCACGAAGGCAATGACGGTTTCCCCGCGCCCGCACGAGAATCTTTACTGGAAGAGGTATTATTGCCTGAACCTGAAAATTTCCCGGATGCAGAGGAGCGGCGTTTATTGTATGTGGCGATGACGCGTGCTAAGCATCAGGTCTGGTTACTGCAGGATAAAGAACGTCCTTCTGTTTTTGTCGAACAGCTCGAAGATATCGGCGTGCCGGTCCAGCGAAAACCGTAATTCATATACAGAAAAACCCGGCCATTGCCGGGTTTTTTAACGGAAAAAATCAGCCATTTGAAGCGTTATTCTTTCAGGCGTGACCACAGATAACGCTGATAATCTGGAATAGTGATATCGACTTCAGACCGGAACAGCGGGGACTGGATCAGGAAGTCAGCCGTGGACAGATTGGTTGCCACCGGAATATTCCACACGGTCGCCAGGCGCAGCAGGGCTTTCACATCCGGATCATGCGGAACAGCATTGAGTGGATCCCAGAGGAAAATCAGCATATCAATTTTGCCTTCGGCAATCAGCGCACCTACTTGTTGATCGCCGCCCATCGGGCCGCTCAGCATGCTTTTGACATCAATCCCCGTATTACGCTGAACCAGATTGCCGGTCGTGCCGGTGGCATAGAGAATATGCTGCGAAAGTTCCGCAACGTTTTTATCAACCCATTTCAGCAGGGTGCTTTTGCAGTGGTCATGCGCCACCAGAGCAATATGTTTTTGTTTTGCAATCGTGCGGGTTGTGTATTCCATCTAATTCCCTTCAACGCGAAAGTAAAAGTGGATCACAGAATACTGAAACTGCGTTTTACTGCATAGCTCAGGCGGGATAATTCGGCGTGAAGAAGAGGGAATGCGTGATGCAGATTACGTTATGACGCCCGTTCCTGATTATCCGGTAGTCTTAACCAGAATAACAACCGCTCAAAGCCTGCATTCGCGGCCAGACGTGTCCACAACGGATGAAGATAAACGAGAGAAATTTGAGACGTTGCGTCGGTGGATAACGCCGTTTTTTTCTCTGTAATACCTTTGGCGAATGAGGGAACTGCTGCACGTGCGCCCGACAAATTGTAGGTTATCATCAATTTTTCAGCGTCTGCGGAATGTCCGGGATTAAACCTATTGAGGATGTCACGTTGCGTGGGTATCTGACGGCCTTGTTCATCAACGAGCTGATAATTCATCTGCTGGCTAAATTGTGCCGTTTCACTGTCGTTGCTCAGTTTTGGCAACACGAAAGAAACGGAACGATTACGTTTAGCATTGAAAGTGACGATAAGCGCAGGCGAATGGTAGGTTACCGGCACCTGTTGAGCGACGGAACTGACATTTTTGCTGACCTGAAACAGAATCTGATGCTGACCGCCATCCAGTTCCAGGCTATCCGCGCCTTTAAGGATTGCGCCTGACATCTGTTTGCCATCAATCACCAGAACATCGACATCGGGGGACAATTTAAGGGAGGTCGCCGAAGCTGACACCATCAGGCTGAGACTCGCTAATGCGACCAGCGCATGACAGATTTTCATTCTTCTCTCCTCAGACACAACGTTGTTCACTCTCTATTATTCAGGAATGACGATTGTGTGTCAAAGTTTTACAAAATGTTTTAATTTCCCTCTGAGATGATCCTGCTCGCGTTTCTTTTTCTCGCCGGGGCTGTCGGAATGGTCAGGCTGCGTTACACTTAATGCAGACAGGCCAAAGGAGATAAACCCATGCAAGACAACGATATTCGCAAGATTCTTGAAGAAGTGAAAACCATCGCGCTCGTGGGTGCCAGTGATAATCCCGGACGTCCAAGCTACGGCGTCATGGCATATTTGCTTTCTCAGGGCTTTGAGGTGATCCCGGTCAGCCCGAAACTGGCAGGGCAGGCGCTGCTGGGTCAGAAAGCTTATGGTTCGCTGGCAGAAATCCCTCATCCGGTAGATATGGTGGATGTGTTCCGTAATGCTGATGCTGCTTATAGCGTCGCGCAGGAAGCGATCGCGATTAAAGCGAAAGTGTTGTGGTTGCAGCTGGGCGTCATTAATGAACAGGCCGCTGTGCTGGCAAAAGAAGCCGGGCTGAAAGTGGTCATGGATCGTTGTCCTAAAATTGAGCTCCCGCGTCTGGGCATGGAAAAGTGACCTTCTGTGGATCCTGCCTGTAAAAAAACCGGCTACTGGCGCCGGTTTTTATTTTTCATTTCGTCAGGAGAAGGCCAACGTTTTAGTTACGCAGACGCGGGGCCTGTAACTGGTGGCGGATTGACGCCGCCAGCTCATCCAGCGAGGCTTGTTCCGGATGGGAGCGGGCTATTTCATGATCGATCTGAATTTCAGCCAGATAGGTATGAACCGGCTGGCCTTCTTCATCTTCCATGACAACATGGTACCAGGGAGCGGTACGCATTGATTCATTAGCAGCAACCTCATCAACTTCAGGCTTATCGAGCGAATATTCGGCATCAACATCAATGACCACGCCCAGATAACCTAACAGCCTGTGCCGGACCTGTTGTCCGATACCGTATTTACTGGCAATCATAGTGACCTCCCAAAATAATTCATTAATCCCTATATGGAGATAAAACGGGCTATTTCAAGTTTTGACCACGTAATCTGCTTAAAATTCGCTGGCATGCCGTCACAACAGCACACCGCGCTTATTTTGTCAGTTTATTACCAGACAGGCGAACCCTTTCAGATATAGCCCTTCAGGGTAAGCGCCAGTAACCGGATGGTCGGCTGCCTGACGGAACTGCTCGACGAACTGGATCTCACGACCAGCGTCCAGCGCAGCATCAGCCAGAATTTTCTGGAATAAATCTGTTGGCAATAAACCTGAACAGGAGAAACTCAGCAGAATACCGCCCGGACGCAGCAGTTGCAGCGCCAGCATATTAATATCTTTGTAACCGCGACAGGCGCTGGCCAGCTGGTTTTTGTTCTCAACGAATTTTGGCGGATCCATCACGATCATGTCGAACTGCTGGCCTTCGGTGCGGTATTTGCGCAGCAACTGGAAGACATCTTCGCGCACGAACTCTGCTTTCGACAGATCCAGTTTGTTCAGTTCAACGTTCTGACGGGCCACATCGAGCGCCGCCTGAGAGGTATCCACGTTGGTGACTTTGGTACAGCCGCCCATCAGCGCAGACACCGCAAAAGCGCCGGTGTAAGAGAAGCAGTTCAGAACGTTACGACCGGCGGCATAATTGCGTGCGGCAAGACGGCTGTCACGCTGGTCAAGATAGAAGCCTGTTTTGTGGCCTTCTTTAATATCCACCAGCAGGCTCATACCGTGCTCCTGAATCGGCAGCAGGGCAGGAGGCTCTTCGCCCAATACATGTCCCTGAGTCAGTTCCAGACCTTCTTTTTTACGCACGGCGACGTCGGAACGATCCCAGATAGCGCATTGCGGATAGCAATGTTGCAGTGCAGCAATCAGCGGGGCACGCTGATATTCTGCACCGGCTGACAGCAATTGCAGCACAAGAAAATTCTGGAAACGGTCGATCGTGATGCCGGGCAGGCCATCAGATTCGCCGGCAATCAGGCGGTATCCGTCCAGTCCGTCACGTTGTGCAATATAATCGCGCCAGCGCTGTGCCTGCTGTAAACGGTGGATGAAGAACTCAATATCAATGTCTTCATCTTGTTTGAATGTCCAGACGCGTGCACGGATCTGCGAGGACGGCGAATAGGCGCCACGCGCCAGCCATTTTCCCTGACTGTCTACAATATCTATAGTCTCGCCGGAATGGGCTTTACCTTCGATGCGCGAAACAGCGCCGGAAAACACCCACGGGTGGCGACGAAGAAGTGATTTTTCACGGCCTTTGGCCAGCATTAAACGTGCAGTCATAAAATTAGGTTCTGTCAGTTCGGAGACAAAAAAGAGCGACATTGTCCGGTCATGCAGGTCAAATTGCAACGAACCATACCGCTAACGGAGAGAATATTATGGCAACAGTCAGTATAGCCGCCTATGTATACGGCATGGTGCAGGGCGTTGGTTTTCGTTTTGCGACTCAACACCAGGCCACGGGTTTAGGTCTTACCGGTTACGCAAAAAATCTTGAGGATGGCAGCGTCGAAGTGGTGGCATGCGGGGAACAGGAGAAAGTGGATCAGCTTTTAGCCTGGCTGAAGCAGGGCGGACCGAAACATGCACGCGTTGATCGCGTGCTTAGCGAGCCGACCGCGCCTGGCAATTACAGCGATTTTAAAATCAAATACTGAAATTTTTCACAGGCACTTCACCGGTTTTGGCAGGCCCGCAATTTTCGTGGCCTGTTTGGCCGGACCTTTGGGGAACAGCCGGAACAGATAGCGGCTGTTGCCTTTTTCTTCGCCGTATTTTTGCGCCATTGCTTTTACCAGCATGCGCACGGCAGGAGACGTGTTGAATTCGAGGTAAAATTCGCGCACAAACCGCACCACTTCCCAGTGAGCATCAGTCAGAACTATCCCCTCTTCTTCCGCCAGCAGTGGCGCCATACCTTCCTGCCACTCATGACTGTTTTTCAGGTAACCCTGAGCGTCGGTTTCAATAACCTGACCTTCAAACTCCAGCATATAACCTCAGCCTGTAAAAATGCGGCGGTCAGTTTAACAAAAACACCGGTCAGACAAAATAAAAAGCCCCGCACTCGGCGGGGCTTCCCTTCACAACAGGCATTATCAGTTACGCGATGACATGCCCAGAATGCTTAACAGGCTGACAAATATGTTGTACAGCGAGACATACAGGCTGACGGTCGCACGAATATAGTTGGTTTCGCCACCCTGAATAATATTGCTGGTTTCCCATAAAATGGCCCCTGCGGAGAACAAAATAAACAGGCAGCTGATCGCCAGCGACAGCGCCGGAATTTGCAGGAACAGGTTAGCGATTACCGCCACCAGCAGCACCACAAAACCCGCCATCATCATACCGGACAGGAACGACATGTCTTTGCGCGTGGTCAGCACGTAGGCTGAACAGCAGAAGAACACCAGGGCAGTGCCGCCCAGGGCCAGCATAATAATGTCACCGGCACCGGCTGAAAGCAGCGAGCTCAGTAACGGCCCCAGCGTGTAACCCATAAAGCCGGTCAGTGCGAAGGCAGACAAAATCCCCGCAGGACTGTTAGCCGTGCGGTAGGTCAGGAACATCAGGCCATAGAAGCCAACGATGGTCAGCAGAAAACCGGGAGACGGCAATCTCAGAACCGTACTCGCCGTCGCTGTAATCGCTGAAACGCCGAGGGTCAGTGCTAACAGAAAATAAGTATTACGCAGCACCCGGTGCGTACTTAGCAACGAGCCAGCGCGTGATGACGTAGAGGCAACGATACGATTCATACGGTCCATAATAGAATTCTCACTCTTAACAAAAAGTTGGAGTCGGTGAAAATACAAACAGATTGGAGTGTAAGTCGTTGTCGTACGTGATGAAAGACGTTTTACCCTTCTTTACCTGTTCAGCGCGGGCAGGGTGCGGCATCCGGACGTCAAAGTCACCGAAACGATGCTTAAATCGCCGTTTGCGAACCGAATGCCTGTTTTTCAGGCAATCGGACTGCATCAGGCTTTACAAGCGGATCGGCACTGTTTATAGTTCGCTTCGTTGCGGAGGGGTGGCCGAGCGGCTGAAGGCACCGGTCTTGAAAACCGGCGATGGGAAACCATTCGAGAGTTCGAATCTCTCCTCCTCCGCCATAAACAACACAAGAAAGCTGCTAAGTCATTAGCGGCTTTTTTTGTGTCTGTCATTTATGCACGACTTTGTGCATATGATTTAAATGCTCATAAAATCAACAAACTAGACTGAAAATAATGTTTGCATCTTTTTTCCGGTCTTGTATACTACGCCCCGTACTGAACGACTGAAGTCGTAAAGTACTTGTTGTTTACGGAGGGGTGGCCGAGCGGCTGAAGGCACCGGTCTTGAAAACCGGCGATGGGAAACCATTCGAGAGTTCGAATCTCTCCTCCTCCGCCATAAACAACACGATAAAGCTGCTAAGCCATTAGCGGCTTTTTTTGTGCCTGAAATTCATGCCTTTTCAACATTTCTGTTTTCAGTCAGCCCGTTTCCCGCTGGCTGTACTGCCGGGGTGAGCATCCCAGCGTACGCTTAAACGCGGTGCTGAAGGCGCTTTCAGATTGGTAACCGAGCGACAGCGCCACAGCGGACACCGGTTCTTTACTGTTCGCCAGCCGGTCTCCGGCCAGTAACATCCGCCAGCGCGTAAGGTATTCCAGCGGCGCGCTGCCTACGGCCAGTTTAAATTTCTGTGAGAACACCGAACGCGACATACCTGCACGTTCCGCCAGCGTCTGCACCGTCCAGCGCTGCGCCGGGTTTTCATGCATGGCATTCAGCGCCCTGGATAACTTCTTATCGGCCAGGGCGGCAAACCAGCCGCTGCCTTCACCTTCCGCTGCATTATCCACGTACATCCGCAACGCCTGCACCAGCATCATATGTGCCATATGCTGAGCGATAAGCAACCCGCCCGGCCGCGGGTCACGCAATTCCTGCATCATCCGTTCAACCGCCCAGCGCAAACTTTCTTTGTCGGATTCTTTCGAGATATGCACTACCGGCGGTAACATCGCCAGCAACGTGGTGGCGTCAGGGCCACTGACCGCAAACCGGCTGCCGGTGAGGAAGAAATCGTGGCCGCCGTTGCAGGAAACGGTCCCGCCATCCTGTGACTGTTGGAAAATATGCCCGGCATCGACCGGCTGAATGTTCAGATCGCTGGCCAGCCGGAACGGGCGGCCGCTGGGTAAGACAAAGCAGTCACCGGCTCTGAGATGCACCGCACCGGGCACCGAATCGACTGCCAGCCAGCACTCGCCGGTAATGATCGCGTTACATTTAATCGACTGATAATGCTCGGGAAATTGCACCGACCAGGCCCCTCCGGCTTCAAAACCTTTGGACATATAACTGCGTGGCTTCAGCAGCGCTAACACATCAGAAAGAGGATCCACCAACCACTCCGGACGATTGCAAAGATAATGCGGACATTAGCGCATAGATCGTCTTTTCTCCAGCGCCTATATTTTGTCACGTAAAACATGCTTATTTTCAGCCACAACTGAATGGCCAATAACAGGGGAATTCGAAATGCGTGTATTCGTGACAGGTGCAACAGGTTTTGTCGGTTCTGCGGTGGTGCAGGAATTGCTGCGCGCCGGTCATCAGGTGCTGGGACTGGCCCGCTCGGATGCGGCGGCACAGGCGCTGACCGACGTGGGGGCGGGTGTGCATCGCGGCAGTATTGAAGATCCGGAAAGTCTTACATCCGGCGCGGAGCAGGCCGATGGCGTGATCCATATGGCGTTTATCCATGATTTCTCCAGGTTTGAGGAGAACTGCGAAAAAGACCGGCAGGCGATTGGCGTCTTAGGTGCTGCGCTGAAGGGAACAAATAAACCGTTGATCGTCACCTCCGGCACCGCGACCGCGCGGGTGAACACAGGACGTCTGGTGACTGAAAACGATTTAGCGGATCCACACGGGCAAAATTTCCGTGTGGCGTCCGATCTTGCTGTCGCTAAGCTGGCTGAGCAGGGCGTGCGGGTGTCTCTGGTACGTCTCCCGCCGTCGGTGCATGGCGAGGGTGATCATGGCTTTGTACCGCTGATTATTGCGATGGCGAGGGAAAAGGGGGAATCGGCGTATCCCGGTGATGGCGAAAACTGCTGGCCTGCGGTTCACCGTTTTGATGCTGCACGGGTATTTGTACTGGCGCTGGAGAAAGGTGCACAGAATGCCATTTATCACGCCAGCGCAGAAGAAGGCGTGCCATTTCGTGAGATCGCCACAATGATTGGCAAACATCTGAATCTGCCGGTAGTCAGTAAAAATGCGCAAGAGGCCGCTGCACATTTTGGCTGGTTTACCCACTTTGCCTCGCTTAACAATCCGACTTCCAGTCAGATCACCCGCGATGTTCTGGGCTGGAAGCCTGAACATCAGGATTTACTCACGGATATCGATACCGCCGGATATTTTAAATAAACGTCGTATAGAGACAGCTAAAACAGGTCATTCAGGTGGCCTGTTTTGTGTTTTAGCTGTGGTTTTTATGGTGTTAATTACCTAAAAAACGCCCCGACTCACAAATCGGGAAGATAAAAAAATTACCCCATTGCCTGTCAGATGTTATGCGCTATGTTGATTTTTAGTTTCCCAAATGTAACTAGAGGTTAACAATAATGACCAACAAATTACGATTCTCTCTGATTGCTGCGGCTGTGATGATGTCTTCCTCTGCAATGTCTGCATTACCTCAGGGCTACCCGGCCGACTATCAGAAAATCGTCGATGCGGCGACCAAAGAAGGCAAAGTGGTGGTTTATTCCACCACAGATACCAAAGCAGCCGGTCCGCTGATTCAGGGTTTCGAGGCGACATATCCGGGTATCAAAGTTGAATATAACGACATGAACAGTACCGAACTGTACAACCGTTACATCAGCGAACAGGCAGCGGGCGGCACCAGCGGCGACGTGGTGTGGAGCTCTTCAATGGACACCGCATTGAAACTGGCGACCGACTACGCGCAGGAGTATAAATCCCCCGAACAGGGCCAGCTGCCAAAATGGGCGGTGTGGAAAGACAAAGCCTACGGCACGACATATGAGCCTGTGGTATTTATCTATAACAAACGTCTGATCCCGGCCGGTGATGTTCCCGATTCCCATGCGGCACTGGCAAAACTCATCGCCAGCCAGACCGAAAAATTCAACAAAAAAGTGACTACTTACGACATTGAGAAATCCGGCCTCGGTTTTATGTTGTCCGTGCAGGATTTCAAAGCTGATCCGAATTATTTCAAAACGCTGGCTGATGTGGCCAAAGGCGGCTTAGCGGTGCAGTCCTCTACCGGCACCATGATGGAGCGCGTCTCTTCCGGCGAAAACCTCATCGGCTTTAATATTTTGGGTTCCTACGCCGAAGCCCGTGCTAAAACCGACCCGTCATTGGGGATTTCCTATCCGAAGGATTACACCCTGGTACTTTCCCGCGTTTCCTTCATCAGTCAGGAATCGAAAAACAGCAACGCGGCCAAACTGTGGCTGGATTATGTGCTGTCTGAGAAAGGGCAAAGCATTCTGGCTAATCAGGCTGATATCCCGTCCATCCGTAACGATATCGAAGGCAAAAACGATATTGACGGTATGACCAAAATGCTGGGCAATGCGCTCAAGCCTATCCCGGTGGATGAGACTCTGCTGGAATATTTGCAACAGAAAAAACGCCTCGATTACATCAAACAATGGCGTACCGCTGCTGCCAAGTAGTGACATATCGAAGCGCGGCCTTTTCCGTCGCGCTTCCTTTTTCCTGCCTGATTTCGCTCTCCTTGTTTCTAACCGAAGGGAAGTAACATGAATGCATTGCGCAGAAAGTGGCAAAGCCTGCCGCGCGGCATTGTGGTGTTGATAACGGCGCTGGTTATCTACATTCCGTTGTCGTTTATCGTGATACAGAGTTTCCTCTCCGCGCCGTTCTTTTCACCGTCAAAAGAATGGAGCCTCGAATCCTTTGGATTCATATTTACCGATCCGGACTTCTACAAGGCGCTGAAAAGTGGCTTTATTCTGGCTTTCGGGCTGGTCGTTATCGCAATCCCGCTCGGCGGTATCCTGGCGTTCCTGATGGTGCGTACGGATTTACCGGGCCGACGCGTGATTGAGCCGCTGATCCTGGTGCCGATTTTTGTGTCACCGATGGTATTAGGCTTCGGTTACGTGGTGGCCGCCGGACCGGTCGGGTTTTTCTCGCTGTGGGCCCAGTCGGTGCTCGGGTTTGTGCCATGGAATATCTACGACATGTCGAGCATCGTGGTGATTGCCGGACTGACGCACGTTCCGCACGCCTATCTGTACATCTCCTCGGCACTGCGCAGCGTCGGGTCGGATGTTGAGGAAGCGGCGCGAACCGCAGGTGCCTCGCCGCTACAGGTGATGACCGCTGTCAGCCTGCCGATGGTTCGTCCGTCGATCCTTTACGCCACCGTTTTGCTGTTCTTCCTCGGGCTGGAAGTTTTTGGCCTGATGCTGGTGCTGGGCGATCCGGAAGGCAACATGGTGCTGGCAACCTATCTTTATCAGCTGACTAATAAACTTGGTACGCCGTCTTATCATCTGATGGCCGCCGTGGCGGTGGTGCTGATATGTATCACTATTCCGCTGGTGATGTTACAGCGCCGTCTGATGCGTACCGCGAACCGGTTCGTCACGGTGAAAGGTAAAGCCTCGCAGGCGCGTGCCCTGCCGCTCGGCAAATGGCGCTGGGTGGCCGGTGCCGTGGTGGCGTTCTGGCTGACCGTAACCATCGGCGTTCCGCTGATAGGTGTAATACTGCGGGCGTTTATCTCCAACTGGGGCGTCGGGGTTTCCCTCTGGGATGAACTGTCGCTCAATACGTTCCGTACGATCTGGGAACAGCCGAACCTGCTGCGCGCCATCGTCAACTCGATGGCCATCGGCGTCATCGGCGGCGCGCTGGCAGTAGCCTGTTATTTGTTTATCGGTATTGCAATGCACCGTAAACCGGACGGCATCACCCGTTTCCTCGATTACAGCGTGCTGGTGCCGCGTGCGGTGCCGGGGCTGCTGGCCGGTCTGGCATTCTTATGGGTGTTTCTGTTCCTGCCGATGTGGCTGGATAACGCGCTCAAATCCGGCTGGCTTTCCGGCATGCCGTGGTCGCAATGGTTGCGCGATAACCTGGTGGTCTGGCTGCGATCGTTGCGCAGTACCATTTTCAGCGTCTGGCTGGCCTATACCGTGGTGTGGATGGCGTACGGGCTGCGGTTGATTTCCTCAACACTGTTGCAGGTCGGGCCGGAGCTGGAAGAGGCCGCGCGCAGTACCGGTGCAACCCGCGGGCAGATCACCCGCCATGTCACCATTCCGCTGTCACGTTATGGCCTGATTGGTTCCTGGCTGTTGATGTTCCTGATTTTCGAACGCGAATATTCCACCGGGGTGTATCTGCTTTCGCCGGGTACGGAAACCATCGGCTCGATGCTGGTTTCTCTGTGGGCGGCGGGGGCTATTGATATCGTTGCCGCGCTTTCCTTTATTAACATCCTGCTGGTGGTATTAGGTCTGGGTATTGCCCTTCGTTTCGGAGTGAAATTACATGATTGAATTATCGGTTGACAACCTGCACTTAACTTATGGTGACAATCCGGTGCTGAAGGGCGTTTCCATGGAGCTCAAACGCGGTGAAGTGGTATCGTTGCTCGGGCCTTCAGGCAGTGGCAAAACGACATTACTGCGTGCAGTCGCCGGGCTGGAAAAGCCGGTGAAAGGCACCATCGTCATTGGCAAAAACAAAGTGTACGACGGCACACCGCGCAGCGAAATTCCGGCCGAAGAGCGCAACCTCGGGTTAGTGTTTCAGTCGTACGCACTGTGGCCTCACAAAACCGTGTTTGAGAACGTGGCCTATCCGCTGAAATTACGTAAGGTTTCGGCGGATGAAATCACCCGGCGCGTACAGGATGTGTTGAATCAGCTGGGTCTCGGGCATCTGGGCAAGCGTCATCCGCATCAGCTTTCCGGCGGTCAACAACAACGCGTGGCAATTGGCCGGGCGCTGGTCTACAACCCGCCGGTGATTTTGCTTGATGAGCCGTTGTCGAACCTCGATGCCAAACTGCGTGAGGAGGCGCGGGTATTCCTGCGCGAACTGATCATTAAACTCGGGCTGTCGGCACTGATGGTGACGCATGATCAGAACGAAGCGATGGCGATTTCAGACCGCATTCTTTTGCTCAATAACGGTAAAATAGAGCAGCAGGGTACGCCGCAGGAAATGTACGGTTCGCCAAAAACGCTGTTTACCGCCGAATTTATGGGCAGCAACAATCGCCTGCACGGCAAAATCACCGAAGTGCGTGAGGGTAAAGCGCGTATCGAAGGCAGCGACTGGGTGTTGTGGGGGCTGGCGGGTGAGGGAGTGCAGGCAGGGCAGGAGGGGACAGCGGTGATCCGTGTTGAACGCGTGGTGCTGGCAGACGGGCCGGGCGAGAATCAGCTGGAGCTCCCCCTTCTGACCAGCATGTATCTGGGTGACCGCTGGGAATATCTGTTCCGCACATCTGGCGATGATTTTGTGATCCGTGCTTACGGTACAGATGTGCGCGATCCGCAGCATTGTCATCTGAAGTTACCCGAGCAACATGTCTGGATTTTCCCGAAATAATATCCGTCATATGCCAGGCGGCAGATGCGCTGGCGGCGTTCTGGGACCCGAAACACAGACTTATGTACGTTCATCGGGATCTCCTGACCCGTCGCCTTCCTGCCGCTTTAATTAAGTAGGCTACTATGCGAAGTCAGGTCAGTTCATTGAAATATTATCGTCATTTTCCGCGCGTAAAATTCTGCTTCTTCTCTAAATAATGCAGAATAATCATGATTTTAACATCTCGTTTACTTACTGGTAAAATGCGATTCAACAAGTTGTTTCGATTCGATTTCATCAAACGCCCCCGGGGAATTCTTTTCGGGGTCATTTGCGTTATCACGCTGTTTTCTGCTTTACAAATCTTCTCCACCGTAGTGCTCACCAAAATCCTGCGGGATGCACGTAACAACGTTATTGCCACCGAAAGTCTGCGTCAGCAGCAAGGCGTAATGGATAAAGCCCGCATGGAATTGCTGATGGCCAGTGACAAGCTGAACCGCGCCGGCATTTATTACATGCAGGATAAAGAAACCGGCTCGGTCGGCAGCTGGAACAGCCTGCTGGAAGAGTCGCTGGGTTCGCTTGCCGCGTCACAAAAAGCGTTTGCACAATTCGAAAGCATGACGAAAAACGCCGATACGGCCGCCACCGGGCTGAAAGCCAGCTATCAGATGTTCTACGATGGCTTACGGGAACAGGCTGATGGTCTGCAAAAAAATAGCAATATCGACGTATTCTTTGAAGTGCCTGTCCAGGCCTTTCAGGATGATTTCAGTCAGAAATATTATGCGTATCTGGCAGTTAATGAGCACATTGCGGTGTCACTGAGTGACCGTTTACTCAACGCGCTGACGCAGGCGAAAACGCTGTTTATGGCGGCACTGGTCATTCTGGCAGTAATTGCGGTGCTGGTCTGGCGCGGCGTCTCGGCGTGGATTATCCGTCCGCTGCAACGGATGATTGGTCATATCAGCGTTCTGGCAGCCGGGGATTTATCGCGGGATGTCCCGGCTGACCCGGCGCGGGTGACTGAAATGTGCGAACTGGGCGTCAGCCTGCGAAATATGCAGCGTGGTTTGCAAAAACTGGTCAGTGAAGTGCGCGATGCCTCGTCACATATCATGCTCAATATCAATCAGATGGCGAAAGGTAACGAAGAGCTGTCGTCGCAGGCTGCCATTCAGAACGAAGAGCTCAGAGCTGCCACTGAACATATCTCCCATCTCAATGAACGTGTGAAAGAAAACGCCATCCATGTGCAGCAGGCCCGTCAGCGTGCTGAGCAGGCAAGAGGCGTGGCGATGCGCGGCGGTGAAGTGATGGGGCAGGTGGATACAGCGATGAACGAAATTGTCAGCCAGTCTTCAGACATGAGCAATATTGTGTCGATTATCGACAGTGTGGCGTTTCAGACTAACATTCTGGCGCTGAATGCGGCCATTGAAGCGGCGCATGCCGGGCAGCACGGGCGCGGATTTGCCGTGGTGGCGAAAGAAATCGGTGTGCTGGCGCAGAAGAGCAGCCATTCGACGCGCGGTATCCATCAGCTGATTGACGATTCCGTGCAGCAAATCGGCCGGGGTTCTGCATCGGTCACAGTGCTGAGCCAGAATCTGGAAGAGATCATTAATATCTTCAATAGCCTCAGCACATTAGTGAATGAGATTTCAGACGCGACGCAATCTCAGGGGCAAAATGTTCATGAGGTCTCGGAGCGTATCACCGTGCTTAACCAGGTGACGCTGCAAAACGGCAAACTGGCGGATCATGCAGCAGCAACTTCCCTGCAGTTACTTGAACAATCGCAGCGGCTGGAAAAAGCCGTGGCACGTTTCACCCTGACTGCTGCGTGATGTGCGGTCATTTCTGATGCCAGACCAGCATGCTGCCTTCGCTGTGTCCGGTTACCGGATCTGTCGCGGGCAGCGGGACGGCGTTCACCGCTTTGGTGCGCGCCGCCAGTTGCGGCAGTTCGTCGTGGCATAAATCGGCTTTGATACCCGGCGGATACGCGCCGACCAGCATAAAGTTTTCATCGGCGGAAATTTGTTTATGGCCGATACCTGCAGGGAGCAATAACACATCACCGATATTCACCTCAATAATATTACCGTGCTCACCGCCCAGTTGCAGTTTTGCCGTACCGGCATAAACACCCAATACTTCAGGTGTATTGGAATGAAAATGCGTAAAGGTATACACGGGATAACGCCACTGGGGCGGCCAGCCGTTGGCACGGAAGAGGTGTTCAAGATATTCGGCATTATCGGGGATATCAGGCGGAATGACGCGGTGATAAATCAGCACCGGTAACCTGTTATTCGGCACACCGCCGTCGGGTTTGTCGAGCAGCAGAGTATCCATGGCAACCTCCCGGGGAGTCGCGAAACCCGTTTGGGCTATCGGCATCAGGGCAATAACACCCAGCAAAGTAACGAACCTGCGTCGATCCAAATGCATCAGGAATGGCTCCTTG
Organism: Rahnella sp. PD4; assembly: GCF_049199325.1. Lineage (NCBI taxonomy): Bacteria > Pseudomonadati > Pseudomonadota > Gammaproteobacteria > Enterobacterales > Yersiniaceae > Rahnella > Rahnella sp. PD4. Next base: position 233,629 of record NZ_JBLZQF010000002.1, on the reverse strand, counting down.
TCGCGCATTCAATGGCTTATCTGTTTCATGTATAGATCAAAAAGCCCTGAATATCCTCTTTTGTACTGAGAAAAAATGTCCATCCGGCTGCGCCAAAACAGCCATTTGCCGTTATCAGAAAAAACTTAAAACAGGGTGTAATCAACAAACAGAAGTCATATCCGCTGGCGAAATCCCTTACGTCTTCTATGATTAACAAGACAAAAATACTCAGGAGGAGAAGTTATGAACAAGAAAATGTTACTGGTGGTTGCTACAGCAGTTTCGGTACTGGCAGGGTGTCAGACTTATGACCGTGCAGCGAGTTATGTGAAAGAGCCGGTCGTCAGCGACGTGAAAGTCGGGATGACCAAATCTCAGGTTCGTGCTATTGCAGGGCCACCGTCAACGGAAGCGACGCTGATTCATGCGAAAGGGACATGTCAGACTTATGCGGTCGCGCCGCGTGATGGTAAAGCCCAGACTTATTTCGTCAGCTTTAACGACACCGGTCATGTGATGAACAAAGGCTATCAGTCTTGTTCTGACTACGACAAAGACCCGCAGGCTGGTCAGTAACACAACCTCTGTGCCGCCCCGTGCGGCACAGACTCCCGTCGTGAAAAAGTCGCGTTAAAAGCCCGTCACCATAAATCCCCCAAATTCTTCTTTTAGTTTAGCCTCCGCACCCGTTGAGGGTGAACCGCCGTTGGCCAGTACTGAAAAATATTGCCGGACCTCCTGGAGCAGTGGCATCTCAGAGGCTTGTCCGGGAGATTTTAGTCCAATAAGTTGTGCCAGGCTTGAGGGATTTTGTAAGGTGTGGTTCAGTTCTTTTACATTGGCAAATGTATGGGGTGCCCCCTGCTGGAATGAAACTGAAAGGCTATCGTTTGCGTTCTTCACACTCAGCGCCTGGAAAACCAGCTTCAGATACTTACGCGTAGCCCGCAACAAGGGATTCTGGTTCATCAGTTGTTCAACCTGGCGGATGTTACTGAAGTCAATGGTTGAAGCATCGTTGAAGAGTAAGTCATAAGCTTGATGAACATAGGTGTTCGGATTACTTATGGCACTGATGAATTCATTCATTGTCTGCGGTGCCTCACGGCTTTTGCTGGCACCGTTTACGAAGCGTTGTAGAGAATCAGAAAGTTGTTCGGTTTGCAGTGTTCTCACCACAAAGGCTTTGATGTCATTATCTTTTGAGATAACGTCCGCATTCTTTTCCTGCTCATTGTGCCCCTCCGCCGTATTTCATGCCTGAGCCACACATTACTCCCGCGAAGGGTTTACCAGAGTTATTCAACCGGGTATTAATCTGTTCTTTTGAAAGGGCGAACGTCTAACCCGGAACTCAACATGGGCGTATTGTCGGGTATTCTTACCGGGGTTCTGGCGGGAGTCTTATATAATCGCTATCAGAATATCCGTTTACCCGAATATCTGGCTTTCTTTGGCGGCAAACGGTTTATCCCGATTGCGACAGGGCTGAGCTGCCTGCTGCTGGGTATGGTGCTGGCGTGGGCGTGGGCACCGGTTCAACACGGCGTAAACACTCTGGGAAACTGGCTGGTTGCGTCGGGGCCGGTGGGGCCATTTGTTTACGGCGTCCTGAATGTGATTTTCCGTGTAGTTGGCTTGCACCATATTGTTAATTCGCTGGTCTGGTTTGTGTTTGGCACCTTTACTCCTGAGCAGGGTGCGGCGGTCACGGGTGATATTCACCGTTTCAATCTTGCGACGCCGGGCAGGGGGGAAGAGAATGAATCTGCCAGTCCCTTCATTAACTCCTCACGGCTTGCCGCTGCCTATCTCGATGCTTTGGGCGGAAAGAAAAATCTGATACGGGTTGATGCCTGCATAACCCGCTTGCGCCTTGAAATTGTCGACAGGGATATGATTCAGGAGCCAGCGTTAAAAAAACTGGGTGCGATGGGAGTGATAAAGCGTGGAGATTCAGGCCTGCAGGTCATCATCGGTACGCAGGCGGAAATTATTGCCAGTGAAATTCGTGAATTATTAAATCAATAAGGACATCTCTCTCATGACAAAGAAACGATTACTGGATTGTTGTGCTTCGGATGTCGTTAACATGGACCGCGAGACGCTTCTCTATGCTATCCGTGCCAGCGAAGGTCGCGTGTTAGTCAGTGAAACGATCGCCATCACTCAGCCTTTACTGAACAATGTCAGCAATGCGGAGCTCGCCGCGTCACAGGGTGCAGATGTTGTTCTGATCCCTGCTCCGGGGACTGTTCCGGGGATGAGTCAGGAAAAAGTCACGTCGCTGATTGCCTGTGCACATGCGCACGGGGCGCTGGCGATGACAACCATCGGGACGTCCCAGGAAGGCGCTGATGTCAGTACGGTGCGGCAAATTGCGCTGATGAGCAAAATGGCCGGGGCTGATTTGCATCACATTGGCGATACAGGTTATATGGGGATTGCACTGCCCGAGAATATCATGGCTTACAGTATTGCGATCCGCGGTGTACGCCATACGTATACCCGCATGGCGAGATCGATTAACCGCTAATCTGAACAAATCCCGGTGTGAGACCGGGATTTGTATTATCTGGCGGAAACTTTCGATAAAACTACTTTTCAGGCCTTCTGCGTTACAATCCTGACACCGACTTTGCTTACCCGGTTCCCCTCCATTTCCGCAATTGTCCACGTCAGCCCGTCCCATTCGATATGGTCACCGATAACCGGTTCGCCACCGAGCAGATTGATCACGAAATGCCCCAGGGTTTGCGACTGATCGACCGTCTCTTCCAGATTCAGACCATACAGCTGGGAAATGGCATCCAGCGGCGCATCAGCCTGCAAAATGAAATCACCAAAGAAACGGTCATCAAGCACCACTTTATTGCTGTCACTGAACAACTTGCCGAGCTCCGGTAAGTCTTTTTCCTGGCCGATCACACAAAGAATATCGCCTTCCTTCAGACGCGTACTGCCGGTCGGATGCAGCATTTCTTTGCCACGGAACAGCGCCGCAATGCGTGTCGCCTGGGGCATTTGCAGATCACGCAGTGCGGCACCGACGCACCATTTGTCGGAACCGAGCTGATAGACAAATTGTTCCCAGTCGTTATAAACATCGATATCCAGCCCGACGCGTGAAATCGGCGTTGGTTGCGGCGGCACCAGCACTTTGGCTTTTTTGGCCGCAAAGCCTAAGGATGTGCCCTGAAGCAGCAAGGAAACCAGCACGATAAAGAAGGCGACATTAAAATACAGTGTGGCGTTAGGCAGTCCGGCCATCATCGGGAACACTGCCAGAATGATCGGCACTGCGCCACGCAGCCCGACCCAGGAAATAAAGAAGCGCTCACGCAAGGTAAAGTTTTTGAACGGGATCAGACTGACAAACACCGACAGCGGGCGTGCCAGCAGAATCATCCACAATGACAGTGCCAGCGCTGCGACAGCAATGGGCAACAGATCGCTTGGCGTCAGCAACAAACCCAGCACCAGGAACATACCAATCTGGCTGAGCCAGGCCAGCCCGTCAAAGGTTTGTAAAATACCGTGACGGTTGCGGATGGGCATATTGCCGAGCATCAGGCCGCACAGATACACCGCCAGAATGCCGCTGCCTTCCAGTGACATGGTTGCCGCGTACACCAGCAAACCCCCGCTGAATGCCAGCAGCGGATACAGCCCGGTCGCCAGCGTAATCTTATTAATCAGCTTGTGCAGCAGCCAGCCGCCGCCCACACCAAACACGATGCCGAGGCCAAACTGGCGCACCACATCAACAACAAACATCAGGCTAAGGCCCTGTTCACCTTTAGATATCATGTCTATCAGGGTGATGGTCAGAAATACCGCCATCGGGTCGTTGCTGCCGGATTCAATTTCCAGCGTGGCGCTGACACGTTCGTTCAGACCTTTACCCCCGATCAGCGAGAAGACGGCTGCCGCATCGGTTGAACCGATAATTGCGCCAATCAGTAAACCCTGCATCAGGTTGATATTGAACAACCATGCGGCGGCCAGCCCGGTCAACCCGGCGGTAATCAGGACACCGATTGTCGCCAGAGACAGGGCAGGCCACAGGGCAACACGAAAGGAAGAGGCCCGCGTACGCATCCCGCCGTCCAGCAAAATTACCGCCAGCGCCAGGTTACTGATCAGATAGGCGGCGGGGTAATTATCGAAGGCAATACCGCCAATTCCGTCGACGCCCGCCAGCATGCCGATCGCCAGGAAAATGACCAAAATAGGGATGCCAAGCTTAGAAGAGAACGAACTGAGCAAAATGCTCGCTGCGACTAACAGGGCGCCAATAAAGAAAAGAGTATTAATCGTGCTGGCGTCCAAGAGCGTTCTCCTTGTAAGGCATGAATGGAGCGGGGTGTGCGGTATCGTCATCAGTGACAATGCCTTTAATTTATCAGGAAAATGATCGCGTTGCTGAGGTCATTTAGGATTTTTATTAGTTGCACTTAAAAATAAAAAACTATGCTTAAAGAGGAGTGAGGTTTATATGCAGTGCATACAAAAGGAAACCACAATGAGTGAATTTACCGGTGTACACCGCGAGGTGATGAAAGATGGCGCGATAAAACATGTTCTTATCCGCGATGCGCAAGGCAATGAACAGTCAGTTGCAGCAAAAGATTATATTTCGCAAGGGATCGAGCCAGATCTGAATGAGTTGCCCGAAGTTGAGACTGACAGTGAATTCCCGGTCGCGGGCAAAGCCTGAGGAACAGAGCTCCCCGCTGCGAAACAGCGGGGTTTTTTCAGGATTTCAACAGGATAAAAGGATCAGACGCCTAAGCGATCGCGCAGAGAATAATAGGCTGCGCCCAGCATGGTAAACGGGACCTGAAAATTGCGGCCGCCGAAGAAAGGCATGTGCGGCAAACGCGCAAACGCATCGAAGCGTTCAGCATCGCCACGCAACATTTCGGTGATGAGCTTTCCGGCCAGATGCGTTAGCGTAACGCCATGCCCGCTGTCACCCTGCATGTAATAAATGTTATTTTCCAGCCGGCCAAACTGCGGCAGGCGTGATAACGTCAGCAGGAAATTGCCGCCCCAGCGATAATCGATCTTCACGCCCTTAAGCTGCGGGAAAGTACGGTTGAGTTTGGGCAGGATCACTGAATCGATATTGGGCGGATTTTTGCCGCCGTATGTCACGCCGCCACCATACAGCATTCGCTTATCAGCGGTAAGGCGGAAATAATCGAGCAGATAATTACAGTCTTCTACGCAATAATTGTTGGGCAACAATGACAGCGCCATGTCATCGGACAAGGGTTCGGTTGCGATGATCTGCGAGCCACACGGCATGCTCAGACGTGTGAGGCGGGGCGCCAGTTGCTGACTGAGATAGGCATTACCTGCCAAAATCACATATTTGGCTTTCACCTGACCTCGGGCTGTGTGCACTAATGCCGGTTCCCCGTGATCAATACGCGTGACAGCGGAGCCCTCATATATACGTCCGCCATGACGGCGCACCGCTTCGGCTTCACCCAACACCAGATTCAGCGGATGAAGATGACCGCCATTTTTATCCAGCAGCCCGCCCACGTAGCGATCGGTGGCGATTTCGCGACGCACGGCGGTTTCATCCAGCAGTGTCAGGTGAGTGTGGCCGTAACGGTTCCATAACTTTTGCTGTTCGCGCAGCTTCGACAACTGACGGGTACTCAGCGCGGCAAAAATACAGCCGGGGCGATAATCGCAGTCGATGGCATACTGGTCGATACGCTGGCGAATAATGTTCGCGCCTTCAAACATCATACTGCCGAGCATATCCGCGGTCTGACGTCCGTAGCGGTCTTCGATCACATCAATATCGCGGCTATAAGAATTGACTACCTGGCCGCCATTGCGCCCGCTGGCCCCCCAGCCCACGCGCGCGGCTTCAAGCACCACCACGTCGTAACCGGCCTCACACAAATATAAAGCAGACGAAATGCCGGTATAGCCTGCACCGACAATACAAACATCGCACTCAATATTGTCTGTCAGTTCCGGCCACGGCGCGTGTTTGTTGACGGAACTGGCGTAGTAGCTGTCGGTATGTGGCACCCCGGCCACGCGGGGACTTCCTGTTTGGGCACTCATGATGACATCCTTCCTGAGGTTCCCGTTGCCACGTACTGAGCCGGTGACAACTAGAAGGTATTAGGCGTATGTGCGCTGACAATCCTGCAAATCCGCGACGAAATATTACTGAAACTGTGAGGGTCAGCCGTGTTAATGGCATAACTTTGTCCCGCACGCAGCGGGTAACGTTGACCATTGACGGTTAAGATGATTTCTCCTTCTAACAGGGTGCCGACTTCCTCGCCCTGATGTTTGATTTTGTCGCCCGTGGTGCTGCCGGGCTGATAGGTCTCCAGCAGCATGGCGACACTGTGGTTTAGCGTGCCGTTGTGCACCATTCGCATGGAGACGCCACGACTGCCGATTTCGATTAAATCCGCCGCATTAATCACGATTTGCGGCGCGTTACTTTTATGCTCTTCGGCGAAAAACTCCGAAAGTGACAGCCCGTAAACCCGCAATAACTTCTGCAACGTACTCACGGCGGGGCTGACTTTATCCTGTTCGATAGTGCTGATGGCGCTGTGTGTCAGGCCAGACAACTCGGCGGCTTTGCGTTGTGACATCCCGAGTTGCTGGCGAATTTCAGAAAGCCGGCGACCAGGCGCCAGACTGACTTCGCTCATCCGTTTATTCCTCTCGTACGCTCCGGGCCTGATGGCCCTTGCGACAGGCAGCGATAAAAGCGTTAAACAGCTGACGCGACACCGGGTCAGTCAGACTGTGCCATTCCGGATGCCATTGCACACCAAGGGCAAACGGATGATTGCGGACACTCACGGCTTCCACCAGATTGTCCGGTGCGCGCGCTTCCACGGTCAGTGCTTCACCCAGACGGTTAGCCCCCTGACCATGGAGAGAATTCACCTGAAATTGCTGATAATCGGGTAGTAATTCTGAAAGTAAGCCCCCCGGTTCGATATGCACCGGATGCACGAGATCATACTGATTGTCATGTGGCAGGCTGGTATCTTCGCGGTGATCCATATAGCCCGGCACCTCCTGTACTTTGCGGTGCAGACTGCCGCCGGTGGCCACCACCAGCTCCTGCAAACCGCGGCAGGCGGCAAAGAGCGGGATCTTCTTATCCAGCGTTGCGCGTATGAGTTGTAAACTCAGGCGGTCGCGGCCGGGATCGGCCAGCTCCTCGACACCTTCTTCACCGTACTGATGAGGTTCAATATTGCTGGGGCTGCCGGTGAGGAAGATGCCGTCCAGACCGCGCAGAATCTGATCTATCGCGCCTTCGCGAGCCGCCAGTTCATGCGGCAAACAAACCGGAAGGGCATCGGCGTTGAAAATAGCGTCCAGATACTTTTCATGGACAGTGAGGGCAGGGTTTTCATCAACCGTGTTTTCGCACATGACTACCCCAATGACCGGTCTGTAGCGCGTCTCTTTTCCCGCAGATGCCGTGGAAAATATATTGCCCATAATACCGCCTCGTTGAGTAGATGAATTGACTGACAGCACGCGCCTCCCCGCACGTCTCTGTTCAGAATATTGACCTTTCATTGACCAATTTAGCAGCGCTCTGCTCGCTTTTCAAACGGATATGTTACGGGAATGTAGATGTTGCAAAAAATTAATGTTGAGGCTAGGGTTAATAATATGGCTGTTATTTTGAGCAAAAAAAGCGTTTTTTTGAGCATAACTGAGAGGATCCCGACTCCATGAGAGCACAGCGTTGAACACAGTGATGACCCGGTAAAGATAGCCGGCTGGCACCATGGTGGGGCCTGATATGCCGGAAACCAGCAAATGGCGGAAAACCTATGCAAGCGACTGAACTGATGAAAGAAATCAAGAAAGAGATTAGCGGGACTGAACCCCTCGCTAAGCACGTTGAAGAGCGAAGTAGCGCGTTCCAGGATGAAGTGTCTGAATACCTGGAGCGTCATCCACAAACTCTTCACGTCGACGTCCTGCTCACCGATCTCAATGGCTCCTTCCGCGGCAAACGCATTCCCGTCTCAGCACTTCGAAAACTCGAAAAAGGTTGTTACTTCCCGGCATCGGTCTTCGCCATGGACATTCTCGGTAATGTCGTGGAAGAAGCCGGATTAGGCCAGGAACTGGGCGAACCCGACCATGTCTGTGTGCCGGTTCCCGGTACCTTAACGCCCTCCGCCTCCGATCCTGAACATACCGGTCAGCTGCTTCTGACCATGCTTGACGAAGATGGCACTCCCTTTAACGTTGAACCACGCAATGTGCTTAATCATATCTGGCAAACATTGCGCCAGCGGGGTCTGTTTCCGGTGGTAGCGGTAGAGCTGGAGTTCTATCTGCTCGACAGGCAGCGCGATGCCGAAGGCTATATTCAGCCACCTTGTACGCCGGGGACGCAGGAACGCAGTATGCATAGTCAGGTTTACTCCGTAGATAATCTTGATCACTTTGCCGATGTGCTCAGTGACATTGATCGCCTGGCTCACATTCAGGGTTTACCGGCGGACGGGGCGGTAGCAGAGTCCTCACCGGGACAATTCGAAATCAATTTGCACCACAGCGAAAATATTCTGCGCGCCTGTGATCACGCCCTGATGCTCAAACGTCTGGTGCGTCTGGTGGCAGAGAATCATGATATGGACGCCACTTTTATGGCGAAACCCTACGACGAATACGCGGGCAGCGGGATGCATATCCATCTCAGCGTGCTCGATGACAACGGTAAAAACCTGTTTGCCGGTGACGGTGGCGACGATTCTGAACTGATGAAACGCTCCCTTGCCGGAATGATTGCGCTGATGCCTGCATCCATGGCATTACTGGCGCCGAACGTGAATGCTTTCCGCCGCTTCCAGCCGGGCATGTATGTGCCGACCCAGGCCTCATGGGGACACAATAACCGTACCGTTGCACTTCGTGTGCCTTGCAGCGGAACAGCAGACCACCGTGTGGAATACCGCGTCGCTGGTGCTGATGCTAACCCGTATTTAGTGGTTGCCACGGTGCTGGCAGGCATGCTGTATGGACTGGATAACGATTTGCCATTACCTGAACCGGTTACCGGTAACGGTCTGGAACAGGAGGGTATTCCGCTGCCTATCCGCCAGAGCGATGCATTGTATGATTTTGATGAACAACCGGCGCTGAAAAAGATCCTCGGGGAGCGTTTCTCGCAGGTCTATCACACCTGTAAATCTGATGAACTTCTGCAATTTGAGAGAAGAGTAACGGAAACGGAAATCGACTGGATGCTGAAAAATGCCTGATTCCGGGGGCGTGCCTGGCACTGTGTAAAAGGTTAAACCTTAAGTGTTGCCACGCCCATACAGGGGGGATCTGTGCGTGAATGTTTTGAACGCGAAAAGAATTTGTAACGCAACGCCTGTGAATGTTGTCATTTATGCGTGATTTGTGCAAAATACGCCGCACTGCAGATAACCGACGCTTAAAGGCGCCGGTTATTTTTTTTGTATATGCAGTACCCAACTAATTCAACAGAGGCCGGACCCAGATCCGGATAGATAACAAGGTTCGTGTGCGATCCCAAATTAAAACCGGTCGCCACTATGAGGAAATGTAACATGGGGCAATACTTCAAACCTGTACCGGTACCCGCCGGTGCTACTTTCAGCTGCGGCCACATTCGCACAGCCTTCATCTCCGCGTTCAGCGAGGTGAAGATCACTCCCCCGTTTACTTGTAATAACTCCCGAAGTTTTCCCTGTACGTTGCTTTCAGAGGCGTTTAAGCGCCCGGTATTTGCAATCCAGGGAGGGCTGAACCATGTCTGCTAATGCTACTGCCGCTCCGGCCACCCAGCGTGTACAACTGCGTAAAACCCTGACATTGGTTCAGGTTGTGATGATGGGCCTCGCCTATCTGCAGCCGATGACCATTTTTGATACCTTCGGTATCGTTTCCGGCCTGACCGATGGCCACGTTGCGACGGCGTATATCTTCGCGTTGATTGCCGTCCTGTTTACCGCCGTCAGTTACGGCAAGCTGGTGCAGCGATTCCCGTCTGCCGGTTCTGCTTACACTTACGCGCAAAAAGCTATCAGCCCGCACGTCGGCTTCATGGTCGGCTGGTCATCATTGCTGGACTATCTGTTCATGCCGATGATCAACATTCTGCTGGCGAAAATCTACCTGGAAGCCATCTTCCCGGGCGTGCCGTCGTGGATCTTTGTCGTAGCCCTGGTCGGCATGATGACCGCGTTCAACCTGCGTGGCATCAAAATCGTCGCAAACCTCAACAGCATCATTGTTGTCGTGCAGGTGGCGATCATGGTGGTCTTCCTGGGCCTGTTAGTTCGTGGCGTCTACATGGGCGAGGGCATGGGCACTCTGGCAACGACTAAGCCATTCTTCAGTGAGAATGCGCATGTGGTGCCAATGATTACCGGAGCGACTATCCTGTGCTTCTCGTTCCTGGGCTTTGACGGCATCAGTTCGTTGTCTGAAGAAACTCCGAACGCGGGCAAAGTGATCCCGAAAGCGATTTTCCTGACCGCGCTGATCGGGGGTATCATCTTCGTGGTGGTGTCTTACTTCCTGCAACTGTATTTCCCGGACATCTCGCGCTTTAAAGATCCGGACGCGTCTCAGCCTGAAATCATGCTGTATGTGGCAGGCAAGTTCTTCCAGTCCGTCATTCTGTGTTTCAGCTGTGTAACCGTTCTGGCATCGGGCATGGCTGCCCACGCCGGGGTTTCCCGACTGTTATATGTGATGGGTCGCGATGGTGTATTCCCGGAAAAACTGTTCGGTTATGTGCATCCGAAATGGCGCACCCCGACATTCAACGTCTTGCTGGTTGGCGTTGTGGCGATGTCTGCGGTGACCTTTGATCTGGTTACGGCGACGGCGCTGATCAACTTCGGCGCGCTGGTGGCGTTCACCTTCGTGAACCTGTCTGTGATTTCACAATTCTACATTCGTGAAAAACGTAACCGTACATTCAAAGATCACGTCAATTACCTGATCCTGCCGGTGATTGGTGCACTGACCGTCGGTGCGCTGTGGCTGAATCTGGAATCGAGCTCGATGACACTGGGCTTAGTCTGGGGAGCGATTGGTCTGGGGTATCTGGCGTTTATCACCAAAGCGTTTCGCAAGCAGCCGCCGCAGATGAGCGGGGAAATAGCACCGGAAGCGTGATTTTTGCCCTTTGAAAAGGGCAGGAAACTTTCTTTGCAGATGGCCGCTGCAATGGCGGCTCTAATTTGCAGCAAGCCTCTGCAAAAGAGGCTTTTAAAGTAGCTTAGTGAAAGTTTCGGTTTTTCAACAACAGTTATCATACGGCTTTTCGTGCCGAAACCGACGAGAGAGGAAAGTGCTTTTCCTCTCTCGACTCTCCTCGCTTTTTTCACTGCGCGCTTCGCTTGTTACAATGTTTCAGGTGCTATTGCGACAGGCTGGAAATCTTGCCGCTGTGCGGTACCTTCTCTCGGTCTTCGAGCCATAGGTCTCGAAGCCGCTCCGTTCAGCAAGATTTCTGAATCGCCCGCACGATCTTAAATTCAACATCAAACTGATGTTTATCTTTTAGAAAAGTGGATTGGCGTGCTCAAAAATGGCACCGAATGAACGGTTCGAGACCTATGGCTCGAAACCTGAAATTCGGGAATCGCGCAGCGATGACATTTTGCGCCACTCGCTTAAGTGACAGAACATGTCCGTCGTACTTGCGATAGCGCGCAGTAAAAAAGCGCGGAGGAATCCAAAGGAGGGGAAGCACTCCCCTCCTTTGGGCGGTTTCGGCGCAACGAGTTAAGTGATCATTGTACGTGAGAAACCGAAATTTACTCGGTCAGTTTTTAACGTCGGTAACTCACTGATTTTGAGAAACCGAAATTTTCACTATTCCAGAAGGGGGCGTTGGGGAATCCCCAAAAATTAACCCACCAGTTTCTTCCCATATTCAAACAGCGCCTTGAGAAGCGCTATCTTCTCAGCATCCCCCTCATGCAAGTTATAGAGCGATTCAAGCTCTAAAATGTACGCCTGCACACGTTCGTCCGTCAGTTTCTCCTGGCGATGCAACGTCCAGCGCTTTTGCTCGGCATCGGTAAGCGTGGCGGGGTAGTTGCGTGCACGGAAACGGAACAACAGCGGCTCAATGCGCGCGTCGTTAAAAGTCAGATCCAGCGCGGGAAGGTTCTCCGGACGGGTTTCCAGAATGATGCGCATGGCCGCGCGATCGGCATCTCTGAAAAAACCATCGTAAAGGCGGGCGTCCACGTCATCGGCCGGGGTAAAGGGTTCAGCTTCAGCAAACATCGCGACCACTTTCTCGCGCACCTGCGGATTTTGACGTAGCAATTGCAGATTTTCCAGGCAGCGCTGACGGTCGATCCCCAGGCGTTCGGCATTTTCCGGTAACAATGTCTTGGCCGGAGCCAGCACCGGACATTTATTGATATGCACCAGTTTGATCGGCAGCGGAGATTGTCCGGCCTGCAAAGCATCGCGGCGGCTGTACAGGCGCTCACGCATTTCATCAGGACTGAGATCTAACAACGTCGACATATCACCGGCGAGGTCACACATGATCACCGCATTCTTATTCTCAGGATGCCACGCCAGTGGTGCTACCCATGCGGTATTACCCCGTGCAGCGCCGAACATACCGGAAACATGCACCAGCGGGGCCATGGCAGGAATATCAATCAGGGTATTAAGTTTATGTTTGCTGCGATGCTCGAGCAGAAAGTTAAACAAACGCGGCTGCGCCTGCTTCACCAGTTTCGCCATGGCGATAGTCGCGTAAACGTCGGCCATCGCATCATGGGCATTTTCATGTTCGATACCATTGGCTTTGGTCAGATGTTCAAGACGGAAACTCGGGAAGCCATCATCATTTTCCGGCCAGTTGATGCCTTCCGGACGCAGCGCATAACAGGCGCGCATTACATCCAGTAAATCCCAGCGGGAATTGCCGTTTTGCCAGCTGTAGGCATACGGGTCGTAAAAGTTACGATAAAGGATATTCCGGCTGACTTCATCGTCAAAACGGATATTGTTATAACCAACAATGCAGGTGCCCGGCACGCTGAATGCCTGGTGAATTTGCGCGGTAAACTCGGCTTCAATCACACCGCGCTCCAGGGCAATTTGTGGCGTGATGCCGGTAATCATCACTGCTTCAGGTTCAGGCAGATAATCATCAGAAGGGCGGCAATAAATCACCAACGGTTCTTCGATGATATTGAAATCTTCGTCAGTTCTTACCCCGGCAAACTGCGCCGGACGATCCAGCGCCGGGTTTTTACCAAAGGTTTCATAATCGTGGAAGTAGAACGTTTTTTGCGGCTTATCTGACATAATTTTATTGTGCCTAAATTCGTATGTATTTTACTGTCCAAACCAGTGCGTCAACCAGGCGTATCGCCACCCAGTATTCTATCAGATAGAGTCTGCTGAGTCCGGTTTGCCAACAATGCTCGGAGAAAAATGGTTTGTCTGTTTACATAACATTATCATGGCTCCCGGTGACAAATGAACTCTGTGAATTTTAAAGTATTGAATGGTAAGTAAACAAATTTTTAACATGGTAATAAGCTTGTGATCCGTTTTTTCCACAGGGAAAATCTGTCTCAAAATATTTGCTTAGTAAGGATTCGGCCATAAATGGTGAAATTATTCTGGATAGTAACAGCATATATAGTAAGGCGAGCACATTATCCCGTTCAGAATTATATTTACAGGCGGCAGGATTATGATTGCTCATAAATATAGAGGGGAGGGGAATGCGGAAAATTTTAACATCAGCGTGATTTTCGTTGAAAAAAGCCTTTGCTGTTTTAGCAAAGGCTCAGTATGTTTATTTTTTAACGATCATAATAGAGTCACATGAAGGGTTACCATGTTTATCTATCGTTAGGGTCGTAAGCATGTTATTAAATTTCCTTACATCAAGAGATGAAGAGCCGTTGTTCTCGATATGGCTTGATATATGTCTTCCAGACATGTCGGAAATGGTGACATCCACACCATCAGCTGTTGAACACGTATTCCGGACTGATGAAATGAGGAGTTCATTAATGCCATTTAACGTCCAGGTTATTGTGGTCGGACGGTTTTCACCTGGATGTCCATAGAGAGTTCCATCATCTTCAATGTCTAATTTGCCCCACACATCACCTAAAGAAATCGATCCCGTTGAATAAGGAATGAACAGACTGGTGTCGTAAATCCCTTTCCATTGCGGGTAGCTGATATAATATTTTGAGATGAAATCCATCATTTCATTATAGGTAAACGGCCTCGTTCTTTCATAAACATAGGCGGTAGCCCCCTTTTCGAGCGGATAGCCATTTCCAACCCTTTTAAAAGCTTTTCCTATCCCCTCATTATTTAGCAACTCTTTTGCAGGAATTGTAATAACTTGCTGGCCTGATGGCGTTAAATGTGTTTGTACGGGATCAACAACGATGATGAACCTGGACATCAGTGCAGGAATGTTCAGCCCGTCTCTGAGATCAACCTGGGACATTCCAGTCAAATACTTACTCAATTTCAGATTTGAAAGTGTGTCGAGCATATTATCGTTAAGAACACCACTGGATGATAAAACAGTCAGTTTTTCAGTATCATGTAGCATGCTCTGAATATCAGAAGATAACCTGACATAGTTGCCATAATTATCAACACGCATTGGTGTGTATTTAGTGGGCAAATATTTTGAGAAGTCATTGATGTTTGTATTAAATAAGGACTGCTTATTAATGATAAGACAGATGATTATTGTTAATGAGACAAGAATGGCTTTAGGGACGGTAGAATTCAGTTTGAAAAGGAACCATTTTATTGAAATGGCTGAAGCGATAAGTACCCATAATGCAAAAGGCAGGCAGTGATGCAAACCCGGTGATTGAGTTTTTGTAAAGATGAAAAAACTAAAAACCAAATTGAATAAAGAAAAAATGACTAAATATTTCTCTTTCGTTTTCTTAGTAAAAATTGATACGACTACTGATATTATAAAAAATGGAAATATGTACAATCCAATATCATGCAAAACGTTATAAAGAGATGATGCGACACTGGACTGATAAGCAGAATAGATAAACGAGTAATCAGTTGTTGCCACTCTGACAAGCAAGTTCCATTGCAATGCTATCGATAATAATATTGATACAATTCCAGATATAAAAAAGAAGGTGCAAATCCTAAAGATTTTTTTAAAACTATGCCCTTCTACTTTATAAATAAAATAATTCAGCACAGGTAAAGAGAGATACATTGAAATGACAGTATAGGCATACCATCTTCTGAGTAAAAATGGCGACCATAAAATAGCACCAAGGATGATCGCTCTTTTGATATTCAGTTTACCAGACAGATCTGTTTTACATGTATAGATAATCGCTGATATAACAAAGATAAGACCGCAAATATCAGGATAACCTCTGAGCGTAGGAGCCCAAAAAGCCACAAAAGTTGCAGGCAGGACCAGAGAAATAATTGTCCAGCAGACAGACTGCTTCTCAGAAAATTGTTTTAATAGGACTGAAAACAGAAGTGATACGGGGAGCAAATAAACAATGGACAGCGATAATATATAGGTGAGCCTACCCTCTCCACCAAAAGCGTAAAAGAGGGAGGTTAAAGCCACGGGGAGGAGATTATAATCATCATTTTTTATCGACGAAGCAAGTCTCGACAGTGTCCCAACAGGATCAATAGAAAAGCCCAAACTGAATTGTTGCCACAATCTCCAGTACCCATTGGAATCCCAATAATATATATTATGTTCCTTCCCTACATAATGCATTGTAAGGTAAGTCACAAATAAAAGTACCACTGTAAAAAATATAGTACCCCTGAATTTTTTACTTAAATTCATTGTCATCACCACGCTTTTCCTCAACAAAAAAACGAGGCCTCCCTTTAGTTTCGATGTAAATCTTTCCAACATACTCACCAATCACACCCAGGCAGAGCAGTTGCACACCCCCCAGGAAAATGATTGAAATCATTACTGAGGTCCAGCCCTCAACAGTGCTACCTGTGATTTTTTCAAAAATCGCATAAGCTGCTGTTATTATTGAAATAAGACAGGTAATAAAGCCCAGTGCAGATATCATCCTGAGTGGGGTTATAGTCAGCGATGTAATGCCTTCTACAGCTAATGAAAGCATCTTCTTTAATGGATATTTGGATTCTCCGGCTACCCGGTCATCTCTCGAATAATAAACCCTTGCTGAATTAAATCCTAATAATGGAACAATTCCGCGAATATACATATTCTGTTCTTTAAACGTAAGCAAACAATCGACAGCCTTTCGACTCATCAGTCTGTAATCAGCGTGATTAGAAACCTGATTTACTCCCATCTTTTCCATCAGTGAGTAGAACAGATTGGCACTTATTCTCTTGAATGCACTGTCGGTGGAGCGATCATCCCTCACACCATAGACAATATCATTACCTTCTTGATATTTTTCAACCATCGTTTCTATGCACCGAACATCATCCTGAAGATCGGCGTCTATACTTACCACAACATCTGCAGTTGTATTCGCTAAGCCTGCTATCAGTGCATTCTGATGGCCTCGGTTTTTAGAAAGTTTAATCCCAGAGACAAAAGTGTTTTTCTGGCACGCTTCTTTAATCTGATCCCATGTGTCGTCTTTGCTACCGTCATCAACAAAAATTATCTTGCTGCCTGCGCCGATTTTTTGCGTTGAAATTAAATTGCATAATACCTCGCCTAATACTTTTAGGCAGTGTGGGAATGCTTCTTTTTCATTATAGCATGGAACCACAATTTCCATTCTAGGAGGGGTATTATCGCATTCCTGCGGTATATCAAAATCGTTCATTTCATCACCCAAAATCTATTAAGTAGGAAGCCTGTTATGGTATAAAAAATCATCCCTATGATTTGCGAGAAAAAAGTGTAATCCGGGAAGAAGAATAATATGCATTTAATTGGAACAAGGTTAACAAGATAAGCAATTCCGCAAGTCACCAGAAATTTTATCAATCTGCTGAAGCTTGGGGTCGAATTAAATGTAAAGAGCGTATTTAGGATAAAACTGAATATTATACCAACTACGTAGCCAATAGCATTGGCCAAATAAATGTTCACGTTGGCATACATCAGGGAAAATATAACGATACCTGTTAACCCTGTATTGAAAAGCCCAACAACCATATATTTAGCGAGTAATTTATTTGTGGACACTCTAACCTGCTTAAAACACGTACCGTAAGTTGATAGGTAATGGTAGTTAAAAATGTTAACTTAACAAGCGTTAACATAATGAATGTGATTATGTTATGGCTACCTAGGTGTGTCAGACTGGATTTTACTCAACACTACAGCAACCTGTCGCCAAGAGACCTCTCAATGTCCTCATACTTCACAGGCAAACCGAGGCTTCCGGCATTGCTGTATCTGTACTCTTATCCGTGTCGCTCAATTACAGTATTTGGTGAAAATTACGTCAACAAATTGATAGTGCTGCAATACATATATTTTCAACGAGATATAACGATCTATGGAATTTACTCTGTCACTCAAAAATATTGACTTGTTATTGTTAATAAATTTTCTTAATTTTGCGACCAGACTTAGAAGATAAGCACAAACCCCGTCTGATAAGCAGTAAATGCACCGAAGGATATTGTCACTGAGAAGAGAGTATTTTCCTTCCGAAGCTTCCTTTAACCCCATTCCAAAATATTGGCACAATCCAGGGCCGGTTGTTAAATAAATCCCGGAGGTCCGCTTTTCCGTCTCACCGTACCCAATCCCTGATAAAAACCAGGGTGATCCCCTCTGGTAACTCGGCTAAACTAGCGCCTTCTTTGTATTTATGCCTTACGGCAGGCTCAACGTGCGTCTCGACAAGAAAATTTCTCAGCTGGATAACATCATTTACCGTAATTACAGAGTTACTCACGCCCTGCGTATTGCGGTGGCGTTTATTCTGACATTCCTGATTGTCCGGCTGACAAAAATCCCTGAAGGCACCTGGCCGCTGATCACAATGGTGGTGGTGATGGGGCCGATTTCCTTTTGGGGGAATGTGGTTCAGCGGGTGCTGGAGCGCATCACCGGCACCGTATTCGGTTCACTCTCAGGGTTGATAGCCTTATGGCTTGAACTCTATTCCTTTCCGCTGATGTTGATGTGGTGCGGGATTGTGATGTTCGTCAGCGGCTATCTGACTCTCGGCAAGCGTCCGTATATGGCGCTGCTGATTGGGATTACGCTGGCGGTCGTGTGTGGCGCGGGACCTGGCGATATGAATACTGCACTGTGGCGTTCCGGTGATGTGATTTTCGGCTCCCTGCTGGCACTGCTTTTCGCCAGTATTTACCCCCAGCGCGCGTTTATTCACTGGCGCATGCAGATGGCCGATTACCTGATGTCGCTGAATAAACTCTATAGCGCCTGGCTGTCGCCGAACATGCTTGAACGCCCGCAGTTGCACGGTAAAATGAAAACCACGATGGGGCAGATGGTCAAAATGCGTTCTCTGTTTGCTCCCGCCAGTAAGGAATCGCATATTCCGCGTGAAGTGTTTGACGCTATCCAGACTCTGAGCCGTAATCTGTTGTGTACTCTTGAACTGCTGGCCGATGCCTACTGGAGTTCGCGCGAAAGCCATTTCCTGATGCTCAATGCCCGCACGCTGCGCAGCGCGCAACGGCTGATGCTCGATACGCTGGAAAAACTCAGTCTGATGCTGATGAACGGTACCAAAGGTGATGAACTGACGATCAATCATCAGCTGAATGAATCTGCAGAAGAACTGAAAGCGCTGATGGCGGAAATGAATGCCGCACACCATCTGGAAGCGCAGGTGTACGGCTATGTGTGGCTGAGTTCGCAGGTCGCGGAACAACTGCGGGCGATGGGAGACCTGATCACCATGACGATGCAAAAAGAAGACGCTCAAATAAGCAGCGTTAAAACGCCAAAAGCATGAAGGGATTTTTGTCTGCGGTCTAAAACGGGTAAGATGGTCTTATTGGACGATTATCTGAGCGCACCGCCCGATCTTTGCTAGTCTTCCTGCTAACTGCCGGTAAGGCAGACCAAGCGGTTGCGACAAGTCAGTCACTGAATCTGTGTAACTTAATCGAAGGTGTTAAAATGGACAATATCAACAAGCCGAGTTTCCAGGACGTTCTGGAGTTTGTGCGCATTTTCCGTCGTAAAAATAAATTACAACGTGAAATTGCTGACAACGAAAAGAAAATCCGTGACAACCAGAAACGCGTTCTGCTGCTCGATAACCTGAGTGATTACATCAAACCAGGCATGAGCATCGACGAAATTCAGGCGATCATTGCCAGCATGCGCGGCGACTATGAAGATCGCGTTGATGACTACATCATCCGCAATGCAGACCTGTCGAAAGAACGTCGTGAAATGTCCAAGAAACTGAAAGCAATGGGCGAAATCAAAGCCAACGAAACCAAGTAATTTCGTCGCCGCTGAAAGCAAAAACCGGGTGGATACCCGGTTTTTTTACGTTTGCACTAATCCAGCACACGCAGCGGCTTACCCGCCAGAAATGACCGGATATTCTCGACCGCTTCGGTGAAGTACACCTGATAATTACTGTCGGCGACATAACCCAGATGGGGTGTCGCCAGCACGTTCGGTTGCGTTCTGAAAGGATGATCGGCCGGCAATGGCTCGGCATCAAAGACATCAAGTCCGGCACCGGCTAACTGACTGTTTTGCAGCGCGCTGAGCAGGGCGGGTTGATCGACAATGGCAGCGCGCGACGTATTGATCAGCAGGGCAGAGGGTTTCATCTGTGCCAGTTCTTTCGCACCCAGTAAGCCGCGTGTGCGCTCGCCGAGCACCAGATGAATGGAAACCACGTCGCTGGTTTGCAGTAACGCTTCTTTTGATGTGCAGAATTTTACGCCATGTGCTGCGGCGTGTTCTGCGGTCAGATTATGACTCCACGCGCACACCTCCATGCCAAAGGCCTGCGCGATATGGGCCACCTTCTGGCCAATTTTCCCCAGCCCCAGCAGACCAAGCTGTTTACCGCTCAGGCCGACGCCCAGCGTGCTTTGCCACGGGCCGTTGTGACGTAGCGCATTATTTTCCGTGACCAGATGCCGTGCCAGCCCGAGGATCAGGGCCCACGTCAGCTCAACCGGCGCGGCCTGTCCGCTGCCGGTGCCACAGACCGTCACGCCATGTTTTTTCGCAGCGACAAGATCAACCGACGCATTACGCATGCCGGAAGTGATCAGCAGTTTCAGATTGGGCAGGCGGGCAAACAGCGCAGCGGTGAATGGCGTACGTTCGCGCATAATCACCACAATGTCGGCATCTTTCAGCGTTTCAGCGAGGGCATTTTCGTCGGCAATATGTTCTGTCAGCGCACGGCATTCCACCTGTGGTGCAAGTGACTGCCAGTCAGCCAGCGACAGGGAAACATTCTGGTAATCATCAAGAATCCGGCAGTGAAGTGGCATGGAAATCTCTCATCTGAAAATCATGATAAAGAGATATAACACTGAAACAGCCGGGAGGTGAAGTCTCCCGGCTACGCGGCCTGAAAAGATTAATTAATGCAGATGAGAAAGGCTGGGCGCGCTGATGCGCAGGCCGTCTTCGCTGAACACCATACAACGTTTGGCATCAAACCAGGTGGTCAGGCTCTGATAAGGGTTGAAAGCCATGTCGCCCGGTAGCAGCATTTTAAAGCCATCAATGCCATAACACTGACCAAACAGATACGTGCTGTTGCCCAGCCGCTCTACCACTTCGCAGTTAAATTCCAGCACGTTTTCGGTTTCCTGCGACAGCAAATGTTCAGGGCGGATCCCAAGCGTGACTTTATCACCCGCCGACAGTTCAGAGGTGCTCAGTGCCAGTGTCAGGGTCTTCTCCGGCGTCAGGCGTACTTCGAGCTGTTCCGGCTGCCAGCGGATCACTTCAGCAGGCAGGAAATTCATTTTGGGTGATCCGATAAACCCCGCGACAAACTGATTCACCGGATTGTAGTAAAGATCCATCGGTGCGCCCATTTGCTCGACTTTGCCGTAATTCATCACCACGATTTTATCGGCCAGTGTCATGGCTTCAGTCTGATCGTGTGTCACATACACCATGGTGGTTTTCAGTTCCTGGTGCAGCTTGGAAATGTGTAACCGCATATCCACACGCAGCTCTGCATCAAGGTTAGACAGGGGCTCATCGAACATAAATACCTGCGGATTACGCACAATCGCACGCCCGATGGCGGTTCGCTGGCGCTGTCCGCCGGAAAGCTGTTTCGGTTTTCTGTCCAGCAGATGAGAAAGCTGCAACGTTTTGGCGACCATCTCCACCTGATGACGAATTTCTTCTTTCGGCACGCCGTTGACTTTCAGCCCGTAACCCATGTTTTCTGCAATGGTCATGTGCGGATAAAGCGCGTAAGACTGAAACACCATCGCCACACCACGCCGGGAAGGATCGACGTCATTCACCCGCTGCTCGCCGATGTAAACGTCTCCTTCCGTAATCTCTTCCAGCCCGGCAATCATGCGCAGCAGGGTGGACTTACCGCATCCTGATGGCCCGACGAAAACGGTGAATTCGCCGTCTTCAATATCAATATTGATGCCATGTAATGTCACTGTTTTATCAAAACGCTTGACCACATTTTTAAGTCTGATGCTGGACATGTGAGACCTCATAAAGAATTCATACCGCTGATGTTTCGGACTATAACCACCTTGTGTAAGCGTTTGCACAAGCGGGTTCGAATTTTGGAGAGAAGATCACACAATGCGCATCTTTTTGTAGTGATTTATAGCTTGTAAGTTTAACGTATAACATAGTTTTTAAGGCGACATTAATCAGTATTAAATCAGCTTTTATGGGGTTTGATACAAAGATTTTAGATTGAGTGTCGTTATAAACCCTACAAAAATGTTATACCTTCACATCCAGGAGCAACAATGAAAATTACACACCTTACTGCCTTGGTACTGATGTCGTTAAGTCTGAGCAGCCAGGCCGTCCGGGCAGCCGGGGGGCAACTGCTTATCTGGGAGGATATTAAGAAATCTTCCGGTATTTCCGACGCGGTGAAAGATTTTGAAAAAGAGAACAATGTCAAAGTCGTTGTGCAGGAAACGCCTTATGCACAACAAACGGAGAAATTACGTCTGGATGGTCCGGCAGGCATCGGCCCTGACGTCGTCGTGATCCCTAATGATCAGCTGGGCACGGCCGTGGTACAGGGGTTACTGGCACCGCTGAATCTCGACAAAACGTTTCTTGCCAGCTTCACACCGCCGGCGTTAAACGCCTTCCAGCTTAAAGGACAAACCTACGGTGTGCCGAAAGCAGTCGAAACGCTGGTGCTGATTTACAACAAAGATTTACTGCCGCAGGCACCGGCGACCCTCGACGAGTATTACACCTTCTCCAAAGCCGAAAGGGCGAAAGGCAAATACGGCCTGTTAGCCAAGTTTGACGAAGTGTATTACGCCTATGGCGCGATGGCTTCCATGGGGGGCTACATTTTCGGTAAAGATGCGAAGGGTGAAATCAACGTTGAAGATATCGGCCTGAACAAACCGGGCAGCATTGAAGCCATTACTTATCTGAAGAAATTCTATGCCGACGGGTTATTCCCGGCAGGGATTGTCGGTGATAACGGGCTGAACGCTATCGACTCGCTGTTTACTGAGAAGAAAGCGGCTGCGGTGATCACCGGCCCGTGGGCCTTCCAGCCATATGAAGCGGCGGGTATTCACTATGGTGTTAAAGCGTTACCGCTGCTGCCAAACGGCAAACCGATGAGTTCATTCCTCGGCGTGAAAGGTTATGCGGTTTCAACTTACAGCAAGCAAAAACCGCTGGCGGAGAAATTCATCACCTTCATCAACCAGCCGAAGTACGCCAAAGTGCGCTACGAAGTGACCAAGGAAATCCCTGCTCTGACGGCGCTGGTTAACGATCCAATGATTAAAAACGATGAAAAAGCCAACGCGGTGGCAGAGCAGTCTACCCGCGCGACGGCCATGCCGGGTGTACCGGAAATGCAGGAAGTCTGGGGTCCGGCGAATAACGGTATTCAGCTGGGTGTGACCGGCAAACAACCGGTTGATGCCGCGCTCAACGATGCGGTGAAAAATATTCAGATGCAAATCGAAGCGGCGAAAGCCAGCAACGAGTAACCGGTAACGCTTGCTGAAACCCCGTATGTCTGACAGGAGGGAGTGATTTCACTCCCTCACCAGTGAAAGGAACATCTTTGTGTCTATGCGTCTTCATGAGGAAAACCCGGCGCCACTTTCCGCCAGCCACCATGCACCGGTGGCGCTGGCGGTGGCGCTGATCCCCGGTTTTGGGCAGTTTTATAACCGGCAATGGGCCAAGGGAATACTGTTTTTTATCATCCTTATTTGTTTCGCCGGCGTGTTCTATGATTTCCTGCGTCAGGGATTATGGGGTTTATATACGCTGGGTGAAGAAGTACCGCGTGATAATTCGATATTTCTGCTCGCCAAAGGCATTATCAGTCTGCTGATTGGCGCATTCGGTGCGGCTTTTTATTACTGGAGCCTGCGCGATGCATGGGCAAACGGTAAACGCCGTGACCAGGGCATGGAATTACCCAGCGTGCGTAAGCAATATCATTTGCTGCTGCGTGAAGGTTTTCCCTATCTAATGATCACACCGGGTTTTATTTTACTGGTGTTTGTGGTGGTTTTTCCGATTATATTCGGCTTCTCAATCGCGTTTACTAATTACAATTTATATCACACGCCACCGGCGAAATTAGTCGACTGGGTGGGGTTCAAAAACTTTATTAATATTTTCACGCTCAATATCTGGCGCTCCACATTGCTGGATGTATTGCAATGGACGGTGGTCTGGACGGTGCTGGCGACCACGCTGCAATGTACGGTGGGTGTCATGCTGGCGATTCTGGTGAATCAGAAAGATTTGCGCTTCAAGGCGCTGATCCGCACCGTGCTGATATTGCCGTGGGCGGTGCCGGGTTTCGTTACCATTCTGGTATTTGCGGGTATGTTCAATGATTCATTTGGCGTCATTAATAACGGCATTCTGGCGGCCTTAGGTATTGAGCCTAAAGCCTGGCTGACCGATCCGTTCTGGACCAAAACAGCGCTGATCATGATGCAGACCTGGTTGGGCTTCCCGTTTGTGTTTGCCATGACTACCGGCGTATTGCAGGCTATCCCGAACGATTTATATGAAGCCGCGACGATGGATGGTGCCAGTACCTGGAAGAAACTCAAAACCATTACGTTGCCGCTGGTCTTATATTCCATTGCGCCAATTATTATTACGCAATACACCTTCAATTTTAATAATTTCAATATCATCTATCTGTTTAATAACGGTGGCCCGGCGGTGGCCGGTTCGAATGCGGGCGGAACGGATATTCTGGTGTCGTGGATATATAAACTCACCATGTCATCTTCGCAATATGCTATTGCGGCGACCATTACAATTCTGCTGTCGATATTTGTAGTCGGTATTGCATTGTGGCAATTCCGGTCAACGAATTCATTTAAACAAGATGATATGGCGTAACCGGGAGAAGGAATATGAGTAAACACACCAGTATTAAAAGAAACCGGTTTATCCGCCTTGCGCTGAGTTATTTACTGTTGCTGATGGTGGGGGTAATTATTATTTATCCGCTTATCTGGACAGTCGGTGCGTCACTCAATGCCGGTAACAGCCTGCTCAGTACGTCGATTATTCCGGAGAATGTCTCGTTCCAGCATTACAAAGACTTATTTAACGGTGAAGTGAATTATGTCGGCTGGTACTGGAACTCGATGAAAATCAGTTTCCTGACCATGATCCTGACCCTGATTTGCGTGAGTTTTACCGCTTATTCCTTCTCGCGCTTTCGTTTTAAAGGCCGGAAAGACGGGCTGATGCTGTTCCTTTTATTGCAGATGATCCCGCAGTTTTCGGCGCTGATCGCCATTTTCGTGCTGGCGCAATTACTGGGGCTTATCAACAGCCATCTGGCGCTGGTACTGATTTACGTCGGCGGCATGATCCCAATGAACACCTATCTGATGAAAGGCTATCTCGATGCCATTCCGAAAGATCTGGATGAATCAGCGCGGATGGACGGCGCCGGTAATTTCCGCATTTTCATCGAAATCATCATGCCGCTGTCGAAGCCGATCCTGGCGGTGATAGCGCTGTTTTCCTTCACCGGCCCGCTGGGGGATTTCATTCTTTCGAGCACCATTTTGCGTACACCGGATAAGTACACCTTGCCGATTGGCCTGTACAACCTGGTGGCGCAAAAAATGGGGGCTAATTACACCATGTACGCCGCAGGGGCGGTACTGATCGCCGTACCGGTCGCCATTTTCTATCTCGCCTTACAAAAATACTTCGTTTCCGGCCTGACGGCTGGCAGTACAAAAGGATAATCCGATGTCTTTATTTTCTAAGAAGATTTTCAATAAAAGCGCAATGGCCTGCGTACTGCTGGCCATGTCGTTCTCCGGTGTGGCACAGGATGTGGTGATCAAAAAAGTCGCTAACGTGCCCGCAGATTTCATCAAGGGTGCCGATATCTCGACGCTGATAGATGTGGAGAAACACGGCGGCAAGTTCTTTGACCAGAACCACAAACAGACCGATGCGATGGTGATCCTCAGGCAGAACGGTTTTAACTACGTCCGTTTACGCTTATGGGTGGATCCTAAAGATGCACAGGGCCATCCGTACGGCGGCGGAAATAACGATCTGGCCACCACGCTGGAACTGGCGAAACGTGCTAAAGCCCTGGGTTTTAAAATCCTGCTTGATTTTCATTACAGCGATTTCTGGACCGATCCCGGCAAACAGTTCAAGCCAAAAAGCTGGGAGAAAATGGATTATCCGCAGTTGAAAACTGCCATTCATGATTATAGCCGTGACGTGATCGCCAAATTCCGCGCACAGGGCACCGTACCGGATATGGTGCAGGTCGGTAACGAAATGAACGGCGGCATTTTGTGGCCGGAAGGCAAAAGCTGGGGCGCGGGCGGCGGCGAGTTTGACCGTCTGGCCGGGTTGCTGAATGCGGCGATTACCGGTGTCCGCGCGGACGAAAAAAATCCGTCAGATATCAAAATTATGTTGCATCTGGCTGAAGGCACCAAGAACGATACCTTCCGCTGGTGGTTCGATGAAATCAACCGTCGCAACGTGCCTTATGACGTGATTGGCCTGTCTTTTTATACTTACTGGAATGGCCCGATTTCAGCGTTGCAGACCAATATGGATGACATCAGCAAACGCTACAACAAAGACGTGATCGTCGTGGAAGTGGCTTACGGCTATACCACCAAAAACTGTGATGCAGCTGAAAACAGTTTCACGGAAAAAGAAGCCAAAGACGGCGGCTATCCGGGCACGGTGCAGGGCCAGGCCGATTTCCTCAGCGATCTGATCAAAAGCCTGGTGGCCGTGCCGGATCATCGCGGCAAGGGCCTTTTCTACTGGGAACCGACCTGGATCGCTGTTGACGGCGCCGGCTGGGCGACACCTGCCGGTATGACCTACATCAATGATCACTGGAAAGAGGGCAACGCCCGCGAAAATCAGGCGTTGTTCA
Source organism: Rahnella sp. PD4 (assembly GCF_049199325.1). Taxonomy (NCBI): domain Bacteria; kingdom Pseudomonadati; phylum Pseudomonadota; class Gammaproteobacteria; order Enterobacterales; family Yersiniaceae; genus Rahnella; species Rahnella sp. PD4. The sequence continues at coordinate 207,029 of NZ_JBLZQF010000002.1, read as the reverse complement.
GCTGTGACGGCCAGGTTCTTCCTTCCATCAAAGTCTTCAATTAATCCCTTTTTCCCCGGCCGGATTGGCCGGGGTGTGAATATTTCTTAAAGTTCCTAAGGACCCAAGCATGACGAAATTTCCTCCTCTGAGCAGTAAGATTTCCGGCCTGTTACATGGCGCGGATTACAATCCGGAACAGTGGCTGGAGAGCCCCGATGTCCTGATTCGTGATGTCGAAATGATGAAAGAGGCGTGCTGTAATGTCATGTCAGTCGGAATTTTCAGCTGGTCAGCGCTGGAACCCGAAGAAGGCCATTTCACGTTTGGCTGGATGGATCAGGTGCTGGATCGTTTGCACGAAAACGGCATTTCGGTATTTCTCGCCACACCAAGCGGGGCGCGTCCTGCGTGGATGTCGCAAAAGTACCCGGAAGTCCTGCGTGTGGGGCGCGACCGTGTAAAAGCGCTGCATGGCGGACGTCATAATCACTGCATGAGTTCGCCGGTGTATGCCGAAAAAGTTCAGGTGATGAACAGCGCGCTGGCGAAGCGCTACGCACATCATCCGGCCGTCATCGGCTGGCATATTTCCAACGAATACGGTGGCGAGTGCCATTGTGATTTTTGCCAGACCCGTTTCCGCGACTGGCTGAAAGCCCGTTATGTCACACTGGATGCGCTGAATAAGGCCTGGTGGAGCACCTTCTGGAGCCACACTTATACCGACTGGGCGCAGATTGAATCACCATCACCACAGGGCGAAAGTGGCGTTCATGGGCTGAATCTCGACTGGCGTCGTTTTAATACCGATCAGGTGACCCGTTTTTACAGTGAGGAAATCCGTCCGCTGAAAGCGGAGAACCCGGCGTTACCGGCGACCACCAATTTCATGGAATATTTCTACGATTACGATTACTGGAAACTGGCCAGTGTGCTGGATTTTATCTCGTGGGACAGTTATCCGATGTGGCACACCCGCAAAGACGATATTGGTCTGGCGGCGTATACCGCGATGTATCACGACCTGATGCGTACCCTGAAACAGGGCAAACCCTTTGTGCTGATGGAATCGACGCCGAGTTTCACCAACTGGCAGCCGGTTAGCAAACTGAAAAAGCCGGGGATGCACATTTTGTCCTCCCTGCAGGCAGTCGCGCACGGTTCGGATTCGGTGCAGTATTTCCAGTGGCGTAAAAGCCGTGGTTCTTCGGAGAAATTCCACGGCGCGGTGGTTGATCACGTCGGGCATATTGATACCCGCGTCGGACGCGAAGTGTCTGAACTGGGCAGGATTTTATCCGCACTGGCGCCGGTGGCAGGCAGCCGCGTAGAAGCCAGAGTGGCGATTATCTTCGACTGGGAAAGCCGCTGGGCGATGGACGATTCCCTCGGGCCGCGTAATGAAGGGCTGGAGTATGAAAATACCGTCGCCGGACATTACCGCGCACTGTGGTCGCAGGGCATTGCGGTCGATGTGATCAACGCCGACTGCGATTTAACCGGTTACGACCTGGTGATTGCGCCGATGCTGTATATGGTGCGGGCAGGCGTCGGTGAGCGGATCACCGCGTTCGTGCAGGCCGGTGGCCGGTTTGTCGCAACTTACTGGAGTGGTATCGTTAACGAAACAGATTTGTGTTTCCTCAGCGGGTTCCCGGGGCCGTTGCGTCCGGTGCTGGGGATCTGGGCGGAAGAAATCGACAGCCTGACTGATGACCAGCACAACAGTGTCAGCGGTACCGAAGGCAACGCGCTGGGCTTAAACGGTCCGTACCGTGCCAGCAAATTGTGTGAAGTGATTCATCTTGAAGGCGCGGCAGCACTGGCAACGTATGGCGAGGATTTCTACGCGGGAACCCCGGCGGTGACCGTGAATCTGTTTGGCAAAGGCCAGGCCTATTACCTGGCTTCGCGCAACGATCAGCAATTCCATGCTGATTTTTATACCGCGCTGGCGAAAGAAATGCAGTTGCCGCGGGCGATAGAAACGGATTTACCGGAGGGTGTCACCGCAGCACGTCGCACAGACGGCGAAAATGAATTTATCTTCCTGCAAAACTACGCCGCAGACAGTCAGACGGTGACGTTGCCGGATGATTACCGCGACATGGTGCATGGCGGTGTATTACCCCGCAAACTGACGCTGCCGGCATTCGGTTGTCAGATCCTGTCGCGCCGTTTATCTGCCATTTCTTAAACTCTTATTTTTAACAACCACGTGCAATCAGGTTTTTCCGGTTGCACGTTTTTTTTCATTCCTGAAAGAGAGTGTTCATCATGGTAAATATTAAAGACTTTATGCATGTATTCTCTGCGAAGAATAAAAGCCCTGAAAATGAGATCCCGCCACCGACTGATGTGGCGTTATTAATTGATGCACTCGGCGGGCGCGATAATATTATTAACGTTGATGCCTGCATTACCCGTTTGCGGGTGACGGTAAAAGAACTCAGGCGGGTGAACTCCGGCGCTATCCAGCAGACCGGCGCGATTGGCGTGGTAATCATCGGTCAGGAAGTGCATGCCATATTTGGTAAGCAGTCCGACAGCCTGAAGAAATTAATGACTGAGAAGTTTGGTTTAAAAAGTAATTAATCTCTCTTACGTAAACGCACTAAAAATAAAGGCAGCCCGACACAAGGCTGCCTTTATTATTTCTGCTTTCTATAAATGATAATAATGATGCTGCTGTGCGGAGAAAAAACGTAACGATCCCCTACAAGAGAAATTAAGTTTTGTCTGTCGCTTTATTACAATGAGGATATTTTTTTAATAATTAACACCTGTTTTTTCAAATCCATTGGAGTTGCAGCAAGGCAGCAAGTGAGCGAGTCCCGATGAGCTGACTTATGTCAGTGATTCGGGTGAGCAAACGTAGCTAATGCAGTTGCAGCTTCAAGGAAGAAAAAAATCACCACCAGGCTTCGACCTGAACACCAAAGTTCCACGTATCCGCTTTGGTATGATCATCAAACGTATCGCCATGCTCCGAATCATTCAGATAAGACGCGAACACACGCAGTTCAGGACGTGACATAAACTCCGGCCCGGCTGCCAGCCCCATCGCCAGTGTATATTTTTGACCGCCTTGTTTGTAACTCGCCCCGGTCTTGTAATCATCTTTCTGGTAGAACGTACCGACTTCACCGATGGTGCGTACATAATCAGTCCACTGATATTGCGCACGTCCCACCAGAGAAACCAGTTCAGTCGTATCGGTGTAATCAGTGATGTTTTCTGCGTGGCCGTAGGTCAGCACATGGTTAAGGCTGAACTTACTGGTGATCGGGATAAGACCGGTGATGATGCCGCGATAACCGGTGGCATCATTGGTATAGTTCCACATATCGTACCAGCCGCCGCCCTGTGAAATCATGTTCTGCGCCAGACCTTTATTCGCGTACTGCAATACCAGTTTGTTATAGCCGCCCCACATGTCCTGGCTGATTTCACCGGTCAGCATCACGCCGTTATCCGCATCATACAGGCCGCCGTACTCTTTCTGGTCATGCGACAGATTTGGCATGGCGTAGTCGGCACCGATTTCCATCCACGCACCGCTCCAGGGTTTAATTCCGGCATAACGCACGTCGATGTAGTTGATGTTCACATCATTATTACCGTCCACGCGGTAATCTACGTCATTGGCATCGCCACGGATCCACGCCAGAGAAAGCGCGCCTTCGCCCATTTTAAGATTTTCAATACCGGCACCGGCACCGGAAATGTTCCAGTATTTGGTATCGATGATGTGTAAATCATGACGCTGGTAATAACGTTTACCGCCCCAGATCACGGCATCTTTATCCCAGGGGACCAGCCCTTTGATTTGCAGATTCAACTGGCGCAGGCCGAACTGTGCATCGTCATTTAAGGTGTTTTCATCATCATTAGAGCCGTCAGACACCATACTGACCATGGAGTCGACGTAAAAACTCACGTCATCTTTCTTGTAAACTTCGCTGCCCAGTTCAATTTCGCCGTAGGTGTCATCTTCGTTGCCCAGACGCCCGACTTTATTTTTCTGGAATTGTTCCAGACTGCCACCGCCAGAAACCCCCACGCCCGAACGCAGATATCCATGAAAATCAATATCATTTGCCACGGCAGGGCCCGCTGTGATGGCGAGGGAAACCGCCACAGCCAGAGTGCGTAAGTTGTGTTTCATTTTTTTTCCTTATGATTGTATGACGTTCACATTTACGGAATCTATAAGATACCCAGAAACAATAATGATCAATTTTACATATTGTGAAATGTGATATATGTCTACAAGTTATGGATTATTGATAAATCGTGAGTGATATAAATCACGAATATATTCAATGTTAACGTATAACTTATGCATTACCGGTCACCCGGATTGAACTTTTAAATGAGATCCCGTACGTTGGCTCGATTATCATAGGATTGAGCAAAATCACGGGTTGCGGTCTGGGGAAAGAATGAAATCAAAAAGTTCGACATTAGAGGATGTTGCCCGCTATGCCGGTGTTTCGTATCAGACGGTTTCGCGGGTGTTAAACAAATCGGCCAATGTCTCAGATGCCACGCGTCTGAAAGTTGAACAGGCCATTGAAGTTTTGCGCTATGTGCCGAACCGGCTGGCACAGCAACTGGTGGGGAAGCAGAGTTTTACCATCGGACTTGTCACGACGTCACTGGCGCTACACGCGCCTTCGCAAATTGCCGCGTCAGTGAAGAAATATGCACATCAGGCCGGGTATCAGGTACTGATTTCAATGATTGACGGAGACGTCAACCAGAGCATTCAGGACTCGATTAATGAACTGAAATCACAACGTGTTGAGCGTGTCATCATCAACATTCCGCTGGAAAGCGCCGAGGCGGGACGGATTTATGAAAATAACCGCGACATCCTGTGTCTTTTTCTTGACGTCGATCCCACCAGCCCGGTGTTTAATGTCTGCTTTAATCCGGCTGACGGTTCACGCGCCAGCGTGGAATATCTGCATGATTTAGGGCACCGTGAATTTGCCTTGCTGGCGGGACCGGAGGATTCTGTCTCTTCCCGTTTACGTCTGGAAAGCTGGCAGGAAACGCTGGCAGAGAAGGGCATTCAGCCGGTGACGGTTATTCACGGCGACTGGAGTGCAAAAAGCGGTTATTACAGCGCGTTGCAGATTTTGCGTGAAACTCCGCAATTCACCGCCATGCTGGTGGGAAATGACCAGATGGCGCTTGGCGTCATCAGTGCGCTTCATCAGCACAATGTGGCCATCCCGCAGCATGTGTCGATCATCGGATACGATGACACCTACGACAGCGCTTTCTTTCATCCGGCACTGACCACCGTCTCACTGGATCTCGATTTGCAGAGCAAAGAGGCGGTTGAACATTTGCTGGCCGAAAACCCTGAGACGATGTCATCGAAAATTCTGCCTGCGAAGCTGGTGGTGCGTAATTCCACCCGTGCGCCGGGGCAGCAGGAGAAAGATCTCAACCTGATAGCCGATCAGCTCAATATTCTGGCGCAGCAGTTGCGGGGGCAGTAAGAAAACGCTTTAATTCTTTACCTATTAAAAAACCCATTGAAATATCAGATGAACAGGCAAAAGGATGTGATGAAATGACGTTATGGCAGTGTTATTTGCAGGGCTGGAAAAAGTATGTAGATTTCCGTGGCTGCGCGACCCGCAAGGAGTTCTGGACATTTGCGCTGGGTAATTTGCTGATTATTATTTTGCTGACCATGGGCGTTTCATTCCTGTTCGCGCTGGCGGGGAATCCTTACAGCATTTTTTACGCCGGGGTTGCTTATACTTTGTTTGCCCTGGCGACGGCATTACCGCTTCTCGCGGTCGGGATCCGGCGTATGCACGACATCAACCGCTCCGGCTGGTGGTTTGGCGGTGTTTATCTGGCAGGTATTGTTTCGCGCCTGCTGAATACCATCCTGATGCAGTACGCCTCGCCGGAAACCTATGTGTGGATGAAAATCACGTTGGGTATTGTACTGGGCTGGATCCCGCTGCTGGTCATGATTTTCCTGTGCTGTCAGAAATCCAGGCCTGCGCCGCAAACACAATCCCGCATTGTTGAGTAATGCACTACTGAACACCCTGTCGCGCATTTAGTCCGATAAGTTTGCCGCCAGTTGCGCGGCAAATACCTCCAGTTTCGTCAGCCCCCACGGCCAGTCGCCGAACCCTGATTCCACATTGATATGTCCGGCCTCCCCGATATCTGCCAGTTCGCAGCGCCACGTCTGCGCCCAAAACTCTGCCCGGGTAAAGGTCAGCAACGGATCGGTATGGCTGGCGACCAGCAGCCCCGGTACGGCCAGCGGTACAGGAAGAATGTCATCATTGAGCCCGAACCGCATGGGCTCGGCAGGAGCGACCAGCATCACACCCGCCGTGAGTTGCGGATGACGGTTCGCCCACACCAGGCTTGCGAGCGCGCCAAAACTGTGGCCGATCAGCAGCAGCGGGGAAGGGGCCTTTTTCTGCTCACGGTCAATGGCAGTAATCCAGCCTTCAAGATCAACCTGCGCCCAGTTGCGCTGCTTTATGCGCAGCCAGTGGGGATATTGTTCATGCCAGCGGCTTTGCCAGTGCCCGGCTTCGCTGTCACGCAATCCGGGAACCAGCATGCGGGTTATTTCAGGCACCGGGCTCATTGTGGGAAAGCCATCAGCACGATGGCAATTGCCAGCAAATCCGCACTGCCTCCGGGGCTGAGATGACGGGCTATCAGGGCGTTGTCCATCTGCTGTAAATCCTCCGTCTGCCAGCCTGTGTTCAGTAACCGGCGGGCATAATCCTGTACGAAACGTAATCCGCTGAGGCCGCCGCGTGCCACCAGATTGGTGTCGGGGTTATAGGCCATCAGGCGCAGCAAAGCATTAAGGCTGCGGCGTTCAGAATGGCTTTCCTGATACCAGTATGGAAAAACGTGGCGACGCAAAGTGAGGAATCCGCTCTGTACCTCGCCCCGGGCACCGGTCATCCCGTGTGCCACAAACAGCCGTTCACCCGCCGACACCGGCTGGCGGCAGTGTTGTAATTCGCGCTCAACCAACCCTTGCGTCATGGCGGCCACTTCAGCACATAAGCGGTTGCGGGTCAGCAACCGGCGTTGTCCGATCAGTCTGCCTGCGGCGGTGCACAATAACCCGAGCGAGAAGATGCCGCCTTTGTGGGTATTAATCCCCTGTGTTGCGCCGAACATCGCCTGCTCACAGGCCAGTCCGGTCGGACGGATGCGCATCAGCATCCCCTGTAAGGGTTGCAGAAAATCCTGCTGACCAAGAGTAAAAAACTGATGGAGCCAGGGCGTGATGGCATCAATGCTGCGCAGAAACAGGGGCAAATCCATGTCGCTGTGCGAGCCGTTGTTGGCACTGTCCACCAGCCCCGGTTTGGGGGTCAGCCAGACTTCACGGCGCAACGCTTCGGCTGCCAGTGCGGCAATGTCAGTAGAGACAGGATGTTCAGAGCATACGGTGCCAGCCATCAATCAGTGCCTCCACTTTGGCGATAACTTCCGGTAGCGGGTGCTGGCGCGAACGGGCACAGGCATGGGCGGGGCCATCGCAAATCAGACAGCGGCGGCTGGCATTGTCGAGCGAACGGCGGCCCACAATGCCCGCCTGCGGGCAGATCACATCGAAATCCCATAAACGCCCGAGGATATGTGATTGTTCCAGTTCAACCGTAGCCGCTTTCACTTCCGGCGCAGGATGTTTCACGCACCAGAACGCTTCCGCACCGGTGGGCAGCCAGAAGACCTGTTGTTTCAGTACCGGCCAGCCATGTTGCAGCAACATGACTTCGGCACGTTGCAATGCCTCACGCATAACCTGACGATACACGACAGAGTCTTTCACCGGCCCCGGCGTTACCAGCGTGAGTGAAATCAGCGGTTGCGAGAATTGAGTCAGCCAGTGGGTTTGCCGTTTGGCCCGCAGTTCCTTTGCTGCCAGCAAATCCTCAAGGCTGACGCCTGCATCAGCAGGCGTCATGATGGTCATTTATGCGTCCTCTTTTACCTGATGAACCACGTCAATGACACTGCCGTCGCGATAGCGGATAACACCCACGATGCGGTCAGTGAATTCAATCGGTTTCGGTTCGCCGGTCAGGGAAATCGCCCGCTGATACAACGCCTCGATGTCCATGATTTTCAGACCCGCCTCCTCCAGTCGCTGCCGGATTTCCGGACGTGCCGGGTTGACAGCGATGCCATGATCAGTCACCAGCACATCGATGCTTTCCCCCGGCGTTACACGGGTGGTGACGCGGCGCACCACCGTCGGAATTCGGCTGCGCAATAAAGGCGCGACGACAATGGTCAGATTGGCCGCACTGGCAACATCGCAATGACCGCCGGACGCGCCACGCATGACACCGTCGGAACCGGTGATGACATTAACGTTAAAACCGGTATCGATTTCCAGCGCGCTCAGAATGACGATATCCAGCTGGTCGCAGCTCGCGGCCTTTGCACCCGGATTAGCATAAACGTTGGTGGATATCTCGATGTGCTGCGGGTTACGGCTAAGTGACGCCGCCGCCTGACCGTCGAAACATTGCGTATCCAGCAGCGTTTGAATCAGACCTTTTTCATGCAAATCCACCAGACTGCCGGTGATGCCTCCGAGGGCAAAACGGGCGGTGATCTGGTGGCGTTCCATTTTCTCTTCCATGAAACGGGTGCAGGCCGTGGCCGCCGCGCCGGAACCGGTTTGCATCGAAAATCCCGGTTTGAAATAACCCGAGTATTCAATGACTTCAGCCGCCGTACGGGCGATCATCAGTTCACGCGGATTACTGGTGACACGGGCAGCGCCGACGCTGATTTTCGCCGGATCACCGACCTGATCGACTTTAACGATGTAATCCACCTGATCCTGTACCAGGCTGGCGGGCATATTAGGGAAGGGCACTAATTCTTCGGCCAGCAGCACCACGGTTCTGGCGAATTGCGCATCCACCATGGCGTAGCCCAGCGAACCACAGCAGGATTTACCCTGTGTACCATTGGCATTGCCGAATTCATCGCTGCACGGCACGCCAAGGAATGCGACATCAATGTTCAGTTCGCCGTCCTGCAATAATTTAACCCGACCACCGTGCGAGTGGATTTGTACCGGTTGGTCCATCAGCCCGTGAGAAATGGCATCGGCCAGTTTGCCACGCATCCCCGAGGTATAGATTTGGGTGATGACACCGTGGCGGATATGTTCGATCAGCGCATCATTACAGGTCATCAGTGAACTGGATGCCAGCGTGAGGTTTTTAAAGCCGAGTTTTGCCAGCGTGGCGACGACATTATTAATAACCTGATCACCTTCACGGAAAGCATGGTGGAAGGAAATGGTCATGCCATCTTTCAGGCCGCTGCGCGCAATCGCCTGTTCCAGTGAATCGCATAATTTACGATGCAGACGGGCATCAGGATCGGAAAGATATGGCGTATTACGGTGCGCACCGTCAAAGGCAACCAGATGTCTGAGCTGCGGATAAAGACTGTGCAAAGTTTCAGTTAAATGACTCATTAGCTTGATATTCCTGTACAAAATTAAAGGCTAGCGACGGATACCGGATGCGCTGGCGCGTTCAAGTACCACCTGCGCATGGTTGATGATCGGGCCATCGATCATCTTGCCGTTGAGCGAAATCACGCCCAGCCCGTTGCGCTCGCCTTCTTCTGCGGCGGCAATCACCCGGTGCGCATAGTCCACATCTTCCTGCGTCGGCGCGTAAGCGTTGTGTAACAGCTCAATCTGTCGCGGATTGATCAGGGATTTGCCGTTAAAGCCCATTTTGCGGATCAGCTCCACTTCACGCAGGAAACCGGCCTCATCATTAATGTCGGAATACACCACGTCGAAGGCGTCAATTCCGGCGGCACGTGCCGCGTGTAGCACGGCGCAGCGGGCATAAAACAGTTCGGTGCCGTCGCCGCGCTCGGTTTGCATATCCATCACATAATCGAAAGCCGCCAGCGCAATGCCGATCAGACGCGGCGAACAGCGGGCGATCGCCACGGCATTGATTACACCAATAGCTGATTCGATGGCGGCCATCACTTTGGTGGAACCGACTTCGCGCCCGCAGGCCTTCTCGATGCGTTCGATATGCGCTTCCAGCTCAAAAATATCGTCCGGCGTATCGGTTTTGGGTAAGCGCACCACATCCGCACCCGCCCGTACCACGGCCTCCAAATCTTTAAGGCCAAACGGTGTACTGAGCGGGTTGATACGCACTACGGTTTCGATATCGCGATACATCGGGTGTGAAAGCGCATGGAAAACTAAAATGCGTGCCGTGTCTTTCTCACGCAGTGAAACGGCATCTTCGAGATCAAACATGATGGAGTCAGGGCGATAAATGAATGCCGTGGATAACATGGCGGCACTGGCCCCCGGCAGGAACAGCATGCTGCGGCGGAGTTTTTTCATCGTAACATCTCCCAGTTAATCTCTTCAGCCTGTGCCGCACGCAGTACTGCACTTTGTACCCGGGCACGAATGACGCAATCCAGTGCACCTTTGTCTTCAATAATCACCAGACCCGCGATAACACCGAGTGTATTCAGGGTGTCATTCACGACACGGCGGATCTGATCGCCAAACTGTTTGGCGACTTCACTGCTGATCACCACATTCAGCTCACTGGCCGGGGCGATTTTTACCAGTAAATCGCTGGATTCAACCGTTCCTGCCAGCGCCTCCTTCACAATTTTCATGGGTTTTTCCTGCTGTTAACAAAGTGAGGGTGAAATAATAAGAACATCGCCATGCACCGGATCCGCGGGCGCAGTGGCGGAATAATGTTGCTCAAGGTGGGCGTAAGTACTGGGCGGAACAATGTCGCGGATACGCGGTAACTGATGCGTCCGGAGCAGCGCACGCACTTCAGATGCCGAAATTGCCCTGCCGCTGGCATGACGTTTGCGGGGCAACTCAGTCACCTTCAGCGGTTGCGACGCCAGGCGGGCAGGTGCTTCCAGCCAGTCATGCATGTCGCAGTTGTACTGATGAGTCACCGGACAGAAAGGTTCGCTGCCCACAAAACGATGCGTAATCCCTAATGCCGGGGCGATGTACTGACGGAAAATCAGCAAATCCATCACGCTCCACGCCTGATTCACCAGCCCCGCATCCTTGAGGAAATAGCCGGGAAAGGTTGCGCGGGAGATTAGGTATTCAGAACCGACATGCACCGTCACGTTGGGCAGGTCCGCGACCCCCATACGGACCATTTCAAGACGTTCCTGAAACGGGAAATACGACACGTCTTCGCTTACCACAAAGACATGCAGCCAGTCGCAGGTTGCTGCCGCCTGTTCGGTGAGAAAGCGATGCCCGAGAGTGAACGGGTTGGCGTTCATCACCACCGCACCGATGCGCTGGCCATGATGATAATGGCGCTGTAAACCGCAGCAGTACTGACTGATGCCCACGGGTGTGTTTTCCATCAGCACGGCGACGTCGTCCCACTGGACCAGCGGGTAAAACCCGCAGCCACGAAAGCGCTCCCGATTTGACGGCCGGGTGTACAGAAATAAATGGAATTTTCCGCCAGATACCGCCAGATTTTCCACTTCACCCAGCAATCTGGCGCTGAGGTTTTCGCCGCGCCAGTCGGCAGCCACGGCAACGCATTTGATAATGTTGCTGACCAGACCTGCGCATCCGACCAGCCGGCGGCCCGAGCAGGCCACCACGAACTGCTCTATGTCGTCATCCATACCTAACTGGCTTTGTTGCAACAAGGCGCGGATATCCTCCAGCATGCCTTTCGGTGGCTGGCTGACAGAGATGACATAAAAGTCGGGTTCGTCACGGCTGAACATAATGCATTCCTGATGTCTGGTGTAAGTCGACGCAATGTTTAAAACGCCGGGCTGAATGCCCGGCCAGGTCAGTTGGTTTTAAGAGGTTAGTGAGCCGCCCGGGCATGGCTCACCTGACGGCCGGCGGCAACCTTGGTTTCTGCCGCAACAATCACATTGCTGAGATGACCAATCTTTTCAATTTCTACTTCGATGCGATCGCCGGGTTTCATAAACAGCGGCGGTACGCGCTTTTTACCTACCCCACCTGGCGAACCGGTAATGATCACGTCACCGGCACTCAGTGAGGTAAAGGTGCTGATGTACTCAATCAGTTCGGCAACGTTGTGGATCATGCTGCGGGTGTTGTCGTCCTGCACCATGTGACCGTTCAGCCAGGTGCGGATTGCCAGTGTGTGCGGGTCTGGGATCTCATCGGCCGTGGTCATCCACGGCCCGAACGCACCGGTCTGTGGCCAGTTTTTACCGGCGGTAAACCAGGTGTGCTGCCAGTCGCGGGCGGAACCGTCCATATAGCAGCTGTAGCCGGCGACGTGCGCCAGGGCGTTTTCGCGGGAAATATTTTCCCCGGCAGAACCGATAATCACTGCCAGTTCACCTTCGTAATCAAATTCGACAGAACGGCTCGGTTTGATGACGGGAGAAGCGTGGCCGGTTTGTGAATCAGCAAAGCGGACGAACAATGTCGGTGCCGGATTATGCTGGTCAAATTCTTTGCGTTTTTCGGCGTAGTTCATACCAACACAGAGAATTTTTTCCGGATTCTGGATGACCGGCAGAAAAGTCAGATCGTCGATATCCACATCTGCGGGCAGGGTCGCCAGCGCCTGAGCCTGTGCCAGTGCATTGCCTGCCAGCAGAGCTTTGAGGTCCGGATAACGCTGACCGAGATGGCGACCAAGGTCGATCATGCCGTGCCCGGTTGCGATGCCGTAGGACTTGCGCCCCTGATAAAGATAACTTGCCAGTTTCATAAAAATATCCTGAATTAAAAAAGAGTTAGCGCGGCATCAGACGAGGAAGTTGCCGAGCACCAGCAGGGCAACCGAGACATTAATGGCCCCGCCAATACGTGTGGCTATTTGGGCAAATGGCATCAGTTGCATGCGGTTACCGGCAGTCAGAATGGCGACATCACCGGTACCGCCCTGGCCACTCTGGCAGCAGGAAACGATGGCGACATCAATCGGGTGCATGCCAATTTTCTTGCCGACGAAAAAGCCGGTGGTGACCAGCGCTGCAACAGTGCTGACAATGACCAGCAGATTAGAAATCGTGAATGCGGCAACCAGTTCATTCCACGGTGTGATGGCGACGCCGACGGCGAACAAAATCGGGTAAGTGACGGAAGTCTGGAAGAATTTGTACACCACCTGAGAACCTTCGAGCAGGCGGGGAGAAACGCCGTGCGCCAGTTTCAGGCCAACAGCCGCAAACAGCATCCCGACCGGTGCAGGAAGACCAATCAGCTTGTGTAACAGCATGCCCACCATATAAAGCAGAACGGCCAGTAATGCACCTGAGGCAATGGTCGTGACATCGGTTTTACCGCCAGCCACTGTCGGCGTGTTGCTTTCCGTTGTGGCATTTTTAGCAGACGGCATCAGCTGACCTTCGCCGGTGAGGTGTGGATAGCGTTTACCTAGCTGATTGAGAGAACCGGAGATCACGATAGCCGTCAGGCTGCCCAGCATCACGATAGGCAGGATGCGACCCAGCGCCACACCCTGGTCCATGTGTAATAAGGTTGCGTAACCAATGGACAGCGGGATGGCACCTTCACCCACGCCACCGGCCATGATCGGTAAGATCAGGAAGAAGAAAATCTGAAAAGGTTCCATGCCCAGCGCCAGACCGACCCCCATCCCGACCAGCATGCCAACCACTTCGCCGCACAACATTGGGAAGAAAATACGCATGAACCCCTGGATCAGCACTTTGCGATCCATGCTCATGATGCTGCCCACGATAATGCAGCAGATGTAGAGATACAGAATATTGGTGCTTTTGTAGAACTTGGTGGTGGACTCCACCACAACATCCGGCAGCAGGCCGTAATAGACCAGCGCGGAAGGAATGAACGTGGCGCAAATCGCCGCAGCGCCCATCTTGCCGATAAAAGGCAGACGCTTGCCGAACTCGCCACAGGCAAACCCAAAGAACGCTAACGTGGCGACCATCACCACGATGTCGCTCGGCAGTTTGCCGTCAAGACAATCTATTGCGATAAGTAGCCCCGCCATGGCGAACAGCGGTAACGGAATAATGCCGATTTTCCAGGTATCGAGAATGTGCCACCATTTTTCTTTTAATGAGAGCTGTTTAACGCAGGAAGATCCCGCAGTAACAGAATAGGTGTCGTCAGTTGTACTCATTATGAATCCCCTGTGTCAATTTGTGCAGGGAGTATAAGAGTAATGCTGACCGGTAATATGTGAGGTGCCGCAAATTAGAAAAGGTGTTTTAAAGGAGTGAAAGGTTTTTATGGTTTTAATTAATTTAAAAACTCAGGCCGCTATTATTTTCGTGGTTTTTATGGTGTTATTTGCAATTATAATATTACTGTTAATTTATGGTGAAATAGCTGTTGTGAATTATGGGGTTAGCCGCCCAGGCCCTGACGCGCCTGATGATGTTATGCGGCATGCCTCGCAACTTTAATCCTTCACGCTGACGCAAATACCGGGGCGTGATAATATCTTTGCACTTTCTATTAATATCACTGTCTGGTTATAGGTTTCCCGATGCGGTTTCGGCCTTCTTTTCAGATAAAGCTATTCATTTATCTTGTCATGCTATTTATGACACTTTTTTCGATAGCGGGCATTTATTACTATTATGATATAGAACGTCAGTTATATGAAGATATGGGTACTCGTGCAAAAGTTCAGGCAGAGGAAATTGCACTTATTCCTTCATTAATTACCGCCGTTGAAAATAAGGATGTTCCGGCTATTAATCATTTAATGATGAGTATTTCTGCACGCAGTGATGCCAGTTACATGGTGATAGGCGATGGTAAAGCAATACATCTGTTTCATTCGATTTATGCTGACCGTGTGGGGAAAATGCTGGTCGGGGGAGACAACGGGGATGTGCTGGCGGGCAGAAGCACCACCACCATCCGGCTGGGAGGTATCGGCTTATCGTTGCGCAGTAAGGCACCGATCATCAACGGGCAAGGCAACGTGGTCGGTATCGTTTCTGTGGGGTATCTCACCAGCCACATCAATAACCTGACTATCGAAAAAGTCATCCGTATTTTGCTGGCCGCCGCCACCTTGCTGCTGGCGTTGTTTACCTTCTCATGGTTTTTTTCACGTTCGATTAAACGGCAGATGTTTTCGCTGGAGCCCCGTGAAATAGGTCTGCTGGTGCGTCAGCAAAAGGCGCTGATGGAATCGATTTACGAAGGTGTGATCGCTATTGATGCGCAGTTGCGGGTCGCGGTCATCAACCAGGCGGCCAAAAAATTGCTCAGTCTTGACGTGCCGTCCCGTGAACTGCGAGGTCAGCCGCTCGGGCAGGTGATTGCGCCGGTCAGTTTCTTTGATCCGCAGGTTATGCTGGAAAAAGATATTCACGATGAAATCTGCCTGTTCAACAACCTGACAGTGATCGCCAGCCGGGTACGGATCATGCTGGAAGACCAGCTCCAGGGGTGGGTGATCACTTTTCGGGATTGCAGCGATATCGACCGGCTCAGCATCCAGCTGAGCCAGGTGCAGCGTTATGCCGATAACCTGCGGGTGATACGCCACGAACAGCTCAACTGGACGGCAACACTCGCCGGGCTCCTGCATATGGGACGTTACGACGAGGCGATCCGCTATATCGAAGCTCAGTCTGAAAGTGCGCAGGAATTGCTGGATTTCGTTTCGGCGCGATTTTGCTCACCAAAATTATGCGGTCTGTTACTCGGGAAATATGCCCGTGCACGGGAAAAAGGCGTTGAGCTAAAATTTGATCCCGCCTGTGAGTTAACGCATCTGCCTGCCGCGCTCAGTGAAACCGAACTGATGTCGATCATTGGCAATCTGCTGGATAACGCCATCGAAGCCACATTACTGCGCGGCAATGAAGCCGGGCCGGTAGACGTGTATGTCGTTTCCGGCGCAGATGATCTGGTGATTGAAGTCGCTGACCATGGCATCGGGATAGCGCCGGAGCGGCGCGGGCAGATTTTTTCGCTGGGGGTGACATCCAAAACACAAGGCGATCACGGTCTGGGCCTGCATCTGGTTGCCAGCTATGTCAGCCATGCTGGTGGCACTATTGAAGTATCTGACAATCCGCCAACTGGCGCTGTTTTTTCGGTTTTTATTCCACACCACCGCCCTGAAGAACAAAGTGGCTTTATGCCGGTAAATCCCCGTCCAGAAGCACTGGAAGAGAGCAAATGATGCAAGCTGAAATGATTGACGTAATGATTGTTGAAGATGAAAGCCAGCTGGCACAACTGTATGCCGAGCTGATTGATAATCATCGCTGGTTGCGGCTGGTAGGCAGGGCCACCACGCTGCATGAAGCAAAAGTGCTTATCGAGGAAAAGCATCCGCAATTGCTGTTGCTGGATAACTATTTGCCTGACGGACAGGGAATTTCATTGATAGAGGATGACCTGCTGAAGAAAACGCACTGTTCGGTAATTTTTATCACTGCCGCCAGCGATATGACTACCTGCAGTCAGGCTATCCGCTGTGGTGCGTTTGATTATATCCTCAAACCGGTTTCGTGGAACCGGCTGCAACAATCGCTGGATCGCTTTATCCAGTTCAGCCAGACCCAGCGGACATGGAAAGTGGTGGATCAGCAAAACGTAGACAGTCTTTATCAGCTACAGGCGAAGGATTTTACGCCGAGAGCGGGCAATAAAGGTATCGAGGAAAATACGCTGAACCTGGTGGAAGGCATCTTTATGCAGAATGCCGGACGCTGTTACTCAGTCGATGAGGTGGTCAGCGAAACGAGGTTGAGTAAAACCACCGCCCGCCGCTATCTCGAACACTGTGTGCAAAAAGGGGATTTAAAAGTCGAAATGCTGTACGGGAAAATCGGCCATCCCCGCCGGATGTACCGGCGGGCATAATCCCGGTGAGTCATTCTGTCCTTTTGGCCTTCGGGTATTTCCACAACCAGCGGCCGCTGGCCATACGCCAGTAGAAAAACAGGCCGCGCACGATCCAGTCGAGGAACATCCCCAACCAGATGCCGACTACGCCGAAACCCAGTACGATACCGAGGAAATAGCCCACCACAATACGACAGCCCCACATCCCGAGCATAGAAACATACATGGTAAAGCGGGCATCACGCGCCCCCTTCAGGCCAGCAGGCAGCACCCACGAGGCCGCCCAGAAAGGCATAAAAGCAGCATTCAGCCAGATCAGGATTTTTACCACGTCGATAACGTCTTGCTCATTGGTGTAAAACCGCGCCAGCAAACCGGCAAATGGCACCGAAAGTAAGGCCAGCACACACAGCCCGAAGGTAGAAAGCCAGAAAATATGGCGCAGCTGACGCTCGGATTGGGCAATCTGTCCTTTGCCCAGACGTGTCCCGACGATAATGGTTGAGGCTGACCCCAGCGCATTCCCCGGCAGGTTGATCAGTGCGGCAATTGAAAACGCAATAAAGTTACCGGCAATCACATTGGTGCCCATGCCTGCGACAAAAACCTGCGTCAGTAATTTACCGCCGTTAAACAGCACCGATTCGATACTGGCCGGAATACCAATCCCCAGCACTTCACGCAAAATGTTGGTATTGAGCGGCAGTAAATAGCTTTTCAGGGAGATTTTCAGTGAAGGATTAAAACCGACCATCAGCACAAAAATAACCGCAATCGCACCGATATAGCGGGCAATGGTCAGCCCCAGGCCGGCACCGATAAAGCCCAAACCGTGCCAGCCGAAACAGCCATAGATCAGTACGCTGCTGATCACCAGATTAAGGATGTTCATCCCGCCGTTAAGTAGCATCGGGATTTTGGTATTACCCGCACCGCGCAAGGCACCGGAACCGATCAGTGCGATAGCCGCAGCCGGATAGCTCCAGCTGCTCATTTGCAGGTAAGACAGCGCCAGTTCTTTTACCTCCGGCTCTGCATTACCGGCGATCATGTCAATAATCACATGCCCGGAAAATTGCAGAAGTATCGCCAGCAGGACGGCAAAAACGGTCATGATCGCCAGTGACTGACGGGCTGCCGCACGGGCGCGCTCATGGTCGAGTTTACCCAGGCTGAACGCAACCACGACGGTCGTACCCAGATCGACGGCGGCGAAGAATGAAATCACCACCATGTTGAAACTGTCGGCCAGGCCCACTCCAGCCATCGCTTCCTTGCCCAGCCAACTGACCAGAAACGTACTCAGTACGCCCATTAGCAGAACGCAGGCATTTTCGAAGAAAATAGGAACAGCGAGGGGCGTGATTTCACGCCAGAACAACGTACGGTAAGAACGCCGTTTCGGATACCAGGGCGTGCGCTCGATGGCTTTGCGCAAAGAGACGATGACGTTTTGCAAGAGAGTTCCAGTGTGACAGAAAGTAGAACAGCGTTTTAAATTATGATGGTAAAAGACTCTGCATTATGCAAAGTCTTTTTTTAGGAAATCCTTAATTCCCCGTCATATTTCGTGCCGCAGATGCGTCGGCTGCGTTTAATGACCCGAATCACTTACTGAAGGTAAGTTCATCGGGATTATCAAATTTGCTGCCGGCAACACGAACTGTTTAGGGGAAGTCAGCGTGGTGATCAGCGGAAAGGGGGTTCGTTAAATGTCCGCAGTTTACGTGAATGCAGGTGATCGCCCTCGGCGCGCAACAGGTCAATGGCGCAGATACCAATTTGCAGATGTTCTGAAATGGCACCTTCGTAGAATTTGTTTGCCTGGCCGGGCAGTTTGATTTCTCCGTGCAGCGGTTTATCAGAAACGCACAACAACGTGCCGTAAGGCACCCGGAAGCGGTATCCCTGTGCGGCGATGGTGGCGCTTTCCATATCGACGGCAACGGCACGACTGAGATTAAAGCGCAGCGCTGACGCGGCATAACGCAATTCCCAGTTACGGTCGTCGGTGGTCACGACCGTGCCGGTACGCAGGCGTTGCTTGACTTGCTCACCCGGCATGCCGCTCATCATTTTGGTTGCGTCATACAAGGCACGTTGCACTTCAGCAATGCTTGGGATCGGGATATCCGGCGGCAGTACGGCATCCAGCACATGGTCGTCACGCAAATAAGCGTGAGCCAGAACATAATCACCGATCGACTGTGTTTCCCGTAATCCGCCGCAGTGACCAATCATCAGCCAGACATGCGGGCGCAGAACCGCCAGATGATCGCAAATGGTTTTGGCATTGGCCGGACCGACGCCGATATTGACCAGCGTAATTCCCGCACCGTCGCGGGCAATCAGATGATAGGCGGGCATCTGGTGTTTTTTCCAGGCCAGATCGGAAACTGCCTGTTCAGGGTTTTGCGTTTCGGCTGTAATAAATACGCTGCCTGCGCAGGCCAGTGCTTCATAAGGACTTTGCGGATCAGCAATCTGCGCACACGCCCAGCTGACAAACTCATCGACATACCGGGTGTAGTTGGTGAACAACACGTACGGCTGAAAGTGTTCGATAAGCGTGCCGGTGTAATGACGCAGGCGTGCCAGCGAAAAATCGGCGCGCAGCGCATTGAAATGGGACAGCGGAAAGGTGTCGCCGGGATAATGCAGGCCGTCAGCGGTTTCATCGCCAATCTGCGACAGTTCGGTGGTCGGGAAATGTTTCGCCAGCCCGGCACTCATCGATCGGTCAAGCATCAGATCAGAGCCGTCAATCACATATGAATAAGGAATTTCCTGTTGTGACGGCACCACTTCGATAACCGCGTCATATTCCTCGCCCAGCAGGGAAAGCTGTTCCAGCAGATAGTGACGGAACAGCTCCGGGTGCGTGATGGTATTGGCATAACGGCCTGGATGCGAAAAACGGCCATAAGCGCGGGTCGGGTTTTTGGCTGGCGTCACGCCATCCCAGCTGACACGCAGTTCCGGATAAACAAACAACCCGGCAGCACGCGCCGTGATATCAGGCAGCGCACCCTCAACGATGAAATCTTTAATCGCATTCCGCAGTGCGGCGACAGAATTGTTGTACATTTCTTCGAGCTTCTCAATCGCCTGTGAAGGAGTGAGGGACTTGTTATCCATACGCTTTTCCTTTGTGCTTCATTTATCATCATTCATTCTAAATATGGCTTGTCTGCACGGTGCCGCCAATGTTTTATTAGGGTACGGGAGCCAGATGGTGCTTTTATGAACGAACAGGGGGAAGTGAATGATCCGGGTATGGGGCAGAAAAACATCGTCAAATGTGCAGGCGCTGATGTGGTGTATCGGGGAATTAGGGCTTGCGTATGAAAGGACCGATATCGGCCATAAATACGGTGGTAATGACACCCCGGAATTTCTGGCGATGAACCCCAACGGCACGGTTCCTGTGATCCGCGAGGGTGAAGGCCAGCCGCTGTGGGAAACCGGTGCCATCCTGCGTTATCTGGCCGGGAAATACGGCACTGATGAATTCTGGCCGCAGGATCCTGAACGGCGTGCCGAAACAGATAAATGGACGGAGTGGGCAAAAATCGGTGTCGCGATGAACTTCACTGTGCCGGTATTCTGGATGGTAGTAAGAACGGCGGCTAAAGATCAGGATCATCAGGCATTAGAAAAATCATTGCAGAATCTTAATAAGAAGCTGGCGATTGCCGAAGCGCAGATTGCCCGGCATGGTTACCTTGCCGGAAGTGAATTCACCCTGGCCGATATTCAGTTTGGCCACAATTTGTACCGCTACTTCGATATTGCCATTGCACGACCGTCCTTCCCGGCTATCGAGCAGTATTACGAAAAACTCACCCAGCGTCCGGCATTTGCGGAACATGTAATGGTGTCTTACGAGGAATTGCGGGTGGTGTAAATCTGCTTCAAATGCTAAAAAGCCCGCTTATATTTTTAAGCGGGCTTTTTTAAATGGCCTGTGTTTCAGCGGTGCACGGGTGTCTTCATAAAAATCGCCGTAAGGGCGGAAAGCAAACAGCCCGCCATCAGATAAATGGCGACGGAATGCCATTCACCGCCGGAGAAATTCAGCAATGCGGCCGCAATAAACGGCGTAAACCCACCGCCCACTACGCTGGCAACCTGATAACCTACGCCTGCACCGCTGTAGCGGTAACCCGCACCGAACATTTCCGTAAACATGGGCTGCTGCACGCAGACCACCATATCGTGAGCGATATTTGCCAGCAACAGCGAGAAAATCACCACGCCGGCAATTGAACGTGCTTCGAGTGCCATAAAGAACGGGAAAGCGCTCAGCGCGCCGACTACAGCGCCGGTGATGTAGATGCGGCGGCGACCGTAACGATCCGCCAGCCAGGCGAACAGGGGAATTGTCAGGCAACTGATACCGCCGACCAGCAGCCCGATATTCAGAAACAGCTCACGCGACAGCCCCAGATTATGCGTCGAGTAGTTAAGGGCGAACGCAGTGACTATGTACATCGTCAGCAGTTCGCACAGGCGCAGAAGGATGATTTTCAAAAAAGCCCCGGGATGGCGAAACAGCGCTTCAAATACCGGCAGTCGCTTTTTGGCCGCTTTGGGTTGCCCGACCTGAGCACGTTCGAACTCGGCGGACTCTTCCATGCCCTTACGCACCCACAGCGCGCCGATCACCAGCACAACGCTGAACAGAAACGGCAAACGCCAGCCCCAGCTCAGGAACTGCGCGTCGGTGGTCAGGCTGCTTATCAGCGACACCAGACCGGTAGCGAGCAGCAGGCCGACACCATATCCCATCTGGATCCCGCTGCTGTAGAACGCTTTTTTGCCGGAAGGCGCACTTTCAACCGCCAGCAGTGTCGCGCCACCCCATTCACCGCCCACGGCAAATCCCTGAATGGCGCGCAGGATGACCAGCAGAGCCGGAGCCCACCAACCGATCGTGGAGAAAGCGGGAAGAATGCCGATACAGGCGGTGGCAATGCCCATGATCCAGACAGTCATCATCAGCATGCGTTTGCGGCCCAGACGATCGCCGAAATGACCGAAAACAATGCCGCCGAGCGGACGAAAGAGAAAGCCGACACCGAAGGTGGCAAAGGCGGCGAGCGTACCCATTGCCGGGTCGATTTGCGGAAAAAATTCACTGTTAAACACTAATGCTGCGGTAATGCCGTAGAGCAAAAAATCGAACCAGTCTACGACCGCGCCAACGAAGCTGCCCCAGGCAGCACGGCGGGCACGGTGATATGAAGGTATCTCCTCATCGGGGCGGGAGGCAGTGAGCATGGAGTCCATAATTGTCCTGTCTGTTCGTCAGTATTCTAAAATTTTCGTTATTAAAATCGGTATTCTTTATTAAAATCGGTAAAAGTATTCACCTGGCTTACATGCAACAAAAGAAAAACCGCTACTGAGACTACAGCGTCAACCTCCCGGTTAAAAACGCTTTTCAAAACAAAAGGGCAAAGTCACGCAGACAATCGGACGGGCGGGGCGTGACAGAGCGTTTCGTTTTCAGAACGGGCTGGCATTGCGGGCTTCGATCCGTTCTCCGCTGACGGGATGAACAAAATGCAGTTCACTGGCGTGCAACATCAGTCGCGGAGCCTGTTCAGTGCCCGGCAGCAGGCGTCCGCCATACAGGTCACAGCCCAAAATAGGGTGGCCCAACTGCTGACAGTGAATGCGAAGCTGATGAGTGCGTCCGGTTTCCGGGGTCAGTTGTACCCGGGTCAGTGGCAGTAACGCGCCATTTTCCTGCTCATGATAAAAGCGCTCAACGACCCGGTAGCCGGAGCGGGCGGGCTTGCCATGGATGGCGCAAATCGACATCAGCGGAAACAGCGCCGGGTCTTTGGCAATCGGTGCGTCTGCCACCCCGTCGTTATGTTCGAGATGTCCGCAGAGCAGGGCGCTGTACTGTTTGGTCACTGTGCGCTGGCTGAATTGCTGACAGAGTGCGGCATTGATAGCTTTATTACGCGCAATCACCATCAGACCGGAAGTCCCGAAATCCAGACGGTGGACCAGTGTACAGCCGGGAAATATCTTGACCAGCCGGTGATGTACGGAATCAAGGTTTTGCGGATTTTTCCCCGACAGGCTGAGCAGTCCGGCAGGTTTATTGATAAGCACCAGATGTTCATCCTGATAGAGCGTTTCGATGGGGTCATAACAAGGCGGGGCAATAAAAGTATCGATAATCGCAGACATCGGGTTACCCGGATGAGGAGTGGAAGCGGATAATAGCGAATTTTAAACCGGGTGGCGAATCTTGCGGTTCACCTGACAGAGCAAGGGATAGTAACAGAAAACCCCCGCCGAAGCGGGGAGAGGTTAACGCTTATTTCAGCGCCGCGCCGAGCACCAGAAACAGGCAGTTGAGCACAACCAGCAGGCCGAGCAGTGGCAGCACCCACAACAGATAGCGGGTATAGCTGACTTTGGCCAGCGCCAGTCCGCTCATCACGATGGCTGAGGTGGGCGAAATCATCGCTATTGTACCGACCGCGCACTGAAATGCCGTCACCACCATTTCGCGGCCGACGTCGGTAAAATCTGCCATGGGTGCCAGCACCGGCATCGCCAGTGTCGCCAGCCCGGATGAACTGGGCACCAGGAACGACAGCGGCATGATCAGCAGATACATCATGACGGTGAAGGTGCCGGAAGGCGCGCCGTTCGCCAGACTTTCCATAGAGTGCAGTACCGTGTCGGTGATCTGCGCGTTGTGCATAATTACCGTGATGCCACGCGCCAGCACGATAACCAGCGCGGCTCCCATAAAGTCGGAGATGCCTGCCAGCATCGCGTTGTAGAGCCCGTTGCCGCGCAGGCCGCCCAACAGGCCGGTCACTATCGACATAACAAAAAACAGCGCGGTCAGCTCGGGGAAGTACCAGTCCAGCTGCCAGGACCATGAGGTGGCGTTCGGTCCGGCGATCACCTGCGCCCAGGGAATGATGGCGAAAATCATGAAGACGAACGTGACGGCGAAAGTCAGCATCACGCCTTTCTGGCGGCGGTTCATCGGCGGTGGCAACTGTAATCTGGCCTGCGCCAGTTCCCGGTCCTCAGCGGAAAAGCCCACTACCGAATGTGCGGCGTTGCGCTGCACACGGCGGGCATAGCGCACCACATACAGAATGGCGACGGCCGTCAGCACGATAAACATCGCGAAGCGCAGACCGATGCCGCTGCCCATCGGCACGCCAGCGCCCGCCGAGGCGGCGCCGGTCATGAACGGATTGACCGTGGAGTTCATGTTGCCCACCACCGATCCCACCAGAATCACGCCCACCGCTGTCATGCGATCGAAGCCCAGGCCCAGCAGCAGCGGCACCAGCAGCGCATAGAAGCCCAGTGTCTCTTCGCCCATGCCGTAAGTGGAGCCGCCGATGGCGATAAGCAGCATCACCATGACGATAAGCAGCCCGCCGCGCTGTCTGAAGCGTTGTGCCACGTGTCCGAGACATGCGTCGATCGCGCCGGTTTTGGTCGTTGTGACGATAAAGGCGCCCAGCGACAGCACGTAGAAAAATACGCCGATGGCGCCGAACAGGTTACCGCTCTCGTAGGGACCGACATGGCCAGCGGCATTCTCCACGCCGTAAAGCCCGTTTACCGGTGCCAGAAACAGTTCTTTGATCCGCTGCACGGTGGTCAGCGGACTGGCGGTGACCTGAAAGCTGCCCGCCACCGGGCGACCGTCCGCCATATGGTATTGTCCGGACGGAATGATGAACGTCAGCAGCCAGACGACGGCGGTGATGGCCAGCAGAACAGTGTAAGTGTTGGGAAAGCGCCAGGCTTTACGGGTCGCCGGGGCGGCGGCGTTTTCATATTCAGACATCATGCACCTCGTGAAACGGAACGGACTAATGAAGGGGCGACCAGGCGGCGCGCCAGCGCAACCCCGCCCATGACCGGCGGACATGCTAACAACAGCAGCGACAGCCGGGGATCGTGTTTGCGCAGACGTGCGGCCAGCCGGTCGAACAGCGGCGGCTGATGGCGGATTACGCCGCCAGCCGCCACTACACAGTCGATTCGGGCACCGCGCCGGCACAGCCGGGCGATAAGTTCCGCCAGCGATTCGGCCGCAGCATCGACCACGCCCGCTGCCAGGGGCGAACCGGCCTGCAGGCATTCGAAAATAACGGACGCGTGGCGACTCCAGACGCTGACAGGCTGACGCAGCAGTTGCGACGGCAGATCCAGCAGGTGGTCTGCCCCGAAGGCGCGTGTCAGTGCGATGGCGAGCGGATCGTCGCTGCGTCCCCGATCCCAGTCCGTCAGTACCGCGCGGATCCCTTCACGCACCAGACCGCTGGCACCGCCTTCGTCGCCCACCAGCCAGCCCCAGCCGCCAGCCAGCAGCCAGTGGTCTTCCGGCCCCAGCGCCGCCGCCACCGAACCCGTACCGGCAATCAGCCCGGCCGCGTGTGGCTGGCTGGCGCACAGCGCGACCAGTGCCGCGTCGTTGACCACCTGACATGCGCTGTCGGGAAAGTGACCCGCCATCAGTGCCGTCATGCGTGCGCATTCGTCGGGCGTATCGCAGCCGTGTGCGCCGATGCCTATCGCCCGGGGCGGGGCGGCGAGTCCGGCCTGTCCGGCGGCGAGGGCAATCAGCTCAGCCATGCGCGCGGCCTTGAAGGCATAGCTTTCGCCGCCCCAGCGTCCGGTCGGCCACTGCGCGTCCATCCGCGCCTGTCCGGCGCTGTCTTCGATGCGGATATGAATTTTGCTGCCGCCCACATCCATTCCCAGCCAGCTTTGTGTCATGACACCACCCCGCTGATTTTGGTATCCAGCCGTGCGACAACGCCGGCATCAATATCGCGATCCACAACCCGGCCCAGCGCGATCGCCAGCAGATCCATGACCAGTATTTCCAGCGCCAGGCGCTGCAGCGGCGGCAGGACCGGCAGTTGCACGGTCTCTGTGCCGGGCAGCGACACGGCCTGATCTGTCACAAGCAATATCGGTACGCCGAAGGGTACAAGCTGCTTCGCCAGCAAGATTTCCCGCTCGCCGCCGATCAGCACGTGTGCGGTGCCGTGACCCACGGCATCGGTCATGCCGTGCAGATAGTGGCGCGTCCCCATGCCCATCGCTGCCATTTTCGGCCCTTCGCGCAGCAACAGGGCGCCCTGTTCAGCGGCGCTGAGGCTGGTGCCGCCACCAACGAAATCGATACAGCCGGTGTGACCGGCCTGCTGTGCGAACCGATCCACGGCCGCCCGGGCGGTATGCCTCACTGCGTCCAGTTGCGCGGGTAACTGACGCCAGCCTGCGTTGCAGTCGCGTCCGATCAGCGCATCCGTCAGCAGGCCCAGGCAGACACTGGTGGCCAGCAGCGCCACGGAGGACATGCCGGAATCGATCAGCGTGCCGAGCCAGAGCGTGTCGGCGCTGACCGCCGCCAGCGGCGAGTCTGCCTGATTAACCAGTGCCAGCCGCCGCCCGGGGCGCTGCTGTTCCAGCACTCTCACAACTTCCGGGCTGCGTCCGCTCTGAGAGACGCCCAGATACCAGTCTGCCAGCGGCGGCGTGCCATCAGGCATATCGTCACCATTGCTGCGTAGCGCCCGCAAACCGGCCGCTCGCAGTTCATGTACCGGCGCGGCGAGCACCGCATAAGATGCGCCGATACCGGCGAACAGCAGCGTGCCGCCGCGCAGTGCGGTGATATCCAGCGTGTCCAGCCACGCCTGTGCGCGTTCGCAGGTCGACTCCAGCGCGGCGGCCTGCCGGGCGACGCCCTGGGCGAAAGGGATTAAAATTTCTGTGCCGGTCATGTCATCATTTCCCTGTAGTGTTAAGGATGAAACTTTTATGTCACAAACAACTTCGCACAGTTTGTGCAGTGCGGGAAATGACGTAATAAATCGATAAAAATCAGTAAACTGATGGTTTTTCGTTGCATTTTTCTCGTGCCGTTTCAGCCGGTGCTGACAATTTTCTGCGTGATAACTTGACCGTGAGGCATCATCTCGCGCATAAAACTTGACCTTATTGCCATAACATTGACCGAAATAGTCTGAAGCAGCGGCGGAGTGGCAAGGTAAATAAGTATTCCCTATGATGGCGCGCCGCCCGTTTCGGGCGACTCCGTCCCCCGGTGCACACCGTGCGGTTAACCGCGTAAAGGAGAGAGAATGACCCATTCATCATGGCCGGTGCTGGTGCTGGCCCGCGATCACGACGCGGCAGTGATTAGCCGGGCGCTGAAGCGGCGGCGGCTGCAACGTCTGGCACGTGGCATCTACAGCGGTGACATTGACACCCCTGCCGACATCATCGTCAGACGTTATCTGTGGCAAATCGTCGACTATTTCTTTCCGGAGGCTGTGGTGTGCGGGGCGAGTGCAATGCGTGCCGATCCGGCCGCGGGTGGCGTCATCGAACTCTGTCATTCGCGGCGGCGGCCGGTTGTCCTGCCGGGGATAACGCTGCGTCCTCAGAGTGGCGCGGCGCGCCAGCCTGACGACACGCCGCTGCACGGTTCGCTATGGCTCAGTTCGCCCACGCGTAGTTTGTTGTGGTTTTTCAGCCAGCCGGTGGCCGGCCGCGACAGCGGGCTGCTCTATAGCTGGTGGCGCCGGCAGGAGGCGGAACGCCGTGAGCTGTTGTCTGGTCTGGCGCAGCGTGCTCATACGCTGAATCAGCAGGCGGCTGTGGCGGAGGTGACGGCGTTTTTACGCCAGCGCACCGGAGAGACGACTCTGCCGGACGGGGAGGGGACGGGGCCGTCTCCGGCGCTCAGCGTTACGGCGCAATTGCTGGCGATCGAACTCATCGCGCTGGGCGGTGCGACTCAGTCCGAGCTGACGGCAAGGCTCGGCATGGCCAAAAGCACGGTGTCCACCGGTCTGCAAGAGCTACAACGTCACAGCTCGATCGTCGCCACGGCCGGTGCCAGAGGGCGCGGTGCCAGTGTGTATCAGCTGGCGCGTCAGGCAGGGTGGGTGCTGGGTGCGGATATCGGCAACAGTCAGGCGCTGTTTATCGCCCGTAGTCTGGATGGCCGGCAGCTGGCGCTGCGTCAGTTCACCAATGGCGCGTCCGCGCAGCTTATCATTGCGGCAGCCGACGCCATCGCCGCACTGCGTCAGGAACTGTCCGCCTTTGGTCCGCTGCTGGCGGTGACGGTCGCTTTGCCCAAACCGGTGCGCCCGGATGTGCCGCTTTCCGGACGCGACGGTCCGTCGCAGGCCGGACTCTCGCCGGATGCCATTCTGGCACGGCTGCCGCTACCCGACGGCGTGCATCCGTTGGTGGAGAATAACGTCAACTGTGCGGTGGTGGCCGAAGTTAACCACGGCATCGGCCGGGGGCTGCAGGATGTCGCCTTCCTGCAGATAGGCGAACGCATCGGCTGCGGCATTATAGCCGGGGGCGCGCTGATTCACGGTGCGCGTGGCTGCGCCGGTGAAATCGCCGACCTGCCGTTTCCCTGGAGCGAGCGGGAGAAACCGGGCGAGTTACTGCTTGAGCAGCATCTGGCGCAGCGCGGATTTCTGGATAGCTTCAACGCACAACGGCCGCCGGGCGCTCCGGCGGTACGCTCGCTTGAGGCGCTGCTGGAGCGCGCGGCGCGCGGCGAACCTGTCGCCCAGCAGGCGGCGCAACACTACGGCGAGCAGATCGGTTTTCTGGCGTTAGGTTTGGTGGCGATACTGGATCCGGCCATGATCATTCTCGGCGGCAGCGTCGGCTCGAACCGGCTGATTGTCGCTGCGGCGCGGCGGACAGTTGCCGCCATATCCCCCTATACCACCGTCGCCGCCTCGCAGTTTGGTCATCTGGCGACGGCGGAAGGTGCTGCTCAGCTGGCGCTTGAGGCCGCGCAGCGTAAACTGCTGGGCAAAGCGGTGCGGCCGCGCCAGGGCGACGCGGTCTGATTTGACGCGGACAGGGACAGAAATTGATGCGATGTCCGAACGGAATCGCGAAACGTTAGCGTTAACCGGACCGGATGAGCAGTTGAGTGCGGCAGACATCCAGAATTTCATCAGCCAGAGCGGAATTATCCGGGCAGGCACGGGACAACACCAGGGCACCGACAAGATGGGCGATGGTATCTATCAGGTCAGCGCGCGTGCCATTTTCAGTTCCTAAAATTGCCAGCTGGCGTTCAATTCCGGCGGCAAATGTCGCCTTGATTGACGCAGACTGACGGGCTGTATCGGTGCCCAGTGCCGACATCACACACCCTTTTCCCATATCATCGCGATGTTGTCGGGAGAGGTAGTATTCAATAAATTTTTCCCGGTCCACACCTGCCGTGCTTTCTGCAGAACGCGTAAAACCGCAGCTCATTGCCTCCGCCATCAGATCAGACTTGGAACCAAAGTGCTTGTAAAACCCGCCGTGGGTTAAGCCTGCAGCAGACATCAGTTCCGCAACGCCCACGCCATCGTAACCGCGTTCACGAAAAAGTTCTGAGGCCGTTTCAACAATGCGCATCCGGTTTTCCCGAACCTGCTCTTTTGACACTTTCATGCTTTCCTGCCCTCTCAAAAATAGGGGTTAAGTATACATTGATGATGGTCATAATCAAACCGGTTGACTTTATAGATTATGATCATCATCATTATGCTGACACGTTGACCCACCCCTTAGCAGGTAAATAAACATGACAAATCAACGCTTATTTCAGCCCTATGATCTTGGCGCAATCACACTGGCCAACCGCATCGTGATGGCACCGCTGACACGTAACCGGGCCGCAGCGGGTCTGGTACCGGGCGAACTGGCGGCGACCTACTACGCCCAGCGTGCCACCGCAGGGTTGCTGATTACCGAAGCGACGCAGATCTCCGCACAGGCGCAGGGTTATCAGGATACGCCGGGGATCTACACACAAGCTCAAATCGATGGCTGGCGCAAAGTGACTGACGCCGTGCATGCCAAAGGCGGGCGCATATTTGTACAGCTTTGGCATGTAGGACGAATTTCGCATGTTGATTTGCAGCCTGGTGGCGCTGCGCCGGTCGCACCGTCCGCTATCCGTGCCGGGACGAAGACCTTTGTGAACAATAGTTTTACTGACGTTTCTGAGCCACGTGCGCTTGAATTGCAGGAAATACCGGGGATTATCGATGATTTCAGGAAGGCATCGGCCAATGCCATTGCGGCCGGATTTGACGGCGTAGAGATCCACGGTGCCAATGGTTATCTGCTGGAACAGTTCCTTAAAGATGGTGCTAATCAGCGTACTGATGAATACGGTGGCTCTGTCGGGAATCGTGCGCGCCTGTTGCTGGAAGTCACGGCGGCCGTAAAAGATGAGATCGGTGCAGAACGTACAGGCGTACGTATTTCACCGGTTTCACCTGCTAATGCGATTTCATGCAGTGATCCGCAGCCACAATATGATTACCTCGCTGAACAACTCGATGCATTAGACATCGTATACCTCCATGTGGTTGAAGGCGCGACGGGCGGCCCGCGTGATATATCACCGTTCGATTACGACTCCCTGCGCCGGCGTTTTAAAAACACCTACATCGGCAACAATGGCTATGACCTGGAACTGGCGTCCGCTCAGCTTGCGCAAGGCAAAGCCGATCTGTTCGCGTTTGGTCGCCCGTTCATCGCCAACCCGGATCTGGTCGGCAGGCTGAAGACGGGCGCGCCTCTGGCCTCACTCAATCCTGAAACGCTTTATGGCGGTGGCGCAGCGGGATATACCGATTACCCGTCGCTGACTGAGACCAGCAAGTAAAGCCCTACCTACATCGCACATGGCGGATTCTGTTTACACCTTAATAAAGAAGATCAACTTATGACTAAAGCTTCAGTTCTCATCACAGGCGCATCCACGGGTATTGGTGCTGTTTACGCGGAACGGTTTGCCCGCCGGGGCCACGACCTGGTTCTGGTCGCGCGCGACAACGCGAAGTTAGAAACACTGGCCGCGCGTCTGCGACAGGAAAATGGCATTTCTGTCGACGTTCTGCCTGCCGACCTCACGCAAACGCGTGATTTAGCCGCGGTCGAAGCCCGTCTGCGTGAAGACTCACGGATTGGCATCCTTATCAATAACGCGGGTATCGCGCAGTCCGGCAGTTTTACCGGGCAGACGCCTGATTCGATAGAAAGCCTTATCGCGCTTAACGTCACCGCCCTGACCAGACTGGCCAGCGCCGTGGCACCACGCTTTGTGCAAGCGGGGGAAGGATCGATCGTCAACATCAGTTCTGTCGTAGGCCTGGCCCCGGAATTTGCCATGACGGTTTACGGTGCAACTAAAGCCTTTGTTCTTTTCCTGTCTCAGGGACTGAATGTCGAGCTGTCATCTAAGGGCATTTATGTCCAGGCGGTACTCCCTGCCGGCACTTACACGGAAATCTGGGACCGTGCGGGTATCGACATCAGTAACGCGGCAAAATTCATGGAAGTGGGCGAGTTAGTGGATGCCGCACTGGTGGGCTTTGATCGCCGTGAACAGGTCACCATCCCGCCTTTACATAATGCTGCCCGCTGGGACACCCTCGATGCTTCGCGTCAGGCGCTGCTTTCAGACATCAAACAAGATGAAGTCGCTGAACGATATAAAGCACTTTAGTCAATGAGGTGAACTGTGCAGAACGGTCTTCCGGCGGTTCTGCACAGCGGTAAATCCGACATACATCTCTTACAGCCTGTCCTCTCATCAGCGATGAGAAACCACAAACTCATCATGAAGGCCTTATTCAGCATGACAAAAAAACGTGTAGCACTGGTTACCGGTGCGTCCTCAGGTATTGGCGAAGCATCTGCTCTTAAACTTTTAGCGGCGGGGTATAGGGTATATGGCACGAGCCGGCGTGGTCCTCAGGCGGGAAAGCCTCCGTTTCCGTTACTGACGCTGGATGTGACAGACGACGCTTCTGTCGGGGCCGCCATTGATGAGTTGCTGCGCCTGGAGGGGCGGATCGATGTTCTGGTGAATAATGCGGGTTTCGGGGTCGCGCCGGCGGCGGCGGAAGAAAGTTCTGTCGAGCAGGCCAAACACATTTTCGACACCAACTTCTTGGGCATCGTCAGGTTGAGCCGGGCAGTGATCCCTTATATGCGCCGTCAGGGCAGCGGGCGCATCATTAACATCGGTTCGATACTCGGGATCGTTCCGTTACCTTATGTGGCACTTTATGCTGCCAGTAAGCATGCGGTTGAAGGGTATTCGGGTGCACTGGATCACGAACTGCGCACACAGGGCATCAGAGTTTCTGTCATTGAACCTGCCTACATAAAAACACAGTTTGAAGCCAATAATATCGAGCCGGATGCCAGGCTGGAAGAGTATGACCAGATCCGGGCTAAGCTGGCGAAAGTGGTGAGCAAGGCGATGGCTGAGGCGGAAAGTCCGCAGGTTGTGGCTGACGTGGTGGTTAAAGCGGCTCAGACGTTACGCCCGAAGATGCGTTACACGGCAGGCAAGCTGGCCGGTCAGTTGAATTTTATTCTCAGATTCGCCCCTGCTTCATTTCTGGATAAAGTGGTGCGCAAAAGTCTTCAGCTTGATGCGAAAGCATAAAAAAGACGTTTTTACGATGGGTTATTACCGGGGATTTTTTGCGCGGCAACAGGGCCGCTAAGGAAATTTCATTGGCAAACGCGACAGGGCAAACAACAAATGAAAACTAAGACGATGAAAGCGTTTACGTTTAAACGCTATGGTAAATCCCCAGAGCGGGGATTTGATAACGTAGATTATCCTGCCCCTGATGCTGATGAAATCCTGGTTAAAGTTTATGCGGTGGGTCTGAACCCGATTGATAACATTATCCCAACCGGAATATTTAAGCCGGTTTTGCATTTTAAGCTCCCCGCCACATTGGGCAGCGACTTGTCCGGAGTGGTCATTGCCGTGGGGAGTCGTGTGACGCGTTTCTCCCCAGGCGACGAAGTCTTCGCCAGCATTTTTGACAAGGGAACGGGTTCCCTTGCCGAATTTGCTTTGGTGCCTGAAAGCGCGGCGGCCATGAAACCCGCCAGTCTGGATTTTGTGCAGGCAGCTTCGCTCCCGATGGTGAGCCTCACATCCTGGCAGGCACTGACAGAGCGAGCCGGGCTGCATCCGGGCCAGAAGGTTTTTATTCCGGCAGGTTCAGGGGGAATTGGCAGTTTTGCCATCCAGCTGGCGAAGCATCTTGGCGCAAAGGTGGGGACAACAACCAGTACGGGCAATGTCGAATGGGTGCGTCAGCTTGGCGCAGACGAAGTGGTTGATTATAAAAAGCAAAAATTCGAAAATGTGCTGAGTGGCTACGATATGGTTCTCGGCACTGTCAGAGGCGATTCAATTGAAAAATCTACCCAAATTCTCAGGCCGGGTGGAAAGATTGTTTCTCTCACCGGCCCGTTAGATGCTGCGTTCGCGCGGACCCGGGGATTAAATTTCTTTCTGCGTTTTGTCTTCGGGCTGATGAGCCGCAAGATGATGCGTCTTGCGAAAAAACGAGGGCTGACCTATTCATTTCTCTTTGTCCGTCCTGATGGCGATCAGCTTA
The DNA here is from genome assembly GCF_049199325.1 of Rahnella sp. PD4. Classification (NCBI taxonomy): domain Bacteria; kingdom Pseudomonadati; phylum Pseudomonadota; class Gammaproteobacteria; order Enterobacterales; family Yersiniaceae; genus Rahnella; species Rahnella sp. PD4. The sequence continues at coordinate 173,648 of NZ_JBLZQF010000002.1, read as the reverse complement.
CTCAAATCGGTAAACTCATAGAGGCTGAACAAATCAGGCCCGTGATCGACAAGGTATTCCCTTTTGCACAAACAAAGGAAGCTCTTGCCTATCTGGGGCAGGGACACGCGAAGGGGAAAGTGGTCGTTAAGATGCAGGAGTCATAACAGGTAAGATTTGAATCTGTTTAAACGAAAATCGACAGGATCAGTCTCTGCTCTTTTGACGGGATATCCTGGCCATTGCGATAGTTAAAATTGTTCGCTTACCTCGGGCTCTTTTTATGTCATCTGTTGAAATGAAATATATCCCGCTTTGTGATCTTCAACATCTCATGGCGATAAACCTCCATCACTAATATCTCCCGTGACGGACATTTTCCAGCATGGCGGAAGATTAACGACAAAAAATTAAAGCCCGCTTAAATCTCCTTAAACGGGCTTCTCTCATGAAACCATCCGGCTTACACCTTCCTTTCTCAAAATGAGCATTTGTTTGCTTTGCCCGACAGAATTCCCCGCTTATTACGTCACAAAAAACATAAGTTCCCATTTTTGTTTACTTCCGTTTTGCTATTTAAGCTATGAGCATCATCACTATTTAACCTGTTTTATACATTTATTCTGAATACAGAGAAGGTGGGTGGCTATGTTTCTTGAAGAGCGTCGGCAACAAATCCTGGAATATCTGGATAAAAATGAGCGGGTAAAAGTGGATGTTTTGGCATCCCTGTTTGCGGTGACCCGAGAAACCATTCGCAATGATCTGAATGTCCTGGCGGCTGAAAAATTGGTTCAGCGCTGTCACGGCGGGGCAATGGTAATCCGGCGAAGTTTGCAGTCAAAGCTGATTACTGACACCGGCGATAACTTTGAAGTGTTGCTACAACGGCTGCAGAGTCAGAAAAGAAAGCAGATTGTGCAACAGGGTAAAGGAAAGAACATGAAAGGTAAGGTGTGTATTCTGGGTTCATTTAACGTCGATATTGTGGCAAAAGTTGAACGTTTTCCAAAAGGCGGGGAATCTCTGCTGGCGCTGGGCAGCACACTCGGCCCCGGCGGCAAAGGGGCTAACCAGGCCACGGCTGTCAGTCGTGCAGGGGCCAAGGTGCATTTCGTTTCCAAGGTGGGTAAGGACCAGTTCAGCCAGTTTGCTTATGATCACCTGACCTCCTCGGAGATTCACTCCTTTACCCTTTATCAGTCGGAAACCGAACCAACCGGCAATGCCATTATTTATGTCTCGCAGGAAAACGGCGAGAACATGATTGCCATTTATTCCGGTGCCAATAAAACCATCAGCGAAGACGAAGTGGCGGCAATCGCACCCGAACTTGAAGATTCGGACGTGCTGCTGGTGCAGCTCGAAAACAACTTTGCCGCTACCTTGAGTGCGATGAAGCTGGCTAAAGCGCTGGGAGTGAAAGTGATACTCAACCCGGCTCCTTTCTCGAACCACGCGCTTGAGTGTCTTGAATATGTTGACGTTATTACCCCTAATGAAACTGAGGCATCGCAGCTGTCCGGCATTGACGTGAAAGATGTAGCCAGTGCCAAAGAGGCTGCACAGCGTATCGTCAGTCAGGGTGCCAGGCGGGTCATTATTACGATGGGATCGCGCGGCGCGCTGCTGCTTGACGGCAATCAGTTCCAGCACATTCCGGCTTTCCCGGCGCTGAGCGTTGATACCACCGGTGCAGGAGACGCCTTCAACGGCGCGCTGGCCTCAGGTATCGCCAATGGGCAAAGTCTGGTGCAGGCGGCGACCTATGCCTCGGCATTTGCCTCGCTGGCAGTCGAACGCGAAGGCGCATCAAACATGCCTGATAACCCCCAGGTTTTGGCACGTCTGGCGCAGCGGTAAATGCTGCGTTCACTCTTTAATTTCCTGTAACGGTCGCTGCTTTGATGCATTGAGTCTGGCGGCCACGTAATCGATTCCGTCTTAAGGAGCAGTAATGACTAAAAGTATTGAAGGTATCGTGCCGGTGATGTTGACCCCTTTCACCGCAGACAACCAGATTGACTACCCTGGCCTGACCCGTTTGATCGACTGGTATCTTGAGAAAGGTGTCGATGCGCTGTTTGCCGTGTGTCAGTCGAGCGAGATGCAATTTCTGACTCTGCAAGAGCGCGTTGAGCTGGCGGAGTTTGTGGTGAAACACGTCGCTGGGCGCGTGCCGGTGATTGCCTCTGGCCACATCAGTGATGATATTAATGACCAAATCAGTGAGCTGAAGGCGATGGCGAAAACCGGAGCCGACGCACTGGTACTGGTCACTAATCATCTTGACCCGAAAAATCAGGGCAGTGAGACCTTCTTCGCCACGCTGGATAAGTTGCTGAGTGTTTTGCCTGAATCTATGCCGCTGGGACTGTATGAGTGTCCTGCACCGTATCGCCGCCTGCTGACCGACGAAGAGCTCACTTACTGCGCTAACACCGGCCGCTTCGTTGTACTGAAAGACGTGAGCTGTGACCTGGCAACCGTTACCCGCCGTGTGAAGCTGGTGGCGAATACGCCGTTGAACATCATTAATGCTAACGCCGCGATCGCTTATCCGGCGATGCAGGCGGGGTCTAAAGGATTCAGCGGCGTGTTCACCAATTTTCATCCCGAGCTTTACAGCTGGCTGTATCACAAGGCGGCAACCCAGCCGCAACTCGCCGATGAGTTAGCCATTTTCCTGTCGCTGGGCGCGGTGACGGAAACATTAGGGTATCCGAAGAATGCCAAGATTTATCATCAGCGTCTGGGCACTTTCGACAGCGAGTTCTGCCGGGTGAATAAAGACAATGTGCTGGAAAAGTTCTGGGGACTGACGGTATTGCTGGATCAAATCCACAGCGGCACTGCGCTGTGGCAGAAAAAAATCGCTGCCGTATAAGAGACGATAGCGGTGAGTGATGCGGATGAGCAGCCGTCTTATCCGCTGATTAATCGCCTGGTCGAATATTCTTGCAAATGATTACGCTTCCGGGCAGTAAGTTTTAATTTATAACATTTTTAGCCGTAATCCGACCCTTGATATAAATAAATATAAAAGGATTATTCAACATGATCGTATGTTGCCTGAGAGACTGGGAACGTGAAAAATTCGCTTTCCATCCGATTATTAATAAAGGTATTGAGTATATTACTCAAACTGATTTCTCAACACTAACACCAGGGAAGTTCGATATTATTCCGGGCAAGATGTTTTGTCTTTTTCAGGAAATGAATACCGTTCCTGCTCATGAAATGCGCGCTGAGTCACATTTCAAGTTTGTCGATATTCAATTTCTCTTGCAGGGAGAAGAAACCATCGGTGTGGCGCGTGGTGCGGCGGAGCATGAGGTGGCAGAAGACCGGGCTGAGAAGCACGATATTGTGTTTTACCAGGAAACGAATAATGAATCGCTGATTCATCTGGAACCCGGCATGTTTGCCGTTTTCTTTCCGCAAGATTTACATCGTCCTTGTTGTAATACCCAAAGCGAGTCTTTTATTCGTAAAGCTGTGATTAAAATTCATCTGAGCCTGTTCAGTGATGCCTTATTTATGAATAACCCATAGTGGATGATTTAAATTATGAAAGATGCTACCTCTTCTCTCGATGCACCTCTGGTTAAAACGGCCGCTCCTGTTGTTTCACGCTTGCGCTGGGGCATTATTTTTATTTTGTTAATGGCGGCAGTGATTAATTATCTCGACCGTGCCAATTTAAGTATCGCCAATACGACTATTGCTAAAGAGTTTGGTTTCAGCCAGACGGAAATGGGTCTGCTGCTGTCGGCATTCCTGTGGCCTTACGCGCTGGCAAACCTGCCGGCGGGCTGGCTGGTTGACCGTTTTGGGCCTAAAAAAATGTTCTCATGGGGCGTGGGCCTGTGGTCCACCTTCACGGTGATGGCAGGTTTCGTTAATGGTTATTCCATGTTCTATGCCCTGCGCATGCTGCTGGGCATATCCGAATCACCGTTCTTTACCTCCGGCATCAAGATCACTCACCGCTGGTTCTCTGACAAAGAGCGCGCGCTGCCGACCTCCATCATCAATACCGGCTCGCAGATTGCCAATGCCATTGCGCCGCCAATCCTGACCGTGCTGCTGTTAACGCTCGGCTGGCGCGGCATGTTTATTGCCATTGGCCTGGCGGGGATTCCGCTGCTGCTGGTCTGGCTGAAATTTTACCGCAATCCGACCGAGCGCGAAGAAAAGGTGATCCACGCCAATTCTCAGTGGGTGCAGAAGTCGGTGACCGACGTTAACGGCAATAACAAGGCGAGCTGGGGGGCGCTGTTCAGACATAAAACCACCTGGTTTATGGTGATCGGTAACTTTTCTATCATGTTTACCATCTGGGTTTACCTGACCTGGCTGCCGGGTTATCTGGAGAAATCGCTGGGCTTTAGCCTGAAACAAACCGGCTGGCTGGCGGCCATTCCGTTCCTGGCGGGGATTTTGGGCGTGCTGTGTGGCGGGGCCATTTCTGACCGTCTTATCCGTCGCGGTGTGAAAACCATTACCGCGCGTAAGGTGCCGATTGTTGCCGGTGCTGCGCTGGCGGCCTGCTTTGTTGCGCCAATACCGTTCGTGCACAGCACAACATTGAGTATCGCACTGTTGTCGATTGGCTACTTCTTCTCGCAGCTGCCGCAGGGTGTGATCTGGACGCTGGCTTCAGACATTGCGCCGAAAGAGCAGGTGGCATCGATGGGGGCAATTCAGAACTTTGGTGGCTTCCTGGGGGCAGCCTGTGCGCCGATCGTCACCGGAATTATCCTTGATGCAACCGGACAGTTCACCAACGTCTTCTTCCTCGGTGCCGGTTTACTGATGTTGGGTGCGCTTAGCTACGGACTGTTCGTGAAAAAGCCGATTCTGGTGACAATGTCGAGATAATGACAACCGTAAGCTGCATTAAACGCCTTGCTATCGGGGTGTTTAATGAGTGCTGTTTTCTGACATTTCTCCGTTCAGAAGTGGACATACCAATCTGAGCGGGGGGACGTCTGACGTAATCGCGGCATGGCGCGATTGCCAAACAATAAACAGCGTGCGAACTCACCCTTAAATCTGCTGAAATTAAAATGTATCGCATATTAGACGCGGGGGCTGAAACCGAGTATTTCAATATTCTGATGGGAAATGTGAAGGTCACCGGCATTAGACAATACCGATGCGGAGGGGGAATGAAAATGCATCGGGAAGACTTTTCACGCTAACTCGTTGAATTTAAATTATACAAAGGTTTGTTCAGTTTTATGAAAATCAAAAAGCCCGCTTAAGTTTCCTTAAGCGGGCTTCTCTAAATGATCCTTATCCATTTGAATGCCAGAGCCCGGATTGCAGACTGGTGAGATTTTCCTTTTTCTCGCAGTCCCTGATAATAAAGTCTGGCCCAGTATGATGAGTTAGCGTAGGTTTTCGCTCCATTGGAACTCAAACCCCTCAAGCAGACATGACAGCCCGCTGTGTGCCACAAGCGGAACTTGCTTACATCATGCTATGTTAGTTTGCTGGGAGCAGGTCAAGATGTTCACTGCGCCTATGCTTCAGCAACACCTGCCAGAACTTTTCAAGGAATAAAGAAATGGCTCGTAAGTATGTTTATGGTGATAAACCAATCCGTACAACAACCGCTGAGATAGTTGAAAACGAGTTTGCTGGAAAGGCTACGGCTGCCCAGGTCGATGCAATTTTAAAGAAAAGATTTCCACATTACAAAGACAATACTTATTTGAATCTGATAGTTAACGCAGTTAACTGCAATCGTGGTCACTGGAGTTTTAACAGGACTGCCAGACGAACAGATGATGCCACCCATCGCCACCATGAATATGATCGACTTTTCAAGCGCGGAAACGTTTTCGAGGTCTATGATTCCGCACTTCATGGTGTGTTTGAAATCTATGAAGCTTCAGACGGCAAATGGCTAACACGTCCGGTTAAAAGTGAGTTTGAAAAGGCCATAGAAACAGCGTCTCAACTTACCTCAGAACAACGTAGAGAGAAGCTGGCTACAGCCAACACCACGCCAGAAAGGGTCATTATAAAGAGCTATACCTTCAAGCGTAATCCCCTCGTTGTAGCAGAGGTATTAGCCTTAGCTGGAGGTAAGTGTCAAAGCTGCCTACGTGATGCACCATTCAAGCGGGAAGATGGTAGACCGTATCTTGAAGTGCATCATGTGGAGTGGCTTGCTAACGGTGGAGAGGACTCTGTTGAAAATGCTATTGCACTCTGTCCGAACTGTCACCGCGAAGCACACTACGGCGCGCTTGTGTTGAAGCCGGCTAACATTAAGTAGTCTTCTTATAGCCCTCAACGTCTGCTCCTCGCTCTCAGCAGACCTTCAGCGTCACGTGTTTGTCTGCTGTGTGCCGGAGCGGACATTCATAGCGAATGATATGGTGATTTCGAGTGAAGGGCAGATCCCAAAACGGGTGGAGGTGATTTTGAGAACGCAGAAAAGATGCATGGGATATGTGGCTATCGTCGTCGACGATTATGACCGAGCGATTGAATATTACACAAGTAAGCTCGGGTTTACGCTTGTTGAAGACACGCCTCAACCTGGCAAGCGCTGGGTGGTTGTGACTCCTAACCCGGAAAGTGACTGTAATCTTCTTCTGGCCCGAGCCTCAAACGATAGGCAGGAAACCTTTATCGGTAATCAGTGTGGCGGCCGGGTGTTCCTTTTCCTTCAGACCGACGATTTTTGGCGCGATTATGACGCTATGAAGACTGCAGGCGTTCAATTTTGCGAGGAACCACGTGAGGAAGAGTACGGGACAGTGGTTGTATTTGAGGATCTCTTTGGAAATCGCTGGGACTTGTACCAGAACAACTAATTTTCCAAAGCGCCTTAGGGCGCTTCTTTAGCTTCAGTTTAGCTATCCATGACTTAGAGTAAATATTTAGAGTAAATACGCTTACATTGATTGTCTGAGCCATTCACTCTGTGTAAGAGAAAAAAGCAGGCTAGGCGGAGCGTCTTTCACATCATGGATCTCTTTTACGTATTGCAACCCGGCTTTTTGAAGAACTTTCTGCGATGCCATGTGATTTCCTCTAACTACGGCAGATATCTCAGTCAGCTTTAACTCACCAAATCCATATCTGACGGAGTATTTCGAAAACTCTGTCGCCAGACCTTTTCCCCATGCCTCTGTGGCGAAACGATATCCTAAGTTATTAATTACGATATCTGCATAACTGCTGATGCTCAGACCTCCAAAACAATGATCCTTTCAGGACTATCCTGCAAAGAGATTGCCCAGTTTCCAAAACTGTGAGTTTCCCAGTGGTTGATCCAGCGAGCTAAAACAGTTTGTGCATGTTGCATGTCAGGATATGGCCCTGCGGGGTTAAAGGTGTTCGTAGCCGGGTCGCCATAAATTCTGAAAAGGTCATCCAAGTCAGATGTAGTTACGGGGCGAAGATGCAGTCTGGTGAGTTGTAGTTGCAAAATAATTTCCTAAATAATGTGTTCATTAGGTTAGTTATATATCTGTTTTTATAGTTAGGAAAAAGCAGGTTCGCGGTAAGCCTTTGACATTACGCAGGTATAAAAAACACAGGCCAAATCCCCAACTGCGCTGGCTGTCAGTGATGCGGAGCAGCCACTCAGCAATGAGGTCATTTTCCTCATTCAGATGAGGCTGATAGCGATAACAGCTTTCACTGACAACAAACAACTGGCAGGCAAAACGCACACTGACGTTTCGGTTTCTGACCGCGTCCTGTGCCATCTGCTTTCGACGCGATGGCGTCACCACTTTTTTGCCATGGCCTCCTGAATAATTTCGGCTTTGAGGCGTTCTTCAGCATACATTTTTTTGAGGCGACGGTTTTCGTCTTCCAGTTCGTCTAATCCATTGACCGTCGGTCGGTCAATGGATTAGACTTGAACAAAATCACTCCACTATTTAAGGATCTGGAATGCGTTTAAGTCGCCGTCACGCCGCGCTTGCTGCTGCTTACATTGGTACTTTCCTTGCCTCGCTAGATATTAGTATTGTTAATGTTGCTCTACCTACGATGCAGAGTGCGCTGCATACTGACATTGCAGGTCTGCAGTGGGTGATTAATGCCTATGCCGTTTGCCTTTCTGCTTTTATGCTGTCTGCAGGTCCGTTGGCAGATCGCTATGGCCATAAGCGTGTTTGGGTGAGCGGCGTAATACTGTTTACCTGTGGCTCTGTTTTGTGTGGACTCGCACCCAATATTGGCATGCTACTCGCGGGGCGGGCAGTCCAGGGGATAGGTGCAGCGTTATTGATTTCCGGAGCTATGCCAATCTTGTCGCACGCTTTTACCGACGCAAGACAGCGGGCACATGCGATCGGGGGATGGTCTGCTTTTAGCGCCTTGGCACTGATCCTCGGACCGTTGCTCGGAGGCATACTGCTACAGTGGCTGGGATGGCAAAGTATTTTTTTGGTCAATACTCCACTATGTCTGGTGGCAATAGCGGCAGGGCTCTGGGGGATAACTGAACGTAAATATCCTGAGCATGCGGCGATGGATAAGCTGGGCCAGATGCTGGGGATTTTGTCTTTAGGAGCGTTAGCCTGGGGGATGATTGAGGCAGGTAATTACGGTTTTAGCGACAGATTGCCACTGATTATCCTCGCGTTTGCTGTGGCGGGTTTTATTCTGTTTGCTATGGTCGAGATGCGAACACCGCGTCCATTGCTACCGCTGGTATTGCTGCGAGAAAAGGCGTTTGTCATCGTTAACCTAGCGTCATTTATCCTTGGTTTTTCATACTATAGCTGCCTATTCTTCTTCTCTATTTTTCTGCAACAAATCCAGGGCTGGGCGCCGGTTGAAGCAGGCTGGCGTATGTTACCGTTATTCGCCGTCACGGGTCTGGTATCGCTGTTGTTTGGTCGCATCAGTCTAAAACTGCCGATGCGCGAATTACTGGTCATCGGTTATGGTCTGGCAGGCCTGTCGATGGTAGCGATGGTGCAAATAGATGCTGAGACCTCTTACTGGATAGTTGGGACGTTATTTACCCTACTGGGCGCGGGGGCTGGGTTGGCCGTGCCCGGCATCGGCATGCTGGTGATGGGCATGGCTCCCACAGAGCAAGCCGGTTCAGTTTCCGCCATGATGAATGCGCTACGTCAGGCCGGGATGACGGTAGGTATCGCTTTACTTGGTACGCTAATGACCGGGCGCGCCATAAGCACTCTTACAGCGTCCCTTAGTACCAATGGTATTGACGACGCGGGACATATTGCCCATCTGGCGGTGACGAGACATATCCCCTCTACGACCCTCGCTGATTTTAGCTTTCGGTATACTTCAGCAATGGCGAGCGGCTTTCATTTAGCCATGCTGTGCGCCGGAGGCGTCTGTTTAGCCGCCATGGCATTATTGATGCGCATGAAGCCAATAAAAAAGCTGGGGTGAGGTTATCCTGCAGGTTAGTGATTGCTTACGGAATCTTTAGACTTTATTGCATAATGCGCACTCAGACAGGCTCCAACGACTCGGCAATAGGGTCAATATTGTCTATGATAGAAGTTAAGTTTTAGATGATAAAATTGTTGCCATGAAAACTAAGAAAACCAGCTCAGTGCCGCGAACTAAACCCGCGGAAGTACGTCTTGATGAACTGATGGATGCCGCGCAGCATTTGTTCATCACGAAGGGGATAGAATCCACCACCGTTAGCGAAATCGTACGCGATGCCCAGGTAGCAAAGGGCACCTTCTATCATTATTTCCCCTCAAAAAACGAGATGCTCTCCGCACTAAGAGAACGTTTTACCCAAATTTTTATCGAGCGAATTCAACAAGCTGTCGACAATTGCCCTTCTAATGACAGCATCGCACGGTTGCGAGCCTGGTGCGATGCAGGGATTGCTGCCTATTTTGACGGGATGGACGTTCATGACGCCTTGTATCACGATCATCATTACCCTACTCGTAGTAATAAGGATCGCGACGCAGTTGTCGAACAAATTTTAACCATCCTTAATGATGGCAGCGCCTGTGGTGCCTGGAAGCTTGCTAATCCACGTTTGACGGCCATCATCATGTACCATGGGATGCATGGGGCAGTGGATGATGCAATGGCAAGCGATCAAGACGAAAAAAACAAACTTTCTCACCAGTTGACAGAGGAATTCCTGCGTTTGATTAGTCCGGTACATCCATAATCAATGAAAGAGACGATGCAGATGGGATGGCGGTAGGCCATCCCATTTTTTTGATCACCAACGATAATCAATGGTGGCGGTTATAGTCTGACCACCAAATTTTCCCGGAGCGGAGGGAAAACTGTAAATGCATCGGGAAGACTTTTGACATTCACTGATTGCATCAAAGTCACACAGACCTGGGCACCGGGCATGAAAAGCAAAAAGCCCGCTTAAGTTTCCTTAAGCGGGCTTCTCTAAATTTGGCTCCTCTGACTGGACTCGAACCAGTGACATACGGATTAACAGTCCGCCGTTCTACCGACTGAACTACAGAGGAATCGTTGGAACGGGGCGAATAATAACGACTGCCCCGTGGCATGTCAAAGGGGAAACTGTATAAATGCGTGCGTTTGCTGGTACTTTAGCCAACTTGTTGAGAATAGAGTCAAAAAGGCCCGCTTTCATATTGAGTCAGGTATTTTTCGGTCTTAACGCAATGCGCGACAAGCGCGGGTGATCCGCTCGCAGGCTTCCTGCAACCGGTTGTCATCAATGGCATAAGCAATACGCAGATAACCCGGCGCTCCAAAAGCAGAACCCTGAAGCGTGGCAACGTGGCCTGATTGCAGCAAATAAGCGGCAAAATCTTCATCTGTCTTGAGAATATCACCTGAAGGTGTCGTTTTACCTGACATCCCCTGACAATTAGCGAAAACGTAAAATGCGCCCGGCGGCGCTTCGGCACTGAGGCCGTCAATGGCATTCACGCAGTTCATGATCAAGGCGCGGCGGTGCGTCAGGATGTCGATCCATTCTGTGATGAATTCATTGCCCTGTTCCAGAGCGGCAACAGTCGCGGCCTGAGAAATGGAGCTGGGGTTGGAAGTGCTTTGCGACTGCAAAATTTGCATGGCAGAAATCAGCCACGCGGGGCCGCCTGCATAACCCAAACGCCAGCCGGTCATTGAATAACCTTTAGAAACACCGTTTACGGTCAGGATACGTTCTTTCAGACGAGGCTCGACTTCGGCGAGTGTGGCGAAAATACCGGGCACAAAACAAATTTGTTCGTAGATGTCGTCTGCCATCACCAGCACCTGCGGGTGCTCCAGCAGAACGGCGGCCAGTGCGTGGAGTTCGGCAGCTGAATAGACTGCACCGGTCGGATTGTTCGGGGAGTTGAGGATTACCCAACGTGTTTTCGGGGTGATTGCGGCGGCTAAAACTTCCGGCTGCAATTTCCAGCCATCACTTTCCAGACAATGAACAATCCGCAGTTCACCTTCCGACAGTGCCACCATATCCGGATAAGACACCCAGTAAGGGGCAGGAATAATCACCTGATCGCCAGACGAAACGGTGGCCAAAAGTGCGTTAAAAATGAGTTGCTTGGCGCCACTTCCCGCGATGACTTCGTCCGGGCGGTAACTGATCCTATTTTCACGCTTAAACTTAGCCATGATGGCTTGTTTAAGCGCGGCGGTACCGGCAACGGCAGTGTATTTTGTGTCACCTTGTACAATCGCGTCGATGCCAGCTTGCTTAATATGTGCGGGAGTATCGAAATCCAGCTCACCTTCGCCCAGGTTGATGACATCAGTACCCGCCGCGCTGAGCGCACGAACCTGGTCGGAAATCACCGCTGTCGGCGAAGGGCGCACACGACGCAAACGAGGTGCAAGAAATTCAGCAGACATTGTTTCCCCTGTATGAACAATAACAAAATTGTATTATGTGAATCATTAAAACCAATTTAAACTTACCATTCTTCTTTTTGCTTTGCTCATGATTTCTGCGTACTGAGCTGTATTTTACTGACGAAAACGGCAGGGCTGCGGGGTATTGCTGGCGATGAGCCTGCGGGCTGTCTGAACTTTTCATTTATATTTCAAGGTTGTCTTATGGCTTTTATTTTTGTTGCACATGACACACCTGAGCCATCGCTGTACGGCGCGATGGCGGCAATACTGGCGGCACAAAAAGATTTACCGCTGGCACATCTGCCGGTGAGCTGGGATACCGCACACTATCCTGATGCCTGTCAGCACGTCGTGGGTGAAGGGCAACTGGTCACCAGCGGGTTGCTTTGGGCAGAACGGCTGATTTTGCAAAGTGCCGGTAAGGTGATGAAGCTGGAGGAATTGCTGAAGACGTATGGCACCGGGGATATGGTGATCCCCCTCGGGCCAACGCAGATCATTCAGTTCACTCAAATGGCACGGCAGGTTCGCGAAAACGCGTTTGACTATGAATTGATTACGGTTGAGCGCGAAAATCAGGGGTATGTGTTCAGACGGCACGGACTGACGGATGAAGCCGCCGGATACTGGTGGCGTGATCGTTATGGGCGCTGGATAAACCACGATACGCCGTCACAAACCACCACTTCGCTGCGTATCGCGCTGGTCGGCGTGCAGTCCGAGCAGTGCACGACCTATCCGGCCACGCTCGCTGCGCTGGGTGATGCCGCGGATGCTTTATCTGTGTCGCTTGATATTGTATATGCCGCGCCCCAGGTGCTGGAAGCTCATCTGCATGAGGTGATGGAAAACGTCGATGGCATTTTACTGCCGGGCGGCTCCGCGATGTGTAATGTGGCCGGACAGATTTGTGCCGCGCATTATGCCCTCAATCGCAATATTCCTGTTCTCGGGCTGTGCCTGGGCATGCAAACCATGACGACGGCCATCGTGCAGAACATGATGGGTTCTGCGAAAGCCAGTCTGGCGGAAGCGGATCCTGATGCTGATATTAAAACTTTTGTGCCGCTGACGGATATGCCAGCATTTCCGGTGCACCGCCTCGGGGATCATCGGATGCATTCCCGCCCCGGCAGCCGGTTGCATGATATTCTTGGCGATGAATTTATCGTACGCTACAACCACCGTTTTCACCTTGCACCTGAACTGAAACCGGATCTGGAAAATCACGGATTACTGATCAGCGGGACCGATGCCACCGGCAAGATTGCTGACGGAATCGAATTCACACGCCATCCGTTTTACCTCGGCGTACAGGGCCACCCGGAGTTGTCATCACTGCCCGTGAAACCTCACCCGTTGCTGATAGCTTTTCTGCAAGCGGCGTCAGCACAGCACGGATAAATTAACGGCACCATGAATAATCCCCGCCTTCAAAGACGGGGATTTTTGCTTAAAGTGGACTACTTCAGTGTGACGCCGGAACGCGGATCGGCGGCCAGACGGCGCAGTTCCTGCTCCACCAGCCCGATCACATCAGCTTGCAGATCACTCAGCGGGGCGCGGACATGGTGGCCATCAAAACCGCGCAGATTCATGGCCGCTTTCACCAGTTGAGGCTGACCGAAACGGCGGGCCAGCGCCCGGTACGGATACCACAGACGGTGCAGTTCGCGGGCTGTGCTGGCATCGCCGCTTTCCAGCGCACGATAGGTTGCCAGAATAATTTCCGGCAGTGCGCCGCTGTTTGTGGTGCTGATGCCGTCAAAACCACACATCATCGGCCCTAAAAATGCCAGATCGGAGGCGCAGAACAGGCGCAGACGCCCGCCAAGACGGCTGGCAATCTGATCGATAGCCGTCGGGTTCAGGTCACCTTGTTTGATACCCACCACGCCGTTGATGTCTGCCAGTTGCTCCAGCACTACCGGCGGCAACGTAATGCCGATGCCCGGCGCGTTATACACCAGAATTCCGGTGCGTGATAACGGTGCCATCTGTTTAAAGAAGCTGATAATTTGCGCGTCAGTCACTTCAGAAACAAACGGCGGCGTGACCATCGGCAGGCCACCCAGATTGCCTGCCAGTTGTGTTAAATCGCGCACGACGCGGGCATCTGAACCTGCGCTGCACAACATCACCGGCACGCGGTCACCCACCACTTCCATCACATGGCGGAATAGCGTGGCGCGTTCGTCTGCGGTCATCGCCGGGAATTCCCCGTACGTGCCGCCAATCAAAATGCCGTCATAACCGAGGCCGATTACCCGCTCAATGTTGCGGGATAACCCGGCGAAATCAAACTCACCGCCTGCCGTAAAAGGCGTCACGGTAATATTAAAAATACCTTTCAGGCGCGCCTGACTTTCACTGATGTCTTTCATTTATTCAATTCCCATCATCTGGTTAAAAGCAAAATCAAAGTAAGGTCAGCGGACGATCCACTGTGCCGAGGGCGCGATAGCCGGTTTCAGTCACAACAATGGTTTCGCTAACGCCAACGGTGAATTCGCCGTAAATGCGCAATGCGGGTGGAATGTGGAAGGTCATGCCTGGCTGTAATTCGGTGGTGATGCCGCTGTAAAGGCTGAGGATCGCGCCTTCGCCCCAGTCCGGTGCGAACGAAATACCAATCGAATAACCGGTGCGTTTTTTGAAGTTATCTGTGTAGCCAGCGCGGTCGATAACGGCCTGACAGGCCAGATGCGGTGCTTCGCATGTCGCGCCCGGGCGGATGGCATCGAGTGCAGCCTGCAACGCTTCCTGACACACTTTTTCCATTTCCAGCGCCACGGCTGGCGGTTTGCCGAGCCAGGCGGAGCGCATCAGGGCCGCGTGATAACGGTCGTGAGCGGCAGCCATTTCAAGGAAAATCGGGTCACCCTCGACGATTTTACGACGACGCCATGTACCGTGCGGCACACCGGTGCGCGGGCCACTGGAGACCAGCGGTTCCATGCCCATATATTCGGAACCGGCGGCAATCGCCGCGCCCATCATGGCGGAAACCAGATCGTTTTCTGTCGCACCTGCGGCAATCGCCGCACGGCCTGCCAGCATGCCGGCGTCAACGTAACGGGCGGCGTGCGCCATTTTTTCCAGTTCTGCGGCTGATTTCACGGCACGCAGTTGTTCGATAACACCAGCCGCATCGTGGATCGTGCCGATTGCAGCCTGTAAGGCTTCGTATATTGCGATCGGCAGGAACCAGCCGCGTTTATCGATACCGATCCGGCTCTTCATCCAGCCACGCGCTTTCAGCACATCGAGCAGGAAATTCACCGGATTATCGCCATCGGTATAAATCGCCGCATCGCGGATAAAGGTGTTGGAGATGAAGTTGAAATACTCCAGCTGGCGGATAACGAAAACCGGTTCGCCTTCCACCGGCAGTACCAGCGTCTGGAAAGTGTAATAGCCCGGTGTTTGCTGGCCTGTCAGGTAAAAGATGTTTTCCGGCCCGGTGATCACCATCACGTCCAGACCGGCTTTCAGCAGTAACTGACGCGCCTTCGCCATGCGCTGCCGATATTCTTCTTCGTGAAACGCAGATTCTGCGCCTGGCACGATGCGGCCCGTATCGGGTAATGATGTTGCTGTCATTGTTCAAACTCCTGAATGAATTCTGTACGGGAAGGGGTGAAGTGGATACCCAGCCCCGCGCCCGGCGGGCTGCTGAGTAATCCCTGATGATAGGAAAGGCCGTGAACCGGGTCGTTGCCCAGTCCGTCGGCACCGTAAAGTTCGGCATAAGCAGGCTGGCAGGCTCGGGCGACGTGCAGTGCGGCGGCGGTAGCGGCACCGCCTTCGTTCATCTGACCAATCATGAATGGCACGCCCGCTGCCGTAAGACGTCGTGCGGCAGCCATTGTCGGCGCAATGCCACCCATTTTGACCAGTTTGAGATGTGCCATAATCTTACCGTTCAGCCGCAAAATGCGTTCTAAATCTGCCTCGCTGCTCATGCTTTCATCGAGCATCAGTGGCACCAGGCTGGCTTCGGCCAGCGCCGGATAATAGTGCGCATTCGCGTCAGAAACCGGCTGTTCGAGATAACTCATTTCAAACTTCGCCAGCGAGATTAAATGGCTGCGGGCCGCTTCCGGCTGCCATTGGCCGTTGGCATCTGCGGACAAACTGATTTCGTGCCCGAAACGTCGGCGCAGCGCACTGAGCCGTGCTTCATCTTCTTCGAACGAAGCCACGCCGACGCGCAGTTTAAGCTGTGTAAAACCGCGATCCACATACGCCGTCGCCTGTTGCAGCATCTGCGCCATCGGCGTCCAGAACAGCGTCTGGTTGGTGTGATAACTCACTGTTTCGCTATTATCTGCGCCGGCCAGTTGCGCCACGCTGATGCCTTCCTGACGCGCGATCAGATCATGCAGCGCGATATCCAGCAACATGCGTGTCGGTGCCAGAAAGTCCGTCAGCCGTTGCGGCAGATTGAGTAAAATTGTGCTGGCAGGCTGACTGAGATCCAGTTGCTGCAACGCACGGATCGCATCACTCAACACCCGTTCGGCGCTATAACCATTGAGATAAGCCATGTTGATGCGCACTTCGCCCAGCCCGTTGAAGTTTTTGTCTTCAAGCAGCAGATACAAGGTGTCCAGCCCCGGCACACGGCCCGACGAGGCGGTATAAAGTTGCAGATGCGGATACCGCAGGTCGGCGCGATATAAGGTCGCTTTCACTGTTTTCCCCTCAGCGTTTGAGCATTTTTAAGGCGACATCGCAGTAAATTTTGCTGCCTGCCACGAATTCATCGATGGGGATAAATTCATCAGGTTTATGCGCGACGGCCAGCGAACCGGGGCCGATGATGATGCCTTTAGTACCCAGACTGCGAAAATGCACCAGATCGCATCCCCCCTGAAAACCGAACGGGCCGGGTTCAGGATTGCCCTGCGCGGCACAGGCTTCAACGCCCGCCCGCACAATCGGATCGTCAGAATCGGTTTCGGTCGCACCGCCGGTGGTCGGTTTGTAGGTGAGTATTTCGCTGCGCACACCGAATTTTTCCTGCGCCAGTTGCAGTAAATCCTGAATTTCCTGTTTCACGGCGTTCTCGTCTTCGCCCGGCACCATCCGTCGGTCGAGCAATAATTCGCAGGCGCCCGGGAGCACGTTATCGGCATGTCCGCCGCTAATGCGCGTGACCGTCAGGCTGGCGTTACCGACCAGCGGATGGCAGCGACAACGCACGGTATGTTCATGCGTTTCTTCCACCAGACCGAGCAGTTGCGCGGTACGGAAAATAGCGTTCTCCCCCAGCTCCGGTGTGCCGGAATGCGCGGTGACGCCATGAACGCGAACCAGCGGACGTAAACTACCTTTGTGCGCCGAGTATGTGGTGTTGGAGGTCGGTTCGCCGATCACCACGTAATCGATATGCGCCGGAGCTTCACGCACATAAAACTTCGCGCCTTCGCTGGCGACTTCTTCGTCGGCGACAAAAATCGCCATCAGTGTGCCGCTCCAGTCATTGCGGTTGGCCGCGAGCCATCGCATGGCTTCGATCATGGCGATCAGCGGGCCTTTAGCGTCGCAGGCTCCGCGGCCATACAACCGCCCGTCGCGTTCGGTGAGGGTAAACGGATCCTGATGCCAGCCTTCACCGGCCGGTACGACGTCGATGTGGGTGTTAAAGGCAAAGCACGGGCCGCTGCCGTTTGCCAGCCTGCCGATCACGTTGGTGCGTCCCGGTGCGTACTCGCTGAGCGTCATGTCGAAGCCGATGTCGCTCAGCATGGCGCTGATAAGCTCTGCTGCCTCGCGTTCACGTCCCGGC
Source organism: Rahnella sp. PD4 (assembly GCF_049199325.1). Classification (NCBI taxonomy): domain Bacteria; kingdom Pseudomonadati; phylum Pseudomonadota; class Gammaproteobacteria; order Enterobacterales; family Yersiniaceae; genus Rahnella; species Rahnella sp. PD4. Next base: position 156,034 of record NZ_JBLZQF010000002.1, on the reverse strand, counting down.
GGGTTTTCGGTATTGATCGCCACCAGTGCGGCAAGATCGCGTTTCATTCTGCTGATATCGGGCGATGAAAGACTCATCGGTGTCTCCTGAAAAACAGTTTTGTGGCAAAAGTCAGGTCCCTGGTGAGGGCGCAATAGATGTTTTGGGGGTGCTGAAAAGGATCAATGCAAGATTTGATCTAAGAAACGTTGTGCCCGCAGGCTGACATCGCCGCCGAAGAATTTTTCGCCGGTCGCGTTTTCGATGATTTCGCCGTTTTCCATAAAGACGATGTGATTGGCTGCACGTTTCGCGAAGCCCATTTCATGCGTGACCACAATGCTGGTCATGCCTTCGGCGCTGAGATCGGCCATCACGTCGAGCACTTCGCGGATCATTTCCGGGTCAAGCGCAGAGGTGGGTTCATCAAACAGCATCAGTTTGGGTTTCATCGCCAGTGCACGGGCAATGGCAACACGTTGCTGCTGGCCGCCGGAAAGTTCATCAGGGAACGAATCGGCTTTATCAGGAATTCGTACTTTGCCGAGCAGTTCCAGGGCCTGTGCCCCGGCTTCACTGCGGCTGACGCCCAGCACGGTCATCGGCGCGAGCATGATGTTTTCGGCCGCCGTCAGATGGGAAAACAGTTCGTAGTTCTGGAACACCATACCGATGTCACGGCGTAATTTATGCGGCTCGATACTGGCGTGGGTGATGTCCTGATTGCGAAAGAAAATCGAACCCCCCTGGATCGGCTCCAGTAAATTGATGCAGCGCAGCAGGGTAGATTTGCCTGAACCTGACGGACCAATCAGCACCACGGTTTCGCCCTGAACCACATTCAGGGAACAGTTTTTAAGAACGTGTTGTGCGCCAAAATGTTTATCGACGCCGATGATTTCCAGAACCGGTTTGGATTGACTCACGGACTTCTCCTCAGTTTGGCGTGCTGCTGCGCAGCAGGCGTTCAGTCAGTGACAGCGCGGGTTTTTTGCGTTTTTTCGGATCAAGCGAACGCTCCAGCCAGGCCTGTCCGACCATGAAAACGGAAGTCAGCACCAGGTAGTAAATACCTGCGGCGCAGAGTGCTTCGAAATATCGGAAGCTGGCGCTGGCGGTCTGATTGGCGATGAGCAGCAGTTCCTGTACGGCAATCACCGACACCAGTGCGCTCGACTTCAGCATGCTGATCATCTGATTGCCCATCGGCGGCAGCACGATGCGCGCGGCCTGTGGCAACACAATCTTGCGCATGATCTGGCCCTGAGTCATGCCGAGCGCCATCCCCGCCGTTCGCTGCCCGCTGCGCACGGCCTGTAAGCCGGAGCGTAAAATCTCCGCCATATACGCCCCTTCATTTAAGGACAGCGCCATCACCGCACAGGTGAAAGCGGAGAAGCGCAGGCCGAAGGTTGGCAGAACGTTGTAAACGAAAATAATCTGGAACAGCACCGGTGTGCCGCGAAACAACCAGAGATAGAAGAAGGCCAGAACGGATCCCGCCCTGAAGCGGGATTCCTGCAGCAGGGCCAGCACCAGCCCCGCAATAATGCCAAAGAACAGCGAGCACACCGTTAATAACAAGGTCATTAATGCGCCCTGAAAGAACGCCGGTGAGAACAGGTATTGCCAAACAAGATCAAGTGACATGAACTTTCCTCAATGTCAGGGCAACGCTTTACTTAACATTACGGTTTCAGAAAATGGACACCGAAGCCGGGAACTGCCATTTGCTGATGATTTTTTGATAAGTTCCGTCTTTCACCACGTCCTGAAGGCCTTTTTCCAGCAGCGATTTCATTTCGGTATCGCCTTTACGCACGGCAAAACCGATGTGCGTGTCTGCTTCAAACTCAGCACCGACGGCTTCGAAGGTATCGCCTTTTTCGCTCAGCAGTGCCACAGCACCCGGCGTTGACAGGAATTCTGCATCAGCACGTTTTTGTGCCACTGCGACGGCAGAATCCGTGGCAGCCGGGAAGGTCAGCACGGTCAGCGCTGGTTTTTTAGCATCCAGACATTTCTGGTTGTCTGCACGCGCCTGACTTTCTTCAATGCCGCCCAGCGTCACGGCGATGTTTTTGCCGCACAGGGACAAATCACGACCGGTGATTTTTTCCGGATTGCCTTTCGCCACAATGACGCGGCTGCCGATTTTCAGGTACGGCACAAAATCCACCTGCTCAGAACGGGTCGGGTTGATGTACATCGCTGAGTTGATGATATCGAGACGTTTACCCTGCAACGCGGGGATCAGTCCTTTGAACTCCATCGACATCGGTTCCGGTGTCAGCGCCAGTTTTTCCGACAGGGCGGTAATGAGATCGATATCAAAACCGCTCAGCTTGCCGTCTTTCGTAAATTCAAACGGCATGAACGTGGCGGCGGTGCCATACGTCAGATGACCTTTACTGACCAGCGCCGGCGCAGCAGCCTGGCTGAACAACGGAGCACTCAGGCAAATAGCGGCCAGAGAGACGGCGGCATATCGACGCAAAAAAGCTTTTTTTGACATGACAGACTCCAGTTTCCCATGAGCAGGATTGCTCTTTGTGTCTCATTAAATACAATTAAATTTGTGAGTCAAGGCTCTTTTTTGGTGCATTAATTGCACGATTTGGGGGATTTATAACCAGACTTCACCATCCTCAAGGCTTGTGATATTGTACAAACCTAAACAACAAATACTTTCAGGTGTTGCTATTCCATGACCCAATCTACGACAGCCAGCGGAAGGCGTCTGGCAAACCAAATCCTTGACCTGATACGTGAAGCAAAATTTGAGCCAGGTCATCATCTCAGGGAGCAACAACTGGCTGATATGCTCGGTGTTTCACGTACGCCGGTGCGTACTGCCCTGAAATTACTGTGTGAGTTAGGAATTATCGAAGCGCGACGCAATCAGGGTTTTTTCCTGCTGAAAGCCTTCGACGAACTTCAGCGCATCAGCATTGATATCCCTGCCAGTAATGATCAGGATTTATACGAGCAACTGGTCAAAGACCGTATCGCCGGAAAGTTGCCGGATTCCCTGACGCAGACGGAAATCGCCCAGCGCTATGACGTTGATCGTGGTGTGCTGGCGCGCACGTTGCTGCGTCTGGCGGAAGACGGGTTGATCGCCCGCAACAAGGGGCATGGCTGGTCATTCTTACCGACCCTGAATACCGATGTAGCGCTGAGTAACGGCTACGGATTCCGTCTGATGATTGAGCCAGGCGCGCTAATGGCGGCAGGTTATCACGCCGATAAAAGCGCGCTGCGCCGCTTGCGGATGCAGCATATTTATCTGATTACTCATCCGGATATTCTGGCCGTTGATGGCCGTCAGATTTTCGAAACGGACGCCACCTTCCATGAAATGCTGGCGGAGTTCAGCGGCAATATTTTTGTTTTACAGGCAATTCAGCAGCAAAACCGGCTGCGCCGCCTGCTGGAGTTCGGCAGCTACACCAATAAACAGCGTGTGCGCGAATGGTGCGAGGAGCATGTCGCGATCATCGACGCCGTGCTGGAAGGGCGGATGGAAGCGGCGGCGGACATGATGCGCAGCCACCTGCAATCGGCTTATCAGATGGTGCTTAACAAAGTCGGTAAAGTGGGGTGATCCGCTGTTTTTGTCTTACATAAACAAGAGGAAAAAGTGATGGACTTGGGTATCCAGGGCCGCATGGCGCTGTGGCGGCGTTTCTTGCCAGTCAGCAGACGTCATATATGACCGGTTCGGTGATCCGCGTCGATGGCGGCATGATCCCGTCAATATAAACACTACGTCAGGAAGTGATGCTGCGAATCTGTTTCGTGGCATCGCTGTTATTAAACCTGCTAATTTTTAAAGATAACCTATAAGTCTGCATGATATTGGTGCAGGTCTCTTTTGCAGCCGTATGTCATGATCCTCCGTTTTATCCCCGCCCTCTGTCGCCTATTTTTCCCGTGTAATAGTTTTCTCTTATATTTTCGTGGATTAGCACCAGTAATGGGGATTTTTAATTCACGTGCCGGAGATTGGCGTAAATCTTGCTTTTATTAGTCACACTTATTATTCACATCAACAACGACCGCCCAGGGTTATCCCTTTCGCGTAAGATGGAGACAGAGATGAATCTCAGACGTCTGAAGTACTTTGTGAAAATCGTCGATATTGGCAGCCTGACGCAGGCTGCTGATGTTCTGCACATCGCCCAACCGGCATTAAGCCAGCAACTGGCGACGCTGGAAGGGGAATTGCAGCAACAATTGCTGATTCGCACTAAGCGCGGCGTCACTCCCACCGAAGCCGGTAATATTCTTTATTCGCATGCGCAGGCCATTTTGCGTCAGTGTGATCAAATCCACAGTGCCGTAAACAACGCCGGACAATCGCTTAGCGGACAGGTTTCCGTCGGTCTTGCGCCGGGCACTGCTGCCTCCGGGCTGGCGCTGCCGCTGTTGCAGGCAGTTCGCAAACAACATCCGGGGATTCTGTTGTATCTCAACGAGAATTTCGGCACTGCCCTGGGGGATCTGGTGATTAACGGGCGTATGGATATGGCGGTTTTTTACGGTTCCGGCATCGCTTCCGGGCTGAGCAGTCAGCCACTGATGAAAGAAGATTTGTATCTCGTCGGGGCACACTCCGTGCCGAATCCGGGGAAATATGTCGAACTGAGTGATGTGGCAAAGCTAAACCTGTTTATGCCGCGCTCACATAATATTACCCGCCGTCTGGTGGATGATGCGATGGCGGTACGCCGTTTAAGTGCCAATATCATTGGTGAAATTGAATCTTCAGCCACACTGACCGCCGCCGTTGCCAGCGGGCTGGGTGCCACTATTTTGCCTGAATCTGCGGCCCGTGCCATGACCGGCCCGGCCAAAGCCTGGATGTCATGTATCAGCGGCCCGGCAATTCAGGTTCCGCTGTCGCTCTGCGTTTGTGAAACGCTGGCATTATCGCAGGAAGCCATGGCGGTGAAAAAAATCCTGTTGTCTCTGGTCTTTGAGCAGACCGCGCCGGTGATGGAACCGATGTTAGTGGCGAGCTGATAGTTTACGACGACCTCCCCTGAAAAGGGGAGGCGTAAAGCCAGAAAACCACATCCGGACGTCTGCTCCTGAGAAAGAAAATCGCCATTTAAGCTGAGGCGTTCAACTCACTATCAGCACGGGCATTTACCCATCTTCCCCCCTTCGCTCGGGAACCGCGCCTCCAGACATCGCCGGTGGAATTCACGTTCAGTCATCGGTGTCATTTCCGGATGTCTGACGGCCATGTGGCGGACATAATTCTGATAATCCTGCACGCCGACCATCAGGCGAAAACTCTGTGCGGTACGTTTTATCGCCAGCCTCAGCCAGCCGGCCACATTGTGTGGTTTTGGCTGCACCGTGAATAACGGCTGACAGCGGATAACCTGTAACACCGCAGGCCGCGGTGTTTTGAATAATGCTCTTGAATCAGACATGGCGGGCCTCACGACGTTGTACAACAGCGGTTTCATGCACTGTCGGCGTGTCTGATTGCAGCGCACGGCGGATCACGAAGCAGGCTGAAATCAACATGGTGACCGCTACCAGCATGAAGAATCCACACAGAAGGGCATTGATCTGATTGTTCAGTACGATGGTGTGCATGTCCGCCAGCGTTTTGGCGGGTTTAATGATTTCGCCGCTGTCGATACCGGCACCGAATTTCTTCGCCTGCGCCAGGAAACCAATCGATGGTTTTTCGTGGAAAATCTTCTGCCAGCCTGCGGTCATCGAGGTGATAAACAGCCAGATAGTGGGCAAAATGGTGACCCATGCATAGCGCTGCTTCTTCATTTTAAACAACACCACCGTGCCCAGAATCAACGCCATCGAAGCCAGCATCTGGTTGCCGATACCAAACAATGGCCACAAGGTATTAATGCCGCCTAGCGGGTCGACGACGCCCTGATAAACGAAGAAGCCCCAGCCTGCAACCGCGACGGTAGTTCCGGCGAAAGTACCAATCCACGAGCGGTTATTGGCTAAAGAAGGCACCGCGACACCCACCAGATCCTGCACCATAAAGCGGCAGGCGCGGGTACCGGCATCCACGGCGGTAAGAATAAATAAGGCTTCGAACAGGATAGCGAAGTGATACCAGAAGGCCATCATCGCACGACTGTTGAACACATCGGTGATGATGTGAGCCATCCCGACGGCGAAGGTAGGCGCGCCACCTGCGCGGGAAAGGATTGACTGCTCGCCGACATCTCTGGCGATTTGCGTCAGAATTTCCGGCGTGATCACAAAGCCCCAGCCGTTAATCACCTGCGAGGCGCTTTCTACCGTGGTCCCGATCAGGGCCGCCGGAGAGTTCATGGCAAAATACACACCCGGGTCGATAACGGATGCACAAATCAGCGCCATGATCGCCACGAAGGATTCCATCAGCATCGCACCGTAGCCGATAAAGCGGATATGACTTTCGCGCTCAATCAGTTTCGGTGTGGTGCCGCTGGAGACCAGCGCATGGAAACCTGAAATCGAACCGCAGGCGATAGTGATAAACAGGAACGGGAACAGGCTGCCGGAAAACACCGGACCGCTGCCGTCGATAAAGCGCGATACTGCAGGCATTTTCATCTCCGGCATGGCAAAAACAATGCCTACGGCCAGCCCGGCAATAACCCCGATTTTCAGGAATGTGGAGAGGTAATCGCGCGGTGCCAGCAGCAGCCAGACCGGCAATACCGAGGCGATAAATCCATAGATCACCAGCACCCAGGTCAGGGTGGTGCCGTGCAGGGTAAAGAACGGTCCCCAGAACGGGTCTTCGGCAACATTGCCGCCGTAAATGATGGCGAGCATCATCAGCACAAAACCAATCACCGACACTTCAGCGATTTTTCCCGGACGCAGAAAACGCATGTAGATGCCCATGAACAGGGCAATCGGAATGGTTGCGGCAATGGTGAACAGCCCCCACGGACTGTCGGCCAGTGCTTTGACCACCACTAACGCCAGCGCGGAAAGGATGATGATCATCACGCCCAGCGCGCCGAGCATAGTAATAACGCCCGCGAAGTTCCCCAGTTCCTGTTTGGCCATTTCCCCCAGAGAGCGGCCATCGCGGCGGGTAGAAATGAACAGTATCAGGAAGTCTTGTACCGCACCGGCCAGCATCACGCCGACCAGGATCCAGATCGTGCCCGGCAGAAAACCCATTTGTGCGGCGAGGATCGGGCCTACCAGCGGACCGGCTCCGGCGATGGCCGCGAAATGGTGGCCGAACAAGACCCATTTATTGGTCGGTACGTAATCCAGTCCGTCATTGTGACGCTCGGCCGGAGTCATGCGTTTGTCGTTGAGTTCAAAAACTTTTTCAGCGATAAACAGGCTGTAGAAGCGGTAAGCAATGCTGTAACAGGCAATAGCGGCGACCACCAGCCAGAGAGCATTAACATGTTCGCCACGGCTGAGGGCCAGCATCCCAAAGGCAAAAGCCCCGATTAACGCCACCACCAGCCAGGTTATCCCGGACTTGACGCTTTTCATGATGTACAACTCCTTATGAGGGGTCCGGTGAGAGCCCGCCACTTTTTATGTCGAGAGTGTGATGTGCAGAGGTAGGGGTCGCCTGGTTATATTTGGTTGCGACCTTGTTAAATTATTGTTCAAAAATAATGTTTTTAAACAGAAAAGTATGAAGTTAAAGATGAAAATGTGATGCGGCTGACGCTTTGCGCAAACCAGACGGGGCGGATAACAGCAAAGTTGTGGCGGGGAAGTAAAAAAGCAAAAAAAAACCGGCCACGATGGGCCGGTTATTCTGTCAGGTTAAGGATTATTCAGCGGTTGCTGACTTTTCCTGGCCTGGTTTGTGGTCACGCATGTGCTCCATTTTGGCGGCGCGTTGCTGATAGTTTTCATTGAACTGTTTTTTCTGCTCTGGTGTCAGCAGGTTATACATTTTGTTCTCAGCACGGGCACGGTCAAGCATGCGGTCAGACTGCGCTTTAGTGATGGTATCAATTTGCGCTTTTACCTTAGCTTCATCGAAGCTGTCGGTCGCCACCAGGTTGTGCATCTGATCCATCTGGGCTTTCATGGCTGCACGGTCAGGGCGCGCCCCGCTGTCTTTCATGATTTCTTTCATCTGTGTTTTCTGCTGTTCAGTCAGGTTCAGGCCCGCAAACGGATTCATATGCTGCGGTCCTTTATGATGCAGCATTTTGCCTTGCGTGGCGGTCGTGGCGTCAGTGGCCGGTGTCGCGGTGGTTTCAGCAGCAAATGCGAAAGAAGCGGAGCTCAGAGCCAGAGTTGAAGCCACAATCATTGCGGTAAGTTTACGCATAATTAAATTCCTCATTGGAGATTCAGGCAATTCGCCCGTTTTGTTTCGACGAAAACAAGTCTACTCAATCCAATGAATAGTAATGCGGTGTGGATGTAAAAGAGTGAAAGGCGGAGTGTTACTTTTCCAGCGATCGTGGAGAAAGTGTTTAGAAAGCGTAAGGTTGCGCGAACAGGTGTGAAAGGAAGCTCAGATAAATCTGAGTAATGCGGTGAATTCACACATTATCATGGTGAATGTTTCGCCGCCATAACTCTCTGTTAAATGTTCGTCGCTGTTGATGAGCAGTTTACGTCAGAGGGAAAGCGCAAAATCAGGTATAATAGTTATCTTTTGATTAACACTTTCTATAACAGTGCTGATGGATAATGACTCAATCCCGTTATGAAACGCTGGCGCGTACCTTGCGCAGACAAATTGATACGCAGGTCTGGTTACCGGGCGAACGGCTGCCTTCATTGCGTGATACCTGTAAACAGTCTGGCCTGAGTCTGATGACTGTGCTGCAGGCCTATCAGCTGCTGGAAAGTCAGGGTGTGATTGTCGCACGTCCGCAGTCCGGCTATTTCGTGGCGGCGGGGGGTCAGAGACCGGTGCGTCCTTCTCCCGACGGGCGTTTACATGCCGCAGAGCAGGTGGACGTCAATGACGCTATTTTCGATATTCTTAAAGCCGGGCAAGATCCCGCCGTGGTGCCGCTTGGTTCCGCGTTTCCTGATCCGACACTTTTCCCGCAACCACGTCTGGCTCGCTCCCTGGCGAGCGCCGTCCGCCGGATGTCGCCACACAGCGCCACTGCAAATCTGCCGCCGGGTAATGAAGAACTGCGTCGCAGCATTGCGCAGCGGTATGCGCAAAACGGTATTGAAGTGGCACCCGATGAAATTGTCATTACGTCAGGTGCGATGGAGTCGCTCGGGTTAAGTTTGCAGGTTGTGACCGAGCCGGGGGATTGGGTGGCTATCGAATCGCCGGCTTTTTACGGGGTATTGCAGGCGATTGAGCGGCGTAAATTAAAAGCCGTCGCCATTCCGACTGACGTGCGTAGCGGCATGGATCCCGAGGCACTGGAACAGGCGCTGGAAATTTATCCCATCAAAGCCTGCTGGCTGATGTCCAGCTTTCAGAACCCGCTCGGATGCAGTTTGCCGCCGGAGAGAAAAACACGGCTGGTGAGTATTCTTCAGGCGCATAAAGTGGCGCTGATAGAGGACGATGTCTACAGCGAACTGTACTTTGACAGTGAACGGACGGTGCCGCTGAAAGCCTCGTCATACCGCAGCGAAATTCTGCATTGTTCGTCTTTTTCGAAATCTCTCGCGCCGGGCTTTCGCGTAGGCTGGGTGGCGGCGGGGGCTTATGCCGAACGTATTCAACGCCTGCAACTGATGAGTACATTATCGGCCAGTGTGCCGGTTCAGCTGGCATTAGCCGATTATATGCAAAAAGGTGCGCAGCAGGGCGGCTACGATACCCATCTGCGGCGGTTGCGCCGTGTGCTTGAACAACGCCAGATGGCGATGCGTCACGCTATCCTGGCTGAGTTTCCGGCGCAGGTGACAGTGACGCAACCCGCCGGCGGGTATTTTTTATGGCTGGATTTGGGCGATAACGTTGACGCGGCACGGGTCTATCAGCGCGCTCTGGCAAAAGGCGTCAGCGTCGCGCCCGGCACCATGTTCTCCGCCGACGCGCGTTTCAGCCATTGTATGCGCATTAATACCTCTTTCGAATGGGGACCGCACACCGCGCGTGCCGTCTCCATTCTGGCAGCGCTGGTGGCGGATGAAATTAAAAGGTGAGAATGGTTTCACACATCCTGTTCGCGCAGGATTTTACCGACATTTCCGCCCGGATGGACTTTCAGCAGCCGCTGCTGATCAAAGCCGTTGCGCAGCATGATGTTGCCACACAACGCATCGAACACCGCCAGCACCAGTATGATGGACGTGGTAGCCAGCATATTGAGCGGGTCGATTTCCCGCTCAATATGTGTTTTCACCACCAGCGTGGCGGCACGGGCGATCGCCGAATCCGTATTCTCCGTCACACTGATGATCGCCACGCCCCTGGCTTTCAGCGCCGGTAACAAACGCGTCAGTTCTTCAGAGTTTCCGCCCCGGGAAATTAAAATCATCAGGTCATCGCTGCGCATAAAGCCTAAATCACCATGGGCGGCATCGGTGGCGCTGAGATATACCGCCGGTTGTTCGACGCATGCCAGCATATGGGCGATTTTCCGCGCCGCAATGCCCGACGTCCCGACGCCGCTGACGGCAATTTTGCCCTTACAGCCGGTGATCAGGGTCAGTAACTGCTGCCAGATATCGGCATCGAGATTGTGCCGTAATGCCAGCAATTCCTGGCTGTAGGTTTGCCAGCCCTGGCACGCCAGGGCAAATTCATCCTCCACATTCATTGGGTTTCCCCCTGCATCAGGCGGCGGTATTTCATGCTGTCGTGGTACATCTCATGAAACACACGGTATTTGCGATCGTAATACTCTTTGATTTTATTGGTTTGCGGTGTGACCGTTTTGCCGATGCGGCTCATGGCCGCCATCGCTTCCGGCAACGAGTCGTATGCGCCGGCCGCAACGGTGCCCATCATGGCACTGCCGAGTAACATCGCTTCGCTTTCTTCCGGTAACAACATTGCACAGCCTGTGGCGTTGGAGTGCTCCTGTACAAACACCGGATTTTTGGTGCCACCACCGCTTGCCATCATGGTATCAATGCGATATCCACTCTGGTTCATGGTCTCGATGATATGGCGGGTGCCCAGCGCCAGCGCCTGAATGGTGGCCAGATAATGCAGTGCCATGTCTTCCGGCGTACGCGAGAGTTTCAGACCGGTCAGCGTACCGGTCAGCGTCGGGTTGGCGCGCGGTGAACGGTTGCCGTGGAAGTAGGGCAGCATATGAATATCTTTGGTCAGGAAGGCGATATTCTCCGGTTCACCGGCCATTTTTCGCAAAATATTGTTGAGTACTTCGTAAATAGTTTTGCCGCTGTCTTTACCCTGTTTCAGTAAATCGTGATAACACGGATGCGACTGAATCATATGGTCAATCAGCGCGCCGGTGGTGGATTGCCCCCCTTCGTTCAGCCAGTAATCTGGCAAAATAGCCGAGTAGTAAGGCCCCCAGATGCCGCCGATATAACGTGCGCTGCGGGACATCGCCATGTGCGCCGTGGAAGTGCCGCCAATCAGCGCGATGCGGTTATCGAAGTCGGCCGATTCACCGGATGCGCCGCTGGCACCGAGAATACCGAGGCTGCCTGCATGGGCATCAATGATAGAAACGCTGACGGCGGTGCCTGCCATCAGCCCCATCTCTGCGGCGGCGCGCTGTGTCAGACCATGCCCGAGCGGCTCGCCCATGGTTTTTACTTCACTGCCGATTTTCGCCGCGTTGTTTTCCAGCAAATCTTCCAGCCCGATCTGGCGGAAATAGCTTGGATCCCAGCGGTCTTCATGGCCGATATACGTCCATTTACAGACGGTGGAACACAGCGAGCGCGTGGTGTCCTGTGTGGCGCGCCAGGTCAGAAAATCCGGCAGGTCGAACAGGTGACCGACGTTGTTCCAGGTGGTCGGCATATGCTGTTTCAGCCAGAGCAATTTCGGCGTTTGCATTTCCGGTGAAATAATCCCGCCAACGAATTCCAGCACGCGGTGACCGGTGGCATTAATGCGCTCGGCCTGGGTAATGGCACGGTGATCCATCCAGACAATAATGTTTTGCTCGCTGCGCCCGGACGGGCTGACGGTCAGCGGCTTACCTTCTTTATCCAGCACCACCAGCGAACAGGTGGCGTCGAAGCCGATACCTTTCACCTGGATCGGGTTGATGTCAGCCTGATTAACCGCATCTTTCACGGCGTTACAGACAGATTGCCAGATCTCATCGGACGATTGCTCGACGAAATCGGCTTTCGGGCGGTATAACGTAATCTCACGGCTGGCCTGGCCAACCATGCGGCCGGTCATGTCGAAGACACCCGCGCGGGCGCTGCCGGTACCTACGTCGACTCCAATAAAATAACTCGCCATGTTCTTTCCCTTCGGTAAAAAGCTTTCGCTTAAGATTTTCTGTTTTGCAGAGCGATAAACAGGATCAGAACGCCGCCCCACAGAGCCATTGTCAGATAACTGCTTACCCCCATCAGGTTCAGGCCACTTTCCAGCATTTGCAGGACGATCAGTGCCAGTACCAGCCCGATGACCCGGCCGAAACCGCCGTCGGGATTAATCCCGCCGAGTACGGAGGCCAGAATGGTCACCAGCAAATAGGAGTCGCCGTAACCTGCTTTTGCCGAGTTAAATTTGGACATCATCAGCAATGCCGCACCCCAGCCGAGCAGGGCGGAAAGCACATACACCGCGATAGTAACTTTATGGGTATTGACGCCGCTGAACCGCGTGGCCTGTTCGTTGGAACCCATCAGATATAAGCTGCGGCCAAGTGTGGTGTGTTCGAGTAATACCCATAACAACAGCGCCACCAGCAGGAATAACAGCAGTGCGACCGGAATGCCCAAAAGACTGCCGTTGCTGAGATACTGGATTGCCGCCGGGAAGCCGGAAATCACCGCGCCGTTGGTCAGCAGAATATTCAGCCCGGCAATCAGCGTCATGGTGCCGAGCGTTGCCAGAATCGGTGAAACTCCGATATACGCAATCAGCGCGCCATTGAGTACGCCAGTCACCACCGCAACGGCCAGACCGGCGAGCATCGCCAGCGCGAAATATTCCGGCTGACCCGGATGCGCCACCAGAATGGCTGCCATTGCCAGCGAACAGGCATTTGCCCCGGCAATCACCGAGAGGTTGATACCACCGGTGAGCATGGTGATGCCCATCCCCAGAGCCAGCATGCCCAGAATCGGCAATTGCGAGGAGATCGACTGGAAATTGCCGATGCTGTAAAAACTGCCGCCCAGCGTAAATGAGAACAATACGGCAACAACAACGATAATCAGCAACTGCAAGCGGATGATGCGGTCGCCGGGGAAGAATCGGGTTAAAGTCGTCATGTCACATCCCCTTTGCCAGTTTGCGTTTTTCATTCCACGCGGTGCTGCTGATGCTGACCAGAATGATCACGCCGCTAAATACCTGATGCCAGTAAGATGAAATGCTCAGCAGCGTCAGGCCGTTTTGCAAAAAGGCCAGCAACATGACACCGAGGACGGTGCCGGTCAGCGAGCCGCGACCACCGGTCATACTGGTACCGCCTAAGACCACCGCCGCCAGTACGGTCAGTTCATAACCGAGTAACGAGTTGGGTGCCACGGACTGAGTGATCTGCGCCTGTACCACGGCGGCGATACCTGCCAGCAATCCCATAAAGCCATACACATAAAAATGCAGACGCAGGATGTTCAGACCCAGGCGCGACGCGGCATCACGGTTGCTGCCCATGGCGTAAATCTGCCGGCCCACACGGGTGCGGTTCATCAGCACGCCGGTGGCAATAATGACGCCCAGCAGGCTGAGCAGCGGCAGCGTCAGGCCATAGTCGTAACCGTCGGCGGCAGTAAAGGAGAACCAGTTGATGCCGTTCATGAACCAGTCGGGGAAGCCGTAAAGCCAGGTGCCATTGGTCAGATACACCAGCAAACCGTAGAAAAGGTTTAATGTGGCAATCGTGATAATAATGGCCGGCACGCGCAGCCAGTAGACCAGGAAGCCGTTGACCAGCCCGAGCAGTAAACCGATGCCCATCGACATGGCAAACGCCAGAGGAAAGCTGCCGCCATGATGAATGATGTAACTCGCCATCACGTACTGACCGATAGAGGTCACTGCCGGGAAAGAAATGTCGATACCACCGGCAATCAGTACCACAAACAGGCCGCAGGCCAGAATACCGAGAATGGCGTAGCTGGTGGCAACATCGGTCAGGTTGCCGAGCGTCATAAATTCACGGGTACTGATACTCAGGCCAATCACCAGCAGCAGTACCAGTAATCCCAGCCAGAATTCGTGCAGGGAAAACAGTTTCGTAAGAGATTTGTTATTCATTGATCGCCTCCGCAATCTGCGCTTCGCTGCTCTGATGCGGCGCAAATTCCGCCACCAGCTGGCCTTTACGCATCACCAGCACGCGGTGGCTGTTGTAATACGCTTCCGGGATTTCATCGCAAATCATCAGCACTGCCATGCCGGATTCCGCCAGATCGCGCGCGATGCGGTAAATCCCTTCTTTATTGGCGATATCGACACCGACTGTCGGCGAATCGAGGATCAGGATATGTGGCTGCGTCGCCACCCATTTGGCGATGGCGATGCGTTGTGCATTACCGCCGGAAAGGGTTTTCACCGGCAGGCTGCTGTCCGACACTTTAATGTTCAGATCACGGATCAGGTCTTTCACCACGGAGGCGGCTTTGCGGTGATCCATCAGCCCGGTGCCGGTGCGCAACTTGTCAAAAATTGACACCAGCGTGTTGTCATAAATGGATTGTTCCATGATCAGCCCCTGCGTCAGGCGATCTTCCGACACATACGCAATGCCGTGACGGATAGCGTCGCGGTTGCTGTGGAGTTTCACCGCCTTACCGTTGACACGGATTTCCCCGCTGTCCGGTTGACTCATGCCAAACAGGCTCAGGCAGAGCTCGGTACGTCCTGAACCGAGCAGGCCGATAATCGAGGTGATTTCACCCTGACGCAGCGACAGCGAAATATCCTGATACTGACCTTTGCGGCTCAGATGGCTGACTTCCAGCAGCGGCGTGACGTTGACCGGCGCGCGTTGCGGCAGATGGCTGTAGGTAAAACGCTGTCCGGTCATCAGGAAGGCCAGTTCATTACTGTCAAGTTCACTGGCCGGATAGGTACCGACCAGTTTGCCATCGCGCATCACACTGATACGGTCAGCGACTTCCATGACTTCATCGAGGCGATGGCTGACAAATACCACGCAAATACCGGCAGCTTTGAGCTCATTCACCACCCGCAGCAAACCGTTCACTTCGGTGCGGGTCAGCGACGCGGTGGGTTCATCCATAATAACCAGACTGGCGTCAGCCGCGATTGCCCGGCATATTGCCACTAACTGGCGGTCAGCAATCGACAGCTTTTCGACTTTACGATCCGGATCCAGTGAGACGCCAACCCGTTGCATCGCCGCGATGGCTTTTTTGCGCATTGCCTCACGATGTACCCAGAAATCGCCGCCCGGTAAATAACGGTGGATAGCAATATTTTCAGCCACCGATAAATTGGGGAATAAAGACAAGTCCTGATAAATAACCTGAATGCCATAATAAGACGAAAGCTGTGGCGTCAGGGCGTGAAAAAGTTTTCCGTCAAGCGTAATGGCTGCGCCTTTCTCCGGCTGGTAGACACCGGAAATAACTTTAATGATGGTACTCTTGCCGCAGCCATTCTGACCGGCGAGACAATGTACTTCACCTTTATTAAGCGTCAGGCTGACATTATCCAGCGCTAATACGCCGGGGAATTTTTTACTGATTTTTTCGAGGCTGATAAAGGCCTCAGCAGGGGCAGGGGACGTGCTGAGAGTATTCATCGCAATCCTTACAACATGCCCTTCATTCTTCACGCTGCGGGTGCGTTGGCTTCACTTGCTCACCCGAATCACTTACTTATGTAAGCTCATCGGGGTTTACTCATTTGCCGTCTTCTCACAACGCGAATTATTTAGGGTATAAGTTTTCAATGTCTGATTAGAAATTCAGATACGGCACAACATACAACGCCGTATCTGTTTCTATTTGCCTGGTGTGGCGCTGGAGATAAATTATCTCCGGTAAATAAAAGTATTAAAAAGCTAAATCAGAATCCGAGTGATTTCGCATTTTCTGGTGTGACTTCCAGGATTTTATTAAAGCGGATCACGTGCTTATCCATATCCACATCAGCTTTGCCTAACCCGTCGATGCTCAGATCTTTATTCACTTCTTTACCCTGCAACATCTGGTCGGCGACCGTCACTAACGCGTAACCGGCATCTTTCGGATCCCACAGCAGCACTTTCTTAATATCACCGCGCATCAGGTATGGCGCAGCCTGAGCTGGCATGGCAATACCCACAACGGCGATTTTATTTTTTGCACGTTTTTGCTGAACGGCCTGACCGGCACCAATCGGGCCGAGTGAACCGAAACCAATAATCCCTTTCAGATCAGGGTAGGTTTTCATTAAATCGAGCGTTGTGGAGTAAGACTTATCAATATTTTCCGCGACCGGCAGGCGTGACGTGACTTCATGCATATCCGGGTATTTTTCTTTCTGATATTTAATCGCGGCATCGGCCCATGCGTTATGCAATGGCACGGTCAGCGAGCCGACATAAATCGCATAACCGCCTTTGCCGCCCATGTCTTTCGCCAGCTCGTCCATATTGGCTTCGGCGTATTTCTGGCTGTCGATGGTTTCGATATCCCACTGACCAATCTGCTGATCCGGCGATTCGTGCGTTAACACCACAATGCCCTGATCACGGGCTTTGTTAAGCACCGGTTCCAGCACTTTGGCGTCGTTCGGCACCACGATAATGGCGTCGACTTTTTTGGCGATCAAATCTTCAATCACTTTGACCTGCTGAGCGGGATCCGGCGTGGATGCGCCCACCTGATAGGCATTAACATCCAGTTTCTGTGCGGCTTCTTTTACGCCGACTTCCATACGTGTGAACCATGGAATACCGGTGACTTTGGCAACGACGGCTATGTCGTAAGGTTTGGCGGCAAATGACGGTGTTGTGAATAACATGCATGCTGAAACCACACATGCACTGACTAATGCGAGGTTAAATTTCATGTCTGTACCTTTTCTTATGATGTTCTGTTCTGGTGTAGGGAACGGCTGGTGGTTATTTATTCCACATTCAGAGATTAACTTAAGGGGAAAGCTTTTTTCGCGCAGCCGTAAACAGAATGTGATCAGCGCCCTAAAAAGTTAAATTTAATAACTTTTAATGTTAAATTAAAGTTAATAAAAACCATCAAGTTCACACCACAGAGAAATCGTGGGAGTGTTACCGATAACAATTTAACAAAATGAAATCTAAAATTTAACAAAATGAATACAACTTGCGTCAGAAATCGGGGGTTATCAGCAAGAAAAACCGTGAGATTTTTTTTATTTGCGCAGAGTGTGAAGAGGGTCACGGGGTTTTCATGCCCCAATATTGTGCGTCATTGCACCTTAATCAGGCATGGCGCTGCGCCTGAGCGCGGGCTTCACGCGCCGGATCACAATTCTGTATAAAACATCCCGGCGGAAATAAAAATATTTCCCTGCATACTCATTCTTCTGACCGCATTGCTGCACAAGGGGATTTTTTCTTTTATTCATTTTTTATGCAATAAAAGTGAATAATGGCAGGTATTAAGTGGTTGTTTTTTCTAGCTCTCACTTTTTTTATTCACTTTTTTCCTTTGCTGGCATGAAGAGTGCAATCTATGATGAGACTGAGTGAGATTATTTATTAACTTTTAAATAACAAATTAATAACTGTCATTTCTCGCCAGCGTGATTGCCCGCTAAATGTGCAAAAACATCGGAACCCGGTGCATTTCCCGTCTGTATGGGGGACGGGCGCGTGCACCCTGAAATCAGCTTATAAGAGGTTTATATGGAACACCAACAGCAGCCGCAAAACGTCAGCCGCCAGAACTTTGATGACTGGATGGTACCGGTTTATGCGCCGGCGGCATTTATTCCTGTGCGCGGCGAAGGATCCTGGCTGTGGGATCAGGCGGGCAAAGATTATGTCGATTTCGCCGGCGGCATTGCGGTGAATGCACTCGGACATGCGCACCCTGAAATTCGTAAAACCCTGCATGAGCAGGCGGATAAAGTCTGGCACCTGGGCAACGGTTACACCAATGAACCGGTGCTGCGGCTGGCAAAGCAACTGATCGACGCCACTTTTGCGGACA
Source organism: Rahnella sp. PD4 (assembly GCF_049199325.1). Taxonomy (NCBI): domain Bacteria; kingdom Pseudomonadati; phylum Pseudomonadota; class Gammaproteobacteria; order Enterobacterales; family Yersiniaceae; genus Rahnella; species Rahnella sp. PD4. Next base: position 137,830 of record NZ_JBLZQF010000002.1, on the reverse strand, counting down.
AAGTATTTTTCTGTAACTCCGGCGCAGAAGCCAACGAAGCGGCGCTGAAACTGGCCAGGCTTTACGGCAATAAAACCGGCGGTGAAAAAAACGAAATTATCGCCTTCAAAAACGCATTCCATGGCCGCACGCTCTTTACCGTCACTACCGGCGGTCAGCCGAAATATTCTGAAGATTTTGCCCCCTTGCCAGAGGCCATTACCCATCTGCCGTTTAACGATCTGGCAGCGGTGGCCAGCCAGATCTCTTCCCGCACCTGTGCGGTGATCGTTGAACCGATCCAGGGGGAAGGTGGCGTGGTGCCGGCAGAGGCGGAATTTCTGCAAGGCCTGCGTGAGTTGTGTGACAAACATCAGGCAGTGCTGATTTTCGATGAAGTGCAGACCGGCGTCGGACGCACCGGCGAATTGTATGCCTATCAGCATTATGGTGTCGTGCCGGATATTCTGACCAGTGCCAAAGCGCTGGGTGGCGGTTTCCCGATTGGTGCGATGCTGACCACTGACCGTTATGCCGCGTTATTCCAGCCGGGTACGCACGGCACCACTTACGGCGGTAACCCGCTGGCAACGGCGGTGGCGGGAAAAGTCTTTGCGCTGATTAACACGCGGGAGGTGTTGTCAGGTGTGCAAAAGCGTCATCAGTGGTTTGCCGATGGCCTTAAGCGCATCAACGATCGTTATCGGGTGTTCAGTGAGGTGCGCGGGCAGGGGCTGCTGTTAGGTGCAGTGATGAGCGAACGGTATAAAGATCAGGCCAAACAGCTCAATACGCTGGCGGCCGAAGAAGGACTGATCGCCCTGATTGCCGGGCCTAACGTACTGCGTTTTGCGCCATCACTGATTATTCCGGGTGCGGATATTGAAGAAGGGCTGAACCGGCTTGAGCGTGCCGTTGCGCGCCTGTGCGTGTGATTGTTTGGGATAAATGAGGTAAAGCATCATGATGTTGATTCGACCTGTGCGGCCCGGCGATCTCGCCGACATCCTGCAGTTGTCAGGCAAAACCGGCATCGGTTTAACGTCTTTGCCCAAGGATGAAGCGCATTTACGCGGGCGCATTGAGCGCTCAGTGGCGACCTGGGAAGGTCGCCTGGATAAAGCCGAGCAAGGTTATCTGTTCGTACTCGAAGACACTGAACAGAAAAAAGTGGTGGGCGTCAGCGCCATCGAAGTGGCGGTCGGGCTCAGTGAACCGTGGTACAACTTTCGCCTTGGCACGCTGGTGCATGCCTCCAAAAGCCTGAACATTTATAAACCGGTGCCGACGCTTTTTCTCAGTAATGATCACACCGGTTATACCGAACTTTGTACGTTGTTTCTCGACCCGGACTACCGCCACGGCAAAAACGGACAATTGTTATCGAAAGTCCGTTTTTTGTTCCTGGCGGCATTTCGTGAGCACTTCTCCCGCAAGGTGATTGCGGAGATGCGCGGTATGTCTGACGACAACGGTCATTCACCGTTCTGGGACAGCGTCGGACGGCATTTTTTTGGTATGGAATTCGCCGAAGCCGACCGTCTGACCGGTATGGGACAAAAATCCTTTATTGCCGAACTGATGCCAAAGCATCCTTTATATACCGAGTTGCTCAGTCACGAGGCGCGTGAGGTGATCGGCGAAGTGCATCCGCAAACCGCCCCGGCGCGTGCTGTGCTTGAAGGTGAAGGGCTTCGTTACGAAGGGTATGTGGATATTTTTGATGCCGGCCCGACGCTCGAAGGTGAAATCGATCAGTTACGCGCGGTAAAGGAAAGTTGTCTGCTGCCTGTCCGGCTGGCGGAACATCGCAGCGGGCGGGACGAGCCGCTGTATCTGGTCGCCAATGAGCAATATCAGAATTTCCGTGCCTTACTGGTGCCGGGCGGCGACTCGCCGCATTCTCTGACGCTTAATGGCCGCGAAGCTGACCTGCTCAGTCTGCGCGAGGGCGATACCCTGCGTGCCGTGGCGCTTTTCCCGGGTGATACCCCGGCTTCTGCAACCCAGTTTCTCAAAAAGGAAAGTCTCGCATGATGCAACCTGCACTTTTTATTCAGGGCCAGTGGCGCAGCGGACAAGGCGCGCAACTGAACAAAACTAATCCGGCCGATAATACATTGCTGTGGTCGGCGCTGAGCGCCAGTGCTGAAGATGTCGGGGCCGCCTGTACAGCCGCACGCACGGCATTCCCTGCATGGGCACGTAAAACCGTGACCCAACGTGCTGAGGTGATTAAGCGTTTCGCGGATTTACTGACGGAACACAAAACCCGGCTGGCGGAAATCATCAGTCAGGAAACCAGCAAACCGCGCTGGGAAACGCTGACAGAGATTCAGGCCATGATCGGCAAGGTCGCCATTTCACTGGAAGCCTGTCAGCAACGCACTGGCGAAAAACACACCGCAATGCCCGACGGTGAAGCCGTGCTGCGCCACCGTCCCCATGGCGTGCTGGCCGTTTTTGGTCCGTACAATTTCCCCGGCCATCTGCCGAACGGCCATATCGTTCCGGCTTTGTTGGCGGGTAATACGCTGGTGTTTAAACCGAGCGAACTGACGCCCAAAACCGCCGAAGAAACGGTGAAATTGTGGGAGCAAGCCGGATTGCCGGAAGGCGTTCTGAATCTGGTACAAGGCGGTCGCAGCACCGGTGAGGCGCTGGCAGCCTGCGATAATATCGACGGCCTGCTGTTTACCGGCAGCGCAGGTACCGGCTATCAGTTACACCGTCAGCTCGCCGGTCAGCCTGAAAAAATTCTGGCACTGGAAATGGGCGGCAATAATGCGCTGATTGTCGAGCCGGTAGAGGATATTGATGCAGCGGTTAATCTGACTATTCAGTCAGCATTTATTTCTGCCGGACAGCGTTGTACCTGTGCCCGCCGTCTGCTGGTGAAAGAGGGGGCGGCGGGTGATGCATTTATTGCGCGTTTGCTTGATGTCACCATGCAACTGCGGGTCGGGGGATGGGATGACACGCCGCAGCCGTTTATGGGGGGGGTGATTTCTGACGTTGCAGCACGCAATATGCTGAAAGCGCAGGACGGGCTGCTGGCGCTGGGCGGAAAGCCGCTGCTGTTGCTGACACGCCCGGACCCGCTGAATACGGTCCTGACGCCGGGCATTATCGATCTGACCGGCGTGGCCGGTATTCCTGATGAAGAATATTTCGGCCCGTTGCTGAGCATTTACCGTTACAGCGATTTTGATAATGCCATCGCCCTCGCCAACCGGACGCGTTTCGGGCTTGCCACCGGGCTTATCTCTGCTGATCGTGATCAGTTTGAGCAGCTATTGTTGGAAGCCAGAGCGGGCATTGTGAACTGGAATAAACCGCTGACCGGTGCATCAAGCAATGCGCCTTTTGGGGGGATCGGCGCTTCGGGTAACCATCGTCCTAGTGCGTATTATGCGGCGGATTATTGTGCCTGGCCGATGGCCTCGCTGGAAACGGACAAACTGGAACTCCCTGCGACGCTGTCGCCAGGTATTGATTTCCGTACAATCTGAGGAGACAGGAATGTCTGGATGTGAAGCAAATTTTGACGGATTAGTTGGCCCGACGCACCATTACGCCGGGTTGTCGTTTGGCAATGAAGCCTCGACTAAAAACCAGGATACGGTGGCGAATCCGCGTCTGGCGGCAAAACAGGGCTTGCTGAAAATGAAAGCGCTGGCTGACCTGGGTTTTGCGCAGGGCATTTTGCCACCCCACGAACGTCCGCATCTGAGCACGTTGCGAAAAATGGGCTTTGGTGGCAGCGATCGGGAGGTGCTGGCCAAAGCGCAGGCTTATTCGCCGCGTTTGCTGTCGTCACTGAGTTCGGCGTCTTCCATGTGGGTAGCCAATGCGGCCACGGTGTCGCCTTCAGCCGACAGCGCGGATGGGCGTGTGCATTTCACGGTCGCCAACCTGAACAATAAATTCCACCGGGCCATTGAGGCAGAAACCACGTCTGCCATTTTGCGCGCGACCTTTCATGCCGATAAATATTTTGCTCATCATGATGCGCTGCCGCAGGTGGCTGCGCTGGGGGATGAGGGCGCGGCGAATCACAACCGGTTATGTGGTGCGTACGATAAGCCTGGGGTGCAGGTGTTTGTTTACGGACGTGACGGGCTGGCGACCGGCGGGAACGAACCGGTGCGTTATCCGGCACGCCAGACCCGTTTAGCCAGTGACGCCGTGGCGCGTTTACATCAGCTGGATGAAAAACGCACGGTGTTTATTCAGCAAAATCCGCAAGCCATTGACAGCGGCGTTTTCCATAATGACGTCATTTCTGTCAGTAACGGTAACGTGCTTTTCCATCACGAGCAGGCGTTTGTCAATTCAGGCAAAGCGCTGGAGGAAATCCGCCGCAAAATGGCGGCGCTTGAGCTGGATTTCTGCCCGGTTGAAGTGCCGCAGTCGGAAGTATCTCTCGACGATGCGGTCGCGACCTATCTGTTTAACAGCCAGTTACTGACCAAATCCGACGGCAAAATGCTGCTGGTGGTGCCGGAAGAATCCCGCCAGCACACCGGCGTCTGGGCGTATCTTTCTGCACTGAAAGACAGCGGTGGTCCGGTCGATCAGCTTGAAGTGTTTGATCTGCGCGAAAGCATGCGCAACGGCGGTGGTCCGGCGTGTCTGCGTCTGCGTGTGGCGCTCAACCGCAACGAACTTAATGCCATCAATGTGGCTTCGCTGATGAACGACAACCAGTTCACGCGGCTTAATACCTGGGTGGATACGCATTATCGTGATCGGATGCAGGCTAAAGATCTGGCTGATCCGCAGCTTCTGACCGAAGTGCGCACTGCGCTCGACGAGCTGACGACTATTCTCGGGCTGGGTGCGATTTATCCGTTCCAGCGCTGAGCCATCACAGGAGTGAAGGTATGTTTGATTTACTGGCGACGACGCTGTCCGGCGACGCGGTGACTGAACCTGCAGGACAAACCGAAACGCTGGACTGGCAATGGCGCGGCGAAGGCATTCTTGAGCTTTCACCGCGTCAGCCCTGTCAGGCGGCGGTGGTGATTTCTGCCGGTATTCACGGTAATGAAACTGCGCCTGTTGAACTGCTTAATCAACTGGTCAGCGAACTGCTGTCAGGTGAAAGGTTGTTGCGGGTCCGGTTGCTGGTATTACTGGGCAATCCGCCGTCAATGCGTATCAATAAGCGGTTTACCGGCGCCGATATGAACCGTATGTTTGGCGGACGTCACGCGCGTTATACACCTGATAATGAAACCCGCCGGGCGCAGGAACTTGAACAGGTGATGGCATTGTTTTATCGCAGCGCCACCGCCGCAGGGACAACTGAGCGATTCCACTATGATTTGCACACGGCGATCCGTGGTTCAAAGCATGTGCGTTTCGGGTTATTGCCGTTACAGACGCGAGCGAAAAGCGCAGCGATGCTTGCGTGGCTCGACGCCGCCGGGCTGGATGCGCTGGTGCATCATCGTTCGCCCGGAGGGACATTCACGCACTTTAGCAGCGAGGTTTTTCAGGCCGACAGTTGCACGCTGGAACTAGGCAAAGCGCTGCCGTTTGGCAGTAACGATCACACGCAGTTCACCGGTATCCGCCGTGCGCTGGAAGCGCTGGTCAGCGGCGAACCGTTGCCCGCACGCGAAGCTGCCGCGCCGCTGGTGCATTACCGCGTGGTGCAGGATGTGATCCGCTCACAGGACGATTTTCAGCTGTTTATCCCGGCTGATGCGTTGAATTTTACGGCGTTCAGGCAGGGTTTTGTGATCGCAAAAGAAAGCGGCAAAACTTACAGGGTGGAAGCAGAGGAAGAAGTCGTGCTGTTCCCGAACCCGAACGTTGCGCTGGGGTTAAGGGCAGGGCTGATGCTGGTGAAAATGTGATGAGTAAAAGCAATGTAGTTGCCATTAAAACCCCACCCCAACCCTCCCCTTCGCAGGGGAGGGAGCCGCTCGAGTTTTTTTCCAGATGCGAAGAAATGGAACAGGTTTTCTTGCTTGTCCCATGCTAAATCTCGGGTGGGTTTTCTTGCGCATCCCCCTGCGAAGGGGGAGGCGGGGAGGAGGTATTAATAGCGGCACGAGAAGCTGAGGTGTGTGCAGGGAATGATGTTGCCTGCCAGCAAAACCGCCCAGGCATGCACCACCCCAAAAGAAAAAGGGTTCTGATTTTCATCAGAACCCTTTTTCTTTAATTTGGCGGTGAGAGAGGGGTTCGAACCCTCGATACGATTTCTCGTATACACACTTTCCAGGCGTGCTCCTTCAGCCACTCAGACACCTCACCGTGTTCGTTACAGCGCGAGCGTTGCAACGGGGCGCTACTATAGGGAGACAGCCGCGAAGGGTCAAGAAAATTTTCAGCGTTTTGTGTCAGGTGCTCAGAGTCTGTTCAGCGAAAATAATGCCGTGGTCGCCGGGTTTTTGAAGCGCCCGAAACAAAAAAGGCTCTGATTTTCATCAGAACCTTTTTTGTTTAATGTGGTGGAGAGAGAGGGGTTCGAACCCTCGATACGATTGCTCATATACACACTTTCCAGGCGTGCTCCTTCAGCCACTCAGACACCTCTCCAGTCGCCAGCTGCACCGCAGTGCTGCTGACCGGCGCTAATGTAGGGAAAAGTAGTCTCACCGTCAACTCTCTTTTACCGGTTCGATGCCATTTAAACAAACTTAGAACAATCTGATGATTTAAAGAACAAAAAATGCCTTAAGGATGTACAGCCGGGATCTGATGACGCACGGTGATTAAAATGACTTATCAAAATGCATAAATAAGTAGCGCTTCTGCATAGAAGCACAATTATCCCGCAAACACTTTTTGTTACCGCTAAATAGCAAGATATGTTGTGGTAATCATCTCCGGTAGCGGTATAACAATGCACTCTGAAAAAATGCTTCGCATAAGAACTGTACAGGTCACCATTTGAAGCAGCGTTTATTTATCACATAAAGACAGGGGGCATTCTTGAGTCAGCCAAATAACACGGTCGGATCGCAGCACCGGACCGCCATACCTGCCGGTGCGGGCACATTATTTTTTGTTCAGACGTTCGCAACGCTCGGCTTTGCTGTGCTGTATTCCACACTGGTACTTTATGCCACCAAAAAACTCGGCTTCAGTGAAGATAATGCCAACGCCATCATGGGCGTGTTCGGTGCCTTCAACTACGGGCTGCATATGTTCGGTGGCTACCTCGGCGGACGTTATCTTAGTAACCGCAATCTTTTCGTACTCGGCATGGTGTTGCAGGTCTTTGGCTGTGCGCTGATTGCGCTGGAAGGCGTGACCGGGTTGTACTGGGGATTAGCCATGTTCCTGACCGGCAGCGGACTGAATGTGACCTGCCTGAACATGATGCTGACCCAGCGGTTTGCGCCGGACGATGACCGCCGTGAATCGGCCTTCCTGTGGAATTATGCCGGGATGAACCTCGGCTTCTTTATTGGTTTTGCGGTCGCCGGTTATTTCCAGCTCAGCGAAAATTACCGCGCACTGTTTTTGTTCGCCACGTTAGGTAATGTCGCGGCAGTTGTGGTGACACTCTCCCGCTGGTCGATTCTGGCCGACATCAGCACGCCGCTGAAAGAAGCCAGCCGCAGCCAGTTGTTGCGCCGGATGGCGATCGGTATAGCCATTCTGATTGTGCTGGTTCCGGTTATCCGCATGTTGCTGACGCACGCAGAATTCAGCAGTTATTTTGTGGTCGCACTGGGTATGGTGATTTTCGCGCTGATGACGCTGGTGACATTCCGCCATCGTGATGCCGGTGAACGCCGCCGCATGAAGGCATATCTGCTGCTGGCACTCGGTTCGCTGGTTTTCTGGACCCTGTATCAGCTGGCTCCGATGGGGCTGATGCTGTTCTCTGAAAATAATATTAACCTGAATGTGTACGGTATCCGCGTGGCACCGCAGTGGATCCAGAACATTAATACTGTGGTTATCGTGATCGGCGGTCCGCTGATGGCACTGTGGTTCAACCGCCTGCGTCAGCGCGGCTGGAACATTGATATTCCTGCGCAATTCTCTGCCTCATTATTTTGCATGGGACTTGGGATGCTGGTGTTACCGCTGGGGATCCATCTGGCGGGCGGCGACGGTCTGGTGGCGTTTAAATGGATTGCGATCAGCTATCTGCTGCAAAGTATCGGTGAGTTACTGATTTCCCCGATCGGTTACGCAATGATTGGCAAACTGGCTCCGCCGCGTTATCAGGGCGTCATGATGGGTTGCTGGATGATGGTGACCGGTGTGGCGTCGGTGCTGGCGAGTTACATTTCCGGGCTGATGCCGCAAAACGCAGGCAGTACACCGGTACTGACAAATCCGGGCTACAGCCAGGTGTTTAACGTGCTGGGTTGGGGGGCTGTTATCACAGGTGTGGTACTGCTGGTACTTATCCCGCTGTTGCGCCGGATGATCCACCGCGAGCCGGCGGGCGCCTGATTTATTCGCAGTATCCGACAGTCGCTTCACAAGCCCCGAATTCCGGGGCTTGTTCTTTTTTACGTCACAGGGTTGCATCACGATGATATTCAGGGAAATCTATCTGCTCACAGGAGGCTTCCCCGATGAACATTATTTTTTACCACCCTACATCTGATGCAAAACCCTGGATTGACGGCATAACAAAAAGATTACCGCAGGCCAGTATCCGCGTGTGGAATGCTGATGATCATGACCCGGCGGATTACGCGCTGGTCTGGCGGCCGCCGAGCGCTATGCTTGCGTCCCGCACTATGCTGAAAGGCATTTTCGCACTGGGGGCTGGCGTTGACGCTATCCTAACGCAGGAACAGCGCCATCCGGGCACACTGCCAGCCGGTGTGCCATTGCTGCGCCTTGAAGATACCGGCATGTCTTTGCAGATGCAGGAATATGCGCTGGCGACGGTATTACGTTATTTTCGCCGGATGGATGAATATCAGCTGTTCCAGCAACAAAAGCAGTGGCACCCGCTTGCCCCGCATTCACGCAGTGAATTCACCATTGGTGTTCTCGGTGCCGGCGTGCTCGGCAGCAGCGTGGCGAAGGCACTCGTGGACATGCAGTTTACGGTACGCAGCTGGAGCCGCAGCGCCAAGTCACTGGAAGGTGTGGCGAGTTTCTATGGGGACGATCAACTGGCGGGGTTTGCCCGCGGCTGCAAAGTGCTGATCAATCTGTTGCCCAATACCCCGCATACCGCCGGTGTTCTCAATCATCAACTGTTCACAAATCTTTCGCATAATGCGTACCTGATTAACCTTGGCCGTGGCGGACATCTGGTGGAAGGTGATGTGTTACGCGCCCTCGACAGCGGCCAGATTGCGGCTGCCACGCTGGATGTCTTCATCGAAGAGCCGTTACCGGCCATGCACCCGTTCTGGTCGCATCCGCGTGTCAGCATTACGCCACACGTCGGTGCTGACACCTTGCCGGAGCAGGCGATGGACAGCATCGTGAGTAATATTCTGGCGATAGAAGCGGGGCGCGAGCCGACAGGCCGCGTCGATCCCGGTCGGGGTTACTGATATTCATCTGCTAACATGATAAATGCTGCGGTTATTTTTGCCGCAGCGGAAGATTTTCAAGGAGAGCACATGCCGTACCCGGTTGACTTACACATGCACACGGTTGCCAGCACACACGCCTACAGTACATTGCATGATTACATCGATGAAGCAGTACAAAAGGGCATCAGGCTGTTTGCCATCACCGATCATGGCCCTGATATGGCTGATGCGCCGCACTACTGGCATTTTATGAATATGCGGGTGTGGCCGCGTCTGGTGAATGGCATCGGCATTCTGCGCGGTATTGAATCGAACATTAAGAATATTCATGGCGATATCGATTGCACCGGCCCGATGCTCAAAGAAATTGACGTGATTATCGCCGGTTTCCATGAGCCGGTGATGCAGCCTGTCGATAAAGAAACCCATACCGCGGCGGTGATTGCGGCAATGGCGGGCGGTGAAGTGCATATTATTTCGCATCCGGGCAACCCGAAATACCCGATTGATATTCCGGCCGTGGCAGCCGCTGCCGCAAAATATAATGTGGCCCTGGAGCTGAATAATTCGTCGTTCATCCATTCGCGTGTGGGCAGTGAACCCAATTGCCGCGCCATTGCGCTGGCAGTAAAAGAAGCCGGTGGCTGGCTGGCGCTGGGGTCGGATTCGCATATCGCCTATTCGCTCGGTGGCTTTGAACATTGTGAACGTATTCTGCGCGAAATTGATTTTCCGCAAGACCGTATTCTTAACGTCAGCCCGCGTCGTTTCCTCGATTTTCTTGAGGCCCGTGGCCGTGCGCCCATTGCTGAATTAAGCGAACTGTGACATTGTCGCGGCCAACGTGCGGGTGATAAACCCTTTTCATTGTCTGATCAGGTTACTGTTATGAATGAATTTTCGATTGTCTGCCGCGTGCTGGGCACCTTATTTTATCGCCAGCCGCAGGATCCGTTACTGGTTCCGCTGTTTGGTCTGATTCAGGATGGGAAGCTGCGTGAACACTGGCCGCTGGAACAGGATGCGTTGCTGATCCGCTTACAGGAAAGTGCCAGTCCGGAAGCACTGGCCGCTGAATTTAACCGTCTGTTTGTCGGTTCAGAATGCGCAGTTTCGCCATTCCGCAGTGATTACGTTGAGGGCGCAAATGAAATGGATGTGCGCACATTCCTGCAACAGCGCGGAATGCCTTTAGGTGAAACACCTGCCGATCATTTTGGTGGCATGTTACTGGCCGCGTCCTGGCTGGAAGATCAGTCGCAGGAGGATGAAGTGGGTGCGCAAATCGCGCTGTTCGATGAATTGCTTTTCCCGTGGTGCGGTAAATTCCTCGGTAAAGTGGAAGCGCATGCGACCAGCGGTTTTTATCGTACCTTGTCTGAAATCAGCCGCGAAGCCTTGCAGGTCATGCGTGATGAATTGCAGGAACAGTTGCCACCCGATCTGGATGACGCTGAAGAAGACGATCAGTAACCCCTGGCGAAGAACATAAAAAACCCGGCGGTGGGTCATCACGCCGGGTTTTTTATGGTGACTCTTTAGCTGAAATTAATCAGTGAAGGGGATGACGAGTTGCCCCGGTTTCACTTCTATCCCTTTCGCCAGTTTCTTCGCCATCGCCTCGCCTTTACTGTGATCGCCATTAAGCACATAAGCCGGACGCTGGTTGAAATAGGTGTTCAGTGAATTGTTCAGGTATGGCATCAGACCTTTCATCACGTTATCCATTTTTTCAGGCTTGATGGTGTAATCCGTCACCTGCATATCCCGCAGGAAAATAGCGCCTTTTTCGCGGTCATAAGAAGGATTCGCTTTCAGGGTCAGGTGCATATCGGCTTTTTGCGGCCCGAACAGTGAGGAGATATCGACATGTGCATCCCCGGTCAGCGTCACGACGCCGGGTTCAGCGCGGCCGATCTGGCTGCTGAGATTGGTCAGCACCAGTTTGGCATCCACCAGGCCAGGAACACCCAACTGTTTTTCAAATTTGTTGTTTTTTTGCAGGTAATCATTCACCTGCTGCTCACTGATGGTGTACTGCGTCAGCTGATTACAGCCTGCCAGCAGGCTGGCGCAAATCAGTGCGGCGGCTCCTATAAATCGCTTTGTCATTCTTCCCTCATTACGTAAAAACTATTTTCTCAGCATGACCGCAATGCGGTATCGCGCCAATCAGACAACGCTGATTAGCCTAAGTGCTGAACGAGGGGAAGAAAAGGAAAAATAGCCGGAAGCGCACTTCCGGCTGCAAAGGCTTAACTTGCTAAGCGTGTTAATAAGTTAACCTGGGTCTGCTTGGCCATATTATCGCGATAGGCCTGAACCCGCGAAGGCCAGTCAATACCCTGAACGATCGACAGTGAACGCAGTAACGGCCACAGATTAATATCATCCTCGGAAAGCTCACCGTTCACGGCGTTAGGCTCAACGATCAGTTTGTCGAGTGCGCGCAGATCCTGACTGATTTTTTTCACCAGCCCCTCAGAATGCTGCAGATGCTCCTCAAAACTGCCGCTGGCGGCCTGCTTTTTATCGGAGAAATATTTACGTGCTGCCGGCGTGGAGAATTCTTCCAGCGGCGCGGCGGCAAAGCGTGGCAGTAGCAGACGGCCGGTATAGTCGGACACCTGCCGCAGCCAGGCGGCAATTGACGCATTCAGCGGCCCGGTCAGCAGGGGTTTACCGTCACTTTTGTCGATGTAGTGCACGATGTCCATACTCTCAGGCATGAAGCCGCCATCCTCTTTTTGCAGGATGGGCACCATTTTTTTACCGACCATTGATACGGGTGTTTTTTCATCATCATTGAGCAGCACCTTGAGCTCAACGGGGATGTTCTTCAAACCGAAAATCATGCGGGCTTTCACGCAGAAAGGGCAATGTTCGTAAATGTAAAGTCTCATAGTACTTAGCTCCTGTTATCGCCGGCGGTGACCTGTAGGGTGCATGAAAACTGCCGGATGTAGGTTCAGATTCTTCCCGATTTCCCGATATAGTAAAGCCAGTATGGTTACAGATGTCAGTGAGATCAAACCGCGCTGGCGAAAGCGCGGTGTGAATGACAGGGATCAGTTGCCGCTGAGCATGGCGGGTTCGATGCGGCGCAGGTTGAACTGCCAGTACAAACCGGTGAGGGTGATAAAGCCGACAACACCGAGTAATAACCACGGTAATTCGGGCAATTCGAGCGCACGGCCGGTGTCGTACATCCAGCCGCCACCGGTATAACCGATGACGCCGCCGAGAGCCAGCCCGAGACGGCTGAAGCCCATGTAGCTGCCACGCGCGCGGGCATCGGCCAGAGAGGCACCGAGGGTTTCACGGGCCGGTTCAGCAATGATGGAGCCGATGTAGAAAAAGCCAATCAGCAACAATAGCGGGTTGATTGAGGTGACCAGCCCGACCGGCAGCAGGCTCAGTGCCATGATCAGCAGACCGAACATCAGGCGCTGCTCAAGACGGAAACGTTTTTCACTCCAGCGGGCAATCGGATATAACAGCGTCAGCGACAGCACGGCTTCGATGGCGTACATCCATTTCACCGCTGACGGACTGCCTGCGACATCATTGACCGCAATCGGCAGCATCAGCATCACCTGAACAGTCAGCATGTAATAACCGGTGAGCGTGAGGACGTAGGCCAGAAAACGGCGGTCACGCAATACGCGCATCATGCCTTCGCGCATCGGCGTACGCAGGGTGGAAATGCGGTAAGCCGGTAACAGCCAGGCGTTGCAGGCAGCGGCCAGACAGAAGATTGCGGCTCCGGTCCAGCAAACGTAATGGAAATCATATTGCAGCAGCCAGCTGCCGATCAGGGCGCCAATAACGGCGCCTGCGCTGTCCTGCATCATCATCAGAGAAAAGAAACGGCTGCGTTCATGCGGACGGGTCAGTTTGATCACCAGCGCGGTGCGTGGTGGATCAAATAACGTGCCGCCAAGGCCGGAAAGAATACAGGAGCAGACCAGGATCCACGGTTGATCGGCCATCGCCATCGCGGCAAATCCTGCAGCACGCAATAACATGCCGCTGATAATCATGGGTTTCGCCCCGAACCGGTCAGCAATCGCCCCGCCAAAAATGCCTAATCCCTGTTGCGTAAGCTGACGAACGCCGAGCGCCAGACCAACGGCCATTGCTGCCCAGCCAAGCTGATCGACAAATCGGATCGAGATCAACGGAAAAACCACGAAAAAGCCTAAAATCACCAGCGCGTTGTCTAATAACAGAAAATACTTACCCAAGCTCCGAGCTTGTGATACCAGAGACATGCTTCACCATGAGCGATTATATGTATCCTGTCCGGCAGATACAGAAAGGAGAAAAGACCGTTCCAGTCTGAACCGGAAACAGGCATTTAGATAGGGCGCTATTGATAATATTTTTTTATCGTCAAGCCGCGTTCTGACTGGCAGAATTAGCGATGATCTGTCGTTTCCTATAAATTCTATTTATCGACCCATGCGGAATGTGGAGGGAAGGGATGTTTGGCTACAAATCTGCCGTGCCAAAGGTACGGCTTACCACTGACCGGATGGTCCTGCGCCTGGTTCATGATCGTGATGCACACCGGCTGGCTGAATACTACGCTGAGAACCGCGCGTTTCTGAAACCGTGGGAACCGGTCAGGGATGAAAGCCATTGTTATCCCTCAGGCTGGCAGGCGCGTCTGGGGCTGATTACCGAGATGCAAAAACAGGGCAGTGCATATTATTTTATTTTGCTCGACCCTGATGAAAATCGTGTCATGGGAGTGGCGAACTTCAGCAACGTGCTGCGCGGTTCTTTCCATGCCTGTTTCCTCGGGTATTCTCTTGGACAGGAGTGGCAAGGCAAAGGCCTGATGCATGAAGCGTTGCAGTCCCTGATCCGCTATATGCAACGCCAGCAAAAAATGCACCGCATCATGGCCAATTACATGCCGCACAATAAACGCAGTGGTCAGCTGCTCGAACGTCTCGGTTTTGAACGCGAAGGTTATGCCAAAGACTATCTGCTGATTGACGGCAAATGGCAGGATCACGTGCTGACAGCATTAACCTGGCACGAATGGACACCCCCGTCCCGATAAGGAGAGCACGATGAAACACGAACTCAGCGCCCGCGAGGCCCGTGTCGTGGGCTGTTTGCTGGAAAAACAACTCACTACGCCAGAACAGTATCCGATGACACTTAACGGCCTGACGACGGCCTGCAATCAGAAAACCAACCGCGAGCCGGTAATGGAACTGAGTGAAAGTGACGTTCAGCAAACGCTGGATTTACTGCTGCGTAAACATATCATCCGTACCCTGAGCGGCTCACGTACCATGAAGTATGAGCACCGCTTTTGTAATTCCGAATTCGGTAATCTTAAATTTTCTCCGCAGGAAGTGGCGGTTGTCACCACGCTGTTATTGCGTGGCGCGCAGACACCGGGCGAGCTGCGAACCCGCACTAACCGTCTGCATGATTTCTCAGACGTCGCTGAAGTTGAGCAAACGCTGACTGAACTGACAAACCGTGAAGACGGCCCGTTCTGCGTGCGTCTGGCGCGTGAACCGGGTAAGCGTGAAAGCCGTTATATGCATCTGTTCAGCGGAGAAGTCAGCAACGTGGCCAGCAGCGCCGAAGAACCGCCGTTCAGCGCTGCGCCGGAAAGCGCTGATCTCGCCGCGCGCGTGGAAACGCTGGAAGCCGACGTTGCGGAGCTGAAACAGCGTCTGGAAAATTTGTTGCAGCATCTGGCCGATTAATGAAAAGGAGCGTGCGGTGAGTAAATTACGTATCGGAGTGATCGGGCTGGGTGGTATCGCGCAAAAAGCATATCTGCCGGTGCTCAGTCATGCCCAAAACTGGACGCTGGTGGGCGGTTTTTCGCCCAATCAGCAAAAAGCACAGGCCGTTTGCGACAGTTACCGCATGGCGAATTTTTCGCGCATGGATGAACTGGCGGGGCAGTGTGATGCCGTTTTTGTGCACAGCAGTACCGCCAGCCACTTTGAGGTGGTTAGTCAACTGCTGGCGCAGGGTGTGCATGTGTATGTAGATAAACCGCTGGCCGCTGAACTTAAGCAGGCCGAGCAGCTAGTTGAACAGGCTGACAAAGTGGGCAAAACGCTGATGGTCGGCTTCAACCGCCGCTTTGCGCCGCTGTACCGCCAGTTAAAACAACAGATGCAAAATCCGGCGTCCGTGCGCATGGACAAACACCGGACCGACAGCGTCGGGCCAAATGACCTGCGTTTCACCTTGCTGGACGATTATCTGCACGTGGTGGATACCGCGCTGTGGCTTGCGGGTGGCAATGCCAGCCTGGAAAGCGGTCTGATTCAGATTAACGAAGCCAATCAGATGTTGTACGGCGAACATCATTTCCTCTGTGGCGAGACGCTGGTGACGACATCAATGCACCGCCGGGCAGGGACTTTCCGTGAGAGCGTGCAGGCAGTGGCTGACGGCGCAGTCTATCAGCTGGATAATATGCAAATCTGGCGGGAAGAACAGCAGGATATTCTCACACAACTGCCGGTACCGGGCTGGCAAAGTACGCTGGCGCAGCGCGGATTTGTCGGTGCTATTGAACACTTCGTGTCCTGCGTGAGTAACCAGACGACGCCGGAAACCAGCGGCGAGCAGGCAATTTATGCGCAGGCAATGATCGGCAAAATTCTGGATTCTTAACCTGAATTCTTAACAGGAAAACCGCGCGGGATGGCACGGTTAACACTCTATAACAACATAAAACAACTGCCGGTGGCTATTGTATGGCGGATGCGTAGACTAAGCGCATCTTTGAGCCATGCGGGTTCCTCTTTCACGTTGCTGATGCAGCCGTGATGGTTTAACTATTTGATATACATGTAAACCGGTAAACAAGAAAGCGACATGAATCTACTTAAATCTTTGGCAGCCGTCAGTTCTATGACGATGTTTTCACGTGTATTAGGTTTTGCCCGCGATGCCATTGTGGCTCGTGTATTTGGCGCCGGAATGGTCACCGACGCCTTTTTTGTGGCGTTTAAACTCCCGAATTTATTGCGCCGTATTTTTGCAGAAGGTGCATTCTCACAGGCCTTTGTGCCGATTCTGGCTGAGTACAAAACTCAGCAGGGCGAAGAGGCCACCCGCACCTTTATTGCCTATGTCTCGGGATTACTGACGCTGGTTCTGGCGATTGTCACCGTGTTGGGCATGATCGCAGCCCCTTGGGTGATTTATATCACTGCCCCGGGCTTTGTGGATTCTCCTGACAAATTTGCCCTCACCAGTTCGCTGCTGCGGATCACCTTCCCGTATATCCTGCTGATTTCCCTGGCATCCCTGGTCGGGGCGATACTGAACACCTGGAACCGATTTTCGATCCCGGCTTTTGCGCCGACCTTCCTGAACGTCAGCATGATCGGTTTTGCATTGTTTGCTGCGCCGTATTTCCACCCGCCGGTGCTGGCACTGGCCTGGGCTGTGGTGGCCGGGGGAGTGCTGCAACTGGGTTATCAGCTTCCGCATTTGAAGAAAATCGGCATGCTGGTATTGCCTCGTCTGAATCTGAAAGATGCCGGTGTGTGGCGTGTGATGCGTCAGATGGGGCCTGCTATCTTAGGTGTCTCTGTCAGCCAGATTTCACTGATTATCAATACCATCTTCGCATCGTTTCTGGTCTCCGGTTCTGTGTCATGGATGTATTACGCTGACCGTCTGATGGAGTTTCCTTCCGGTGTACTGGGCGTGGCGCTCGGCACTATTCTGCTGCCTTCACTGGCGCGAAGTTTCTCCAGCGGTAATCATGGTGAATATAATCGCCTGATGGACTGGGGCTTGCGTCTGTGTTTCCTGCTGGCGCTGCCAAGTTCTGTCGCGCTGGGTATTCTGGCTAAACCGCTTACGGTGGCATTATTCCAGTATGGCAAATTCAGCGCATTTGATGCTTCGATGACGCAACGTGCGCTGGTGGCCTATTCCGTCGGACTGATGGGACTGATCGTGGTGAAAGTGCTGGCACCGGGCTTTTATTCGCGTCAGGACATCAAAACACCGGTGAAAATTGCCATCATTACGTTACTGATGACGCAGGTCATGAACCTGGCCTTTATCGGGCCACTCAAACACGCGGGGCTTTCCCTGTCGATCGGGCTGGCCGCCTGTCTGAATGCCTCCCTGCTTTACTGGCAACTGCGTAAGCAGGATATCTTTCAGCCGCAGCCTGGCTGGAGAGTGTTCCTGATCAAGCTGATCGTGGCAGTGGTTGCGATGTCAGCCGCATTGCTCGGCATGATGTGGCTGATGCCTGCATGGGATGTGGGCGGAATGGCGTATCGTCTGGCACGTCTGGCGGCAGTGGTCGCTGTCGGGGTGGTTGCATACTTTGCGGTGCTTGGCCTGCTGGGCTTTAGGGTGAAAGAGTTTGCCCGCAAGCTGGACTGATTAACGCAGATTTCAGAAACACAAAAGGGCGCCTGAGCGCCCTTTTTTAATATCCACAGCCGTGAGTTACATACGTTCTACGGTTTCGATACCCAGCGTATCCAGACCGGTTTTCAGCGTGCGTTGTGTCAGCAGCGCCAGTTTCAGACGGCTGTTGCGACTGGTTTCATCTTCTGCATTCAGGATCGGGCAATGTTCGTAGAAGCTGGAGAACAGGCCTGCCACATCGTACAGATAGGCACACATGGTGTGCGGTGTGCCTTCACGGGCAACAACCGTCAGCACTTCTTCGAACTGCAACAAACGGGTTGCCAGCGCCGCTTCGCGTTCTTCGCTTAGCACAACCGGCCGGGTCAGGCTGTTTACGTCAATATCGGCACGTTTAAAGACAGACGCCACACGGGTATAAGCATATTGCATGTAAGGTGCCGTGTTGCCTTCAAACGCCAGCATGTTATCCCAGTCGAAGATGTAATCAGTGGTACGGCTTTTTGACAGGTCAGCATATTTGATGGCGCCGATACCGACGGCATTCACCAGTTTTTCCAGTTCAGCGGTGTCTTTCATTTCCGGATTCTTTTCCGTGATCAGCTTACGTGCGCGATCAATGGCTTCATCCAGCAAATCGGACAGCTTCACCGTGCCGCCTGAACGGGTCTTGAACGGCTTGCCGTCTTTACCCAGCATCATGCCGAACATGTGGTGTTCGAGTGCCACGGAATCCGGCACATAACCCGCTTTACGGGCGATGGTCCACGCCTGCATCAGGTGCTGATGTTGACGGGAGTCGATGTAATACAACACGCGATCAGCACCGAGAGTTTCGTAGCGGTATTTCGCGCAGGCGATATCGGTAGTGGTGTAGAGGTAGCCGCCATCTTTTTTACGGATGATGACGCCCATCGGATCGCCTTCTTTATTTTTATATTCATCCAGATAAACGACAACAGCCCCTTCGCTGTCGACGGCCAGACCTTTGGCCTGCAGGTCAGAAACGATGCCCGGCAGCATGCTGTTGTACAGGCTTTCACCCATCACATCGTCTTCGGTCAGGGTGACGTTCAGGCGATTGTAGGTGAGCTGGTTTTGCTTCATGGTTACGTCAACCAGTTTGCGCCACATCTGCAAACAATATTCATCGCCGCCTTGCAGCTTCACTACATAACCACGTGCGCGCTCAGCGAAGGCTGGGTCTTCATCGTAATTTTTCTTGGCCGCGCGGTAAAATTCTTCCAGATCCGCCAGATTCATATCACCGGCATTTTCGTTTTGCACTTTTTCCAGGTAGGCAATCAGCATGCCGAACTGTGTGCCCCAGTCGCCAACGTGGTTAGCGCGGATCACTTTATGGCCAAGGAATTCATTGGTGCGTACGGCAGCGTCACCGATAATGGTGGAGCGGATATGGCCAACGTGCATTTCTTTCGCTACGTTTGGCGCGGAATAGTCGATAACGATAGTTTGGGGTTCAACCGGTGCGATGCCCAGTTTTTCATCGCTCAGCGCGTGGTCTACCTGCGCGGCAACAAAAGCAGGATCCAGGAAGATATTGATAAAACCCGGTCCGGCAATTTCAACTTTGTTGGCAATCCCGCTCAGATCTAACAGTTCAACGACTTTCTCTGCCAGTTGTCGCGGTGGCATGCCGAGTTTTTTTGCCACGGACATAACACCATTAGCCTGATAGTCGCCAAACTGAGCTTTAGCGGACTGACGGACTTGCGCTTCGCTGTCGGCTGAGGCGCCTGCAGCGATCAGCGCCTGGCTGACTTTATCTGAAAGAAGTGACTGAATATTCACCGAAGTACCTTTATTTAGGAATGTGGTTGTTTGCTGTTCATCCCAATGCGGACGAACCTAAAATAATGCGTGTTTATATCATATTCGCCCTGCGACGTCAGTATCACCGCGCGTCCGGGCTGAGGAAAGCGCGATTGTGCGGCCTGTCTCTGGCAACCGGATGAAAGGCTGTGTAAATTACCCGACCCTGAAGATTCGTAAACTGAAACAAGATAGGATGGCCGCCATGAACCATGTGCCGGAGTTACAGGATTTAGCTGATGATTTACCGCGTTTTGTCGGCGTACTGACGGCGTTCGCCGCAAAGTTACATATCAATCTGAGCGAGTTTCACGCGGATCATATTTCAGTGCGTTGTCATCAGAACACCACGGCGGAACGCTGGAAAGCCGGGCTGGAACAGTGTGGCAGCCTGCTGAATGAAACCCTGATTAACGGACGGCCAATTTGTCTGTTCTCACTGAACGAACCTGTGCAGGTCGGGCCGCTGAGTATTGATCTGATCGAGTTGCCTTATCCCGGCGATAAACGTTATCCGCACGAAGGTTGGGAACATATTGAAATTGTCCTGCCGGGGGCTGAAGACGAATTATATACACGGGCGCTGGCGCTGATTGCCGATGAAGCGTTGATGACGCCCGGTGTTAAGCTGAAACAAAGTGCGCCAAAAGGGGAAAACGAGCGTTTGCCTAATCCGACGCTGGCAGTCACCGACGGATCTGTGACCATCAAATTTCACCCGCACAGCCTGCGGGCGATTGTCGCCAGCGAAAGGGATGAGGCTTAACGGTGCAGCGCCAGTAAGGCGGCATCCATGCGATCCAGCGCTTTTTCCAGTAATGCGCGCTGGCAGCCCAGATTGATACGTACGTAAGCCGGTGCGCCAAAATCGGCTCCGCCTGAGAAACCAACACCGGCTTCGACAAAGAAACGGTAAGGATCCTGCACCGGCAGTGCGCTGGCATCAATCCAGCCAAGGTAGGTGCCTTCCGGTGCCAGCATGCGTAAGCCCGGCATCGCGTTGATTCTGGTCGTCGCCAGTTCGCGGTTACCCCGCAGATAACTGAGCTGCGCGTTAAGCCATTCTTCGCCATCGCGATAAGCTGCGGTTGCCGCAACATACGCCAGAATGTTGACGTGCGGCATAATGCCTTTACTGGCTTCAAGGAATTTCCGGCGCAGTTCCGGGTCAGGGATAATCGCCATCGACGCGCCCAGACCGGCCAGGTTGAAAGTTTTGGACGGCGACATGAGCGTGATCGAACGCTGCTCAGCATCGGCATTGAGGGAAGCAAACGGGATATGTTTCAGGCCCGGCTCGAGGATCAGATCACAATGAATTTCATCCGAACATACCACCAGATCGTGACGTTGGGCGAAGGCCAGTTGTTCGAGTAATTCCTCGCGACGATACACTGTGCCACCGGGGTTATAGGGGTTGCAGAGCATCAGCAGCTTTTCGCTGCCATCGAGTACGTTTTCGGCACTGGAAAAATCGGCCACCCAGCGCTGTTGCTGTTCAGTTACATTAATGTATTTAAACTGACGGCCTTCAGACTGAGCCGCCTGCATAAATGGCGGATAAATGGGCATTGGCATCAGACTGGAATTTTGCTGTGCCACGGTGGCGCGAACGGCGACGTTTAATCCGCACACCAGACCCGGTAGCCAGACAATCCATTCGGGCTTAATTGTCCATTCGTAGCGATCCGCCAGACGTTTTACAACTAAATCAACCAGTTCCGGCGGTGTAAAACCATAACCGAAGACGCCTTCTGCAACGCGTTGCTGCAACTCTTTGATAACCTCTGGTGGTGAAGTAAAGTCGGTATCGGCCACCCAGAGCGGGATCACATCCTGATTATTGTATTTATTCCACTTAACGCTATCACTGTGACTGCGGTCTACCCATAAATCAAAATTGAGTGTCATAGTTAGCTTTCCTAAGCAAGCAGGTTGGGCGGGGATGCTCATCTCAAAGCCTACGCGACATGGCCGGTTACAGACAAGTGTTGTAGCATAATGCCGTAAACAGGAGAGATCACATGACTAAATTAGAAGTGTGTTGTTACAGCGTTGATTGTGCGTTGACAGCAGAACAGGCCGGGGCCGATCGTGTTGAATTGTGCGCCAGTCAGGCTGACGGCGGCATTACGCCGAGTTACGGCACTCTCCTTCTGGCGAGGGAAAAAGTGACCATCCCTGTACACCCGATTGTCCGTCCAAGGGGGGGTGACTTTTGCTACAGCCGAAGTGAATTTGAGGTGTTGAAAAGTGATATTGCCTGTATTCGCGATCTTGGTTATCCGGGGCTGGTTGTCGGCATGCTGGACGCGGAAGGGCACATAGATATGGCGAGAATGTGGGAAGTGATGGCGCTGTGCGGTGATATGGCCGTGACATTCCATCGTGCATTCGACATGTGTCTGAATCCGAAGATTGCACTGGAGCAATTGACTCAGTTAGGGGTGGCGCGCATTCTGACTTCCGGACAACAACAAAATGCCGAAGTCGGTTTACCGATGCTACGGGAACTGAATCAGCTAACGCGTGGTCCAATCATTATGGCTGGCGCGGGTGTGCGCCTGACGAATTTGCAGAAGTTCGTTGATATCGGGCTGAGCGAGTTACACAGCTCAGCAGGACGTCAGGTTAAATCCGCCATGCGCTACCGTAAAGCCGGTGTCACGATGAGCTCTGACACGGACTTTGATGAATTCAGTCGTTATTGCGTGGACGGCGATATTGTTGCCGCAATGAAAAGTACATTGCAGTTTGACGATGAAATATCCCGCACGGCGTGATAAATAAAAATTTAACCGGGTCACACGACCCTTATTGCGTCGCCCTGCGCAAGTACCAGGCCCCGTCATATTGGCGGGGCTTTTTTTATGCTCTTAAAAGCACTTGCAGAGGCGCTTTTTCTGACGGGCAAAACACTTCAGCCCCAGGTCAGCAGCGCCACACCGAACATTCCTGCTTTCACCACCAGGCACATCACAAAAAGACCTAAAACAATAACGGCGCGGTCCATGAGGAATCGAATTCTTCTGCGCATTGATTTCTCCACGAAATACTCGCGTACTGATAAATTGATCTGGACGAACTTATACACGAGATGCCAGGGATCAATCCAATGATAAAGCGTTAAAATGCGAAGCTTTACAAAGGGCTGTGGCAGACAGGGGGAGACTACTTCTCGTAAAAGTTTTTTATTTTTATCGCGACGTCAATATTTGCCCAGTGTAATTCGTTTTCCTGGTGCAGGCTGCTGCTGCCATCTTCCCAGGAAACGTAATACGACACGATGTTGTGCTCTGATTCAAAGGTATTCATCACGGTGCCTTTGATATCACCTGATACGTGTTTAACGATGCTGCCTTTTGGGAACTTCATACTTCCTCCCGTAACGCGAAAGACGATCTTTGTCATCACAACCGATAGCCTTCTGAAAGGTTAGACCTTTTTACTGCAGGATGTACAGCGTAACGCGACTGAAAGTGTGGGTTAAGTGCGGGCAATAACCTCCGGCAGACAGGGGACTGGCTGACGGAGGTGAGAGGAAATTACGGCTTGCGGGCGATGAGCAAGGCGCGGCGCGGTGCCGGATAGCCTTCAATGGTTTTGGTCGGATCCTGCGGATCGAGGAATTCAGCCAGAGATTCGCTGGTCATCCAGTCGGTACGGCGTTGTTCTTCACATGTCGTGACGCTGACATCTGCGATACGCACATCGACAAAGCCGCATTTAATCAGCCAGTTTTTCAGGGCTGGTGCGGAAGGGATAAAATAGATATTCCCCATCTGTGCGTAACGGTCACCCGGTACCAGAACCTGTTCACTATCCCCTTCGACAACCAGTGTTTCCAGCACCAGTTCCCCTTCACTAACCAGCTGATTTTTCAGTTGCAGAAGATGATCTAAGGGTGAACGACGATGATACAGCACGCCCATAGAGAAAACGGTGTCAAACGCATTCAGCTCGGGTAATTGTTCGATGCCCAGCGGCAGTAAATGCGCACGCTGATCGCCGCCCAGTAATTTACGCACCGCCTCGAACTGACACAGGAAAAGCTGCATCGGGTCGATACCCACGGCAAGATGGGCGCCTGCGCCAATCATGCGCCACATATGATAACCGCTGCCGCAGCCGACATCTAAAATCGTCCGCCCGACAAGGGATGAAATATGCGGCAGAACCCGATCCCATTTCCAGTCTGAACGCCATTCGGTATTGATTTCAACGTCGTACAGTGAAAACGGACCTTTACGCCATGGCATCATGTTGCGCAGCAGGTTTTCAATGCCTTCGCGCTGGCCTGCAGGCAACGGTATTTCCATACCTGCGCTGACGCCGTGCAGTAAATCCAGACGCTCGGGTTGCAGCAACGGCAGGCGGTCTACGGAGTTAAACCACAGTTTAAATTTGCCGTGCAGGGATTCTTTCTGCCACGCGGTTAGCTGTGAGGGCAGGGTATTGAGCCACGGACTCAGCGGCCCTTTAGCGATGACGCGATAAAAATCACCAAAATCAATCATTCTGCATCTCCGGCTTTCAGTGCAATCAGTGAGCCGAAATTAAAACACTGGAACCAGACTTCCGTGTGCTGGAAACCGGCCTGATGCAAACGGGCTTTATGGGTTTCAACGGAATCCGTCAGCATAACGTTTTCGAGCATGCTGCGTTTCTGGCTGATTTCCAGCTCGCTGTAGCCGTTTGCACGCTTGAAGTCGTGATGCATATTGAACAACAGTTCGCCGACGTCTTTGTCTTCAAAGCTGAATTTTTCTGACAGCACCAGCGCCGCACCCGGTCGCATTCCCTGATACACCTGATTGAGCAGACGCTGACGGTCTGCCGGTTCGAGGAATTGCAGGGTAAAGTTGAGCACCACCATGGAGGCGTTTTCCAGCCCGATATCCAGAATATCGGATTCAATCACGCTCACCGGCGTATCTGCACGGAAAGCGTCAATGTGGCGGCGGCAGCGTTCCACCATGGCGGGGGAGTTATCGACAGCAATAATTTGGCAGCCCGGCACCTTAATGTTACGACGCATCGACAGCGTGGCAGCACCCAGTGAACAACCCAGATCATAGACATTGGAGTCGGGCTGAACAAAGCGCTCTGCGAGCATGCCAATCATCGAAATAATGTTGGAATAGCCCGGGACAGAGCGTTGGATCATGTCGGGGAAAACTTCCGCGACGCGTTCATCGAACGTCCAGTCGCCAAGCTTATCTATTGGTGCAGAAAACAATCTATCGTGGTTTGCCATAGCGGTGAGTCAGGCCAAAAAGAATGTGGGTAAAAAGTTGAGGGCAGATTTTAGCAGATACTGGCGCAGGCAGATACCTGCGCGCCTTGGAGTTGTTTCAAAAGGACATCAAATTTATCGGGTAATGGCACAGTAATCAGTCAAAGTTCAAAAACTGTGACCATGGCAGATAAATAATATTGACCACGACCATCAGGACCAGCGAAATATAAGTGGCAGCCATGCCATTACGGCGCCAGGCAAATTCGCGGTTTTTGAGCCCGTAATAATGAAATAACCGGCCGAGGATCAGTAACAGGCCGCAGGCATGTACTGTCCAGATTGCCGCGCCGTTCATTTCCATATACAGCAACAGTAAACAGCCGATCGGCAGATATTCTACGGCGTTGCCGTGTACGCGGATGGCCGTTTGTAATTCATAGGATCCGCCGTCACCGGTGGCGATACGGTATTGCATCCGCAAACGGACAACATCGAAAGAGAGTTTGATTAAAAGTATGGCGGCAAGCACGACATATAACGCGCTAATCATGATGACTTCCTTGGTTATTCCCTGTTTTCCGGCGGAACGGCACTGATTTTCCGCTGCGTCACTATGATAACGGGATGACGTAAAACTGTCGTCAGAAAAACATGAATATTCTCAGAACAACGTGTCCTGTTCCGGCCAGTCCGGTGCGGGCTGAACCGAAGGAATATGCTGGCGCAGATCCTGCCACAGGCTGCGCGCCTGCTGCGGTGCGTCGGAACAATCAGGCGTATGAATGAACAGGTACGGCGACAATCCTTGTGATTGCCAGTCGCTGAGTTTGGTGATCCACTGACCGAACAGCGGGCGGTTCGCTTCGAGACTGTCGCCACCGATAAAGCGGACAATTGGCCGGGTGGATGTCGCCAGTGCATGCAACGGCAAAACGGGTTTTTTACGTTTGGCTTCAAGCACCGCGTGTGTTTCGGATGTAGAGCTATGAACCGGGCGGCTGTCGAGGATCGCACGGTTAATGCCGCGCTGATGTAATCCCTGATTCAGTGCACGTTCCGCCTCGCCTTTTTTGAAGAAATCCGGATGGCGAACTTCGATGCCATAATCGAAACCGGCGGGCAGGGCATCAAGGAACTGCCATAAGCGGTCAAGATGGACAGGCGCGAACGCTGCCGGAAGTTGCAGCCAGAGTTGCCCGGTGCGTCCGCCAAGCGGTTCAAGCGTGCGGTAAAACATACTGACGTCTTCCTGACAATTCGTCAGTGCCGCTTTATGGCTGATGTCGGAAGGAAATTTGAAACAAAAGCGGAAAGATTCAGGCGTCATATCACGCCAGCGCATCACCACTTCCTGTTTGGGCAGGGCGTAAAATGTCGTATTGCCTTCGACACAATTGAAGTACCGCGCGTAATCGGCCAGATCACGCAAACCCATCTTCGCCCAGGCGCTGTGGTGCCATTGCGGTAAACCAATATACATATCGGTGCTCCTTTTTTCCGGGCCGGATCCCAGGTAAAACGCCGCCTCAGCGGGCGGCGTTCAGGCATGGAAATCAGGGTAACGTTACGCTGGCAACGCGGCAAGCACTTCGGCGGTGGAACGGACACGGCTGATACGCGGGAAAATAAACTGCATACTCGACTGATGATGATCATTATTGTGCGCGCTGCACGCATCTTCTGCGATCACCAGTTCATAGCCATGTTCCCAGGCATTACGGGCCGTTGATTCCACGCCGATATTGGTGGAAATACCGGCCAGTACGATGCTTTTAATGCCACGGCGACGCAGTTGTAAATCCAGGTCGGTGCCGTAAAACGCGCCCCATTGACGTTTGATCACCAGCAAATCGCTGTCGGTAACGTTCAGCTGTTCCGGGAATTCCCACCAGCTTGCCGGTAAACCGCCTTCCGGTGCGACAGAAGGCACATCCACCGGTTGCTTCAACGCTTCGTCAAAGGAGTCAGACCAGCCTACGCGTACCATCACCACTGGCGCACCGAGTTGACGGAAACGGTTGGCCAATTCAGTCGCGTTGTCCAGCACCTGCTGTGCGGTGTGCGGGCCGCCCGCGAACGGTAAAATCCCTTTCTGTAAGTCGATCAGTACCAGCGCGGTCGTTTTTGGATCAAGTTTCATGCTTAGCTCCTGGTTTTCAAAATAGGTAATAAGAGAAAGGAGTGATTTACTGCGTGTACAAAGGGGATGGCGCGAGTTTATGCTAACGCGGGGGGCAAAAAGATATAATTTTGTTAAATTATGTGTAGCTAGCAACAGGCATAAATTTCCGCGCCAGCGTTGACATGTTCGTACTTATCCTTCGCCGGAAATTCCTTTATAATAGCCGCCTTTTTTCGACCTGAATAAAACCCATTCCGCGCGCTGCTGAGTTTTGCGGCGGGCGACCAGAGTCAATAACCGTTTCTGTGCCTGTGAGCCATGAGGCCGGGTAGTGGGATCAAAAGGATACCGTTATGCGTATATATTGTGGAAAACTGAATGCGTCCAATGTGGGCCAGGAAGTAACATTGTGTGGCTGGGTTAACCGCCGCCGCGATTTGGGTGGTTTAATTTTCATCGATATGCGTGACCGCGAAGGCATCGTCCAGGTTTTCTTCGACCCCGATCAGGCTGAAGCCTACAAGCTGGCGTCTGAACTGCGTAACGAGTTCTGCATCCAGCTAACCGGTATTGTGCGTGCACGCCCGGAAAGCCAGTTCAACAAAGACATGGCGACCGGTGAAGTGGAAGTCTTCGCCAGCAATCTGAACATCATTAACCGTTCAGAATCGCTGCCGCTGGACTCCAACCACGTCAACACTGAAGAAGCGCGTCTGAAATACCGCTATCTTGATTTGCGTCGCCCTGAAATGGCTAACCGCCTGAAAGCACGCGCAAAAATCACCAGTTTTGTGCGCCGTTTCATGGACAGCCATGACTTCCTGGATATCGAAACTCCGATGCTGACCAAAGCCACGCCGGAAGGTGCGCGTGACTATCTGGTGCCAAGCCGTGTGCACAAAGGCAAGTTCTATGCCTTGCCGCAGTCTCCTCAGCTGTTCAAACAGCTGCTGATGATGTCCGGTTTTGACCGTTATTATCAGATCGTAAAATGCTTCCGTGATGAAGATTTACGTGCTGACCGTCAGCCTGAATTCACCCAGATCGATGTGGAAACTTCTTTCATGAGCGCAGAACAAGTGCGTGAAGTGATGGAGAAACTGGCCCGCGAACTGTGGCAGGAAGTGAAAGGCGTGGATCTGGGCGATTTCCCGGTCATGACTTTTGCAGAAGCGATGCGTCGTTACGGTTCTGATAAGCCGGACCTGCGCAACCCGATGGAAATGGTTGACGTTGCGGACCTGATGAAAAACATCGAGTTCAAAGTGTTTGCCGATCCGGCCAACGATCCGAAAGGCCGCGTGGCAGCATTACGTGTCCCTGGCGGTGCTTCCCTGAGCCGTAAACAAATCGACGAATACGCAAAATTCATCGAAATCTACGGTGCCAAAGGCCTGGCTTACATCAAAGTGAACGAGGTCGCGAAAGGCCTGGAAGGCATCCAGAGCCCGGTGGCTAAATTCCTGAATGAAGAATTGCTGTCTGCCCTGATTGAACGTACCGGTGCACAAGATGGCGACATGATCTTCTTCGGCGCAGCCAGCGCTAAGATTGTGACTGACGCCATGGGTGCACTGCGCCTTAAAGTCGGTCGTGACCTGAAAATCACCAAAGAAGACATGTGGGCTCCGCTGTGGGTGATCGACTTCCCGATGTTTGAAGACACCGATGAAGGCGGTCTGAGCGCTATGCACCACCCGTTCACTGCGCCGAAAGACATGACGGCTGAAGAGCTGGCCGCGAACCCGGTTTCTGCTATTGCTAACGCCTACGACATGGTCATCAACGGTTACGAAGTGGGCGGCGGTTCTGTGCGTATTCACCGCAGCGAAATGCAGCAGACGGTGTTCAGTATTCTGGGCATTAACGAGCACGAACAGCGCGAGAAATTCGGCTTCCTGCTCGATGCACTGAAATACGGTACGCCTCCGCACGCAGGCCTGGCATTTGGTCTGGATCGTCTGGTGATGTTGCTGACCGGAACGGATAACATCCGTGACGTAATCGCTTTCCCGAAAACGACCGCAGCGGCGTGTCTGATGACCGAAGCACCAAGTTTTGCCAACCCGGCGTCACTGCTGGAACTGGGCATTGCGGTTGTGGCTAAAAAAGAAGTGACACCCGACACAAATACAGAGAATAACTAATGAGCTATAAGCGTCCTGAGTCGATACTGTGCGTCATCTACGCCAGAAACACCGGCAGGGTGCTGATGCTTCAACGTAAGGATGACCCGGATTTCTGGCAGTCGGTGACCGGCAGTCTGGAAGACGGGGAATCCCCGAATCAAACCGTGCAGCGGGAAGTCATGGAAGAAGTCGGTATCGACATTGCAGGTGAAAACCTGCCGCTTCAGGACTGTAACCGCTGCGAGGATTTTGAAATATTTGCGCATTTGCGCCATCGCTATGCTCCCGGCGTGACCCGTAACAAAGAACATTGGTTCTGTCTGGCGTTACCCGACGAGCGTGATGTGGTTCTGACTGAACATCATGCGTACCGGTGGCTCGATAAACCGGCAGCGGCAGCGCTGACGGTCTCACCGAGCAACCAGCAGGCGATTGAAGAATTTGTAAACTATTCGGTCTGTTAAGACTTTAGACTTTTTGGAGATATTTATGGCAGGTCACAGTAAGTGGGCCAACACCAAGCACCGCAAAGCGGCGCAAGATTCTAAACGCGGCAAAATTTTCACCAAAATCATTCGTGAGCTGGTCACGGCTGCGCGTCTGGGCGGCGGTGATGCGGGTTCAAACCCACGTCTGCGTGCGGCTATCGATAAAGCGCTGTCCAACAACATGACCCGCGATACCCTGAACCGTGCTATCGCACGCGGTGTGGGCGGTGACGAAGACACCAACATGGAAACCATCATTTATGAAGGTTACGGCCCTGGTGGTTCAGCCATCATGGTGGAATGTCTGAGTGACAACCGTAACCGTACCGTGGCAGAAGTGCGTCATGCGTTCACCAAAACCGGGGGCAATCTGGGTACCGACGGTTCCGTGGCGTATCTGTTCTCCAAAAAAGGCGTGATCACTTTCGCACCGGGTCTGGATGAAGACGTGCTGATGGAAGCCGCGCTGGAAGCAGGCGCAGAAGACATCATTTCTTATGATGACGGCGCTATCGATGTATTCACTGCCTGGGAGAATCTGGGCGAAGTGAAAGACGCGCTGGAAGCTGCCGGTTACAAAGCTGATTCCGCCGAAGTCACGATGATCCCATCGACCAAGGCCGACATGGATGCAGAAACTGCACCAAAACTGTTGCGCCTGATTGATATGCTGGAAGATTGTGACGATGTGCAGGAGGTTTACCACAACGGTGAAATCTCCGACGAGATCGCAGAAACGCTGTAATCTCTCTGCCAGCCGGTGGCTACCACCGGCTGGCTATCCTGTTGCCCCTCAGCAGTTTATACTCTCCCCAACTTTGTAAAAAACGACAACACAAGGCGTTAACTGGCTATGGCTATTATTCTGGGGATTGACCCCGGTTCGCGTATTACCGGCTATGGCATTATCCGCCAGACAGGACGTCAGCTCAGTTATCTCGGCAGCGGCTGTATCCGTACTGTCGTGGACGATATGCCGGGGCGTCTGAAACTGATTTACGCCGGTGTGTCGGAAATTATTACGCAATTTCAGCCTGATTTTTTTGCCATCGAATCGGTGTTTATGGCGAAGAATGCCGATTCTGCGTTAAAACTTGGCCAGGCGCGCGGTGCCGCCATTGTGGCCGCCGTTAATCAGGACCTGCCGGTCTTTGAGTATGCCGCGAGGCAGGTCAAACAGACCGTCGTCGGTACCGGTGCCGCAGAAAAAACGCAGGTTCAGCATATGGTGCGTTCAATCCTGAAATTACCGGCGAATCCGCAGGCAGATGCCGCCGATGCGCTGGCAATTGCGATAACACATTGCCATATGAGCCAGAATGCTATCCGGCTCAGCAGTGACAAATTACAAATGGCGCGCGGACGTATGCGATAGCGGCGGTGCGTTCGTTGGGCTGGATATTCATCCAGCCTTTTTTATGATATAAACATCGCTGCTTTTGACCTGATAAGGAAAATGAACGTGATAGGCAGACTACGAGGCATTATTCTGGAAAAACAGCCCCCTTTGGTGCTGCTTGAAACCCAAGGCGTTGGCTATGAAGTGCATATGCCGATGACCTGTTTTTATGAATTGCCGGAACTGGGCCAGGAAGCTATCATATTCACGCAATTTATCGTCCGTGAAGATGCCCAGCTGCTCTATGGATTTAACGATAAACAAGAGCGCGCGCTGTTCCGTGAACTGATCAAAGTGAACGGAGTCGGACCCAAACTGGCGCTGGCGATCTTGTCAGGTATGTCGGCTCAGCAATTTGTCAGTGCGGTAGAAAAGGAAGAAATCACCGCATTAATTAAGTTACCGGGCGTCGGTAAGAAAACGGCAGAACGTCTGGTTGTCGAAATGAAAGACCGGTTTAAAGGATTAAACGGTGATCTATTTAACAGTCATACTGATATCACGTTACCTGCATCGTCGTCGAAAGCTCAGGAATCTGACGCCGAAGGCGAAGCCGTTGCAGCACTGATTTCCCTCGGATACAAACCCCCAGAAGCCAGCCGTATGATCAGCAAAGTTGCCAAACCGGGCGCCGAATCTGAAACGCTAATTAGAGAAGCGCTGCGCGCGGCGCTGTGAGGTAAACGATGATTGAAGCTGACCGCCTGATATCTTCTGAAGTCTTCAGTGAAGAAGAAGTCATCGACCGTGCAATCCGCCCGAAGCTGCTCAACGAATACGTCGGTCAGCCTCACGTGCGTTCGCAAATGGAAATCTTTATTCAGGCGGCCAAGCAACGCAAAGACGCGCTCGATCACCTGTTGATTTTCGGACCGCCGGGACTGGGTAAAACCACGCTGGCTAATATCGTGGCGAATGAAATGGGCGTGAATTTACGGACCACTTCAGGACCGGTGCTGGAAAAAGCCGGTGACCTGGCCGCGATGCTGACCAACCTCGAGCCACACGATGTGCTTTTCATTGATGAAATCCACCGTCTCTCACCGGTCGTCGAAGAAATTCTGTATCCGGCGATGGAAGACTATCAACTGGATATCATGATTGGTGAAGGGCCTGCGGCACGTTCCATCAAACTTGATTTACCGCCGTTTACCCTGATTGGTGCGACGACCCGCGCCGGTTCACTGACGTCACCCTTGCGTGACCGTTTCGGGATTGTGCAGCGTCTCGAGTTTTATCAGGTGGCGGATTTACAGCACATTGTCGGGCGCAGTGCGTTATGCCTTGGGCTGGAGTTGTCGGAAGAGGGCGCGCATCAGATTGCCCGCCGTTCACGCGGTACGCCGCGTATCGCCAACCGTCTGTTGCGCCGTGTGCGTGACTTTGCCGAAGTTAAAGGCGACGGCACCATCAACGGTGATGTGGCCAACGGCGCGCTGGATATGCTGGATGTCGACGCGGAAGGTTTCGATTACATGGACCGCAAACTGCTGCTGGCGATTATCGACAAGTTCACCGGCGGACCGGTCGGGCTGGATAACTTAGCGGCGGCGATCGGTGAAGAACGCGAGACGATTGAAGACGTGATCGAACCTTTCCTGATCCAGCAGGGGTTTATTCAGCGCACACCGCGCGGACGCATGGCGACCAATCATGCCTATAAGCATTTTGGTATCGTCAGAGAGACTGAGTAACAACGCTTTGTATGCATAAAAAACGGACGCTCAGGGCGTCCGTTTCGCTTTTCATCATCCGTGGTTACTGATTGACGTCGCACCGGCTGACCATCCGCCAGTCGCGGGGCAATTCCCGCACTTCGCCGGCCAGCGTGATTTTGCCACGCGCCTGAATATCCCTGCTCGACGACCCTACCTGTACCTCGGCAAAACCCGGTTCGACGATACGCTTACCGGCGTTACTGGTGAAATTGAGCATATCGGTGGGGATGCTGAAACTGAGCGTTGCCGTTTGCCCGGCGTCCAGTTCAACGCGTTCGAAAGCTTTCAGTTCCTGCACCGGACGCACCAGTGATGCCACGCAGTCGCGCAGATAAACCTGCACCACTTCGCTGCCCGCTTGCTTACCGGTATTGGTCACTTGTATCTGCACCTCAATGTCGCCATTTTCGATGGCGACAGGATGCTGACTGAGCTGAAAATCATGATAACGGAACGTGGTGCCGCTCAGTCCGTAACCAAACGGATATTTTGCACCAAAGTGGAATGCAACCGGCGTGCCGCCACTTTTCAGCTTGTGATTGTAATAATAGGGCATTGCACCGGCGCTTTTCGGCACGGAAAGCACCAGCCTTCCGGACGGAGCCTCTTTGCCGCTGAGGATGTCGCTGATGGCGCATCCACCTTCCTGACCGGGGGCAAACGCCATAAGATATCCTGCGACTTTTTCTTCCAGCCCGCCGAGCGAATACGGCCGCCCGCCGGTCATCACCACAACGGTCGGTTTGCCGGTGGCGATGACCTCTTCCAGCAACTGCTGCTGAACGCCAGGCAACTTCAGGCTGTCAGTATCAGAACCTTCTCCTACTGTGCCGCTCTGGAACAATCCGGCCAGATCGCCGACAAATACCAGTGCGACGTCACTCTCCTGCGCCAGTTTAACCGCCTGCGGAATAAGTGCGGTGCTTTGTGAGACCGGTGAGTTTTGCATCGGGGTTCCTGCATCGCCGGGGAATACCGGCGCACCGGCGGTGCGTTTTTCGAGAATATGGCATCCTTTGGCATAACGGATATTTTGTTCACCGTAAGCGTCGCGCAAAGCCTGTAACGGCGTGATGACCTGTTCTGTCTGCGCTTGCATTTCGCTGATGATCAGATGCACCGGGAAGCTGTAACCGCTGAGTAAGGCCAGCGGATCATCTGCCGTCGGGCCTATTACCGCAATTTTCTGGCCAGATGTCGGTTTCAGCGGCAGGATGCCATTATTTTCCAGTAAGGTGATGGATCGCACAGCCGCTTTCCGGGCCAGTGCCCGTGTGGCAGGTTGCTGCAGTTGCGGCTGAAGTTCGCTGACATAAGGTTGTTCAAACAGCCCGAGACGGAATTTTTCGGTCAGTATGCGGGCAACAATTTCGTCAATCTTCACCATATCAATCAGGCCACGTGAAACGGCATCTGCCAGATGCTGCGCGCAGTCACCTTTCGGTAATTCAATATCCAGACCCGCATTAAACGATAAAGCGGCAGACTCGGCATCGTCATGGCTGACGCCGTGATGCTGATGCAGCAGACTGACGCCGCCATAATCGGCAACAATCAGGCCGTCGAATCCCCATTGTTTACGCAAAATTTCGGTCAGCAGGAAATGATCGCTGTGGCACGGCTGTCCATCAATATCGTGATAAGCCGGCATGACGGAACCGGCATTTGCCAGTTTCACCGCCATCTCAAAGGGCAGCAGAAACGTGTCATTCAGTTCGCGAAACCCCAGATGTACAGGCGCATGGTTACGCGCGCCTTCGCTGAAAGAGTGCCCGACGTAATGTTTCAGCGTTGCCAGCAGGTCACGCTTTTCACCCTGTAAGCCGCGTACATAAGCCGTTGCCATCACGCCGACCAGATACGGGTCTTCACCAAAGGTTTCTTCGGTACGTCCCCAGCGCACATCGCGTGACACATCCAGCACCGGCGCCAGCCCCTGATGACAACCTACGCTTTGCGCTTCCTCACGGATAGCGGCGGCAATCTGCTCCATTAATTGCGGATCCCAGGTTGAGGCATAGCACAGGGATGAGGGAAACAACGTGGCATCTTTACACAGCAGGCCCACCAGACATTCCTCGTGGAACATTGCCGGGATGCCCAGCCTCGTTTCTTCCACCAGAGTTTTTTGCAGCCGGTTCAGCGCTTGTCTGCCTTCAGCCGGGCTCACCACGTGGGTGCCAAGCGGGCGGGTAATTTGCCCGGCACCCAGTGCCAGTTGCTGTTCCAGTCCCTGACTCTGTTTATGCCCGGCAAAGTCATCGCTCAGGTCGGTACGTTCTTTGTGATTGCCGTGGCTGTCGAGGATCAGCCAGAACGCATGCATCTGGGCGAATTTTTCCTCCGGCGTCATACGGGCCAGAAGATCGGCGACGCGGCTGGATACGGGTTGGGAAGCATCCTGATAAAGATAAGTCATCTTGCATCTCCTTGATTAATCAAAGGCCGGGAACCGCTGAGCACGGGTTCCTCTGCGCCTGCGAAAGAACGTCGCGTTGCGAGGGATGAGGCGATAGTTTGCATTGTGCGGTTGTTGAGTTTGTAGATGAAAAGCAGGGCGGCCATCAGCAGGAATAGCGCACACGGCACCAGTGTGAACAGTGAATTAATGGTTAACATTACCGGCGCACTTTGCGTGGCACCGTTCGGCAGGTAACCGACCATACCGAGCACCCAGCCGACAATAGCTCCACCCAGTGCCAGCCCGAATTTAATGGCAAACAGCGCCGTGGAGAATACCAGCCCGTCAAGCCGCCGGCCGGTGCGGGATTCTTCATGATCTACGACGTCTGAGAACATTGTCCATTGCAACGGCGTGGTGAGGTTTTGGATAAAACTGAACACCAGATTGAGGGCGAAAATAAGGCCAATGGACGGCGAAGGAACAAAGAAAATAGCCGCGTTGCAGATCACAAAGGTCAGGATTGTCCATTGATAGGATTTAATCCGGTCGAATTTACCTAATAATTTCTCAGACAGTAAGGCACCCAATAATGAGGCGATCATACCGAAAACAATAAAATTAAATACCAGATCCGGACGGGCCAGCACATATTTCACGTAATACAGCGTGGCGGAACCCCGGATAACCACGGCGCACAGCAGCAAAATATTAAAAATAAAAACAATGCGCCATTGTGAGTTATTCCACAGCAATTTCAGGTCGCTCAGCATTGAACCGGACGTATCATTACGTGGCTGATAACGCTCCCGCGTCAGCCCGAAACAACAGAAAAATAATACGATACCTAGCAGTCCCATCAGGCTCATGGCATAGAAGTAGCCTTTCTGCGGATTACCGGCACCGAGTTTTTCCACCAGTGGCAGGGCGATCACCGTGACCACCAGGCCGCCGATAAATGACAACCCGAAGCGCCACGATTGCAGTGAATGGCGTTCGCGTGGATCGAGCGTTAACGCCCCCGGCATCGCACAATACGGCACATTGATGGCGGAATATACCAGGCTTAGTAAAGTATAAGTCACTGCTGCATAAATAATTTTACCGGTTGGCGATATATCAGGCACATAAAATGTGATCAGGCAACAGACACCAAACGGGATCGCAAACCACAGCAGCCACGGGCGGAATTTCCCGTAGCGCGTCGTGGTGCGGTCAACCAGCGCGCCGATGCAGGGATCGACACAGGCGTCCACGGCACGAACCACTAAAAATAGCGTGCCCATAATCGCGGCGGGTAAACCAAAAACATCCGTATAGAAATAAGCGAGAAACAAGGTCGCTGTTTGCCAGACCAGCGCACTGGCCATATCGCCGAGTCCGTAGCCAATCTTATCTTTCACTGAAAGAACCGGAGTGATCATCATTATTTGTTACCTGCTTTCTGTAAGGAGAGAT
This sequence comes from Rahnella sp. PD4, assembly GCF_049199325.1. Lineage (NCBI taxonomy): Bacteria > Pseudomonadati > Pseudomonadota > Gammaproteobacteria > Enterobacterales > Yersiniaceae > Rahnella > Rahnella sp. PD4. The sequence goes on along the minus strand of NZ_JBLZQF010000002.1, from coordinate 101,188 downwards.
AACCGACGGAAAATAATTATTAATGTCTTTAACGAAAGAAAGATAAATAACCTGAGGAAGTCAATTGATGCCAAAAGTATTGTGAATAGAACCAAGGTAAACAATTGAGGAAACGAATATACAAATTACGTTTTTTGATTTTGTTTTTTATTTGTGAACGGGATCAAACTGATCATTGCCACCGGAGGCATGAAAGGCGGTATATGTCTGACAAAACCGCCGCAGGACATGATTGTGCCGGAGATTATCGCCGGTGAACGGGCTGAGACGATGGTTTTATAAAGCTTCCCGCCAGCGGAAATAACCGGTTACCGCTTTTAATGCGGCGGATAACTGGCGGTGGCCGGGGTAGTAGAGAAAGAATCCGGGAAAAGTGACCGACCAGTCTTCAAGTACCCGGATCAGCTTACTTTCTGCCACCAGCGCATCATGTTCTGCACTCTGTGCGCTGTAAACCAGCCCGGCGCCGTCGAGTGCAATGCGGGTCATCATGCTGACGCTGTCGACCACCAGTGGCCCCCTGACGGGCACAGCCACCTGTCGCCCGTCTTTTTCAAACTCCCAGCGATAGAGCGAACCGCTGGCAATTTCCCGACGACCAATGCAGGCATGATTTTTCAAATCGGCAGGCGTTCGGGGTTGCGGATGTCGTGCGAAATAATCCGGCGAACCGTACACCGCAGAGTGAAAATCGGCAGTCAGGCGTACAGCATTCATGTCTTGCTGAACATCGCCCCGGATGCGCACCCCCGCATCAAAACCCTCACTGATGATGTCCACAAAACCGTCATTGGTGGCAAGTTCGAGCGTGATATCCGGAAACTGCTGACAAAATTCACGCAACTGTGGCAGGAAAACCATTTCGGCGGCGATGCGCGGCGTATTAATGCGCACCGTGCCTTTCGGTATTTCCCTGAAAGCATTGATATTTTCTACCGCGCCGGAGATGGCCAACAATGCCGGAGCGATGTCCGCCAGCAGGGCGATACCCGCTTCGGTTGGCGACACCTGCCGCGTGGTGCGGTTCAGCAACCGTACACCCAGACGCTCTTCCAGGGACCGTAAGGAATGACTCAGCGTTGAAGCCGTTAAATTCAGCCGCGCCGCAGCTTTGCGGAAACTCTTCTCTTCCGCTATGGCGACAAAAGCGGTCAGTTCTCCAAATTCGCAGGGGCGCATGAGTTTCCTGTTGATGAATGTGAGCCAGTAAAGCATGCGATATAGCATGGCTTATTTACATCAATCAATCCACTTATAGTCAGGTCTCGGTACGGAACATTCATCCACGGGAGAAAACATGTCTCAGATATTACGGTTAAAGGGTCGGGTTGCGCTGGTCACCGGCGGCGGTTCAGGCATCGGGCGGGCGGCTGCACTGGCATTTTCACGCGATGGGGCGAACGTCGTGGTGGCAGGCAGACGGGAAACAGAACTGCAGGAAACGGTGATGATGATCCGCGAACGCGGCGGTGATGCTCTGGCGGTGCCGACCGATGTGTCAGACAGCGCACAGGTCCGGCATCTTATTGCCGCGACGCTGGCACAGTACGGGCGGCTGGACGCCGCGTTTAATAACGCGGGTGTGGAAGGCTTTGCGCCGGTCAGTGACATGACAGAAGCAGAATTTGACCGGGTGATTGCCACTAATCTGAAAGGCGTCTGGCTGTCAGTGAAATATCAGCTGGAAGCCATGACCGCCGCAGGGCGTGGCGGCGCGATTGTGAATACCTCTTCCTGGCTGGCGCACGGAGCAAGTATTGGCTCTGCGGCGTATTCCGCCAGCAAAGGCGGACTTGACGCGATGATCCGCGCTATAGCACTGGAAACCGGTGCGCAGAATATCCGCATCAATAACGTTAATCCCGGCATTATCGATACCCCCATGGCGCGGCGGCTGGGAGCCAATGAAGAAACGCTGATCCCTTTTGTGCGGCTGACCCCGGCGGGGCGCGTGGGCCAACCGGCAGATGTCGGCGACGTGGTGGCGTGGCTGTGCAGCGATGAAGCGAGGTTTGTGACCGGTCAGAATCTGCTGGTGGATGGTGGATTCACGGTGGCGGGGTTGCGCTAGATAAGACGAAAAGAGACGGAGGCTCAGGGACGGGCGTCTGTCTGCATAAAATCTGAAGCCGATCACAATTTCATCATCCGGCAGATATTACGACTTGTTTCTGTTTACGATTCGCCAGAGAATCCGGTTCAGAAAGCAGGATTGTTACTGTCTGACAGGCAAAACCTAAATTTCTCATTTCTTTGTGTATCGCAAAGAATCGGGAAATTTAGGTTTTTTTTTGGCCTGAATTCAGGGGCCGGCCGCCCCTTTGAAACACAACGGCAATGTCGTGCACGACGCCATTACTCTGATGAGATGACACTATGGAATACAGAACATTAGCCGATGAAATTCTCCGCGGAGTGGGCGGAAAGGACAACGTTAACAGTGTGGTGCATTGCGCCACCCGCTTACGTTTTAAACTCAAAGACACCCGTAAAGCCGATGCAGCCGGGCTGAAAGAAAATCCGGGCGTAATCATGGTGGTCGAGAGCGGCGGTCAGTTTCAGGTGGTGATCGGCAACCACGTCGGTGCAGTGTATGACGCGCTGGTGAAAGGCAGCGCGCTTTCCGACAGCGGTGACGACGACACCGGCGAAAAAGACAGTTTGTTTGCAAGAGCCATCGATGTCATCTCAGGCATCTTCACGCCGTTTATTGGCATTATGGCCGCATCAGGGATCCTGAAAGGTTTTCTGGCACTGGCGCTGGCCTGCGGCTGGATGGTGCCGGAAAGCGGGACCTATAAAGTCTGGTTCGCCGCCAGCGACGCTATGTTCTATTTCTTCCCGCTGGTGATCGGTTATACCGCCGGTAAAAAATTCGGCGGTAACCCGTTTGTGACCATGATGATTGGCGGCGCGATGGTGCATCCGCTGATGATTGCCGCCTTTAATGCACAGCAGTCTGGCGCACAGGGTGAGCATTTCTTCGGCATCCCGCTGGTCTTTATCAATTATACCTCTTCGGTTATCCCGGTGATCCTGGCCGCGTGGGCATCAAGCTGGCTGGAAAAGCGGGCAATGAAAATTTTGCCCGGCGCGCTGCGTAACTTTATTACACCATTAATCTGCCTAATGGTGATTGTGCCGCTGACATTCCTGGTTATCGGTCCGGTGGCGACCTGGGCCAGTCAGCAACTGGCCAATGGCTACCAGTTTGTTTATCACGTCAGCCCGATGGTCGCGGGTGCCTTTATGGGTGCGCTGTGGCAGGTGTGTGTGATCTTCGGTCTGCACTGGGGGCTGGTGCCGCTGATGATCAACAACTTCAGCGTGCTCGGCCATGACACTATGCTTCCGCTGTTACTGCCTGCGGTGATGGGGCAGGTCGGTGCGGTCGCTGGTGTGATGCTGCGCACCAAAGATGCCCGTACCAAAGCGCTGGCAGGGTCGGCGATCAGCGCCGGGATTTTCGGTATTACTGAACCGGCGGTCTATGGCATCACCTTGCCGCATCGCCGTCCGTTCATTTTCGGCTGCATCGGCGGGGCGCTGGGCGCGGCGATCCTCGGCTATTTCCAGACGACTGCCTACTCCTTCGGTTTCCCCAGTATTTTCACCTTCACCCAAATTATTCCGCCGGCAGGGTTTAATAACACGGTGACGGCGGCGATTGCCGGCACCCTGATTGCCATACTGTTTGCCGCACTGGCGACTTATTTCTTCGGGATGAAAGAAGAAGCGGTCGCACCGGCAGTCAGCGAAAAGGCCAAAGCGGAAGCCATCCAGGCACCGCGTGGCAAAACGCTGGTTGCCAGCCCGATGAGCGGTCCGTGTATCGCGCTCGATACTGTGAAAGATCCGACATTTGCCAGCGGGTTGCTGGGTAAAGGTGTGGCCATTGTGCCTGTCAGCGGAAGAGTCGTGTCACCGGTGGATGGCACGGTGGTTTCACTGTTCAAAACCCATCACGCCATCGGAATTGAATCGGAAAGCGGCGCAGAAATTTTGATCCACGTCGGCATCGACACCGTGAAACTCGACGGCAAATTCTTTACGCCACACGTTGCTGTCGATGCGGTGGTGAAACAGGGTGATCTGCTTCTGGAATTCGATTTGCAGGGCATTACGGATGCGGGTTATGACCTGACTACCCCAGTGATTGTCACCAACAGCGATGATTATCTTGACGTCATTCCGGCCGGTGTCGGACAGGATGCCCGCGAACAGACCCCTTTACTGACTTTATTACGCTAACGAACAGAGCCTGGAGGTTCATATGAACAAACAATTCCCAAACGGATTCTTATGGGGCGGAGCCGTCGCAGCCAATCAGGTGGAGGGGGCATACCTGACAGACGGTAAAGGCTTATCCACATCAGATCTACAACCGCAGGGAGTTTTCGGCCCGGTGCAGGAACGTACGGAAGGGGATTTCGGCGTGAAAGATGTCGCCATCGACTTCTATCACCGTTATCCGCAGGACATGAAATTGTTCGCCGAAATGGGCTTTACCGTGCTGCGTACCTCAATCGCCTGGACGCGTATCTTCCCGCAGGGTGATGAATCACAGCCGAATGAAGCGGGTCTGGCATTCTACGACCGCCTGTTTGATGAAATGGCAAAATACGGTATTACACCGCTGGTGACGCTTTCTCACTACGAAATGCCGTACGGCCTCGTGAAGAAACACGGTGGCTGGGGCAGTCGCGACACCATCGGTTTCTTTGAAAATTACGCCCGTACCGTGTTCACCCGCTATAAAGATAAAGTGAAGCACTGGCTGACCTTTAACGAGATCAATATGTCGCTGCATGCGCCGTTCACCGGCGTGGGACTGCCGGAAGACAGCAGCAAGCAGGAAGTTTATCAGGCCATCCACCATCAGCTGGTTGCCAGTGCCAAAGCGGTTAAAGCCTGTCACGAGATTATTCCTGACGGTAAAATCGGTAATATGTTGCTCGGGGGCATGCTGTATCCGCTGACCTGCAAACCGGCCGATATGATGGAAACGTTGCAGCAAAACCGCGACTGGTTATTCTTCGGCGATGTTCAGGTACGGGGTGCCTATCCGGCTTATATGCAGCGTTTCTTTAAAGATCGTGGCATGGACATTACTATTACGGCGGAAGATAAAGCGGCGTTAAAAGAAACCGTTGATTTTATCTCATTCAGTTATTATATGACCGGTTGTGTCACCACGGATGAAGAGCAAAATATTAAAGCGCGTGCCAATATATTAAATATGGTGCCGAACCCGCATCTGCAAAGTTCCGAATGGGGATGGCAGATTGACCCGGAGGGTTTGCGCTTCTTAATGAACGAGCTTTATGACCGTTATCAGAAACCGTTATTTATTGTCGAGAACGGTTTGGGCGCGCGCGATAAAGTTGAAGCTGACGGCAGCATTCATGATGATTACCGCATTCAGTACATCAATGACCACCTGGTTCAGGTGCGTGAAGCCATTGAAGATGGCGTGGAAGTCATGGGCTATACCAGCTGGGGGCCGATTGATCTGGTCAGTGCCTCGAAAGCGGAATTCTCCAAACGCTACGGTTATATCTATGTTGACCGTGATGATCAGGGTAATGGCACGCTGGAGCGCCGCCGTAAGAAAAGCTTCTTCTGGTATCAGGAAGTGATTAGTTCAAACGGCGCATCTTTAAAATCCTGATCTGACTTTTGCCATTAATAATAGATAACCCTGCGGCTTATAAATTATAAGCCGCCTGTTCGCTCTGTATTAAAAATAACAATAATGATCATTTAAAATAATCAGACGGAAATATAATGATGACACTTTCTCTGACTTCTCCGACACCTGAATATAAAGAAAATAATAAAATAAAGCACCTGCTGAAATATGGATTTTGGGTATTGTGTTTCTCTGCACTACATAATCATGCTGCCCAGGCCGCCGGTAACTGGAACGGTACCGTGCTTGGTTTTGAAGCGCCGGGCGAGGGCATGTTCGGCGATATGCTGGGTATCCGTCCGATCATCGAAGACCACGGTTTCCATTATCAGCTCGGTTATCTGAGTGAATCCTCTTACAACGCTGGTGGCGGTTACAACCATGATAAACATCTGGCGTATATCGATCAGTTCTCGCTGACTTTTACGCAGGATCTGGAAATGTACACCGGCATTCCCGACGCGGCCATCGAAGGGAACATTGTTAACCGTAACCACAACGATAATCTGACCACAGAACGTACACAGGATCCGCGCGTCGGATTTAACGACCTTGCGCAGGAGAGCTGGGGCGGACAGTCCATAACCCGTCTGGGCTGGCTGACCTTTGGCCGTAGTTTCGATGATCGCAAACTGCACTGGCGCATCGGCATGATGAACAAAAATCAGGACTTCGACCAGATAATCCCCTGTGATTTTCAGTTGCTGAGCCAGTGCGGCGGTAAATCCGCCAACTCCATGACCTGGTACAACTGGAATAAACATTACTGGGGCACCACGGTTCAGTACAAACTGACATCGGAACTGACGCTGAAAACCGGCATCATGGAACAGAACCCGGACGCGTCGGATCGTAAATACGCCTGGAGCGGTTCCCTGAAAGGCGCCCGCGGTATCCTGCTGCCGATGGAAGCGGAACTGAAAACCAAGGTGAATGGTTTGCCGGGTATTTATAACTTCGGCCTGCTGTATACCAATTCGCCGCAAACCGATTTGTCGCAGGGGAAAACGCAAAGTGTCGGCGCAACGGATCCGCAAGGTTACCGCAAACACAGCAGCACCTGGTTTATGTATACCGGCTTCAACCAGCAGATCACACAGCGCGGTGATGATCCGAACCGTGGCATGAGCGTGTCATACAGCCTGGGAGTAGGCGACCAGCGCAGTAATACCATTCATTACACGCAGGCGGCTTCCCTGCGCTATCGCGGGCTGTTTGATGCGCGTCCGGAAGACTGGCTGGGCCTGGGTGTGACACATATTCAGATGAGTAACCATTACCGTCAGAATCAGGAAAACCTGAATACTCTTTATCAGGTCGATGATTACGGCAATCCGCTGTATACGCCGCTGTCAGGCCATTCCGTCAACGCCGATCTGTATTATCAGATCAAAGTGCGTTCATGGCTGGTTTTGCAACCGGATTTGCAATACTGGTACCGGCCGGGCGGGGTGAAGGAAACGCAGGATGCCTGGGTGACCGGACTTAAGGCCATCGTCACGTTCTGAGTACAAAATTTACGCCTGACTGCGGATCGGATCTGGTAAAATTAACAGGCAGATCCGCAGACTGCGGCAGACAAAACCTGATCATCCGTACGGACGATTGGGTTTTTCTTTTCAGGGAGTCACAATGAAAATCGCCAAAATACTCAATAATAATGTGGTGGTTGTCGTCAACGAACAGCAGCGCGAACAGGTCGTTATGGGACGCGGGCTGGCGTTTATGAAGAAAGCCGGGGATGAACTGGATGACAGCAAAATCGAGAAAGTCTTCGCCCTGCAGAATGACGAACTGGTCGCACATCTGACGGAGCTGTTGTCGCATATTCCGATGGAAGTGATGACGACCTGCGATCAGATTATTTCACTGGCTCGCGGGCGGCTGGGGAAACTCCAGGAAAACCTGTATATCGCACTCACCGACCATTGCAATTTTGCCATTGAACGGCAGAAGAAGGGAGTGCCTATCAGTAATGCCTTATTATGGGAAACCCGCCGTCTCTACCCGAAAGAATATGCCCTCGGGCTGGAAGCGCTGGAGATCATCGACACCCGTCTCGGCGTACGGCTGCCAGTGGATGAAGCGGGCTTTATTGCCCTGCATCTGGTCAACGCACAACTTAACGGTGAAATGCCGGAAGTGGCGCAGATCACCCGTGTGATGCAGGAAATCCTCAATCTGGTGAAATACCAGCTGCGTATCGAATATGACGAAGAAGCGCTGAGCTACCAGCGTTTCGTCACCCATCTTAAATTCTTCGCCCAGCGCATGCTCAGCCGCACGGTGGTGGCCGACGACGACATGACCCTGCATGTGGCGGTGAAAGAGAATTATCCGCAGGCGTGGTTGTGCGCGGAAAAAATCGCCGATTATCTGGCCGCGCAATATCAGCGCGAACTGACCACGGAAGAAATTATGTATCTCTCCATTAATATCGAACGGGTGAGAAAAGAGAGTCTGCCGAAATAATTGTCCTGACCGCACGCAGACGCAAAATTTGCATCGCGAAATATGACTGTTCACAATTTTTTATGACGGTTTTTTTTGCCACGGTTAGTGAGAACAGGTAGCATCCTTCGCCGTTATTGCACCAAAACAGTTCCGGCTAAAAAAACTACAGTGGGTAAACCCCATAAACGGCGAGGCTTGCAATCGTTTGCTTGCAGCACCCGGCGTCAGGTGAAGGTTATTTTGGAGAACAACTCATAATGAAGTCTCATAAGAAAACGGCAGAGGCGAAGCACGCGGCTAAACGGCGCTGGCTGGATTCCCACGATCACGGTTATCACAAGAGTATGGGCAATCGTCAGGTTCAGATGATTGCCATTGGTGGTTCTATCGGTACCGGTCTGTTTCTCGGCGCGGGGGCGCGTTTACAGATGGCAGGCCCGGCACTCGCTATCGTGTATGCGGTGTGTGGTATTTTTTCATTCTTTATTTTGCGTGCACTGGGCGAACTGGTTTTACACCGTCCGACCAGCGGCAGCTTCGTATCCTATGCCCGTGAGTTTCTGGGTGAAAAAGCTTCTTATGTAGCAGGCTGGATGTACTTCCTGAACTGGGCGATGACCGGCATTGTCGACATCACCGCAGTGGCTCTGTACATGCACTACTGGGGAACCTTCGGTGATGTTCCGCAATGGATGTTTGCGTTGGGCGCACTGGCGATTGTCGCCACCATGAACATGATTGGCGTGAAATGGTTTGCTGAGATGGAATTCTGGTTTGCGCTGATCAAAGTGGCCGCGATCGCTATCTTCCTGGTGGTTGGTGTGGTGTTCCTCGGCACCGGCAAACAACTGGACGGTAACGCCACCGGCCTGCATCTGATCACCGACAACGGCGGTATTTTCCCGCACGGGCTGTTGCCGGCGCTGGTTCTGGTGCAGGGCGTGGTCTTTGCATTCGCAGCCATCGAACTGGTCGGTACCGCAGCGGGCGAAACTAAAGATCCTGAGAAAGTGCTGCCGAAAGCCATTAACAGCGTTATCTGGCGTATTGCCTTGTTCTACGTCGGCTCCGTGGTGCTGCTGGTTCTGCTGCTGCCATGGAATGCGTATCAGGCGGGGCAAAGTCCGTTTGTTACCTTCTTTAGTAAGCTGGGCGTGCCTTACATCGGTACTATCATGAATATCGTGGTGCTGACGGCGGCGCTTTCGAGCCTGAATTCCGGACTGTATTCCACCGGTCGTATTCTGCGTTCCCTGTCGATGGGCGGCTCAGCACCGAAATTCATGTCTAAGATGAGTGCGCAGCAGGTGCCGTACGCCGGTATTCTGGTGACTGTCGGCATCTACATTGTTGGTGTTATTCTCAACTACTACGTGCCTTCACAGGTGTTTGAGATCGTCCTGAACGTCGCCTCACTCGGCATCCTCAGTTCATGGGCTTTCATTATTGTCTGTCAGATGAAACTGCGTACTGCCATCAAAGAAGGCCGTGCAAAAGACGTGTCTTTCAAGATGCCGTGGGCACCGGTAACCTCATGGCTGACGCTGGCGTTCCTGGCGGGCGTGCTGATCCTGATGGCCTTTGACTACCCGAACGGCACCTACACGGTGGCGACCATCCCGGTGCTGATCCTCCTGCTGGTCCTGGGCTGGATTGGTCTGCGCAAACGTGCGGCTGAAGTGCATGCCGAACAGGCTGAGCAGGAAGAAGCGCATCAGGCAAGTCTTAACGCGAAATAATTCGTTTCGCAGATTTTCAGCAAAGGGCTGCCGTGAAGGTGGCCCTTTTTCATTCGTGCCCGGTAAAAAAATCCGAAACAGCCATAGTGCCTCTCTCCTTTGACTAGGCTTATTCTTTTATGATGAGAGGGAGCAAATGTTGAAGATTTTTTTACACATATTCTCCAGCCCGGAAAAATTCCTCGGGCTGCTAAGTACCGCAGACAGGGATAACACGCTGGAAGAAGGTGAGCGTATTCTGATTGATGAAAACGGTACGGCGTCAGTCAACCTGGCTAATCAGGAGATGCAGAAAGACTTTGCCCGTCACGTCAAACGTATGAGCGTACTGTAATGGCGACAGCGGTTTTCATGGTCTTAATGGTCTGCGGCTACTGGTACACCACCCGAGACATTTCATCGCGTTTCAAACTTAAACGCACCTTCGGCTGGGACGTCTATTTTTTGGTGGCTCTGTATGGCTGTATTTTTGTCCTGCAGGGGGTGCTGGTCATCGCGCTGGTGTATCTGGTGCTGTGGGGGATTTCTGACGTCATCAACTGGCTGCCTGCTTTGGCGCATCAGCAACAGGATGTGCACTACCATCGTGATTTCATCAACTGGAGCTTTTTAGGCATTCAGGCACCGGTGGTGATTATGCTTGCCGTTTCCGTGATGCTGTGCCTGGTGCGCACCACCTGGTCGCCGGGCTTACGCCTCAATACTGCCGGACGCAAACAACTGTACAAACAACTCACCCGCGCCAACGGCGTGGAAGGGCTGTTGTATCAGTGTATGGAAGAGGGCGATATGGTGTTTATCACGTTACAGTCGCGGCGCGTATATATCGGCATGGTACATACCGCAAAATGTGAAACGAGTTCATCAGACAACGTTGTGGTGATCCCGATGGTCAGCGGCTATCGCGATAAAGATACGCTGGAGCTGCGCGTCGAGCACAATTATGCCCGCTATTATCAGGAACATGGCATCACACCTGTGTCAGAACCGGTGAGTGTATTGAAATTTCGAAAGGTGATTTTACTGAGCCAGATAGAAACCCTGTCGCTGTTTGATCCCTCAAGCGCCTGCGCGTTTAAGAAACTTATTCCGCTGATTGAGGAAGAAATGGCCCGGAAAATTGGCGAGAAGGACGCCTGAAATAAGGCGTCCCGCAGGTATTACACGATAGTGAAGCTGAAATCACTCAGACCTTCGATGCCGCCGGTGATCACGTCACCGCGCACGACCGGTCCCACACCGGCTGGTGTACCGGTATAGATCAGATCACCAGGTTTGAGTTCCACCGCCTGAGACAGATAGCTGATAACGTCCGCCACCTGCCAGATCTGGTCGCTCAAATCACCGCGCTGACGTTTCTCACCGTTCACGTCGAGCCAGATTTTACCGGCCGCCGGATGACCTGTCTCACTCACCGGCAGCAGCGGATTCGCCGGTGCGGAAGCATCAAACCCTTTGGCGAAATCCCACGGACGTCCCAGTTTCTTGGCCTGTGCCTGAATATCGCGACGGGTCAAATCCACACCCACGGTGTAACCCCAGACGTGTGACAGTGCGTCTTCAGCGGCAATATTTTTACCGCCTTTTGCCATCGCGACGACCAGCTCCACTTCATAGTGCAGGTCTTCGGTCAGGGTCGGATAGGGCACATTGCCGCTGGCGGGAACCACGGCATCAGCCGGTTTGCCAAAGAAGAAAGGGGGTTCGCGATCAGGATCATGGCCCATTTCGCGGGCGTGCTCGGAATAGTTGCGCCCAACGCAATACACGCGGCGCAACGGGAAACGGGCGCTCTGGCCTTCGACGGCGAGAGACGGAACTTCAGGTGCAGCAATTACATATTCAGTCATCGCATTCACTTCACAAAGTTATCGAATTAACATATTTGCAAAGCGAATCCACATTGACCAGTAAATTTATGTTACTGGTCAATGTCTCACTGTCAGGCTTTGTAACGCGGTGCGGCATGAGCCTGCAGGAAGTTTGGCACCATCGCACCGCGCAGGGCATCAAAATCGTTCCACTGTTTTTCGTCCTGTAGTGGTGGAATGGTGATTTTTTCTTTGCGGTCAAAGCCCAGTAAGGCGGCATCCACCAGTTCACCCACTTCCATCACGCCCGGGACTTCATCGATATTTTTGCCAGAACGTTCCCAGATTTCTGTACGCGTTGCGGCAGGCAGCACCGCCTGAACGTACAGACCGCGTCCGGCCATTTCAAATTGCAGCGTCTGGCTGAAGGTAAGTACAAAGGCTTTGGTGGCGGAATACACCGCAGACTGCAATTCCGGTGCCAGCGCCATGACAGATGCAATATTGATAATTGCCCCGTCTTTGTGGCTGATCAGGCCGTCGAAGGCCACGCGGGAAAGACGTGCGACGGAGGTAACGTTCAGGGCGATCAGATTTTCGATGGCATTGGCGTCGCTGTTTTCAAAACCGGCTTTCAGCGAAGCGCCGGCATTATTCACCAGCAGCGAAATCTGCGGTGTAGCGCGGATAAATTCCTCAACGCGGGTTAAATCTTCGCTGCGGGTTAAATCGGCAGGCAGCACAGTGACGCTGACGCCGGTTTCCTGTTGCAGGCGGTCCGACAGCGCGTTCAGGCGTTGAACGTCACGGGCAACGAGGATTAAATCGTAACCACGTTTCGCCAGGCGATCGGCATAGGTTGCGCCAATGCCGGTGGATGCGCCGGTGATTAAGGCCAGGGGCTGAGAGCGAGTTGTATCTGACATGGTATAACCTCGGTGTTGAGTAATTGGTTTAATAATAAAACCAGATGATTTTTAGCACCGGTGGTTTTATAATGCAACCAGATTTTCTTAAACGCATTAAGCAGGAAGTGCCATGAAACGAACCCGTCTGGAAAACACGCCTTGTCCGGCTGGCCGTGCGCTGGATTTAATCGGCGACTGGTGGACATTGCTGATTGTCCGCGACGCGATGTACGGCATCTCGCGATTCAGCGAATTCCAGCGCAGTCTGGGGGCGGCGAAAAACATTCTCAGCACCCGGCTTAAGGCGCTGGTGGCAGAAGGCATTTTAAAGATTGAACCCGCTGCCGACGGCTCGGCGTATCAGGATTACGTACTGACCGAAAAAGGGCGGGCGCTGCAACCGGTGCTGGTCGCGCTGGGGCAGTGGGGAAGTGAATATTTGTTTGAAGAAGGCGAAGCCTGTACGCAACTGGTGGATATCGAAAGCCGCCAGCCGCTGCGTAAGCTGGAGATCCACGCGCAGGACGGGCGGGTACTTGAGAGCCGGGATATTACGGCGATTATTCCTGAGATTTAAAATTTGAATTCGATCAGCTCCTCCCCTGTGAAGGGGAGGAGCTAAAAGCGAAACCCGCAATGACGCGATCGGCTCCCGCGCCTGAGAAAGGGAGGAGCAAGTTTACCGCGCAATCCTCTCATGCCAGTATTTCGTAAACTCTTCCTCACCATTGAGGCTGACGACCATATCACCGCTGACGATGAAATGCGTCAGGTCGCTGCGCAGTTCAAGCGTAATTTCCGCCTCCATCCACCAGCCTTCACGTCCCATTTTCATGGTCTGTGTGAGCAGATAACGGGCGGAAAGCGGATCGCTGTTACTGACCGTCAGTTCACGACGCAGACTGTGGTCGACGGTGGTGTCGATATCATCAAAGCGGTAAACGCCTTCGCCGAATACGCCCCCCACGCCATGCGTGACGCTGGTCCAGCTGTCCGTGAGGAAATCGTAAGTGATGTTACGGTCAACGCGGCCGGGGGACAGTACAGTTTGCGGCGTCAGCGGTGCGCTTTGTGGTTCCCTGATCGGGCCATCAACCGACACCGGTTGCCCGCACACCGGCAGGCTGAGTTGCGCGCTGTGCAAATCTAACGTCAGCGTCGCGGCTTCAGGCATCGGCCAGATCATCGGCCAGAAGGTGGTGGCCAGCGAGAGCCGCATCCGGTGGCCGGTGGCAAAACGGTGTGCGATACCGTCCAGTTGTACCGGCACTTTGACTTTCTGGCCGGGAATAAGGGGCACAGATTGGTCATGGCCGTGCAGATGCGACAAATTCAGCCACCCGTGCGTGACACGGTTTACCGAACCGTCCGGCGCGACGTCAGAAAGCCGGACATACAACATGGCGGCGGGTTTATCGCTGCTCAGTTCGACGGTAAATTCCGGGAAGCCGAAAATGGTCAGCGGTTCAGCCAGCGGTTCTCCGTCGAAGATTTCCGCCATGCCGTCATCGACACGCTGATCCGGCGGCATTTCGCCGGGCACGCCTGCGCCCATCCATTCACCGGCCATCAGGCCATGGTTTTGCGGCGAACAGATATTGAGCACCCCGGCATCAACGTCCGGTTGGGTATTGAGCTGGCCGCGTGTCAGCCATCGCGGGCTGTGACTGATATTGCTGGCGGTGCCGCGATCAAATCCCACCCATTCGCCACGGCTGACCGGACGCATCGCCGATGGCGGCTGACTGTCCTGCAACCAGGTTTGGATCATCGGGCCTTCCATCGCGCCATTGTCTTCACCTTTCAGCCAGTGATCCCACCAGCGCACGGCTTCCTGTAAGAAACCAATTGCCGGCTCCGGTGTGCCGTCCTGCGGATAAATATGTGCCCACGGGCCGAGAATGGCGCGGCGTGGCACTTTCAGATTATCCATCAGGCGGAACACGGCGTTACTGTAGGCGTCGGCCCAGCCGCCGATGGCCATGACCGGACACTGGATTGCCGGCCAGTCTTCGCATACGGAACCGTGCTGCCAGTATTCATCGCGCAGCGGATGTTCCATCCATAATGCCGGGAAGAACGGCATGTTTTCCAGACGGTTCAGCCAGTCTTTGTACCAGCTTTCACCGACCAGCGCCGGATCCGACGGGCGGCTTTGATACGCCAGCATAATGCCGCCCCACCAGAGATTGTCGTTGAGCAGACAGCCGCCTTTGTAGTGAATATCGTCGTGGTAACGGTCGTCGGTGGAGCAGACAGTGATGATGGCTTTCAGGGCGGCAGGGCGGCGGGCAGCGACCTGCAGACCGTTAAAGCCCCCCCAGGATTTGCCCATCATGCCCACATTGCCGCTGCACCAGCGTTGTGCAGCGATCCACTCAATGACTTCCAGTGCGTCGTCCTGCTCCTGAAGCAGGTATTCATCGGCCAGTAATCCGTCGGATTCGCCGCTGCCACGCATATCCACCCGCACCACGGCGTAGCCGTTGCCGGCGAAGAAACCGTGCATCGGTTCGTCGCGGGTGCGGGTCCCGTCGCGTTTGCGGTAAGGGATGTATTCGAGGATCGCAGGAACCGGTTGCTGTTCAGCGTCGTCCGGCAGCCACAGGCGGGCAGCGAGACGCGTGCCATCACGGAGCGGGATCCACAGATGTTCAGTCACGGTGACGGCGTGCGGGAATTCAGTCACGATGCGTTTGGTGTTCATAAGACTCCTGTCGGGGAAATCGCTGCCGCAGGTAGCGCCGTGCCACGCTGGACGAGAACGTCATCCAGCCAGCTGGTGCGCATTTCCGGTACGGAGGTCAGCAGTTTTTCGGTATAGCTGTGCATGGGGGCGCTGAAGACCACGTCAGTATCGCCGCTGGCGACCACCTGACCCTGATACATCACGGCCACCTGATGGGCGATACGTTTCACCGTACCTAAATCATGGGTGATAAACAGGTACGACAGCCCGAGTTGTTCCTGTAAGCGGCGCAACAGATTCAGTACTTCTTCCGCCACCAGCGGATCGAGCGCTGACGTCGCCTCATCACAGATAATCAGTTCCGGCTGCGCAGCCAGCGCACGGGCGATGCAGACGCGCTGTTTCTGCCCGCCGGAAAGCTCGCCGGGGCGACGGTCGATCAGTTTGACCGGCAGTTCGGTGAGTCGCAGTAATTCTTCCACACGCTCACGCACCTGCTTTTTGTTCATGCCGAAATAGAATGTCAGCGGGCGGCCGATGATATCCAGCAGTGTCTGGCGCGGATTCAGCGCCACGTCAGGCAACTGATAAATCATCTGCATGCGGCGCAGCGTTTCTTTATCGCGCTGATGGAAATGATGTGAAAGCGAAATGCCGTCGAAATCCACCGAGCCTTCGGTATCCGTCAGTAAACCCACCAGCGCCCGTGCCAGCGTACTTTTTCCGCTGCCGGATTCGCCGATAATCGCCAGCGTTTTGCCGCGCGGCAGTTGCAGGCTGACGTCATGCACTACCTGCTTACCGTTGTAGCCGGTGCTCAGTTTGCGCATCGTCAGCAACGGCTGACCGGCGGTTTCATGGCCGCCGGTCAGTGGTGTCAGGGCGTGTTCGCGTTCCGCCACCAGTCTGCGGGTATATTCCTGCTGCGGATTTTCCAGAATGGTCTGCGTGCTGCCAGTTTCCACTTCTTTGCCGTGCCGCAGCACCATAATCCGGTCAGCAAGCTGGGCGACAACGGCCAGGTCGTGCGTGATATACAGCGCCGCCGTGTTGAACTCGCGCACCAGTTTGCGCAGCATCACCAACACTTCAATCTGCGTGGTGACGTCCAGTGCGGTAGTCGGCTCGTCCATAATCAGTAAATCAGGCTTACAGGACATGGCCATGGCGGCCATTGCACGCTGAAGCTGGCCACCGGACAACTGATGCGGGTAACGTTTGCCAATGTTTTCAGGGTCCGGTAAATCCAGCGAGCGGAACAGCGAAATCGCCCACTGGCGGCTCTCTTCCTGGCTCATCAGACCGTGGCGGATCGGGCCTTCGCAGACCTGTTTTTCGATGGTCAGCGCCGGATTAAACGAGGCTGCTGCGCTTTGCGCCACATACGCCACGCGCTTGCCGCGCCATTGACGTTTGATATGCGAAGGCTGAGAAACGATATCCGTGCCGTCCAGCAAGACTTCGCCACCGGCAATCCGGCAACCCTGACGTGCATAGCCGAGCGCCGCCAGTCCGATGGTCGATTTCCCTGCGCCGGATTCGCCAATCAGGCCGAGCACTTCACCGGCTGCCAGTTTCAGACAGATATCCTGCACCAGCGGCGAACCGTCGAGGGTCTCGATGCGCAGGCCGCGCATTTCTAAAATCGTGCGTGTCATGCTTCGTCTCCATGCGGCAGGCTGTTACGTGCCAGCAGCCAGTCGACCACCAGATTGACGCCAATCGTCAGCAAGGCAATCGCTGCTGCCGGATATAGCGGGGCGAACTGACCAAAGTTAATCGCCTGAGCATTGTCACGCACCATGCTGCCCCAGTCGGCATACGGCGGCTGAATGCCCAGCCCTAAGAAGCTTAAGCCCGCGATAAACAGGAAGGTAAAGCAGAAGCGCATGCCAAACTCCGCCAGCAGCGGCGGCAGGGCGTTAGGCAGGATTTCCCGGAACAGCACCCAGCGCAGCCCCTCGCCACGCAAACGCGCCGCTTCAACATATTCCTGACAGACAATTGCCTGCGCTACCAGCCGTGCCAGACGAAACACACGGGTGGCATCAAGCAGGGCGATGGTCAGCACCAGCACGGGAACAGAGGTGCCCATCACGGACAATACGATCAGCGCAAAAATCAGCACCGGAATCGACATCACGGTATCGACGATGCGCGACAGCACCATATCCACCCATTTACCGTAAATCGCCGCCGTAAAGCCGGTGACGATGCCGATGATGAAAGAACTGAAGGTGATAGTCAGCGCGATAGCAATGGTGGTGCGGGCACCAAACAGGATGCGTGACAGCATGTCGCGACCGAGACTGTCGGTGCCAAATGGCGTGGCGGCGGAGGGCAGCAACCAAATGTCACCGACCTGTTCAGTTTCACTGTGCGGCGCGAGCCACGGCGCAAAAATAGCGGCCAGCAGGTTCACCGCAATGATCACAATACCAATCCAGGCCGACAGCGGGATGTTAATGAAATATCGGTTCATGCGTTCCCTCTTCAGCGCGCATGGCGCAGGCGTGGATTGCACCAGATCGCCAGTAAATCGGCGGTGGTGTTGAGAAAAATATAGGTGCCGCCAAACAGCAGGCCGCAGGCCTGAACCACCGGCAGGTCGCGTTTGGTGACCGCATCCACCATGTATTGCCCGATGCCCGGATAGACAAACACCACTTCCACCAGGATGACACCCACCACCAGATACGCCAGATTGAACGCGACGACATTAATGATTGGCGCAAGGGCGTTGGGCAGGGCGTGAGATACCACAATCCGCCATCGCGGAATGCCTTTCAACACCGCGCTTTCAATGTACGGGCTGGCCATCACTGCGGTGACTGATGCACGCGTCATGCGCAGCATATGCGCCAGCACGACCAGCGTCAGGGTAACCATCGGCAGCGTACAGACGTAAAGACGGTCGATGAACGAGGAACTGCTGTCCACCATTGCCAGACTCGGGAACCATGTCAGCCGGATAGCGAAAGCGATGACCAGAATGTAGCCGACAAAAAATTCCGGCACCGAAATACTGATTAGCGTCAGGGTATTCGCCAGCCGGTCAAAAACGGAACCGCGCCAGATGGCGGATGCGATGCCTAAACCGACGGCAAGCGGTATCGCGATCACCGCCGCATATCCGGCAAGGAACAGGGTGTTTGCCAGACGTGGCAATAATTCATCGCTGATGGCACGCCCGTTCGCCAGCGACTGTCCTAAGTCACCATGCATAATGCCCGCCAGCCAGTGCAGATAACGTAGCACTGACGGCTCATCCAGCCCGAGTTGCAGACGCAACGCGGCCACGGTTTCAGGCGTGGCACTCTGGCCTAAAATGGCCGTCGCGACGTCGCCGGGCAGCATTTCCGTGCCGATAAAAATCAGCACAGAAACCAGCCACAGCGTGACAATGCCTGACAGGATCCGCTGTAAAATCCTTTTCTTCATCATGCCTCCAGCCAGACGCGCTCGGCCAGACGACCACCCATGAAGTTGAACATCGGGTGGGGTTTGATACCGCCGACTTTTTTGCTGGCCGCATCAAGATAATCGCCGAACAGCGGGATCATCGCGCCACCGTTATCGCGCACGATACTTTGCAGCTCGCCATAAATTTCGGCCCGTTTGCCCTCATCGAGCAGTGAACGGGCCTGCAACAGCAAGGCGTCAAACTTCTCATCTTTCCAGTGGGTGTCATTCCATTTCGCCGTCGACTGATAGGCGGTGGAGAACATCTGGTCAGCGGTCGGACGCCCGCCCCAGTAACCCATGCTGAACGGTGCTTTCATCCATACATCGTCCCAGTAGCTGTCGGCGGGCTGGCGTTTAATGTTGACCTGAATACCGCCTTTCTGTGCCTGCCCCTGGAACAAAGCGGCGGCGTCGAGCGCACCGGCAAAAGCGGCGTCAGAGGAGGACAGTTCGATTTTAAGATCCGTCAGACCGGCTTTTTTCAGATAGAACTTCGATTTGTCCGGATCGTAAACGCGCTGTTCCAGACTGTGATTGAAGAAGCGATCGGTCTTAGGGATCGGGTGGTCATTGCCCAGCGAGCCGTAGCCACGCAGCACGGTGTCGAGGATTTTCTGACGGTCTATGCCGTGTTTAATTGCCATGCGCACATCGTTGTTGTTATACGGCGCAACGCTGCAGTCCATCAGGAAGGTGAAATGCTGGCCGCCGGAAGAACGAATAATGTTCAGTGCCGGGCTGCGTTTAAGGAAGTCGACGGTTTTGAAATCAACGCGGTTAATGGCGTGAACCTGACCGGAAATCAGGGCGTTGGTGCGGGCGGTCGGGTCGTTGATGACCAGCACTTCCACGGCATCGACAAAGGCGCGATCCGGTTTCCAGTAATTCGGGTTGCGTTTAAACAGCGATCGTACACCCGGTTCGTACTGATCAAAGATAAAACCACCGGTACCAATCGGGTGAGACCAGTCGGTGAAGCCTGCCGGTACCACCACCAGATGGTAATCCGCCAGCAGATAGGGCAGGTCGGCGTTGCCGCTTTCAAGCGTGATCAGGATCTGCTTATCGCCCTGTTTAGTCAGACCGGTGATCGGGGCCAGCTGGGACTTGATCGCGCTTTTGGATTTGTCGCCGCGATGCAGGTTGATGGAGTAAAGAATGTCATCGGCATCCAGCGTCTTACCGTTATGGAAAGTCACGCCCTCGCGCAGGGTAAACACCCATTCAGCAGCACCGGGTTTGGCCTCCCACGCGGAGAATAATTCAGGTGTGGCTTTGTTATTTTCGTCAATTTCAATCAGGCCGTTCATCAGCATATATGCCTGATTTAGCGGGACCCAGTCGCTAAATAATGTCGGGTCCAGCGTATCACTGGTATTTCCCCCTGACATACCCAGTTTTAATATGCCGCCTTTTTTCGGTTCAGCAGCAAAAGCAGAGAACGGTGAAAAGCCCATGGCACTCGTAATACCCACAGCGGAAGCGCTGGTAATAAAGCCGCGACGGCTAAGTTGTGCATCCTGCATTAATTTCGTCAAAGGGGAATTATTATCTTTCATTAATTTTCTCCATAGTACGTGCTGGAATTTTTTAGGTGCAGGTGAAATATCCCGGGTGGATCAATGGGCGCAATGGTTTGCCTTGATGATTTATATCAAAACCCCCTGTTGAACTTGCATGAGAATTTATCATGAGGGTATGCGAAAAATGCGCGGCAGAACACCCTGAAAAGCTTTATTTTTCTGATCTACCAACGTCTGAAAAGGGAAGTGACCGGTGGAACTGCATACGGTTGTCGGCTTAATTGGCGTGTTTTGCTATCTTCTGGCTTATGCGCTGGTTCAAATGCGCAGGCTAGCGGTTGATGCTAACAGTTACGCCTATCTTAATATAATCGGCGGTGTGTTTGGTCTGTATTCATTAAGTCATGATTTTAACCTTGCATCCTGTATTTCACAGTCATGCTGGCTATTATTTACATTAATTGGCATGAATTCGGCGAGAAAACGCAGATACCTTGAAAGGAATAAAATCCCGCCGACGGATATATAATTAACATATAAGATTCTTATTAATCTCCATCTCCCCTTCACAGGGGAGGAAGCAAACTATTTAAGGCTGTTTCAGCCAGTTAATAACTTTGTGTACCATGGGTTTGAGGAACCGATCCTGCGGCGTCAGCATGTAGCATTTTCCTGCCGCCGCCAGTTTGCCGGGATGCGCGGCGACAAGCTGGCCGTTATTGATATAATCCTGCACGAGTCCTTCCCAGCCGAGCAATATCCCGTCGCCCAGCACTGCCGATTGCACCAGGAACGGATAATTATTGGCGCGCCACGTTCTGCGCGGCGTCACGAAGCTGACACCCTGTGAGGCAAACCAGTCGCGCCAGCCTGTCCATTCACGCTGTGGATCATCCTGAATCAGCAGGGTTTGTTCCAGAAGATCGGCGGCGCTGGCCTCCGGCGGAAGACGAGCCAGAAATTGCGGTGAGCACATCGGATAACATACTTCGTCAAACAACGCCTGAACGTGGTATCCGGGCGGCGGCTCACGCAGATAGAAGATAGCCAGATCAAATTCTGATGACTTAAGGTCTGAAAAGCTGTCGGAAATTTTCATGCGGATTTGCAAATCGGGCAAAAGCTGGCGCAATAACGACAGGCGGGACGACAACCACAGGCCGCTCATGGCGCTGGTACAGGCCAGTGTGACCTGCGGTAAACCATTCCAGCCCATGACTTCCGCCGTGGATTGCGAAATATCGCCCAGTAATTTACGCACCTGATGCGCATAGGTTTCACCGCGTGGCGTCAGGGTCGTTTTACGCTGAGCGCGCTGGAAAAGCTTACACCCGAGCATTTCCTCCAGCTGGATGATCTGGCGGCTGATGGCACTTTGAGTAAGATTCAGCTCATCGGCTGCCCGGGAAAAACTGCAATAACGCGCCACGCATTCAAAAGCCACCAGCGTGTTCAGTGGCGGTAACGGTTCTATCTGCACGGTAAAGTCTCCCCGCATGGGCGTTTAGCTGTTTTCCAGCATCAGCGAAATCGTCAGACCGACCTGCTGGATGGCGCGTTCAGTTTTTGCAGTCAGGGGCTGGGCATAGTTGATGCGCAGGCAATTACGGTATTTGCCTGAAGCAGAGAATATCGAACCGATGGCAATTTGCACGAGATGTTCTTCGAGCAGCCGGTTCAGGCGCTGTGTATCCACGCGTTCATCGAGTTCAATCCACAACAAAAAACCGCCCTGCGGACGGCTGACACGCGTACCACACGGAAAATACTTCATCACCCAGTCGGTCATGATGCACAGATTGCGCTGGTACTGATTACGCATCCGGCGCATATGCTGCAGGTAATGTCCCTGTCTGATGAAATCGGCGATTGCGATTTGTGGCAGCGTCGCCGACGCGCCGGTAGTGATGTATTTCATGTGCAATGCGCGGTCATGGTAGCGACCCGGCGCGATCCAGCCGACCCGTAAACCGGGCGCCAGCGTTTTTGAAAACGAGCTGCACAGCAATACGCGGCCATCTTCATCGAAAGAAGTGATGGTAGCAGGGCGCGGATACTGATACGCCAGTTCACCATAAACATCGTCTTCGATAATGGCGATATCGTAGCGTTGTGCCAGTCGCAGCAGACTTTTTTTCCGGTCATCCGGCATGTTGTAACCGAGCGGATTATTGCAGTTTGGCGTCAGTTGTATGGCCTTGACCGGCCACTGCTCGAGTGCCATTTCCAGCGCTTCGAGGCTGATGCCAGTCACCGGGTCAGTCGGGATTTCCAGCGCTTTCATGCCGAAACCTTTCAGGGTTTGCATGGCTCCGTGAAAACTCGGCGAATCCACCGCCACAATATCACCTTGTTCGCAGACCGAACGGATAGCGATAGACAGGGCTTCATGGCAACCGGTGGTGATCAGAATATTGCTGGCATCCATGTGGCTGCCGCTGTCAATCATCAGGCGGGCGATTTGTTCGCGCAATTCTTCCGAGCCGTAAATGCTGTCGTAATGAAATGCATTGAGATTCTGATGCTGTCCGGCCCGGCCCATCAGACGGCTGAGTGGCCTGAGCGTGGCTGCCGTGACGTCCGGCGAGCCCCGCCCGAGTTGAACCACACCGGGACGATGCGGCGAAGTGATCAATTCAAGTACCTGATCCCACTGGGAAATATCCACAGGACGTTGTGTCGGGCGGCAAATCGCCGGCAATGCTGCCTGCAGACGCGCATCTTTCACGAAGTAGCCGGATTTGGGCCGCGCTTCCACCAGCTGTTTTTCTTCCAGCACCCGGTAGGCCTGCTGAACCGTACTGACGCTGACGCCATGTTCGCTGCTTAACACCCGCACCGAAGGCAGGCGGATCCCCGCCGGATACAGGCCCTGTTCAATACGGTCACTCAAGACATTTGCCAGATTTTCGTAACGGTTCATTTTCTTTTCCTCAACGCCTGCGCAAAGAAAGCAGTACAGATGGACACAATCTAACGCTTAATCTGTCATCAGATCCAGATCTGTATGGTCGAAATACAAAAAAACTGAATCTGTAATGTTTTCACCGTTTGTTAGATCCTGATGTCAGGTCGTCAACGGGAGCAGAATATGAAAAAAATCATTGAAGATCGGCAGTTTGCCGGATGTGACACGCGTGTCTGTGCAGAGATCGCAACACCTGAGCGGGCAGTACAGATGCCGCAGAAAAAAGCCGGATGGGTAAAACAGTTATTTGCCGTCGTGCACGACTGGAATGAGCGGCGCGTCAGCCGCAAGATTTTGCATTCACTGAACGCGGATCAGCTGAAGGATATTGGTCTGGCGAAATCGGATATTGACAAAGAATATCCTAAAGCCATCTGGCCGAACTGGCCGAAGTGATTTTGCGCCCTCCCCTGCGAAGGGGAGGAGCGGTCATGAGTTTTACTTCACCTGCATACCCGGCTGTGCGCCGGAATCCGGGCTGAGCAGGAAGATGTCTTTTCCGCCAGGGCCCGCCGCCATCACCATCCCTTCAGAGATACCGAAGCGCATTTTACGCGGTGCGAGGTTCGCGACCATGATGGTCAGACGACCTTCCAGTGCTTTCGGATCAGGATAGGCAGAACGGATACCGGAGAAAATCTGACGCGTTTCGCCGCCCAGATCCAGCTTCAGACGCAGCAGTTTGTCTGAACCTTCGACGAAATCAGCGCTTACGATCAGTGCGATACGCATATCCACTTTGGCAAAATCATCAAACGTAATGGTTTCCTGAATCGGATCATCGGCCAGCGGTCCGGTTGCCGGAGTTTTGGCTGCAGCGATATCCTCTTTTGAGGCATCAACCATCGCGGTCACTTTATCCATTTCGATACGGCTGAACAGCGCTTTGAACGGATTCACCTGATGCGACAGCAGCGGCTGGGCAATCGCGTCCCAGTCAAGCCGGGTATTCAGGAAAGCTTCTGTGCGCTCTGACAATGCAGGCAGAACCGGCTTCAGATAGGTCATCAATACACGAAACAGGTTAATTCCCATTGAGCAGATGGCCTGCAGGTCGGCATCACGGCCTTCCTGTTTCGCCACCACCCACGGAGCCTGTTCGTCGACATAACGGTTGGCCAGATCAGCAAGTGCCATGATTTCACGGATGGCGCGACCTGACTCACGGCTGTCATAAGCCTGAGCGATGCTTTCCGCGGCGTCGGTGAAGGTTTTGTACAACGCTTCATCGGCCAGCTTATCAGCCAGTTTGCCGTCAAAACGTTTGGCAATAAAACCGGCATTACGTGACGCCAGATTGACGACTTTATTGACGATATCGGCGTTAACACGCTGCACGAAATCTTCCAGATTCAGGTCAATATCGTCGATGCGTGAAGACAGTTTTGCCGCGTAGTAGTAACGCAGGCAGTCTGCATCCAGATGGTTAAGATACGTGCTGGCTTTGATGAACGTGCCACGGGACTTGGACATTTTCGCACCGTTGACGGTGACATAGCCGTGCACGAACAGATTAGTCGGCTTGCGGAAACCGCTGCCTTCCAGCATTGCCGGCCAGAACAGGCTGTGGAAGTAAACGATGTCTTTACCGATGAAATGGTACAGTTCAGTCGTGGAGTCTTTTTTCCAGAACTCGTCGAAATTCAGATCGCTGCGGCGGTCACACAGGTTTTTGAATGAGCCCATATAGCCGATGGGCGCGTCCAGCCAGACGTAGAAATATTTGCCCGGGGCATCCGGAATTTCAAAACCGAAATACGGGGCATCGCGGGAGATGTCCCATTGCTGCAAACCATGTTCAAACCATTCCTGCATTTTGTTCGCCACTTGTTCCTGCAGTGCACCGGAACGGGTCCAGGCTTGCAACATCGCGCTGAACTCAGGCAAATCAAAGAAGTAATGTTCGGAATCACGCAGCACCGGCGTTGCGCCCGACACCACAGATTTCGGCTCGATCAGTTCAGTCGGGCTGTAGGTGGCGCCACATACCTCGCAGTTATCGCCATACTGGTCAGGCGATTTACATTTCGGGCAGGTACCTTTAACGAAACGGTCAGGCAGGAACATGCCTTTCTCCGGATCGTACAACTGAGAAATAGTGCGATTCTTGATAAAACCGTTTTCTTTCAGACGACCGTAAATCAGCTCTGACAGCACACGGTTTTCATCACTGTGGGTGGAGTGATAGTTGTCGTAACTGATGCCGAAGCCGGCGAAATCTTTCTGATGCTCCTGGCTCATTTCGGCAATCATCTCTTCCGGCCTGATCCCGAGTTGCTGTGCTTTCAGCATGATCGGAGTGCCGTGTGCATCGTCCGCACAGATGAAATGCACTTCATTGCCGCGCATTCGCTGGTAACGAACCCAGACGTCAGCCTGGATGTGCTCGAGCATGTGACCGAGATGGATGGATCCGTTGGCGTACGGAAGTGCACAGGTTACCAAAATTTTTTTCGCGACTTGAGCCATAGTAAGAGCTTGCTTTCTGTAGTTGAAATCAGGGGCATTGATGTTAACCGAAAGCGCCGCCCCGCGTAAACAAACGGGGGGATCTCCTTGCGTGTGTTCTGTTATGCTTAAGGCAGATACCTCGTCTGATAACCCCTTTCAAGGAGCCGGGATGACATCTCAATCCCCACAGCAGACCACACCCGCAGGGCTGCGCGCACTCGTGACCGGCGTACTGGCCACCTTCCGCCATTCCACACTGCAAAAAGATTTGCCCGCGATGAAAGCGTTGCATCACTGCGTGTTAATGGATGAAGTTTTACATATTGATCTGACCCTGCCGTTCGCCTGGAACAGCGGTTTTGATGCGTTAAAGGAAGAAACCAGCAGCGAATTGTTGCGGGTGACGGGGGCGTCTGCGATTCAGTGGAATCTGCGCCACGACATTGCCACCATCAAGCGGGCAAACGAACAGCCGGGTATCAAGGGTGTTCGTAATATTCTGGCAGTCAGTTCAGGCAAAGGCGGGGTAGGGAAGTCTACCACGGCGGTTAACCTGGCGCTGGCGCTGGCGGCGGAAGGTGCCAAAGTCGGTATTCTGGATGCGGATATTTATGGGCCTTCTGTCCCGAATATGCTGGGTACTGAAGAAGAACGCCCGACCTCGCCGGATGGCGTGCACATGTCGCCGATTATGGCGCACGGCCTGGCGACCAACTCGATTGGCTATCTGGTGACAGATGAAAACGCCATGGTGTGGCGCGGGCCGATGGCCAGCAAAGCGCTGATGCAGATGCTGCAGGATACGCTGTGGCCAGATCTGGATTATCTGGTCATCGACCTGCCACCGGGTACCGGTGATATTCAGCTTACGCTGTCGCAAAATATTCCGGTGACCGCCGCCTTAGTGGTCACGACGCCGCAGGATATTGCGCTGCTTGATGCGATGAAGGGCATCGTGATGTTTGAGAAAGTCCATGTGCCGGTGCTGGGGATTGTCGAGAACATGAGCATGCATGTGTGCAGCAACTGCGGGCATCACGAACCGATTTTCGGTACCGGTGGCGCGCAACGTCTGGCCGAGAAATACCGCTGCGAATTGCTGGCGCAATTGCCGCTGCATATTTCACTGCGTGAGGATTTAGATCGTGGCGAGCCGACAGTGGTTTCTAATCCGGAAAGCGAATTCACAGTGATTTACCGCGAACTGGCGGCAAAAATTGCGTCACAACTGTTCTGGAAAGGCGACGCCATCCCGACAGAAATTGCCTTCAGAGCCGTTTAATCCCCCAACTCTGCGAATTATTGCCTGATGTCAGCGATTACACCGCCTTAACGCTGGCATCGGGCAGTGTGTTGTACTTATAATTGGCGCGTTCAAAGCACATGTCTGTGCTTGCCTTCCAACTTCCAAATCAGGTCTTTAATTTTATGTCTGACAAATTCCATCAGTGTGTCATCGTGGGTATCGCTGGCGCATCTGCTTCGGGAAAAAGCCTCATCGCCAGTACGTTATACCGTGAACTTCGTGATCAGGTCGGTGATGAGCATATCGGGGTCATCCCGGAAGATTGCTACTATAAAGACCAGAGTCACATGACCATGGAAGAGCGGGTCAAAACCAACTACGACCATCCAAGTGCGATGGACCACAATTTACTGTTCCAGCATTTACAGGCTATGAAGTCTGGTCAGGCAATTGAATTACCGAGCTACAGCTTCATTGAGCATACCCGTCTGCCAGAGACCGTCACTCTTAAACCGAAGAAAGTGATTATTCTGGAAGGGATCCTGCTCCTGACCGACGCGCGTTTACGTGACGAAATGAATTTCTCCATCTTCGTCGATACCCCGCTGGATATATGCCTGATGCGCCGCATGAAACGTGACGTCAACGAACGTGGTCGTTCAATGGATTCCGTGATGGCGCAGTATCAGAAAACGGTACGTCCAATGTTCCTGCAATTTATCGAGCCTTCAAAACAATACGCAGACATCATTGTGCCGCGCGGCGGCAAAAACCGGATTGCGATTGATATCCTCAAGGCTAAAATCAGCCAGTTCTTCAATTAATCGCGGAACAATCCGTTAACACCACACCGGAGATACGATGAGACTTTGCGACCGAGATATAGAAGCCTGGCTGGACAGCGGCAAATTAGGCATTTCACCCCGTCCGCCGGTTGAACGAATTAACGGTGCAACGGTAGATGTGCGTCTGGGAAACGGCTTTCGCGTTTTCCTCGGCCATAACGCGGGTTATATCGACCTGAGCGGCCCGAAAGACGAAGTCAGTGCTGCGCTCGATAAAGTGATGAGTGATGAGATTGTTTTGCCGGAAGGTGAAGCATTCTTCCTGCACCCTGGCGAACTGGCGCTGGCAGTGACCTATGAGTCGGTCACTATTCCTGACGATCTGGTGGGCTGGCTGGACGGACGCTCCTCACTGGCGCGTCTCGGGCTGATGGTGCACGTAACCGCACACCGTATTGATCCGGGCTGGAAGGGACGTATCGTTCTGGAGTTCTATAATTCAGGTAAGCTCCCGCTGGCGCTTCGCCCGGGAATGTTGATTGGCGCGCTGAGTTTTGAGCCGTTATCGGGTTCTGCTGCAAGGCCGTACAATAGTCGTCAGGACGCGAAATACCGCGACCAGCAAAGCGCTATTGCCAGTCGTATTGACAAAGACTGATTCTGTTTTTCATCCGTTTTACGGATAAAAACGTGAGGAAGGCATGAGAAGACTACTGACAACACTGGTGATCTTACTGGTGGTTATCATTGCCGGCATGACTTCGCTGGTATTCCTGATTAACCCGAACGATTTCCGCCAGTACATGGTGGAAAGAGTCGAGATGAAAAGCGGCTATCAGCTGGCCATCAACGGTTCACTGCGGTGGCATGTCTGGCCGCAGCTTAGCATCATTGCCGGTCAGACATCTGTGACCGCACCGGGTGCTAAAGTCCCGGTGGTCAGTGCGGAAAATATGCGGCTGGATGTCAAACTCTGGCCTCTTCTTTCTCATCAGCTTGCGGTGAAGCAGGTTCTGCTGAAAAACGCTGTTATTCGTTTAACACCGGAAACGGAAGAAAATCAGCCTGATGCGCCGGTGGCCCCTTCTACGCCAACGCCTGTTGCCCCAGCGGCCTCTGAACTGGAAGCAGGCTGGAAATTTGATCTCGATAAAATCAGTGTGGCTGACAGTTTACTCATCTGGCAGCGTGGTGATGACGAGCAGATCAACGTGCGCGATATCAATCTGGAAATGGAAAAGAATGACAACCGTCAGGCTACCATCCAGCTTTCAAGCCGCATAAACCGCGATCAGCGCGATCTGTCTTTCACGATGAAGGCTGAACTGGATATGCAGCACTATCCGCAGGCTGTCTCTGCCAACATCAGCAAATTCACTTATCAGCTCAGCGGTGCCGATATTCCGGTGAAAGGTCTTCAGGGAAACGGCTCGATGCAGGCCAGCTACCAGCGGGATAATAATTTGGTGACGCTGAATCAGCTGGCGCTGACCGCCAATGATAATCAGATTTCCGGTACGGCCACCGCGAAGCTGGGTGAACGGGCGGATTACCAACTGAATTTAAACGCCAATAAACTTGATCTTGATGCACTGACAGGCTGGCAGCCTAAGACTGATGAGCCCGCATCGCAAACGGCGCAGTCTGTTACCTCCGCCCCCGTTATTGCCCGTGATGTGGATGAACAACCCAACGGACTGAATAATTTGCAAACCTTCAATGCCACGCTGGCGCTGAAGGTGGCGGATCTCACCTATCGCGGGATGAAAATCCAGAACCTTGCACTGAATGCGGTCAATCAGCAGGGCAAGATTTCTTTGCCGGCATTAAGCGGCAACATGGGGGCCGGGCACTTTTCTCTGCCTGGCACTGTGGATGTCACAGGGAATAAAATTCATGTTCATCTGACACCGGATGTGAATAGCATTGAACTGGGCGATTTTCTGGCGGCTTACGGGTTACCGAAAGTCCTGACCGGCAGCTTCTCGATGCAGGGCGATGTGAGCGGAGAGGGGTTATCGGCCGCCGATTTCGCACGCCGCTGGCAAGGCGACGGGCAACTTTCAATGGATAATGCGCGTCTGAATGGCCTTAATATTCAGCAGCTTATCCAACAGGCAGTCAGCCGTAATACCAGTAATGTTCAGGGGCTGGAAAAGTATGAACACTATAGCCAGATCGATACGCTGAAAGCACAGGGACATCTGGCCGGAGGGACACTGACCCTGAGTAACCTTGAAGGCCAGTCGCCCATGGTGTCCGGGAAAGGTGACGGAACAATCGATATGTCGAATCAAAAGGTGGATATGAACTTGCTGATTCGTGTTACCGGTGGCTGGAAAGGTGACAGCAATTTGATCAATACCCTGAAAACGACAGATATCCCGTTGCGGGTTTACGGACCCTGGGCTCAGATGGGATATCAGTTACAGGTGGATCAGATACTGAGGCGTACGCTTGAACAAAGCGCTCGCAGCGCCATTCAAAACTGGGCCGATAAACGCAAGGACAGTAAAGAAAAAGGCGATGTTGAGAAATTATTAAACAAATAATCTCTTCCTCTAAGCGTATTCTGAGTATAAAAAAACGGGGTGCCTGTGCCGGCACTCCGTTTTTATAGGGTAGGGGTTTCAGACTTCATAATCGTCTTCCGAGGCGGTTTCAGGCGGCGTAATCTTTACTTTTAGAATGCGGTGACTACTGACTTCTAAAGGTTCAAACAGATAGCCATTAATGTGTATCTGTGCGCCGACCTGCGGGATGCTTTGGGTATATTCCATCAGCAAGCCAGCCAGCGTGTGATATTCCCTTTTTTCATCCACCGGCAGGGAGATATACATCACCAGATCGTCAAGCGACATGTAGCCGTTGGCTATCCAGCTTCCGTCCTGCTGCTGCCGGATATCATGTCGTGCATCAGGCGTTTCGTCAGACTCAGGCAGGTTACCGGCAATAGTTTCCATCACATCCGTCAGGGTCACGATCCCTTCGACAGAACCGAATTCATCGACGACGAAAGCAAAATGTGTTTTTGCCTTGCGGAATTGTTCGAGGGCCATCAGCAGAGAAAGTTGCTCCGGGAAGATCAGGGGCTGGCGGATCAGTGCCTTAAGATCCAGTTCATTTTGCAGTAACTGTTGCCTGAGCAGATCAACCACGTGTACAACGCCCAGCGGTTCATCGGTCGAACTGTCTTCGGTAACCAGCATACGGGTGTGCTGGTTAGCAGCGATTTGCAGTGTCAGCACGTCAACCGGGTCATTAAGTTCAAGATTATCAACATCATGACGAGAGGTCATCACGCTGCTGACGGTGCGCTGACCCAGCCCCAGCACACGTTCAATCATGTGGCGTTCCTGCTGGTTAAAAATCGCATCCTCATCATCAGCGCTGTCAGCAATCATGTTCGAAGAGTGTGTATCAAGTTCAGCTTCTTCATGTTTACCACGCAAGACGCGCAGTACGGTTTCTGCGGTACGTTCACGCAGCGAGCGCCGTGAGGATAAAAAGCGTTTGCGGTTAAACTGTGCGAGCTGGTTCAGCCCTTCAATGATCACGGAGAAACCGATCGCGGCATACAAATAGCCTTTCGGAATAACATAGCCAAAACCTTCGGCAACCAGGCTGAAGCCGATCATCAGCAGGAAGCTGAGACATAAGATGACGATAGTCGGGTGCGCATTGACGAAACGTGTCAGTGGCTTACTGGCTAACAGCATCAGGCCAATAGCAATACACACCGCCGCCATCATGACCGCCAGATGTTCAACCATTCCGACGGCGGTAATCACCGAGTCGAGTGAAAAAACCGCATCCAATACCACAATTTGAGCCACGACCGGCCAGAATTTAGCGCCACGTTGCTGATGGTTTTGTTCCTCATCTTTGCCTTCGAGCCGCTCATTAAGCTCCATTGTTGCCTTGAACAACAGGAATATACCCCCCGCGAGCATAATCATATCGCGGGCGCTGAAAGGATGTCCGAGCACGCTGAGAAGAGGGCGGGTCAGTGTAGATAACCAGGATATTGAAGCCAGCAGCAGAAGCCGCATGATGAGCGCCAGTAAAAGGCCCGTAATGCGAGCTTTATCACGTTGATGACGCGGAAGTTTATCGGCCAGGATGGCAATGAAAATGAGATTGTCTATCCCCAGGACAATTTCGAGAACTACCAGGGTTGCAAGCCCGGCCCAAATCGAGGGATCGGCGATCCATTCCATATTGCGTTTTTCACCTTTGGTTACACGACGGCTGTCGCACGTTGAATAATGGGCGTCAGTGCCATAAATTTCAAATTTAAAACAGGGAGCTAGGCCAGTCTGTAAGGATCAGGAGGGATGAAGAATAAGAGGTGAGAAAAAAGTCGGCAGGACTGTTTTGGAAAGCAGCAAGATATGATTACTAAATCGCCGAACAGGTACAACATTCCTAAAAATAAGTGTTTAGCTTACCGTTTGGTGCGGCTTACTGGTATTGTAATCGAATTAACATAATCGTGTTTGAGTCCTAAAATCATGAGTATGGTCTCCCTAAACCAAATAACAGAGACTATACTTGTGAAAGAATTAACGGATTGGAAATTTAAATCAATTTAACTATTTCAGTTCAGAGAAATCCCTGACGCGTTTGGATGCTGACTGACTGAATTTACATACCATAGGTTTCAAGGAGTATCCTTTACAATGTTAAAAGCTGTTATCCCTGTTGCCGGTCTGGGCACACGTATGTTGCCAGCGACGAAAGCTATCCCAAAAGAAATGCTGCCTATCGTCGATAAGCCTTTGATCCAGTACATCGTTAATGAATGTGCTGCGGCGGGCATCAAAGAAATCATTCTGGTCACGCACTCTTCGAAAAACGCGATCGAAAACCACTTCGATACCTCTTTCGAACTGGAAAGCATGCTTGAATCTCGTGTAAAACGTCAGCTTCTGGAAGAAGTGCAGTCTATCTGCCCTAAAGGCGTGACAATCATGAACGTACGTCAGGGGCAATCAAAAGGCCTCGGGCACGCGGTTTTGTGTGCAAAACCTCTGATTGGTAATTCTCCTTTCGCGGTTATTCTGCCGGACGTGCTGATGGATGATTCCACCAGTGATCTGCGTAAAGACAACCTTGCTGCGATGCTTCGCCGTTTCCAGGAAACAGGTAACAGCCAGGTCATGGTTGAAGAAGTCCCGGAAAAAGACGTTTCCAAGTACGGTATTGTCAACTGCAATGGCGTAGAAGTAGAGCCGGGCGAAAGTGCGCCGATGACGGCCATCGTTGAAAAACCTGATCTGAAAGACGCGCCATCAAACCTCGCGGTGGTGGGGCGCTATGTGCTGTCGGAAGCTATCTGGCCACTGCTGGCAGTTACCCCGTACGGTGCAGGTAATGAAATCCAGCTGACGGATGCTATCGCCATGCTGATGAAAAAACATACTGTTGAAGCCTTCTCAATGACCGGCCGTTCACATGACTGTGGTGATAAACTCGGTTATATGAAGGCGTTTGTTGAGTACGGTATTCGCCACAACACGCAGGGCGAAGCGTTCAACACATGGTTGAAAGAATTTACCGAAAAATAGTTAACAGGCTTATAAAAGCACCGATTAATTCGGTGCTTTTTTTTTTGTTAAGAGAAAGCTACCAGACCTGTCTCAGTGCACGAAAGTGAGACTAATCCGCTGTAGTCCTCATATCTGACCCCTTATATTAATTGATTACCAAAGTTACGTTGGATTTTCAAAAGATAAAGTCGCCCTTACGGTGATTTTTAGATCACGGGCGGTATTAATTTTGATTAAAAAATGAGTCATTGCTCGGGTAAGTCAGGCGGAAGGCTAAACTTAGAGGTTTATACCCTAAAGCGTATGATATTATAGGGAGTTGAATGTCGGCTCTTATGGCTATTTACACAGTATTAAATGTTTAGTGGAAGCCTGGCCTTTATTACGATTTCCATAAAATTTAACATTTTATTGTGAAAGCACGAAGACCTTCAGATTGGTCATGCAAAAATTGCTGGTGCAAGTGTAAAATTAATCACGTGAGACCTTTTATAATGAATATACTGATAACTGGCGGCGCGGGTTTCATCGGTTCTGCGGTAGTACGTCACATCATTTCTGAAACAAACGACAATGTGCTCGTGGTTGATAGTCTGACGTATGCAGGCAATTTAGAGTCCCTGAAGCTCGTCGAAAATGACCCTCGCTACCGTTTTTCTCTTACGAACATTTGTGATCGTTCTTCTCTTGATGACATCTTTGCTGAGTTTAAGCCAGATGCTGTTATGCATCTGGCTGCAGAAAGCCATGTCGATCGCTCAATTGACGGGCCTTCAGCTTTCATTGATACCAATATCATCGGTACTTACACTCTCTTAGAAGCCTCCCGACACTATTGGGCGGGATTAGATGATGAGAAGAAAAGTCTGTTCCGGTTTCATCATATTTCTACCGATGAAGTTTATGGTGATCTGCATGGAACGGATGAGCTTTTCACAGAGACCACGGCCTATGCGCCAAGCAGCCCGTACTCAGCATCAAAAGCAGCAAGTGATCATCTTGTCCGTGCATGGAACCGAACCTATGGTCTCCCGACCCTGGTAACAAATTGCTCAAATAACTACGGACCATTTCATTTTCCTGAGAAACTGATCCCGCTCGTTATTCTTAATGCACTCGCGGGTAAACCTCTTCCTGTTTACGGTGACGGTGCTCAAATCCGTGACTGGTTATATGTCGAAGATCATGCACGGGCGCTTTATCGGGTTGTTACGCAAGGTGTTATTGGAGAGACGTATAACATTGGCGGGCACAATGAACGCAAAAATATCGATGTCGTCACGACCATTTGCGAGATCCTTGACCAATTGTTACCTAATAAGCCTGCAGGGATAACTCATTTCAAGCAGTTGATCACCTTTGTCAAAGACCGCCCGGGTCATGACATGCGTTATGCTATCGATGCCAGTAAAATTGAACGTGAACTTGGCTGGAAACCTGTTGAGACTTTCGAAAGTGGAATTTTGAAAACAGTGAAATGGTATCTTGAAAACGAAACGTGGTGGAAACGTGTTCAGGATGGATCTTATGCAGGTGAGCGGTTAGGTTTGAAAGACTAAATAGAAGAGGTTGTGAGTTAATGAAAGGTATTGTTCTGGCTGGTGGTTCAGGTACAAGGCTTCACCCAATCACTCTAGGGGTATCTAAACAGTTACTGCCTGTTTATGATAAGCCGATGATTTATTATCCGTTATCCGTACTGATGCTGGCAGGCATTAATGAAATTTTGCTCATCTCCACACCGGAAGATCTGCCTTCATTTAAGCGATTACTGGGTGATGGTTCTCAGTTTGGCATCAAGTTAGAATATGCAGAACAGCCCTCACCAGACGGCTTGGCGCAGGCATTCATTATCGGTGAGGATTTCATTGATGGTGAAAGGTGCGCATTGGTATTAGGTGATAATATCTATTTCGGACAAGGTTTCGGCAAGAAATTAGAAGATGTTGCTGCAAGAGAAAGCGGTGCAACTGTTTTTGGTTATCAGGTTTTAGATCCAGAGCGTTTCGGTGTTGTTCAATTTGATAAGGATTTCAATGCGTTATCTATCGAAGAAAAACCGGCTAAACCTAAATCACAATGGGCGGTAACCGGGCTTTATTTTTATGATAACGATATCGTTGAAATGGCTAAACAGGTCAAACCTTCAGAACGCGGCGAACTGGAAATTACCACATTAAATGAGATGTATCTGAAGAACGGCAAACTAAAAGTGGAATTACTCGGTCGCGGCTTTGCATGGTTAGATACCGGGACTCACGATAGCCTGATCGAAGCTTCTCAGTTCATCCATACCATCGAAAAACGTCAGGGATTGAAAGTTGCGTGTCTGGAAGAAATTGCCTACCGGAAAGGATGGATAACACGAGACCAGGTTGAATCGCAAGCAAAATCCATGAGTAAAACCCCGTATGGTCAGTACCTTGCTAATCTTTTAATCGAGGACTGAGTCGTCAGTTTTTTATTAGGAGTTATTCTCAATTTAAGCGTAACTCCTAACTCTTTGTTTAAAAAGACTGCCAGTAATTTGGACTGAAATTCAAGTTGAGACAGAGTTTCACTCCACGCTGTTTATATAGTCCGCAGTGTCGCTTAACATTTACATAAGAAACCATAATGAATGATTTTTTAGGTAAATGTTAAAATAAAAAATATTGTCCAGTGCATTGGTAGCTGTTGAGCCAAGGGCGGTAGCGTGCGTAAAGGGTATAAATTTTTACCCTGAAACTACGATGACATTTTTATCACCATACTCGCAGATATGAATATTTTTTAGATCGAAGCATGATTAGGCGATAATTGATAAGCAATAAAATTTGATTAGTTGAGTAACTAAATTTCAAACGAGTAATATATGAAAACAATTTTAATTGTAGGCGGCTCAGGTTTTATTGGTACTAATTTGAGCGAATACTTTTGTGAGAGAGATTTTAAAGTTATTAACTTTAGCCGTTCTCCATCACAGATCAGTCATCCAAATCTGATTAATATATGTGGTGACTGCAAAAATACAACCATATTAAATGAAATATTTACTGATTATAAAATAGATATGGTTGTACATTCATTAACAAGTTTTACAGCAATGGACAAATTAGGATCATCACAAGAGGTATTAGCCACTAATCTCTCTGCATTTATTGACCTGATAAGCGTTATGAAAACGCACGCTGTTAAAAAACTTATCTATATATCCTCGGGTGGTTCTATTTATGGCGTAGCCGATGCCCCGATTAAAGAAACGCATGATATATCCCCTGTCAGTTTCTACGGCTGGATGAAAGAATCATGTGAGCATTACCTGGAGTTCGCTTCAAGACTGGATCCGGAATTTAAATTCCTTATCTTACGCCCGGCAAATGTTTACGGTAAATATCAGAAAATTGAGAGAATTATTGGTGTTGCATTAAGAAATGCCATTATTGGTCAATCTATGGATATCTATGGGAACACCAGCACGTGTAAAGATTATATCCATATAGATGATTTTTGCGAAGTAGTCGATAAGTTGATGCACTGTCAAAACTGGAATGAAATTTATAATGTAGGTTCCGGTATAGGAACAAGTATTGAAGATATTCTGAAATATGCTCAGATAATAGCAAAAAATAAAATTGAAATAAATTATCACGAGAGAAAGTCAGGAGATGTTCCTTACAATATTTTAGATATAAATAAATTAAAAAAAGCCATCAATAAGTCGAGTTTTATATCTGTTGAGGCCGGGATGCATGATATGTATAAATATGTTCTCTCCGTCACAGATAAAGAAAAAGCTTAATTCGATTAAAGGTCGAAATTACCATTGGAATTTCACTATCAAGAAAATGAAATTTGTTGTAAGTGAAATGGTTTTCAATAAGAATTAATCTATATAGAGAAGTGTATGAAGTACAGTTTAGGTTATTTGTTTGATTTAGCGACAGTAATTACTGAAAAAGAGCTAAAGGTAAGATACAAAAGTAGTTTCTTTGGCTACTTATGGTCGATTGCTAATCCCCTGTTGTTTGCCATGATATATTACTTTATCTTTAAGTTAATAATGAGAGTTCAAATACCCAACTATACCGTTTTTATTATTACCGGGCTTTTCCCATGGCAATGGTTTGCAAGTTCAACGTCTAATTCATTATTTTCTTTTTTGGCTAATGCACAGATAATAAAGAAGACTGTTTTTCCGCGTTCTGTAATCCCCATGAGTAATGTACTAATGGAATGCTTACATTTCATTTGTACCATTCCTGTTATTATTATTTTTCTTTACGTTTATGATATGCGCCCGTCCTGGGATTGGATCTGGGGAATTCCGCTGATCGGTTTCGCGCAGATTATTCTTATGCTGGGTGTGGCGCTAACTTTATCTACACTCAATTTGTTTTTCCGTGATCTGGAACGTTTCATAACGCTTGGTATTATGTTGCTCTTTTATTGCACGCCAATATTATACTCTTCAGATATGATACCCCAAAAATACCGCTGGCTTATTGACTACAATCCTTTGGCTAATATGATTATCAGTTGGCGTGATTTATTTATGAATAATACGGTTAATTATACTGATATAGCCACTCTGTACGGCTATGGAATAGTGATGCTTATAATCGGCAGTAGTATTTTTAATAAATTAAAATATCGTTTTGCAGAGATTCTATAATGAGCGTTGTCATTGAGTTCAAGAATGTAACTAAAAGATACCCCCTTTATCATCATATAGGCTCAGGTATAAAAGAATTAATATTTAATCCTCGCAGAGCGCTAAGTCTGCTTAGTGGCAGAAGTTATCTGGCCATTGAAGATATTAATTTTGTCATTGAGAAAGGCGAATCAGTTGCACTGATTGGCCGTAATGGCGCAGGTAAGAGTACCTCACTGGGACTGGTTGCAGGTGTGATGAAACCCTCATCCGGGACGGTCAGTGTCACGGGCAGAGTCGCCTCAATGTTAGAATTAGGCGGTGGTTTTCATCCTGAATTAACCGGACGTGAAAATATCCGCCTGAATGCAACACTGCTTGGATTGCGTCGAAAAGAGCTTAAGCAGCGAATGGACAAAATTATTGAGTTCTCAGAATTAGGCGATTTTATCGATGAACCTATTCGTGTTTACTCAAGCGGTATGCTGGCAAAATTAGGTTTTTCAGTAATCACGCAAGTTGATCCTGATATACTCATAATCGATGAAGTTCTCGCTGTGGGGGATATTTCATTCCAAAGAAAATGCCTGGCAACGATTAATGACTTTAAAGCGAAAGGTGTAACCATTCTTTTTGTTAGTCACAACCTGGCAGATGTATCCAAGGTATGTGATCGCGTTATATGGATTGAAGATCATAAGCTTAGGCAAATGGGTAACTCTGCTGATGTCATTGCTGCTTATCAGGCAGTAATGGCCTGATATTATATATTTAATTATTGTGATGGAATAAAGGATGAAAACTGTATCAATCTATACTTGTCACCATAAACCGAGTGCGTTTCTCGATTCATCGGTGATAAAGCCTATACATGTAGGAAAAGCCAATTCACTTAATGTTATTTGTTGCGACGGTGATGATACTGGCGATAATATATCGTATAAAAACCCGTTCTACTGTGAACTTACAGCCCATTATTGGGTATGGAAAAATGCAATACCTACAGATTATGTTGGTTTTATGCATTATCGCAGACATTTTAATTTTTCTGATGATCAACAAAAGCCAGAAGATAACTGGGGAATGGTGAATTGTGATGAAATCAATGCCGGGTATCAAGATGAGTTTGGTTTAAATGAGAAACAGATATTAAAATTATTAGAAAACACAGACCTCATCGTTCCATGCAAATGGTCAGTAAAATCAGCGGGTAGCAATAATAATTATCACCATTATAAAGTTTCAGAACACTTACATATAAAAGATTATCAGACAGCCATTGATGTCCTTCTAAGACAACACCCTGAGTATTCTTCAGCTGTTAAACACTTTAATACAGCAGTTGATGGTTATTATACTAATATGTATGTCATGAAGAAGCCATTGTTCGACGAGTATTCAGCCTGGCTTTTTGGTATATTAGATGAACTTGAAGATGAAATCGCATTCGAAAATTACTCTGCCCAAGAAAAAAGAGTCATCGGACATATTTCTGAGCGTTTGTTCAATATCTTTATAATTTTCAAATTAGAAAGTGAAAATCTTCGTATTAAAGAAGTACAACGAACATTTATTAAGAATGAAACATTTAATGGCAAGCTGGGCCCATATTATAGTGAGAGAAATATCCCTATAGTTATTTGCTCGGATGATAACTATGCGATGAGTCTTGGTGCGCTAGTTAATTCCATTGTTCAGAATTCAAGTTCAAATCATAACTATGACATTGTCATACTTGATAATGGACTCAGCCAGCGTAATAAAGAACGTGTCAAAAATCTGGTGACGCATACTGCCAATATGAACGTCCGCTATTTCGATATAAATGCATTTAAGGAAATTAAAGATGCTTATATCAGACCACCTTTTACGGCTGCTACTTATTCCAGGCTTTTCATCCCAAAACTGTTTACAGACTTTGAAAAAGTACTTTTCATTGATACCGACACAGTAGTTGAGAGTGATCTCGCTGAACTCATCGAAACACCGTTAGGTGATAATCTGGTTGCTGCCGTACAAGATATTGTCATGGAGGGGTTTGTTAAATTTGGTAATATTGCGCGTTCAGACGCGGGTGTCCAGACGGCAGAGGAATATCTTAAAACCAGACTGGGAATGGCCGATACTGATAATTATTTCCAGGGGGGAATCATTGTCTTCAATATCGATCAAATGAACAAAGAGAGTATTTTCGAAAAATTGATGGCAGCCATGAAAGGGCAAAGCTACTGGTTCCTTGACCAGGATATAATGAACAAAGTCTTTTATGGCCGTGTTCACTTCTTGCCTATGGAATGGAATGTTTACCATGGTAATGGTCATACAGACGTATTTTATCCTAACCTGAAGTTCTCTACGTATATGAGATTTCTTAGCGCTCGACGTAATCCTAAAATGATTCACTTTGCGGGTGAAAATAAACCCTGGAATACAGATAAAGTCGACTTCTATGACAATTTCATAAAAAATATTCAGGGTACGCCTTGGGAAAAAGAAGTCTATGACCGCCTGATTGATGCTGAAAGTTCTGGCCAGTCGACGGCCATCGCGTTGCAACCGGTGTTATTACAAACAAGAATTAAAAATAAATTAATGCCGTACGTTAATCGCTTTGCCCCTGCGGGTTCAAAGCGAAGATCTGTGATTGCAAAATGTTATTATAAATTTCGTCGTGTCGTTATAGGTTAATAAGGTATAAATTATGACTAAGAAAAATATTCTCATTGTAGGTGCTGGTTTTTCTGGCGTCGTTATCGGGCGGCAACTTGCTGAACAAGGTCATAAAGTTCGAATTATTGATAAAAGACCTCATATTGCAGGAAATTGCTTTGATGCTCGTGATGAGGATACTCAGGTCATGGTGCATACCTACGGACCTCATATATTTCATACAGATAACCAATCCGTATGGGAATTTATTCAGAAATATTCCGTGATGATGCCCTATGTCAACCGGGTTAAAGCAACATATAATGGTAAGGTGTATTCATTACCTATCAATCTCCATACCATAAACCAGTTTTTTGGCAAAACATGTTCTCCAAACGAAGCGCGCGCATTGATTGAGGAAAAGGGAGATAGCTCTATAACAGATCCTCAAACCTTCGAAGAACAGGCATTAAGGTTCGTTGGGAAAGAGTTGTATGAAGCTTTTTTCAAAGGCTATACCATTAAACAATGGGGAATGTCTCCGGCAGAGCTTCCGGCATCGATCTTAAAAAGATTACCGATACGATTTAATTACGATGATAATTATTTTAACCATAAATACCAGGGAATGCCCAAAGACGGGTATACCGAGATGGTTAAGAATATGGCTGAGCATCCGAACATAACTGTGGAGCTAGGAACCGAATTTAATTTCGATGAAAGGGCCAGTTATGATCATGTTTTTTATAGTGGTCCTTTAGACGCATTCTATCAATATCAATTTGGCCGGTTAGGTTATCGCACATTAGATTTTGAGAAATTCACCTTTAACGGCGATTATCAAGGATGTGCGGTGATGAACTACTGTGAACAAAATGTTCCTTATACCCGCATAACCGAGCATAAATATTTCTCCCCTTGGGAGTCGCATGAAGGATCGGTTTGTTATAAGGAATACAGTCGCAGTTGTGAGCCAGAGGATATCCCTTATTATCCAATCCGCCAGGTTGGTGAAATGGCTCTGCTGGACAAATATTTAACCCTTGCTAAAGCGGAAAAAAATATTACTTTTGTTGGTCGCTTAGGGACTTATCGATATCTGGATATGGATGTTACGATTGCGGAAGCCCTGAAAACTGCCGAAGTATATCTGAAATGTATCAATGAATCAGATGCTATGCCTGTATTCACGGTTGATGTTAGATGAATACGACAGCATTAATTGTCACTTTTAATCGGCTTGATAAGTTGAAAAAATGTTGGCTATCCACTTCGATGCTGCCTTTCGACAATATTGTTATAGTCAATAACTGTTCAACGGATGACACGGCTTCCTGGCTTGCAAGTATTGAAGAACCCCGGTTGACCGTTTTATCTTTGACTAAAAACACCGGCGGTGCCGGTGGTTTTAGAGCAGGGGCTGAGTATATTGGTGCTCATATAAACACCGAATGGGTGTTTATGTATGACGACGATGCCTATCCGGCTCCTGATTTGCTTCATAATTTTGGCGAGATCATGCTTGATGACACATCGGCGCTAAGTTGTCGGGTCATTGATACTCATGGCATTAATTGCAAAATGAATATGCCGTTTGTCAAATTACCAAAAACGTTGTTAGACAATATTAAATATTTTCTCAATGCAAAAGACTATATCCCTGATAATGAGAGAGTTGAGCCATGTGTAACTCTTTCTTTTGTAGGTACGGTAATTCGTGCTGATGTTTTGAGTTCTGCATCGCAATATATACACGATGATCTTTTCTTGTATTATGATGATGTTTATTTTTCTCATCATCTGGTTCTTAATGGCCATAAGTTTCTCTATGTACCAAAATTAATCTTCACACATGATATTAGTATTACCGGGGACTCAATCACCCCTGTTTGGAAGGTTTATTATCTTATTCGTAACCTTATCCTTGCTAAAAAATTTTTCAAATCCAACGGGCCATATTCGGTAGTCGGAATAGTGTTGCGAATTATAAAAGCTTTTTTAAATGTATCTAAACAAGATAATAAATATCTTTATCTTAAATATATCATAAGAGGCGTAATTGATGGTGTCTTCTTTAGGTCTGGTAAGCGCCATTGATGGTAAATGAGAGATGAGAAAAATATGTTACTTTATAAATTCTGATTGGTATTTCGATTTGCACTGGCTTGAGCGAGCTTCATATGCACAAGAAGTTGGCTATCAAATTCATATTATAACTAATTTTGTCGATCAGTCATTAGTGACTAAACTTACTAAGATGGGGTTTATTTGTCATAACTCATCAATTTCTGCTCAGTCCGTTAACCCATTAAAATTTGCTTGTGAATTAGTAAATACAACAAAATTGATAAAATCCATCAATGCTGATGTTTTACATTGCATAACTATTAAGCCATGTTTGATTGGCGGGTTGTATGCAAAGATTTTTTCGAAAAATATTGTCATAAGCTTTGTCGGGCTTGGCCGGGTATTTACAGAGAAGAAGCTTAAATTTTCTCTCCTGAAACGGCTCATCATACCTCTTTATAATTTTATCTTTTCGAATAAAAAATCTTTGCTGACCTTTGAGCATCAAAGTGACAGGCGTTGTATTCTACATTCATTGAAAGTAGATGAAGACAGAACGGTAGTTATAGATGGTGCAGGTATAAATATCATTGACTTTCCCTACTCAAAGGAACCTTTAAGGGAAATTCCGGTGGTTTTATTTGCAAGCAGATTATTATGGAGCAAAGGACTTACTGACCTTATTAATGTAAAAAATAGCCTCCATCTCGAGGGCGTTGAATTCACTCTCAATGTTGCCGGAATACCCACGCCCAATGATCCTGATGCTATCCCCCTTGGTTTTCTTGAAGAGGCGCATAACAAAGGAGAGATAAACTGGCTTGGGAAATGTGACGATATGAAAGAGTTGATTAAAGACGCTAATATTGTTGCACTTCCCTCTGTTTATCCTGAAGGAATACCGCGTATTCTTTTGGAGGCAAGTTCTGTCGGACGCGCTATAATTTCATATAATGTCGGTGGTTGCAGCAGTCTGATTGAAAACGATGTAAACGGATTTATTATTGACAAAGGCGATATTAACGCTCTGGCCGGGTGTTTAAAGCATTTAGTCATAAATGCGGATGTGAGAGGCAGAATGGGGGAGAATGGGCGAAAACTGATAGAAGGGAAATTTTGTTCTACAATAATTACAAAAGATACCGTTAATCTTTATGGTTATTTATTGAAGAATAAAGCTGAATGATATGCACAAGGATTTTAATATGATTTCTTTTGGTCTGTTTTCCAAAAATAAAAAAGTAGATGCTATTGAACCTCTGCCAATAACTACACCCGTTCATAACCTACTTCCGCCAAAAACATTCTATCTTATTTCCGCATCGGGTATGCCTAATTATGGTGATGATATGCTCACCCGGGGGTGGATTAATCACATTAAACTGCGATACCCTCAGGCAACAATCTATCTCGATGCCGTGGATCCCTTAGTGGCTGCAACATTGTATCAGGACGTTAAATGCGTCAATTATTTATGGCAACTGGCTCAGGCGCTTGGAGAAGAGGGGAGTATCGAAACCAAATTTTCTGATACTTATCTTCTGCCAATGCGTGAACGCTTAATGAGTGAAATTTTTGAAGAGACTGACAGCATTCATTTATTGGGCGGAGGATATATTAATGAATTGTGGGCGGCTAATCTTCGGTTGATCGAACTGGTCTCATATTTTGGTAAAAAGCATAATGCCTTAACCTATGCAACGGGTCTGGGTTTGCAGCCGCTGTCGGATGAGAAAGCTGCCTATCTTTCTCAATTTATTAAAGATTATTTCTGCTTTGATGTCAGAGACCATGCCAGTTATCACGTTTTAGAAAAATACCTTCCAGGCAAAATCTCATTTATTGGTGATGATTATTTTTGTTTTCCATTCTCTGACGTTGTGAGTTTAGTCGAAAGAGACAATCCTGTACTCCGGTTATGCCTTCATAATGAATTTTCTGAAGGTGACGAAAATGAAATACGTTTTATGGAGCAGGTTGAAGCGGCAATAGGTGCTTTTATTCAAAAGTTTCCAGATTCATTGATACGTTTTTATGAGTTCAGACCTGGCTCCGATGGCTATTTCTATAAGAGACTTAAACAAAAGTTCCCCAGCATAGAAATGGTCTTTTTTGAA
Source organism: Rahnella sp. PD4 (assembly GCF_049199325.1). Lineage (NCBI taxonomy): Bacteria > Pseudomonadati > Pseudomonadota > Gammaproteobacteria > Enterobacterales > Yersiniaceae > Rahnella > Rahnella sp. PD4. The sequence goes on along the minus strand of NZ_JBLZQF010000002.1, from coordinate 56,439 downwards.
ACGATTTGGAAACATGGCTTGCAGTTTTCCATGAAAGATTTCTTCCTGTCTACCCGGTTCCATTTTCAACTTATCGTTTCCAGTGTTGGATTGTCAGGCACGTCCTTTTATTGGTCAGAATATTATAAAAATAAATTCGATAGTCTGAAGTATGTGACTGACTGGTCTTTTTTAAAGCTGGGGGAAGAATCGTTAAATCTTGACTCTTTTTTTGAAAATCACGGTCCTGCGTTCCTGATTGATTTCGGACGCGTTAATCGTGAGAAAAAAATGCTGGCGGACAGGCTGTATGCATCCTCTGATGAGCAGGACTCAGCGGCGATAAGCATCTGAGCTCTTGATTGCCTGTAAAAGCTCTTTTTTACCTGCATTCCTGAGATGTTACCGGTAAAGTAAACCCGGCCTCTGAGAAGGCGAAGCAGACAAGGGCAGGCATGTGCGATCAGAATATTGTTATGGCTGCGATAGGTTCACCCATCGCCTTTCTCATGTACAATGCTTGTGTTCATTTGTATGGTCCGGTGCAGGTAAACTCACTGTTTACAGGGGTTTAGACTAAAAACCGGGCGATCAACTATTTCAGACAGGAGTTGCTAATGTCCAAACAACAGATCGGCGTAGTCGGTATGGCGGTAATGGGCCGTAACCTCGCGCTTAACATCGAAAGCCGTGGTTATTCCGTTTCCATTTTTAACCGTTCCGGCGACAAGACTGATGAAGTTATCGCTGAAAATCCGGGTAAAAACCTTGTTCCGCACTACACCGTCGAAGAGTTTGTTGACTCACTGGAAAAACCTCGTCGTATCTTGCTGATGGTGAAAGCCGGTGAAGCAACTGACAAAACCATCGCATCCCTGACTCCGCACCTGGATAAAGGCGACATCCTGATCGATGGCGGCAACACCTATTATAAAGACACGATTCGTCGTAACCGCGAACTGTCCGAGCAAGGTTTCAACTTCATCGGTACCGGTGTTTCCGGCGGTGAAGAGGGCGCACTGAAAGGCCCGTCCATTATGCCTGGCGGCCAGAAAGAGGCGTACGCGCTGGTGGCACCGATTCTTGAGAAAATTGCAGCGCGTGCTGAAGATGGCGATGCCTGCGTAGCTTACATCGGTGCAGACGGTGCGGGTCACTACGTCAAGATGGTTCATAACGGTATCGAATATGGTGACATGCAGTTGATCGCCGAAGCCTATTCCCTTTTGAAACAGTCGCTGAATCTGAGCAATGAAGAGCTGGCTACCACCTTCGCTGACTGGAACAAAGGCGAGCTGAGCAGCTACCTGATCGACATCACCAAAGATATCTTCACCAAGAAAGACGAAGACGGTAAATATCTGGTTGATGTGATTCTGGACGAAGCAGCAAACAAAGGTACCGGTAAATGGACCAGCCAGAGTTCACTGGATCTGGGCGAGCCACTGACCCTGATCACGGAGTCCGTGTTTGCCCGTTACCTGTCTTCCCTGAAAGACCAGCGTGTTGCGGCTTCTAAAGTATTGTCCGGCCCGGCGGTGAAAGCCTTCTCCGGTGATAAAGCTGAATTTATCGAGAAAGTGCGTCGCGCTCTGTATCTGGGCAAGCTTGTTTCTTATGCGCAAGGTTTCTCACAGCTCAAAGCTGCGTCAGACGAGAACAACTGGGATCTGAACTACGGTGAGATCGCCAAGATCTTCCGTGCTGGTTGTATCATCCGCGCACAGTTCCTGCAGAAAATTACCGATGCGTATGCTGAAAATGCATCTATCGCTAACCTGTTGCTGGCACCGTACTTCAAAAATATCGCTGATGAATATCAGCAAGCGCTGCGAGATGTCGTCTCTTATGCTGTTCAGAACGGTATCCCGACGCCTACATTCTCTGCTGCGATCAACTACTACGACAGCTACCGTTCAGCGGTACTGCCTGCTAACCTGATCCAGGCACAGCGTGACTACTTCGGTGCGCATACTTACAAACGTACCGATAAAGACGGCGTATTCCACACCGAATGGTTGGATTAATTGCCTGACCGGCGCGTGTTAAGCGCGCCGCAGGGTTGTTGACCGTGACAAAAAAGCCGCCGATGCATCAGCAAAGGCGGCTTTTTTACGTCTGAATATTTACGTTTGAACGGCGCCGTTATTTCTTATGACGCTGACGCAGATTATCAATGATTGCGCTCAGGTTCAGATCCTGATCCTGCAGTAAGACCAGCAGGTGATAGATCAGATCTGAGGCTTCGTTTTTCAGTTCAAAGCGGTCGTTGACGGTGGCGGCCAGCGCGGTTTCCACACCTTCTTCACCCACTTTTTGTGCGATGCGTTTGGTGCCGCTGGCGTAGAGTTTGGCAGTATAAGAACTTTCCGGATCGGCCGTTTTGCGCGAGGCCAGCAGTTCTTCCAGCTGATATAAAAACGCCCAGTCGGTTTCAGCAGGGTGGAAGCAGCTGTTATTGCCTTTATGGCAGGTCGGGCCAACCGGATTGACCAGCACCAGCAGCGTGTCGTTATCGCAATCCGGCGTGATACTGACAACATTCAGATAGTTTTCTGACGTTTCGCCTTTGGTCCACAGACGCGCTTTGGTGCGTGAATAAAATGTCACTTTGCCGGAAGACTGCGTGACATTCAGCGCCTCCTGATTCATATACCCGAGCATCAGCACTTCGCCCGATACCGCGTGCTGGATGATGGCTGGCATCAGGTTATCCACTTTTTCCCAGTCGAGCTGGTTAATCTGTTCACCGGTCAGCAGACCGGTTTTTACATCCTGATTACTCACAAGCGGATCTCCACGCCATTTTCGGCTAAGTAGCTTTTTAGCTCGCCGATATTAATAATTTGTTTGTGGAACACGGAGGCGGCCAGTGCACCGTCGACCTGTGCTTCCCGGAAGGCGTCGAGGAAGTGCGGCATGGTGCCCGCGCCGCCTGAAGCGATCAGTGGAACATGGCATACTTCGCGGATCATCTTCAGTTGCTCAAGATCATAACCGTTACGCACGCCATCCTGATTCATCATATTCAGAACGATTTCACCAGCACCACGTTCCTGCACTTCCTTCACCCAGTCGATGGTCTGCCATGTGGTGATTTTGGTGCGTGCTTCATCGCCGGTAAACTGATGAACCTGATAAGTTCCCGTCTCTGCATCATGCCACGTATCGATACCGACAACGATACACTGTACACCATACCTGTCGGCAAGGCGGGTGATCAGCGTCGGATCCGCCAGTGCAGGGGAGTTTATGGAAATTTTATCCGCGCCGAACTGCAAAATCTGGCTGGCATCTTCCAGGCTCTTAATACCGCCCGCCACACAGAAGGGGATGTCGATGACTTCCGCCACGCGCGATACCCAGCTTTTATCCACAACACGACCATCGCTTGAGGCGGTGATGTCGTAGAATACCAGTTCGTCCGCACCTTCCTGCGCATAGCGTTGCGCGAGTGGCACAATATCGCCGATGATTTCGTGGTTGCGGAACTGTACGCCTTTGACGACCTGACCGTCTTTAACGTCGAGGCAGGGGATTATCCGTTTTGCCAGCATGAAATTGCCTCCGTCACATTAAATTTACCGTCGAGCAATGCACGCCCGACAATCACGCCTTCCACGCCGCTGTCACGCAATGCTGCGATATCATCCAGCGAACCGATGCCGCCGGAAGCCTGAAACGCTACCTGCGGATAACGTGCGGTCACTTCACGATAAAGTTCTACATTGGAACCCGCCAGCGTGCCGTCACGGGAAATATCGGTGCACAGCACATGTTTCAGGCCGAACGGCAGGTATTGCCCGACGACCTGTTCCAGCGTGATATTAGAATTTTCCTGCCAGCCGCTGATGGCCACATTTTTGGTGCCTTCGGCATCAATGCGGACATCCAGTGCCAGCACCAGCGCATCCGCGCCGAAACGGCTGAACCAGCCCTGTACGGTCGCCGGATCTTTAACCGCAGTTGAACCTACCACCACGCGGGTGGCGCCAGCTTTGAGCAAGGCTTCGACATCCTGCGCGTTACGGATACCCCCTCCCACCTGCACCGGTACACAAACGCCAGCCAGTAATTGAGTCAGCAAAGGGATCTGACGTGCTGCCGGATCTTTTGCGCCGGTTAAATCGACCAGATGCAGAACCTGTGCGCCTTGCTGCTGATAATCCTGTAAGCGCAGTAACGGATCATTACCGTAGTCACGTTGCTGCCCGTAATCGCCCTGATGCAAACGCACCACACTGCCTTCGATCAAATCCAAAGCGGGAATAATCATGCTGTTTACATCTCCAGAAAGTTTTTCAGCAACCGGGCGCCTGCGGCACCGGAACGCTCGGGATGAAACTGCACGCCAAAGAAATTATCTTTTTGTACAGCAGCACTGAAGGGCTCACCGTAAAGTGTCTGGGCAACCGTATTTTCGCATACCGGCATCGCAAATCCGTGGACGAAATAGAAGTAGGCATTTTCATCAATGCCGCGGAATAAATGGCTGTCGGCATTGGCTGTGACCTGATTCCAGCCCATATGCGGCAGCGGCAAACCGAAATCAGGCATGCGTTGCACGGGGGTGTCGATAATACCCAGCGTATCAATACCGCCATTCTCTTCACTGGAAGAGGCCAGCAGTTGCATGCCCAGGCAAATACCCAGTACCGGTTGAGTGCAGGCTTTGATAAGCCCGATCAGCTCACGTTGTTCGAGCTGTTCCATGGCGGCCTGTGCCGTGCCAACGCCCGGTAAAAATAATTTGTCAGCCTGCAACACAATCTCCGGGGAGCGACTCACCACAGGCTCATAGCCCAGGCGCTGAACCGCATATTTCACGGAGGAGAGATTGGCGCAGCCGGTATCAAGGATAACGACATTCATCACAGCACTCCTTTCGAACTCGGCAGGGTGTTGCCATCGACACGAATTGCCTGGCGCAGTGTGCGGCCAAAGGCTTTAAACAGGCTCTCAACACGGTGGTGATCGTTCTTACCTTTGGTTCGCAGGTGCAGGGTACAGGCCATCGCATAAGACAGTGAACGGAAGAAGTGTTCGACCATTTCCGTGCTCAGGTCACCGACGCGCTGATAGTTAAATTCAGCTTTGTATTCAAGATGCGGACGCCCGGAGATATCCAGTGCACAGCGGGCCAGACATTCATCCATCGGCAGCACAAACCCAAAACGGCCGATACCGCGTTTATCGCCCAGCGCTTTGTTCAGGGCTTCGCCCAGCGCCAGCGCGGTGTCTTCCACGGTGTGGTGATCGTCGATATACAAATCACCTTTCACTTCGATGTTCATGCGAAAACCGCCGTGGGTGGCAATCTGATCCAGCATATGGTCAAAGAAGCCGACACCGGTGCGGATTTTGCTTTCGCCTTCGCGATCGAGCCAGACATCCACTTCAATTGCCGTTTCGCGGGTCACGCGGTTTACTTTTGCATGACGGTCACGTTTGGTCAGCTGTTCGGTAATACTGGCCCAGTTCAGCGTATCACGCTGATAACGCAGCCCGGTGATGCCCATATTGGCGGCCAGCTGGATATCCGTGTCACGATCACCAATCACATAGCTGTTTGCCGTGTCCAGTACACCGCTTTCCAGATAACCCGCCACCAGTTTAGTTTTCGGTTTACGGCAATCACAGTGATCGGCGGGCAGATGCGGACAAATCAACACGTCATCGAAAACGATGCCCTGAGAAGTCAGTATCTGCATCATCAGGTTGTGTGGCGGGTCGAACGTTTCCTGCGGGAAACTGGCCGTGCCCAGACCGTCCTGATTGGTGATCATCACCAGCTTAAAGCCGGCATTTTGCAGCGCTAATAACGCCGGAATGACACCCGGTTCGAGGGCCAGTTTGTCCAGACGGTCGACCTGAAAATCTTCAGGTGGTTCGGAAATCAGGGTACCGTCGCGGTCGATAAACAGTGTTTTTTGCAATAACGGACTCTGGCTCACATGTGCTCCTTGCGGGGGCTATTTTGATTTTTATTGAAGGTCGTGGCGGTGGCCGCCGGTAACAGTTGCAGGGCAGTAATCACGCGTTGCAGCTCTCTCCGTGTACCGATAGTAATACGCAGGCAGCCGGAAAGTCCCGGTTGCTTGTTCTGGTCACGCAGGATAATGCCCTGATCCCAGAGGTTTTTAAATACGGCGCTTGAAGCGGAGAAGCGTGCAAGCACGTAGTTAGTGTCACTGGCAAAAACCTCTTCTACACAGACACATTTTTTCAGTTCTTCCAGCAACCATGTACGGTTTTCTGTTATTTCAGTGACACGCTGGCGCATTAACGCCAGTCCTTCCGGGCTCAGGGCCTGTGCGGCAATATCGGCCACCGGCGTAGATAAAGGATATGGCGCGATCACTTTCATTAATAAGCCAATCAGGTCGCTGTTGGCGAGTGTAAAGCCGCAGCGCAGACCGGCAAGGGCAAACGCTTTGGACAGCGTGCGCAAAATGGCCAGATGCGGATATTCCTGTAACCAGCCGGAAACTGTCGCCTGCGGGCAGAATTCGATATACGCCTCATCGACCGCCACAATGGCGCGCCCGCGGGTCATGTCCAGCACGGCCCGGATCTCATCCGGGTCGATGATATTGCCGGTCGGGTTATTCGGGCTGCACACGTAAACCAGTTTCACGCCCTCCAGTGCGGCTTCAATCGCCGGAAGATCCAAAGACCAGTCGGCTTTTGCGGCCACGGTCCGGCCTTCCACGCCTATTGTCTCGGCACTGACGCTGTACATCCCATAAGTCGGCGGGCAATAAAGAATAGCGTCTTTACCCGGCTCACAGAATGCACGGATCAACAGTTCGATGCCTTCATCTGCGCCGCGACTGACCAGCACCTGTTCCGGATCCACACCGGCGTAAGCGGCGTAGCGATTGATGACCACCGCAGGCTGACATTCCGGATAACGGTTAAGGGTTTGCTGCGTCAGTTCGAACTGTGGCGCGATGGCGTATTCGTTAGCGTTAAGCCAGACATCTCCGTTGCCGCCCAGACGGCGGGCAGACTGATACGGTGTCAGTTCCCGGACATTTTTTCGTGCCAGCGCCTGAACGCTGAGGTTATTTTCATTGCTCATCGCGTTGCTCCTTCAAAGCCTTCACACGCAAAGTCACGGCATTTTTATGTGCGGTAAGCTGTTCAGCCTGCGCCAGGGTTTCAATGGTATTCGCCAGTCCCAGCAAACCTTCAGGCGTTAACTGCTGAACGGTCATGCGTTTCTGGAAATCTGCCAGACCGAGGCTGGAACAGGTGGCCGTGTAACCGTAAGTCGGCAAGACGTGGTTGGTGCCGGAGGCATAATCGCCCGCTGATTCCGGTGACCAGTCACCGAGGAATACTGAACCGGCGCTGGTGATACTGTCGACCAGTTGCTCCGGATCACGGGTTTGCAAAATCAAGTGCTCCGGACCGTATGCATTACTGATTTCAATACACTGCGCGATGTCTTTCGCCACAATCAGCCGGCTGCTTGCCAGTGCCTGACGGGCAATCTCGCTGCGGGATAATGTCTGCAACTGACGTTCAACGGCTTCGCCGACCGCCTGCGCCATTTTCAAATCCGGCGTCAGCAAAATTACCTGTGAATCCGGGCCATGTTCTGCCTGGGAAAGTAAATCAGAGGCGACAAAATCAGGTGTTGCGCCACTGTCGGCAATCACCAGCACTTCTGAAGGCCCGGCTGGCATATCGATTGCCGCGCCGTCCAGGCTCTGACTAACCTGACGCTTGGCTTCGGTGACGTAGGCATTGCCCGGCCCGAAGATTTTCGCCACACGCGGCACGGTTTCGGTACCGAACGCCAGCGCGGCAATGGCCTGTGCACCGCCCAGCTGATACACCTCTTCCACGCCGCAAAGCTGCGCGGCATATAAAATTTCATCGGCAATCGGCGGCGGAGAACACAGAACCACTTTCTGGCATCCGGCAATCCGCGCCGGTGTCGCTAACATTAATACAGTCGATACCAGCGGCGCAGACCCGCCGGGGATATACAGCCCGACAGACTGAATAGGGCGCGTCAGTTGCTGACAGCGCACCCCCGGCTGTGTTTCGATATCCACAACGGCCAGCTTTTGCGCCTGATGGAACGTGTCAATGTTACGCACGGCATGCGCCATCGCCTGTTTTACATCATCGTCTAAACGCGTTGCGGCTGCCTCGATTTGCTGTGCGGTGACACGCAATTCCTGGACTTCAGTTTTATCAAAGCGGGCGCAAAACTCGCGCAGCGCACTGTCACCTTCACTGCGCACGCGGCGCAGGATTTCGCTGACAGATTCGGTAATACGGTCAGACGCCGACATTGCCGGGCGTGTCAGCAGCTCGCGACGCTGTAGCTCTTCGCATTGCTGCCAGTCAATCGGGGTAGTAAACGCGTCAGGCTTCATGGCTTACTCCATCATTTTTTCGATTGGCAGAACCAGAATGGAACTGGCGCCCAGCGCTTTCAGTTTTTCCATCGTTTCCCAGAACAGCGTTTCGCTGCTGACCATGTGCATGGCCACGCGTTGCTGGTCGCCTGCCAGTGGCAGAATAGTCGGACGTTCAGCACCCGGTAACAATGCAACGATTTCGTCCAGACGCTCACTTGGCGCGTGCAACATAATGTATTTGGATTCGCGGGCCTGAATAACGCCCTGAATACGGGTCATCATTTTGTCGATCAGCAGCTGTTTTTCTTGTGGCATGTCGCCGTCGCGCTGGATAAGACAGGCTTTGGAGCGGTAAATCACTTCCACTTCACGCAGGCCGTTAGCTTCGAGCGTCGCACCTGTGGATACCAGGTCACAAATCGCATCTGACAAACCAGCGCGTGGCGCAACTTCTACAGAGCCGTTCAGCAGACAGGATTTGAAATCAACGCCTTTCTTGTCGAGGTATTGTTTAAGCAGGTGCGGATAAGAAGTGGCGATACGGGCGTTTTGCAGGCTTTGCGGACCGGTGTAATCCGTGTCCAGCGGGGTGGCCAGGGAAAGACGGCAACCGCCAAAATCCAGACGACGCAAGGTGAAATAGCGCGGGTCTTCGCCCTGAGCACGGCGGCTCAGTAACTCTTCTTCCAGTACGTTTTCACCAATAATGCCCAGATCCACCACGCCATCCATCACCAGCCCCGGGATATCGTCATCACGTACACGCAAAATGTCGATCGGCATGTTTTCTGCGAAGGCGATCAGACGCTGTTCCTGCAGGTTGATTTTGATCCCGCAGCGGGCCAGCAGTTCGCGTGATTCATCGCTCAGGCGACCTGACTTTTGCATTGCTATCCGTAAACGTGTTTTATCCAGCATGATGACCTCAGTTTCTTAATTATTTATCGTAAAAATCATTTGTTTAAAGGCGTTAACTTCAATCCGTCAGGCCAAAAAAAAGCCCCCGGAAGAAATCTTCCGGGGGCTATCTCTGCGTTCTGCGCCACTGGAAGATCTAAACAGTCTCCCAGCACCAATCGCCTGAAAGACTAGTCAGGGTGATGGTGATGATGGTGGTTAATCAGAACGTTTATCATGTCAGTCTCTCAGTATGTTCATTGCTGTGCGGCGTGATTCAGATTTGAAACATTCGCAACACAGACTGCATTCGCTGCCAATAAAACTAAACGATCGGGCGGCAACAGCGCAACCTTTTTTTCCGATGATGAGTTTTTCTTATCCACGTCGGGGGTTTCATCGGATAAATGAATAATTCGTTAACAGACACAGAGAAAACCTTACGCTGGCTGAACGGAGAAAAGGCGATGTTTGCTAATATAAAGGAAGCGGTATCAGCAAAGGGTGTTGTGAGGCCCGATGCCAATGAAACAATGGAGCAAAGTATGAAGAAGGTTTCGATTATCGGACTGGGCTGGCTGGGAATGCCACTGGCGATGGCACTGGCTTCTAAAGGCTATGAAGTCGTGGGCAGTAAAACCACGCCGGATGGGGTAGATGCCGCAAGAGCGGTGGGGATCGAATGTTTCCCGCTGGTGTTTACGCCGCAGATGGAATGTGCAGCGGAAGATCTCGATCAGTTGCTGAATGTCGATGCGCTGATCATCACCTTGCCTGCACGCCGGACAGTGGAGGGCAGCGAACTGTACTTCCAGGCGGTACAGCTGTTAACTGACAGCGCGCTGGCGCATAACGTGAAACGCATTATTTTCACCAGCTCGACGTCTGTATACGGTGAAGGAGACGGTGTGGTGCGCGAGGGATCTGCGCTTGAGCCGGTCACGGCCAGCGGAAAGGTGCTTAAAGAACTTGAAAACTGGCTCCATGGTTTGCCTAACACATCGGTTGATGTGCTGCGTCTGGCCGGTCTGGTGGGTGGCGATCGTCATCCCGGTCGTTTCATGGCCGGAAAGACGCAGGTCAAAGGCGGCCAGCAGGGTGTTAACCTGGTACATCAGGATGATGTCATTTCGGCAATTACATTGCTACTCAGCCTGCCCAAAGGGGGCCATACATTTAACCTGTGCGCGCCTGTGCATCCGGCCAAAGCTGAGTTTTATCCGGCGCTTGCCAGACAGATGGGGCTGGAGCCGCCAACATTTGCTGAACCTGCTTCAGCAGAGAAGGGCAAAATCGTCGATGGCGAACGGATCTGCAAAGAACTGGGATTTGAATATCAGCATCCTGATCCGCGAATCATGCCTTTTTAATCATCAGACGCGATTTAAATAATACAACGTTATGACCTGTCGGAAATTTCGGCAGGTTTTTAAAGTATCCGCTGCATTTACGTTCAGAAAACAGCTTTCTCATTGTGAAAGAGACTATTATTCATCATGGGCTCGCCTATTTTAATCTCTCTGCTTAATTAGCCGGTTTAATCGCAGATGATTTTTGAAGCCGGTTGTCTTATCTCCGCTGACCTCCCTGTTAAAAATGCGTTTAAATCATCCCCCGGGCAGTAAAACTGGCGGCAGATGCTGATTTAGTAATAAAATTCCTATTCATGAACTTTTTGTTTGCCATTGCGCGGTATAAATCACTTTTTTAAGCACAATCATTAAAGTTTTCCTGAACATTTGCCGATAGGTAAGTACGGCAAAGCATGGCCGTTTCATCACTTCTTCTTATCAATCCGCTCCCGTTGCCGGATGTTTCCGCATGCCCGATCATAAATTCTTACAATCCTTGTCTTTTTATTTTTAAAGCTGCATGGTTGCTCACGATTTAAGAACAGTTAACGCGTATTTCCTTCACAATCCTTTAGGACAACTCCCCGTAAAGCCTTGCACTGCCTGGGTTGGGCACCTTAAGCACAATGATCATGCTATTTGAAATTCGCAGCATAAATATCTGCATGAACTGTTAATTCCCCCTGTCTGTGCTGATGATTTGGCTTTGTATGGCCTTTGTACAAATTGATCTAAAAAAGGCTAAAAAAGACAGTTTGAGGACAGCTTTTTAGACGCTTTTTTACTTTTGGCTTAAAACTGCGCAAATTTTTACGATAAATTGCACTTTCAGGAACAAAATAAATTTTAAAAGTGTGATCTACATCACACTTTATTCAAAATTCGTCCACGGTAAGATTGTATGTATAAAGGAAACGGGGTTAGAGTTGCGTCGTAGTAAGATTATTCCTAATAATGTATGTAAAAGCGTTTCACTGAATGAGGCGCCATCACAGCAACGGACTCTGCCAGTACACCAAAACTAAAGTGTTTTTCGATTACTTAGCAGCCCAATTGTCACAATTAATTTAGTTTACATCAGGAACAACATTGTATTGGCGGTGAAGTAAATACCGCGGGGTAAATCTAATTGTCATCGTGAGATTTATTAATCAGCCAATGATCCAATTGTTTTGATAGTAAAAAATACTCCTGTCACGCCGGGTAAAACTCTTGCTGCATGGAATATGTCTATCAATCCGCCGTCTTAAAAAAACGGCATCGGTTACGGGGTAGAACAGAATGTCCGAATTGCTTAAGCACATATATGATATCAACCTGTCATATTTACTGTTGGCACAGCGTTTGATTAACGACGAAAAGGCCTCAGCGATGTTTCGCCTGGGGATCGACGACGTAATGGCAGACACCCTGAGACAGCTGACGCTGCCTCAGATGGTGAAGTTAGCTGAAACGAACCAGCTTTTATGTCAGTTCCGCTTTGATGACAGTAAGACAATTGAACGCTTGACCCAGGATTCGCGTGTGGATGACTTACAACAAATTCATACCGGTATCTTGTTGTCCAGCCACCTGCTGAAAGGTCTGGCTGCGAAAGACAGCGGCGCGATGAAGAAAAGGGCGTAGCTATGTCTGGTAAAGATGCGTCAACCAAACCGGCAGAAAAAAGCATTGTTCAGGAAGCGCGGGACATTCAGCTGGCGATGGAACTGATTACGCTGGGTGCCAGATTGCAGATGCTGGAAAGCGAAACGCAATTAAGTCGCGGCCGGCTGATAAAACTGTACAAAGAATTACGAGGAAGTCCTCCCCCGAAAGGCATGCTGCCGTTCTCTACTGACTGGTTCATGACCTGGGAACAAAATATCCATTCTTCCATGTTTTACAACGCTTACTCTTTCCTGCTAAAGAGCGGCCACTGTAATGGCGTGGAAGCCGTGATCAAGGCTTACCGTTTATATCTGGAACAGTGTCCTGAGCAGCCTGGTGAAGCGCCGATCCTCGCGCTGACACGTGCCTGGACATTAGTACGTTTTGTCGACAGCGGTATGTTGCAGCTTTCAGCGTGTAACTGCTGTGAAGGCTCATTTATTACCCATGCACACCAGCCCCGCCACGGGTTTGTTTGCAGTCTTTGCCAGCCCCCGTCCCGAGCAGTAAAAAAACGTAAACTTTCCCCGCAGGTTGCCGATATAACATCTCAAGAGCTGGACGAACAGGTCAAGCGCGCAGTTTGAGAGAGTTGGGTAGCAGTAAGTCGTTCTGAGCGGTGGCTACCACCGCTCATCAATTCCCCCCTGACATCTCAGTCATTCTTTGACCTCTTTTTTGCAAGTTCTGTGGCAAAAATGGGCCAGACACATGGCGCGCGCTTTACCTCGCCCTAAAACCACATCGAATTAAGGATTCATCGTGCTAGTGATAATAGGTTACATCGTGGTGTTGGGCTCAGTGTTCGGCGGTTTCATGCTCGTCGGCGGTGAACTGGGCGCGTTATACCAACCCGCAGAATTGCTCATCATTGGCGGTGCCGGTATCGGTGCCTTCTTCGTCGGTAATAACGGTAAAGCGATCAAATCCACAATGCGTGCGCTGCCTCAGCTGTTCCGCGCATCGAAATACAACAAAGCGTTGTATATGGATTTGATGGCGCTGCTTTACCGGGTATTAGCCAAATCACGTCAACAGGGGATGCTGTCGCTGGAAAATGACATCGACAATCCGGCCGAAAGTGACATTTTTGCTAATTATCCGCGCATCCTTGCCGATAAACATTTAGTCGAATATCTGACTGACTATCTGCGACTTATGGTCAGTGGCAACATGAACGCCTTTGAAATCGAAGCGCTCATGGACGAGGAAATCGAAACTTACGAGCACGAGAGTGAAGTGCCGGCGAACAGCCTGGCGCTGGTCGGTGACTCACTTCCGGCATTCGGTATCGTTGCTGCGGTCATGGGGATCGTACATACCCTGGCGGCGGCAGACCGTCCGGCTGCGGAACTCGGGGCGCTGATTGCCCATGCCATGGTCGGGACCTTCCTCGGTATCCTGCTGGCGTACGGTTTTATTTCTCCGCTGGCCAGCGTGTTACGCCAGAAGAGTGCTGAAAACGCCAAAATGATGCAGTGCATTAAGGTGACATTACTGTCGAGCATTAACGGTTATGCGCCGCAAATCGCCGTCGAATTTGGCCGTAAAACGTTGTACACCTCAGAGCGACCTTCCTTTATTGAACTGGAGGAGCACGTTCGCCAGGTCAAGTCGCCGGGTCAGAAACAAACTGAAGAAGAAAAAGTATGAAGCATCAAAGCCATCCAATCGTTGTTGTACGTAAGAAAAAGAATAAGCACGGCGGAGGGCATCACGGCGGTTCGTGGAAGATTGCTTACGCTGACTTTATGACAGCGATGATGGCTTTCTTCCTGGTGATGTGGCTGATTTCCATCTCCAGCCCTAAAGAACTGGTGCAAATTGCCGAATACTTCCGTACACCCCTTGCGGTGGCGATCACAGGCGGGCCACGCAGCAGCGACGCAACCAGCCCGATCCCGGGCGGCGGCGAAGACCCGACCGTGCAGGACGGTGAAGTGCATAAAATGGATCAGTCGCAGGGTGAAAGTAAGCGTGAATCGGATGATTTACAGCGGTTGCAGCAAAAGCTGGAAGATATGCTGGCGTCGGATCCGCGGCTAAAAGATTTACGTCCACACCTGATGATTAATCTGACCGAGCAGGGCTTGCGTATTCAGATTATTGATAGCAAAAACCGCCCGATGTTCCAGCTTGGCAGCGCGATTGTTGAGCCGTACATGCGCGATATCCTCAGGGCGATTGCGCCAGTGCTGGATGATTTTCCGAATAAAATTAGCCTGGCGGGCCATACCGATGATATGCCGTATGCCACGGGCGAACGCGGCTACAGCAACTGGGAACTGTCGACTGATCGCGCCAATGCTTCACGTCGCGAGATGGTAACAGGCGGCCTCAGTGAAGGAAAAGTCCTGCGGGTGATGGGCATGGGGTCTTCCATGCAGCTGAAAAATCATCCGGCAGGTGATGCTATCAACCGTCGTATCAGCATTTTGGTCCTGAACAAACATGCTGAAGAGGCGATTGAACGGGAAAACAGTGAGGGCGAGGCGATCACGATCAGTGACGCTGGCGAGCTGCAAAGACAAGTACAAGGCACACGAACAGTGCCGGCATTAGCACCACAAATGAGTCCGGCACCGGCAGCCCCGGCGTTAGCGCCACAGGCAAGCCCGGCACCGGCAACACCAGAGAAAGCACCATCAATACCCGGGATTGAGACGCAGACGCCAGTGACACCATCGGCAGGCGCTCAACCTGCGACGGCAGCTCCGGCTGCCGCGGCGGGCACGGCACCTGCGACACATTAACAAGCCGCGATTCACAGCAGAGGTGATCACGTGAGCATGGATATTACTGATTTTTATCAGACATTTTTTGATGAAGCAGACGAGTTGCTGGCGGACATGGAACAACATCTGTTGTTGCTTGATCCGCAAGCGCCTGACATTGAGCAACTGAATGCGATTTTCCGCGCAGCGCACTCAATCAAAGGCGGTGCAGCGACGTTTGGATTTACGGTTTTACAGGAAACGACTCACTTACTGGAAAACCTGCTCGACGGTGCTCGTCGCGCTGAAATGAGCCTGAGCACTGACATCATCAACCTGTTTCTGGAAACAAAAGACATTATGCAGGAGCAACTCGACGCCTATAAATCTTCCCGGGATCCTGACGCAGAAAGCTTTGAATATATCTGTGCGGCCCTGAGACAACTGGCCCTCGAAGCGCAACAGGCGCGTGAACCTGCGCCAGATCTTCACGCGGTTGAAGCACTGGCAGCAGCAGAAACTGCCGCGCCAGCGCCGGTAGCCGCGGCGGGCAAGGGCGATTTACGCGTGCGCCTTTCCGGCCTGAAAACTCAGGAAATTCCTGTGATGCTGGAAGAACTCGGCAATCTCGGGGAGATCAAAGATCCGGTTCAGACTGATGACAGTGTGGAAGCCACCCTGATCACTACAGTGACCGAAGACGACATTGTTGCGGTGCTGTGTTTTGTGCTGGAACCGGAACAAATCAGTTTCACACACGCGCCGGCGTCTGCACCTGCTGTCGCGGTAGCCGCTTCTGCGCCTGCTGTAGCGGAAGTTGCCGCCGCACCGGCGGTTGTCGCCCGTCAGGCTCCGGTACTGGTGGCTGTGCCGAACAGTGAACCGGCTAAAGCCCGTGCACCTAAAGCTCCGGAATCCACCAGCATCCGTGTTGCTGTTGAAAAAGTGGACCAGCTGATCAACCTGGTGGGCGAACTGGTGATCACCCAGTCCATGCTGGCGCAGCGTTCAGATTTATTGGATCCGGTAGTGCACAGCGACCTGCTCAACAGCATGGGTCAGCTCGAACGTAACGCCCGTGATTTGCAGGAATCGGTGATGTCGATTCGTATGATGCCGATGGAATTCGTGTTCAGCCGCTTCCCGCGTCTGGTACGTGACCTCGCCAGCAAACTGAATAAGCAAATTGAACTGACCCTGCTCGGCAGCTCGACCGAACTGGATAAGAGCCTGATCGAACGTATCATCGATCCGTTGACGCATCTGGTGCGCAACAGTCTCGATCACGGTGTGGAAACACCGGAAGTGCGTCTTGCCAACGGTAAAGAACCCACCGGTAACCTGACTCTGTCTGCTGAACACCAGGGCGGTAATATCTGCATCGAAGTGATCGACGATGGTGCCGGTCTGAACCGTGAACGTATTCTGGCCAAAGCGGCATCGCAGGGTATGAACGTCAGCGACAACATGAGCGATGAAGAAGTCGGCATGCTGATTTTTGCCGCCGGTTTCTCGACCGCAGAAAAAGTGACTGACGTTTCGGGCCGTGGCGTTGGCATGGACGTGGTGAAACGAAACATTCAGGAAATGGGGGGCCACGTTGAAATCCATTCTCAGCAGGGCAAAGGCACCACCATCCGTATTCTGTTGCCACTGACGCTGGCGATCCTTGACGGCATGTCAGTAAAAGTCGGTAAAGAAGTCTTCATTCTGCCACTGAACGCGGTGATGGAATCGCTGCAACCGCTGTCAGAAGATCTGCATCCGCTGGCCGGTGGTGAACGTGTTCTGCAGGTGCGTGGTGAATATCTGCCGCTGGTTGAGTTGTACAATGTCTTTGATGTTGAAGAGGCCAAAACCGAGGCAACACAGGGCATTGTGGTGATTTTGCAGAGTGCGGGACGTCGCTATGCATTGCTGGTGGATCAACTGATTGGTCAGCATCAGGTTGTGGTAAAAAACCTGGAAAGCAACTATCGCAAAGTACCGGGTATTTCCGCCGCCACCATTTTGGGTGACGGCAGTGTGGCGCTGATCGTGGACGTGTCGGCATTGCAGTCGCTGAACCGCGATAAGTTAGCAACAGGCGCCACCGCCGCATAACAAGCAAAGCTCCCGGCGACTATCAACGCCGCCGGTTGTGAAAAACTCAGGCCGATTTAAAGATAAAAGCAAAGGTGAACAACATGGCAGGACTTGCAACCGTGGCGAAAATTGCGGGCGAAACAGTAGGTCAGGAATTTCTGATCTTTACTTTAGGCGATGAAGAATATGGCATCGATATCCTCAAAGTGCAGGAAATCCGCGGATACGATCAGGTAACCCGTATTGCTAACACCCCGGCCTTTATTAAAGGTGTCACTAACCTGCGCGGTGTTATCGTGCCGATCCTCGACCTGCGCGTCAAATTCGCTCAGGAAGACGTGATTTATAATGAAAACACCGTGGTGATCGTACTGAACTTCGAAAACCGCGTTGTCGGGATCGTGGTTGACGGCGTGTCAGATGTCCTGTCGCTGAGCCAGGAGCAGATCCGCCCGGCACCGGAATTCGCCGTGACCATGTCGACTGAGTACCTGACCGGACTGGGTTCGCTCGGGGACCGTATGCTGATCCTGGTGGATATCGAGAAACTGCTGAGCAGTGAAGAAATGGCACTCGTTGATAGTGTGACGAAAATTTGATTTTCGTTTGTTAAGATCAAGGTCGTGGGCGCCGGCCCACACCGGGTTAAGGGGCGTAAACGCGCCCCTTAACAATCCTGCGTTTTTTCACTGCGCGCTGTCGCAGGTACGACGGACATGTTTCGCGGCTTCTGTGTGTGGCGCAAAATCTTGTCGCGTTGCGATGCCTTCTCTCGGTCCTGAAGCCCCCGGTCTTCAGGCCGCTCCGTTCAGCAAGATTTTTGAGCACGCCAGTCCCGACCGAATAAAAACCCCGTTCTGATTCTCTCGCAAAATCAAATGCGGAAGGGTGTTGTCTTGTTCCTTCCCCTGAGAAGGGGAAAGCCGGGATGGGGTATTAATGGCATCTCTGCAACTCACTGCAAATTCTAAAAACTCCCTGGAAGCAGTATCCCATTCCCGCGATTTGCCCATTTTTAATGTGTGGATATACAGTTATTGTCTCCTCGCTGCGGCAAAATCCGCAGTCAGGTGTAGGAACCTGAACCCTCATGGCGGATGTTTTAATTTCGCCATCGCTTTGTATTACCGGCAAAAAACGAATTATTATCGTATATTGTTTTTGGTAACTCGGGCGGGGCAGCTTTCGGGCTGGTCGGAGAGGGTAACCGATATTCCTACCCCTGCCTGAGTTACCACCTTGAGTGTAGGAACTTAAGTGGTAGCGTGATACGCAATCTAATATTAGGTTCTAATCAAATGGATATTACTCTCACAAACAACACACCCCCCGATTCATGGACACTCACCGATCGCTGCCGGTTACTGGCAAATGCGCTGGTGAATCCGCAAAACAAAGGTGCGCAGGACAGGCTTTGTATGATGCTGCACAACCAGCTCGAATGCCTTGAGGCGTCCTTATCGCAACCCATCCCGGAGCACCGGAAAGATTTAGGCATACCGCTGGACGACGGCTTATTTGATTACGCCGAGCTTGAGCCCGATGAACTTTGCGATCAGTGCATGGCGCTGAACTTCACACTGATGACGCTGCAAGACAGAAAGATAAAAGAGATTATCGCGTTTATCCTGTGGGAACGTTTCGAAATGCTGCGCTGCTCGCTGTATGCCTCCACGGAGGAAGCCGCATGAACAAAGACTGGCATCAGGCCGATATTATTGCGGCCATTAAAAAGAAGGGCACCACGATGGCGGCAGTTTCACGCCGTGCGGGGTTGTGTTCCTCAACGCTCTCGAATGCGCTGACCCGCAAATGGCCGAAAGGTGAAAGGCTGATCGCCGAAGCCATCGGCGTAAAAGCCGAAACCATCTGGCCGAGCCGCTACACCGAAATAACATACAACTGAGATCAGCTCCCTCCCCTGCAAAGGGGAGGGTTGGGGTATTAATGGCATCTTCGAACTAACCCTCTTTTTTCCACTTTCGCTAACCCATTGATTTTACTTAATCACTCAGATCATCAAAAAAAGAGGGTATTTTTGCCCAAACAGGCATAATCTTTTGCAGTTCAAAGGATAAACCTGAAAACGCAACAGTTCACTGCCGCACAGGCAGCTTAGAAAACCAATATGGATGCGCCATGGACAGCTAAAGAGTTCACTGCCGTACAGGCAGCTTAGAAAGTCAGTGTGTAACGATCAGGATTATCAGGCCGCTCTCGCGGCAGTGATTGATGGTTATCGCTCTGAACATGGCTTTGTCACGCTGGCGGCCCGTTATGCAGAAAACCTTGCTAACGGGCGTTTCCTCTGGCGTAACCGGATTGGCGCGCAAGGCATTGCCGTTCATGTTACGCATAATACGCAGTGCTGGGAATTTGAGGCGGACAAATTCAACCTGCGTCAGTTCAGCCAGCCAACCGGTGATCTGGCTGAACTGGCGGCTGTCATTGAGGAGGGGCTGAGTGCAGTGGCAACAGTGCCGTGGTTTTGAGGCGATGGCCAGGGGCAGGCCCAACGTTGCGGGCCCCCCGTTCATCCCGGCAGACTTCTTTCGGCTGATTCCTTGCGCCACATTGTCGGTGTCATCCCAAGCCGCTGGCGGAAGTGATGGCGCAGGGTTTCGGGTGATCCAAAACCGGCCTGTTCGGCGACGCGGTCAATGCTTAATGTGCCGTTTTCCAGCAGTGCGCAGGCTTTTTCCAGCCGCACGTTCAGCATCCATTCGCCCGGTGTGGTACCGGTCGCATCATGGAAACGGCGCAGAAAGGTGCGGCGGCTCATTCCGGCTTGCGCGGCGAGCTGATCAATCACCAGCGGCGTATTAAGGTGGCCGCGTAAGTCATCGAGCAACGGGGCGAGCGTTTTTGTCTGTTGCCGCGGTACCGGTTGGCGGATCAACTGAGCCTGATTGCCTTCGCGCAGGGGCGGAGTCACCATGCGGCGCGCCGTACGGTTAGCGACTTCAATACCATAATCACGACGGATCAGATGCAGACACACGTCGACCCCCGCCGCACCTCCGGCAGAAGTAATGATGTTGCCTTCATCGACATAAATCATGCCATGCTCCACCTGCACGTCAGGGAATTTCTTCGCCAGTGCATCGGTGCTGTTCCAGTGCGCCGTCGCCCGTTTACCGTCCAGCAAACCCGCAGCGGCCAGCACGAAACTTCCTGCGCAGATCGACACAATTCGTGTCCCGTTATGGTGAGCCTTTTGCAGTGCAGCCATCAGCCGGTCAGAAGCCGGTTCATGTATGCTTCGCCAGCCGGGAATGACAATTGTGCCGGCGTCTTCCAGCAGTTCCAGCCCGCCGTCCACCATCAGCCGCACGCCGCCTTGTGCGCCGAAAGTTCCTTCTTCGACCGATGCGACGGATAACGCGTACAACGGTTCGCCTGTAAGTTCATCGGCACGTCCAAAGGCTTCGACGGCAATCCCGAACTCGAAAGTGCACAGACACTCATAAGCCAGCAATACCAGTCGCCGGTTGGGCGCAGCGGGATAACGCGGAGAACACATCAGTGGCAGATCAACTTTTTGCATAACAGGATAACCATCAGGTTGGCATAATCTTGACGATACATGGCACACAGGCAGATTTCTACTCTGCCGCCAATCTTCCATGCTAAGCCTCTCTTATCCCCGCAGGATTTAAGCATGAAAAACACACTCGCCCTGATGGCCGTTTGTCTGGCCGCCCTGATGTCGGGGCTGGAAATTTCCAGTGTCCCCGTCTTATCACCGGTACTCGAACGGGAACTGCATACCAGCTTCCGCGAGCTTCAGTGGATCATGAACGCTTATACGCTCGCCTGCACCACGGTACTGATGGCGATCGGTACGCTGGCAGACCGGTATGGTCGTAAGCGTGTTTTTATCATCAGTATTGCTGCGTTCGGACTGACCTCGCTGATGTGTGGTCTCGCGGGAAGCGCACAATGGCTTATCGCAGGCCGTTTTCTTCAGGGACTGAGCGGCGGTGCCATGCTGACCTGTCTGATTGCCATTCTTTCAACGCAGTTTCCGCAAGGGAAAGCGCGCAGTCAGGCGTTTGCCGCCTGGGGAATTACGTTTGGTTTCGGATTAGGCTTCGGCCCGATCATCGGCGGCTCGCTGGTCGCCTGGCTGAGCTGGCGATGGGTGTTTCTGGTTCACGTGTTTATCGCCGTCCTGACCCTGATACTGGCGCTGAAAAACGTGATGGAATCCCGTGATGAACAGGCTAAAAAACTGGATCTTGGCGGTCTGATAACCCTTTCGGTGACAGTTATGGGTGCGACCTTTCTCATTACTCAGGGCGGCAGCCTGGGCTGGAGCAGCGTCACAGCCGGTGTTGTTTTGCTGGCAACTGCCGTCAGCGCGGTCATGTTCATCCGGATTGAAAAATACCATCCACATCCGATGTTTGATTTTTCGGTCTTCCGCGTCCGGGCATTTTCTGGTGCGCTGATGGGATCGGTCGGGATGAATTTCAGCTTCTGGCCGTTGATGATTTACCTGCCCGTGTATTATCAGGGCGCGCTGGGTTATGGCAGTGTCGCCACCGGCACCGCATTGCTGGCTTATACGTTACCCACGTTGCTGATGCCGCCGCTCGGTGAAAAACTGACGGCACGTTTTGGCGCGTCACGCGTGATCCCGCTGGGATTATTCACCCTGGGCGCAGGGTTTATGCTGATGCAAATCGCGGTCCTTCATCACCTGAGCTTATTGCCGGGCGCGTTGCTGGCAGGTATCGCGCTGGGGCTGACCAATACGCCTGTCACCAATACCACAACCGGCTCCGTTGCGCCAAACCGTGCGGGAATGGCCTCGGGCATTGATATCAGTGCCCGGCTGATTACGCTGACGATTAACATTGCGCTGATGGGAATCCTGCTTGTGACGGGAATTACCGCCAGCCTGAAAGAATTAATGCCTGCTGAAAGGGATCTCTCTTTGCTGGCAGAGCGTATCGCAGGTGGATCAGTCATTGAAACCCTGCAAAGCGGGCAGGTTGCACAGGCGCTGACGCAAGGATTCGCCGGTATTCTGATCTATGGCGCGGCTGGCGTCTGGGTACTGGCGCTCCTCAGTTATTGGCTTTTTAACGACAAGGGGCGGCGTAAAACAGTGACTTGCGAGCCGTCCTGAGTTTACAAATCAGCGTTGCATATCATGCAGCGCATTTTTGCGTGATGCCTTCCATTTGCCTGAAAAATAACCACTTTCTCTGTGCGTCTTCTGACTGAATATGGCGTGATAGCACTGCGGGACGGGGCTTCACGGAAAGAGTCGTGATGCAAAATGATAATTTGATTAAGTACGACATCTGGCGTACATTGAGGCCTCATGAGTTTCAGAGAGATCAAATGGAAGGTGATTGAATGTTTGAAGAATGGAAATATTGAATTTGAGGCAAGACGCGGGATTCAGCTTAAGAATTTGTTAAGTACGGGTGACATCTCGCCCTTTGAAGTGGCTGCCTTAATCGGCAGGGCATCCGGAGATAATTATCAGGTTCGCCCCTACCATTTTGACAGCAGTATTGATGTCCACATCATCACCGTCAGTAGTGCCGGAGTACCCTGGTACATCAAGTGGTATTTTACAGAGCCCACCAGTGTTTTTATCAGCGTTCATCATTAAGGAAGAATATGATTATTTATAAAGTCGGGGACGAGAAAAAGGCGATGTGTGGCGTGTGTGAGGCTTTTCGCATTGTCAGCTATCAGCTGCGCGATGTGCCGTTTGATGACGGCAGCGGTATGGTGAAAAATATCATCGCGGGAGTGTGTAAAACCTGTGACAGCGTTGCGGTGATCCCTTATCAGTCTGTGCCTGCCATCAAAAAGCAGTTGCAGAGACAACGCAAAGCCGTGGAAACCCGTGTGCCTGCGCACATGATTGATCTGTTAAATATGGCGAGTGCAGAGTTGGGGGCAACCCCTGATTTTGTGCCTTTACTGCTGAAGTATTACATTCATCAACTGGCATCAAACCCGGAAGCCGCCCTGCATCTGGTGACCTTGCTGACGTCAGAGCTGGCGACCGGTCTGGCTAATAAGCGCCTTTCCCTGAAAGGGCGGGAAATCGGTAATGATATTGAAAAGCTCAAAACCCTTTCCCAAATCGATAACACCACAGAATTACTTAAAGGTGTGGTGCTGATGATTCATCACGACCTTCTGATAAATCCGGATGCCCAACGCATCGCAGTGTTAAAGAGTTTTGTCGCCACCGTCGCCTGATATCCTTCCCCCCCCGAAAAAATCCGATCCCGATCACATAAAGTTCCTGTTTCCCCTGCCGATAACTGTTCCAGATAATTCTCATTTGAAAAGGAACAACATGTTTAACCGTATGAAAGTGGTCACGGGCATCGTGATCTTACTGGTGGTCTTCGGTGCTTTACAGTTGGTATCCGGCGGCCTGTTCTTTAAATCGTTAAAGACTGACAAAGATAATTTCACCACTTCTCAGCAAATCCGTTTACAGCAGGCAGAGTTTAATGCCAGCTGGATTTATCTTCTGCAAACCCGTAACACCCTCAACCGCGCGGGTATCCGCTTTATGCTCGACGCAAACCAGATGGGCAGCGGTGCAACGGTCAAAGAACTGATTGATACCGCAACCAAAGATCTGCAAATCGCCGATCAGCACTTTGCCAGTTATCAAAAAATCCCGGTCGATGCCAGCCAGAATCCGCAATTTGCCGCCGATGCCAAAAAGCAATATCAGGTGCTGCATGATGCGCTTTCGGAACTGATTGAGCTGATTGGTCTGGGGCGTATTAATGACTTCTTCGAACAACCGACGCAGCAGTATCAGGATAACTTCGAAAAAGCGTTCGTCACCTATATCGATCAGAACGACCGTTTGTATAACGATGCGGTGAAGGTCAGTGAGAACTCCTTCACGCATGCTATGTGGATGCTGGGTTCTGTGTTGATTGTGCTGGCAATTTTCATTCTGCTGGCCTGGACGGGCGTGCAACGCATCCTGATCCATCCGCTGAAAAATATCGTCGATACCATACGTAAAATTGCAACCGGTGATCTGACGCACGAAATAGTCGTGAAAAGCCGTAATGAAATCGGCCAGCTTGCCGATAGTCTCAAGTACATGCAGGACGAACTGATCCGCACGGTCTCAGGCGTACGTCACGGCGCTGATGCCATTTACAGCGGCGCAAGCGAAATCTCCGCAGGCAACAGCGATTTATCGTCACGTACGGAACAGCAGGCGTCTGCGCTGGAAGAAACCGCTGCCAGCATGGAACAACTGACCGCGACCGTGAAACAGAACGCGGAAAACGCCCGTCAGGCCAGCCAGCTGGCACTGAGCGCGTCCGAAACCGCACAGAAGGGCGGGAAAGTGGTGGCAAACGTGGTCGATACCATGAATGACATCGCCAGCAGCTCGAAAAAGATCACTGACATTACCGGTGTGATCGACGGGATTGCTTTCCAGACCAACATTCTGGCGTTAAACGCCGCCGTTGAAGCGGCGCGTGCGGGCGAGCAGGGCCGCGGATTTGCGGTTGTGGCCGGTGAAGTCCGTACCCTGGCGCAGCGCAGCGCGCAGGCAGCAAAAGAAATTAAAGGGCTGATTGATGATTCTGTCAGCCGCATTAATACCGGTTCAGTGCTGGCGGAAAGTGCCGGCGAAACCATGCATGACATGGTGAATGCCGTCACCCGTGTGACTGACATTATGGGCGAAATCACCTCGGCATCCGATGAACAAAGCCGCGGGATTGAGCAGGTCGCACAGGCTATCACTGAAATGGATCGGGTGACGCAGCAGAACGCTTCACTGGTTGAAGAGTCCGCGTCCGCTTCGGCGGCGCTGGAAGAGCAGGCGAGCCTGCTGACGCAATCAGTGGCCGTGTTTACGCTGAGTCAGACCACAAATAACAACGTGCGCCAGAACCCGGCTTCTTCGGGCAGACTGCCTCTGTTGACTCCGAACCTGTCAGGTTCTAAGGCCGGTAACGGTGGAGCGCAGGGGGCAGATTTAACCGAAAACTGGGAAACTTTCTAAGTACGTATATGACATCGCAACCCGAAATAATCAGGTTTGCCGTTAACGCAAATGCAGACCTGAGTATGCAGGGTATAAGAATAAAGGTGCCGGTCTGGGCTGGCACCTAATGAGGTTATCCATGTTTAAGCACATCCGTGTGTCCACCTGCATGTTTCTGTTATTGATAGTGTTCTTTGTTATGCAACTGGTTAACAGCGGGTTATCGCTGCACGCCGCCCACACGGATAAATTGAATTTTGAGCAGATATCCAACACCGCTGAACAGCGTGATGCGCTCAGCCAGTCCTGGTCATATCTGTTGCAGACCCGTAATACCCTTAACCGCGCGGCAACGCGTCTGGCGCTGAAACAGCCCCAGGAAAATATCACTCAGCTGATGTCAGATGCCAAAGCCAGCCTGAAAAAAGCAGAAGAGGCTTACGCTGCGTTTCTGGCTCTGCCACGCAGAACAGAAAAAGCCGTTGCGCTGACCGCCGTGAACAAAGCGAGCTATCAGCAACTGCACGATATGTTGCAGACACTGACTGATCTGCTGTCCGCCGGCGACATGAATGGTTTTCTGAACGGTCCGGCGCAAAAGTACCAGGATCAGTTCCAGAAAGATGTGGGTGATTACACCGATTACGTCGGCGCCCGCTTCCGTGAAGCGCAAATGCAAACGGCGGCGTCTTACCAGAATGTCATGATCAACACCTCCGTCGTACTGGTGCTGCTGATTGCCCTGACGGCACTGGCGCTGGTTGTGACCCGCCGCATTCTGTTTACACCGCTGACCATTATGCGCGGACATTTCGACCGCATCGGAGCCGGTGATATTTCATCCCCCATCATTGCGCAAGGGCGTTACGAAATTAAAGTCATGCTGGAAAGCCTGCAACAGATGCAAACGTCGCTGGCAGAAACCGTGCGTACCGTGCGTCATGGCGCGGACACCATGTTCTCCGGCCTGAAAGGGATTGCGGCGGGCAACACCGATTTATCTTCACGCACTGAACAGCAGGCGTCGGCGCTGGAAGAAACCGCAGCGAGCATGGAACAGCTGACCGCCACCGTGAAACAGAATGCCGAAAATGCCCGGCAGGCCTCGCAGCTGGCGCGTGATGCGTCGAATACGGCTGAAAAGGGCGGTGAACTGACCAGCAATGTGGTGAAAACCATGAATGACATCGCTGGCAGTTCGAAGAAAATCAGTGCGATCACCAGCGTCATTGATGGCATTGCATTCCAGACCAACATACTGGCCCTGAACGCCGCAGTCGAAGCGGCACGTGCCGGTGAACAGGGGCGTGGATTTGCGGTCGTGGCCGGCGAGGTGCGGAGTCTGGCACAGCGCAGCGCACAGGCGGCGAAAGAAATTAAAGCGCTGATAGATGAATCTGTCAGCCGCGTCAGTCAGGGTTCCCAACTGGTGGAATCTGCCGGAAATACCATGGATGACATTGTTCGGGCTGTTACCCGCGTCACCGACATTATGGGTGAAATCGCTTCGGCGTCTGATGAACAAAGTCGCGGTATCGAACAGGTATCGATTGCCGTAACTCAAATGGATCAGGTGACACAGCAAAACGCCACACTGGTTCAGCAGGCCGCTTCTTCCACACATGCGCTGGAAATCGAGTCTGAAAATCTGACCCGTGCGGTATCAGTATTCCGACTGTCCTCCGCGGACAGTGCCTTACGCCGCAGCGGACAGGCTCCGGGCTTTACGCCCCGCCAGGTGGCACAGCCTGCGTTACTTCCGACCACCGCACGTGCGGCATCGGCAGATAACTGGGAAACCTTCTGACATCGGATGAAGAGTGAATTGGGTACCCGTTACACCACCTGTCCATTTAATGGAGCTGCACCATGAATCAACCAGGCTCGCCAATGAGTGCTGATAACACCTCGATCATGGCACAGATGATCCAGCGTTTACCGCTGTCTGATACCCATTTCCGCCGGATCAGCGAGCTGATTTATCAGCGCGCGGGTATTGTGCTGGCGGATCACAAACGCGAAATGGTCTACAACCGCCTGGTCCGGCGGTTGCGGATACTCGGGCTGAATGATTTCACCAGCTATATGGCGCTGCTGGAAAACGACAGCAATAGCCCGGAATGGCAGGCGTTTATCAACGCACTGACCACCAATCTGACGGCATTTTTCCGCGAAGCGCATCACTTCCCGATCCTGGCGGAACATGCCCGTTCGCGTCCGAATAATTACAGCGTCTGGAGTACGGCGGCCTCAACGGGCGAAGAACCGTATTCCATCGCCATGACGCTGAGTGAAGCGCTGGGGCCGAAAATGGCAAGCTGCCGTATTCAGGCCAGTGACATTGACACCCAGGTGCTGGAAAAAGCCACCGCCGGGGTTTACCGCCTCGAAGAGCTGCGAACCCTCAGCCCGCAGCAGTTACAGAAATTTTTCCTCAAAGGCACAGGCCCGCACAGCGGCCTGGTGCGTGTGCGCCCTGAACTGGCGCAGATGGTGGCTTTCCAGCAGCTGAATCTGCTGGCAAACCAGTGGCAGCTTAACGGTCCGTTTGATGCAATTTTCTGCCGCAATGTGATGATTTATTTCGATAAAGAAACGCAGGAGAAAATTTTACGCCGATTTGTTCCGTTACTTAAACCGGGGGGCCTGATGTTTGCCGGACACTCCGAAAACTTCAGCCAAATCAGCCGGGAATTTTATTTGCGCGGTCAGACTGTCTATGGCCTCGCCAAGGAGAGGTAATGAATAAAATCAGAGTGTTGAGCGTCGATGACTCGGCGTTAATGCGTCAGCTGATGACTGAAATCATCAACAGCCATCCGGATATGGAAATGGTGGCGACCGCCCCCGATCCGCTGGTGGCGCGTGATCTCATTAAAAAATTCAACCCGGACGTGCTGACGCTGGATGTTGAAATGCCGCGCATGGACGGCCTGGATTTCCTGGAAAAGCTGATGCGTCTGCGTCCGATGCCAGTGGTGATGGTGTCTTCACTGACCGGTAAAGGCTCGGAAATTACCTTGCGTGCACTGGAACTTGGCGCGATTGACTTTGTGACCAAACCGCAACTGGGGATCCGCGAAGGCATGCTGGCCTACAGCGAGATGATTGCCGATAAAATCCGTACCGCCTCCAAAGCGCGTCTGAACAAAAGCGTCAATCTTGATCAGCCGCGCATTCTCAGCCATACACCGCTGCTGAGCAGTGAAAAGCTGATTGCCATCGGCTCATCGACGGGCGGTACAGAAGCTATCCGTCACGTGCTGCAGCCGCTGCCGCCGACCTGTCCGGCGCTGATGATCACTCAGCATATGCCACCGGGTTTCACCCGTTCTTTCGCCGATCGTCTGAACAAGTTATGTCAGATTACGGTGAAAGAAGCCGAAGACGGTGAACGTGTTCTGCCGGGCCATGCCTATATCGCACCCGGTGACAGACACATGGAACTGGCGCGCAGTGGCGCTAACTATCAGGTTAAGTTGAACGACGGTCCGGCGGTGAACCGCCATCGTCCGTCGGTCGACGTTTTATTCCGTTCGGTGGCGCAGTTTGCCGGACGCAATGCCGTCGGGGTGATCCTGACGGGAATGGGCAATGACGGCGCCGCCGGCATGCTTGAGATGCACCGCGCCGGGGCTTACACCCTTGCACAAAACGAAGCCAGTTGTGTGGTATTTGGTATGCCTCGTGAGGCTATCGCCACGGGTGGCGTAAACGAAGTGGTGGATCTGAGCCAAATCAGCCAGCGGATGCTGGCGCAAATATCAGCCGGTCAGGCATTACGTATTTAATTTTTCAGCCTTGTGCTGGGTAGCAAACCTTAGGAGTAGATAAAACATGGCCGATCCAAATCTGAGATTTCTGGTAGTAGACGATTTCTCTACCATGCGTCGTATCGTGCGCAACCTGCTAAAAGAGCTGGGCTTCAACAATGTTGAAGAAGCGGAAGACGGAGTTGATGCACTGAACAAACTGCGCGCCGGGGGTTTTGACTTTGTGGTATCCGACTGGAACATGCCCAACATGGACGGTCTGGATTTGCTGAAAACCATCCGTGCTGACGGTGCGCTGTCCAAACTGCCGGTGCTGATGGTGACCGCAGAAGCGAAGAAAGAAAACATCGTTGCCGCCGCACAGGCCGGGGCCAGTGGTTATGTGGTTAAACCCTTTACCGCCGCCACGCTGGAAGAAAAACTGGGCAAAATCTTCGAAAAACTGGGCATGTAGGAGTCCGTATATGGCAGAGATACCAATGCCTGCAAATGATGCAGCAACCGCGGGCGATATTATCGCCCGCATTGGGCAACTGACCCGTATGTTGCGTGACAGCATGCGTGAACTTGGCCTGGATCAGGCCATTGCTCAGGCAGCCGAAGCGATCCCGGATGCCCGCGATCGTCTCGATTATGTGGTCACCATGACCGCTCAGGCGGCTGAACGTGCCCTGAACTGTGTGGAGGCCGCGCAGCCGCGCCAGAATAAACTTGAATCTGCCGCGAAGAAACTCGATAAGCGTTGGGATGAATGGTTTGAAAATCCGATTGAACTCTCGGATGCCCGCGAGCTGGTCACTGACACCCGCAGCTATCTGAAAGAAATCCCTGAGCACACCAGTTTCACCAATGCTCAGCTGATGGAAATCATGATGGCGCAGGACTTCCAGGATCTGACCGGTCAGGTGATCAAACGTATGATGACCGTGGTACAGGAAATCGAAAATCAGCTGTTAATGGTGCTGATGGAAAATATTCCTGAACAACAGGTTAAAGCGAAACGTGAAAACGACAGCCTGCTGAACGGCCCGCAACTCGATTCCAACGGTGTCGGTGTGGTGGCCTCACAAGAACAGGTAGACGATCTGCTGGACTCATTAGGTTTTTAATGTGTCTGCCAGTCCGCCATAAACACCCTTCCGTATCGCACTGAGGGGTGTTTTCCTTATCTGGAATTTTTTTACATAAATTCATCTGCTGAATAGCCGCCATTTTTCCTCTCTAATTCACCCATCAGACTGCGCCGCTTTTGTCATGCTATCCCTGCGTCATTGAATCTGTGCCCGTGGTGTTTTACATGCCGGGTAAACCCTGACAGGAACCGCCGGTGGCTGAAGAAAGCGATCTCGAAAAAACAGAAGCTCCCACATCGCACCGGCTTGAAAAAGCGCGTGAAGAAGGGCAGATACCGCGCTCGCGCGAACTAACCTCCATTTTGATGCTGGGGGGCGGCTTAACGCTGTTGTGGATGTCCGGTGAGTCTATGGCACGGCAACTTGGCGTGATGATTTCGCAAGGTCTCAAGTTTGATCACGGCATGGTCAGCGATGACCGGCAGGTGTTACAGCAGATGGCGACGCTGCTGGGGCGCGCGGTCTGGGCGTTACTGCCGGTGATCGGCGGCCTGATTTTGATCGCACTCGCCGCGCCGCTGTTACTCGGCGGCCTGATGTTCAGCGGCAAATCTTTTGCGCCCAAGTTCAGCCGTATGGATCCGATTGCCGGATTTAAGCGTTTATTTTCCGCTCAGGTACTGGCGGAGTTGCTGAAAGCTATCCTGAAGGCGTTGCTGGTCGGTACCGTCGCCGGGATTTATCTGTGGCATAAATGGCCGGACATGATGAGGCTGATGGCACAACCGACCATTCCGGCACTCGGTGAAGCGCTGAATATGGTGGTGTTTTGCGGCCTGATGGTGGTGCTTGGATTAACGCCGATGGTCGGTTTTGACGTGTTCTGGCAGATCTGGAGCAACCTGAAAAAGCTGCGCATGAGCAAGCAGGATATCCGCGACGAGCATAAAAGTCAGGAAGGTGACCCGCATGTCAAAGGACGTATCCGCCAGCAGCAACGTGCGATGGCCAAGCGTCGTATGATGGCCGATGTGCCAAAAGCGGATGTCATCGTCACCAACCCGACACATTACGCTGTGGCACTGCAATACAGTGAAAATAAAATGAGTGCACCGAAAGTCCTGGCGAAAGGCGCAGGGGAAGTGGCACTGCGCATCAGGGAACTCGGTGCCGAACATAAAATTCCGATGCTGGAGGCACCGCCTCTGGCGCGTGCGCTTTACCGGCACAGTGAAATTGGTCAGCAAATTCCGGCGACGCTCTATGCCGCCGTGGCTGAAGTTCTGGCCTGGGTGTATCAGCTGAAACGCTGGAAGCGTGAAGGCGGACTGATCCCGAAAAAACCTCAACATTTGCCGGTCCCTGAGGGGCTGGATTTTGCAGCAGGAGAGAGTGATACCCATGGCTAATCTGGCCGAGATACTGCGTTTACCCGCCAACTTTAAGTCCGGACAATGGCAGGTACTGGCAGGACCCATTCTTATCCTGATCATCCTGTCGATGATGGTGCTGCCGTTGCCGCCATTCATCCTTGATCTGCTGTTCACCTTTAACATTGCGCTGTCCATCATGGTGTTGCTGGTGGCGATGTTTACCCAGCGCACGCTGGATTTCGCGGCATTTCCCACCATTTTGCTGTTTTCAACGTTATTACGTCTGTCGCTGAACGTTGCCTCAACCCGTGTGATCCTGCTGGAAGGGCACACCGGCGGCGCGGCAGCGGGCCGGGTGATTGAAGCCTTCGGCCACTTCCTGGTCGGCGGTAACTTCGCCATCGGTATTGTGGTGTTTATCATCCTGGTGCTGATCAACTTTATGGTTATTACCAAAGGTGCCGGGCGTATTGCTGAAGTCGGTGCGCGTTTCGTGCTCGACGGTATGCCAGGTAAACAGATGGCGATTGACGCGGATCTGAACGCCGGTCTGATTGGCGAAGATGAAGCGAAAAAACGCCGCAGCGAAGTGACGCAGGAAGCCGACTTCTACGGTTCAATGGACGGTGCGAGTAAATTTGTGCGAGGTGACGCGGTTGCCGGTCTGATGATCATGATCATCAACGTCGTCGGCGGCCTGCTGGTCGGTGTATTGCAACACGGGATGGATCTTGGCCATGCGGCTGAAAGTTATACCCTGCTGACCATCGGTGACGGCCTGGTCGCGCAGATCCCCGCGCTGGTTATCTCCACGGCGGCCGGTGTTATCGTCACCCGCGTCGGCACCAACGAAGACGTGGGCGAGCAGATGGTTACCCAGCTGTTCCGCAATCCGCGCGTCATGATGCTGAGTGCCGGTGTTCTGGGTTTGCTCGGTATGGTGCCCGGCATGCCAAACTTCGTTTTCCTGATGTTCACAGCCGGGTTGTTGGCGCTGGCATGGTGGACTCGCGGTCAGGAGCAGAAAAAACCATCCACTGCAGAGGCCGCACCGGCCGTGGCAGACAGCGGTAAACAAATGGTAGAAGCCAGCTGGCAGGACGTTCAGCTTGAAGATCCGCTGGGTATGGAAGTGGGCTACCGTCTGATCCCGATGGTGGACTTTGCCCAAAACGGCGAGCTGCTGGGGCGTATCCGCAGCATCCGCAAAAAATTCGCGCAGGAGATGGGCTATCTGCCGCCGGTAATTCATATCCGCGATAACCTTGAACTGCCGCCGGCGGGCTACCGTATTCTGATGAAAGGTGTGGAAATCGGCACCGGTACGGCGCATCCCGGCCGCTGGATGGCGATCAACCCGGGCAGCGCGATAGGCGAACTGCCGGGCGAACCGACGGTTGATCCGGCATTCGGGCTGGCGGCGTTCTGGATTGAACCGGCTATGCGCGAGCAGGCACAAATTCAGGGCTATACCGTGGTGGAAGCCAGTACCGTCGTCGCCACACACCTGAACCACCTGATCAGTTTGCACGCCAAAGAACTGTTTGGCCGTCAGGAAACGCAGGAGCTGATGGAGCGCGTCACCAAAGAAATGCCGAAGCTGACGGATGATTTCATTCCGGGCATCATTTCGCTGACCAACATGCACAAAGTGTTGCAGAACCTGTTATCTGAACGCGTTTCGATCCGCGATATGCGCACCATCGTTGAAACACTGGCGGAATACGCGCCGAACCAGCCGGATCCTAACGAACTGACCTCCGTGGTGCGTGTTGCGCTCGGCAGGGCTATCACGCAGCAATGGTTCCCGGGCAATGGCGAAGTGCAGGTTATCGGGCTGGATACCTCCCTGGAACGCCTGTTATTACAGGCGCTGCAAAGCGGTGGTGGTCTGGAACCCGGTCTGGCTGACCGCCTGCTGACCCAGTCCGAGGCCGCATTACAGCGTCAGGATATGCTCAGCGCGCCGCCGGTTCTGCTGGTGAATCACGCGCTGCGTCCGCTGCTGTCCCGTTTCCTGCGCCGTTCACTGCCAAATATCGTCGTGATGTCGAATCTGGAAATGACCGACAGCCGCCAGATTCGCATGACGGCCACCATCGGCGGTGAATAAGATGTACCGCGCCGCACTGTGGTTACTGACCGCACTGAGCCTGCCAGCGCTTGCCGCGTCCGGCACATGGTCAGATACGCAGCGCGGTGTGGTATTGCAAAACCGTGGCGTGATGATGTCATCGGGTGCATTAGCCCCGCCGGCCTCCGCGCCCGTGCGCAGTTCAGGCTCCGCCACCATCACAACGCTAAGCTGGAAATACGAAGTGCTCGGCGCAAGACCCGCCGGTCTGCAGGTAAAACTCTGCAACACCCTGAATCACTGCGTGAGTCTGGAAGCCGAAGGCGGGGTGACAAAATCGTTTTACGGCCAGACCGCCACTTCGCCATTAAGGTTTGTTTACTTTGTTCCCGGCGGTGGCGCGATGAATACGCCGCTGCGGGTGATGAGTAATCAGGTGATCGTGAACTATCGCTAAATCGCCGGTTTTCCTCCCTTGCATCCCCCACGCTATTCTACTCCGCGCTGTCGCCGGTTCGACGGACATGCTCTGTTACCGCTATGGGTGGCGTAAAATGTCATCGCTCCGCGATTCCCGAATTTCAGCCTGCGAGCCTCGGGTCTCGCACCCTTGATTTGGTGCCATTTTTGAGCATGCCAGTGGGCATTTTTAAAGACACATCTGCATATTTCTATAGTGCTGATATTTTCCGGCAGCGTTACGGAGTTAACAAAAGGGAGCCGGTAAACGTGTAAAATATTTCCCTGTTTGCAGGAAGAGAAAAATGCTTAACAGGGAGATTGACTTTATGGCGTCTGTACCACTATCAAACCCGGGTTCCAATATTGTCAGTGATCATATGAGGGAAGCCCGACAACATGGAATGTCTCGCAATATGGCGACAGCCTGGACGTATTATTGGTTTTATCAAAAGGTTAGAAATGGTGGCCCATGGGACTATGAAATGATATTCATATTGATGATAAAAATCGCGTAACAGTTAATTACAGCGGGCGATTCATAAATATGGCGAGTGGTGTAGATCAGGTGACATTTGAAATACAGAGATAAAACCTCAGATAATAAAAACCGCCATGTGCGGTTTTTTAATGCAACCCCTAAAAACCTTCCGGAAGCCGTCTCCCATTCTCAATGTTTGCTCATTTTATCGGTATGGATACACAGTTGATATTTCCCCGCTGCGGCAATATCCACAACCGGGATTTGCAACGCATTGGCAGTAGGGGTTCAAGATGCTGCGGGCGCTTTCAGAAAGCTTGCCGAGTGAGAGTTTCGAGACGTAAGGCTCGAACACCGAAATGAGGGAACCGCGGAGCGGCAAGATTCCGCGCCTTTCACGGTGGCATCTGAAACATAGCCAGCATCAAACATGGCAAGGTTTGAAAACCGCCCCCGTTTCGGTTTAAACCGAGATCTTGCGTACGGTTTGCCCCGAAACGGTTTCCTGCCCGTTCGGCCCGTAGAATTTCTGCGTCTGACTGGCGTTAAGGATCGCCAGCGCTTCGGTGTTATAGGCAATCTGCTTGCCCAGTAACATGCCGTTGTGACGGTTAATCTGACTCAGTTTAGTGGTCAGTTGCACCACATCTTTCCACATCGCGGAGATTTCCGGCTGTCGGGAATAGGGGGCTGTTTGCCTGAGGCGCTCGTCATGCTGACGACGCTGTTTATCAAGATAGTCTACCGTGGCTAACAATGAACTTTTCTGCTCGGTTATATGCTGCAAGGCTGCACCATTCACGCGTCCTGAGCACAGTATCGTCTGTTCGTGATTAATCACCTGATCCAGCGCTTGCAACGTTTCAACCAAGGTAGTCATGGTCTTGATAAAATTCTTCATCGGGCCTTATTACCTTCCAACTTTTTGTCTTTACACTGATATTTTCAGCTTAAAGACCTTTGAGATAATCCTGCGTGTCCTGTAACAAAGCATCAGCAATTTTGCCGGTATCCATCGTCAGTTTACCGTCGCGGATAGCTTGTTTCAGTTCGTCGACACGTGCCGTGTTGATGTCCTGTGCACTTGACTGCGTCAGAGACGCTTGCGCTGAACTCAGTGTCACCGCCGTACCGCTGGTGGTGGTGCCAGAAACAGACTGTTCTTTACGCGCGTTCTGTACTGACGCTTCAGACGGCTCGCGCTGCTGGATCGGGGTTAAAGGTGAGACACCTTGAGTACGATCGATAGCCATAAATTTCTTCTCCAGTATGAGGACTCAGGGTTTAGAAAATCTCATGAAAACCCTAAAAATGCCGTCACGGGACGACTCTGATACGTTTGTTATCGACATGTGGCGCAATAACTTTAACCTTTATTGCAGCTTTTTGTAGAGCTACGGCTGCATTTAGGATTATATCGTCACTGTCACAGACCCATCTGAGCCTACCGTCCCGTTCACAATTGCACCTGACGGCATTCTGATCCGCACTGATTCATTCGCTGCAGCATTGTTCATCGCCTTACCGGCGCTTGATACATTAAAACCACTGCCTGTTGCCTGAACCTGAACTTCCTGCCCCGCGTGAACCATCCACGGCCGGCGCAACATCGATAACGTCAACGGTTGCCCGATGCTGATATTGCGCAGCGTGATGCCATTCACAGCCTGCTGACTGTCGAGAATGACCTTCGGCGGCAACAGATCCAGTCGCCCGGTTTTTTGTTGCATATCTGTTTGTGCCAGGTGAGAGCCTGCCGGTACGTTCTTTGCCGCGATCCAGTAAGTGCCGCTGACCTGCACTTTAGTTTGTACGTAACTTTTCTGACCGTTGCAGTTCACCGCCACGGAGACATTGCCCCAGGTGCGACTGTTCGGTGAAAGCATAAATTGTGGTGATAAACATTGTGGCTGGCGCGCAGCCGGGGTGTTTACGACAACGGTCACCTGCATCCCGCTGTCGGCATATTGCTGCCGGAAGAACTGCTGAATTTGCGAGGACAACAGTGTATCGCTATTGGATGAGGCCGGCACGCTTTTGACGGGCAAAGGCTGGGCATAGCTCATCGCACCAGACATTACACCTATCAGGATGCAACCCAGCGTAATGCCTGAACGACGGATTTTCAGCATATTCATTCGCGTTTTACCTTTGTGCCAGCCTACTACTGCCGACAAGTCTACGCTCACTTTGATATTCCTAAAGGGACAAATAGCGCCCGATTTCATGCTTATTCAGACGATAGCCAGTTGACACTCGCATTTATGCTGTCGACTCCAAAATCTCACTTTGCGGAGGGCGCATGCTCGACAAACTGAACGCCGCACTACAGTTCCAACAGGAAGCGCTCAACCTGCGCGCCCAGCGGCAAGAAATTCTTTCAGCCAATATCGCAAACGCCGATACCCCGGGGTATCAGGCTCGCGATATCGATTTTGCCAGTCAGTTACAAAAGGTGATGGAGCAGGGGCGTGCGAGTGGCAGCGGCATTTCTTTGTCTCTGACGTCTGACCGCCATATCGCGGCGTCCAACGTTCAACCTGCTGATATGGATCTGATGTACCGGATCCCGGACCAGCCATCGGCAGATGGCAACACGGTCGATATGGATCGTGAACGTACCAATTTTGCGGATAACAGCGTGCGCTATCAGACCGATTTGACCGTTCTCGGCGGCCAGATCAAAGGGATGATGTCGGTGCTGCAAGGATAATAGCCCATGTCAATGCTTGGTATTTTTGATATCGCCGGTTCTGCGCTGGCCGCGCAGTCTCAGCGTCTGAACGTCAGTGCCAGTAACATGGCCAACGCCGACAGTGTCACCGGCCCGGATGGTAAGCCATATAAAGCAAAGCAAGTTGTTTTCCAGGTGGATGCTGCACCGGGTCAGGAAACCGGCGGCGTGAAAGTGGCGCAGGTGGTGGATGACCCGGCACCGATGCGCATGGTGTATGAGCCGGGTAATCCGATGGCGGATGCAAAAGGCTATGTGCAGATGCCAAACGTAGATGTGGTCAGCGAAATGGTGAACACCATCTCCGCTTCCCGCAGTTATCAGGCTAACGTCGAAGTGCTTAACACCACTAAGTCGTTAATGATGAAAACCCTGACTCTGGGGCAATAGCGGAGCGAATCATGGCAATTACCACGTCAATTAATGACACCACTGATAACACGACGATCAGCAGTACCAGCTCCGGCGGCTCGTCTACGAAGGGAACCAGTTCAGCGGATGATCTGTCCAGCAGTTTCCTGACCCTGCTGGTCGCCCAGCTGAAAAACCAGGATCCCACCAATCCGATGGATAACAGTCAGCTGACCAGTCAGTTGGCACAAATCAGCACGGTCAGCGGGATTGAAAAACTCAATACCACGCTGGGCAGCATTTCCGGGCAAATCACCAGTGGTTCATCGGTTCAGGCCAGTTCGTTGATCGGCCACGGCGTGATGGTGTCCGGCAGCGCAATTCTGGTCGGCAGCGACACTGACGGCACGGTCAGCACCACGCCATTCGGATTTGAGCTGGAAACGGCCTCTGATACCACCACCGCCACGGTCAGTGATTCCACCGGTAAAGTGGTGAAAACCATTACGCTGGGCGCACAGACTGCCGGCGTGCACAGCTATACCTGGGACGGTACACAGGACGATGGCACCAAAGCACCGAATGGCAGTTACAGCTTTAGCATCAATGCCCTGAAAAATAATCAGCAAATGGTGGCAACACCGCTGAATTATGCGCTGGTCAATGGTGTGACGACAGATTCATCCGGGAATACCGCGTTGGATCTGGGCGTGCGTGGAACCGCGAAAGTTGATTCTGTACGCCAGATTTTGTAAGCGAGCAACTCAGACCGCTCCCTCCCCTGCGAAGGGGGAGGAGCTGTAAACACTACCCACAGTAAAATGGAGCTAATATGAGCTTTTCCCAAGCAGTCAGCGGCCTGAGCGCGGCATCGACTAACCTCGATGTGATTGGTAACAACATTGCCAACTCCGCGACCGTCGGTTTTAAAACAGCGACCGCCTCTTTTGCCGATATGTTCGCCGGTTCCCAAACCGGTATGGGCGTTAAAGTCGCCGCTGTTACTCAGAACTTCAATGACGGTACCACCACCAACACCTCCCGCGGTCTGGATGTCGCGCTGAGCGGCAACGGATTCTTCCGGTTGTCCGACAGCAGCGGTGCCATTTATTACTCACGTAACGGTCAGTTTTCACTGGATGCCAACCGTAACCTGGTGAACATGCAAGGTTTGAGCGTCACCGGTTATCCGGCGACAGGTACGCCGCCTACTATTGCGGCGGGTGCGCAGCCGGTTGCCCTGAACATCCCGACCACCATGATGAGCGCGAAAGCGTCTACTTCTGCCACGATGGTGGCTAACCTGAACTCAACGGACAAGGCTATTCCGG
Source organism: Rahnella sp. PD4 (assembly GCF_049199325.1). Taxonomy (NCBI): domain Bacteria; kingdom Pseudomonadati; phylum Pseudomonadota; class Gammaproteobacteria; order Enterobacterales; family Yersiniaceae; genus Rahnella; species Rahnella sp. PD4. The sequence continues at coordinate 17,721 of NZ_JBLZQF010000002.1, read as the reverse complement.
CCACCAAAACGTTCAGCAGCAGTGATGATACCAGCTACAACTACGTCAACAGCATCACCACCTATGACTCACAGGGTAATGCCCACGATAACAACGTCTACTTCGTGAAAACTTCTGCCAACAACTGGGATGTTTATGCACAGGACGGCAGCGTGGCCGGTTCAGCGGCCGCCAAAATTGGGGCTATGCAGTTTGATACCAGTGGTGCGCTGGTCGGCACAACCAATGCGGCAGGCACGGCCAATGCCGGTCTGGCACTGACGTTGCCAATGAACACCGCCACTAACGGTACCGTAACGCCGCAAACGGTGTCTCTTGATTTCACCGGCAGTATCCAGCAGAGCACCGGCAGCGACAGCATCGGTTCCCAGAATCAGGATGGTTATGCAGCGGGTCAGATGACCGGTTATACCATCAATGACGACGGCACGATTGCCGGCACTTACTCCAACAACAAAACCCAACTGCTGGGTCAGATTGTGCTGAGTAACTTCTCTAACCCGGAAGGCCTGAAATCTGAAGGTGACAACGTGTGGACGGCGACGTCTTCTTCCGGCCAGGCTGTGACCGGCATTGCAGGTCAGGGCGGTTTAGCGTCAATGACCAGCGGTGCGCTGGAATCTTCCAACGTCGACCTGAGTGCGGAACTGGTCAACATGATTGTTGCGCAGCGTAACTACCAGTCGAATGCGCAGACCATCAAAACTCAGGACTCCATCCTGAACACGCTGGTTAACCTGCGTTAATACGCGTTCTATCACCTGAAAACAGGGCAGCATTATGGATCACGCTATCTACACCGCAGGCGGCGCAGCCAGCCAGACGCTGGTTCAGCAGTCGGTGACGTCGAGTAACCTGGCTAACGCCAATACACCGGGATTCCGTTCGCAGCTTTTAGCGATGCGCGCAGTGCCGGTGGACGGTGAAAGCCTGCAAACCCGCACGCTGGTCACGGCGTCCACGCCGGGCGCAGATATGACGCAGGGAAAACTGAACTACACCGGGCGTCCGCTGGATGTGGCTTTACAGCAGGACGGTTTCCTTGCGGTGCAGATGCCTGACGGCTCTGAAGCGTATACCCGTAACGGTGACATGCAAGTGTCACCGACTAACCAACTGACCGTTCAGGGTCATCCGGTTATGGGGGATAACGGCCCGATTGAAGTTCCGCCGAACTCTCAGCTTACGGTCTCTGCGGACGGGACGATTGCCGTGCTTGAAGCCGGTGCTGATCCTAACACGATGGGTCAGCTCGGTAAGCTCAAGCTGGTGAAAGCGGCCAACAATGAAGTCACCCGTGGCGATGACGGTATGTTCCGGCCAACGCCGGCGACCGTTCAGGCGCGGGGTGCTGCTTTACAGGCTGACCCGACCATTCACGTTATGCCCGGAACGCTTGAGGGCAGTAACGCGGATCCGGTCTCCACCATGGTTGACATGATAGCTAACGCCCGCCGCTTTGAGATGCAGATGAAAGTCATCCACAGTGTCGATGAAAATGAACAGAGTGCCAACAATCTGCTGTCAATGAGCTGATGATGGCAGAGGAGTAATGACATGATCCCATCGCTGTATATTGCGAAAACCGGTCTGGATGCCCAGCAGACCAATATGGATGTAATCGCCAACAACCTGGCGAACGTCAGCACCAACGGTTTTAAACGCCAGCGTGCAGTATTTGAAGACCTGCTTTATCAGACAGTCCGTCAGCCTGGTGCGCAGTCTTCTGAGCAAACCAATCTGCCATCCGGTTTACAGATTGGTACCGGTGTGCGTCCGGTTTCTACGGAACGTTTATTCTCGCAGGGCAACCTGTCGCAGACCAGCAACAGCAAAGATATCGCCGTTAAAGGGGAAGGTTTCTTCCAGGTTCAGTTGCCGGATGGCACGACGGCCTATACCCGTGATGGTTCTTTCCAGGTTGACCAGAACGGTCAGCTGGTGACCTCAAGCGGTTATCAGGTGATTCCTGCTATCACTGTCCCGGCCAATGCCCTGAGCATGACCGTCGGGCGTGACGGTATCGTCAGTGTGACCACACAAGGTCAGACTGCCGCCCAGCAGGTGGGGCAGCTGACGCTGAGCACCTTCATCAACAACAGCGGTCTGGAATCGTTGGGTGAAAACCTGTACCAGGAAACCCAGAGCTCCGGTGCGCCAACCGAAAGCACTCCGGGCCTGAACGGCGCGGGTCTGCTGTATCAGGGTTATGTGGAAACGTCTAACGTCAACGTGGCGGAAGAGCTGGTCAACATGATCCAGACTCAGCGTGCTTACGAAATTAACAGTAAAGCCGTGTCCACGTCGGACGAAATGCTACAGAAACTTTCCCAGCTGTAACGTTTAGCGGTTGATTGAAAACAAGAGGACAGGGGCGGAAACGCTTCTGTCCTGAACCGGTTCAGATCCCTACCAGGTCGATTTTTTAAAGGCGATAACTGTGGTGACCAAAAAAATAACGTCGGTAATGACTTTTTCTAAAGACCGACCAGGCAAGCTGGTGCTGCCGCTGTTAATCACGTTACTGGCGAATGGTTGCGCGTATATGCCGCATACCCCGCTGGTACCCGGAGCAACCACAGCGAACCCTGCGCCAGCGGCACCGCCGGTTCCTAACGGTTCGATTTTCCAGTCAGTTCAGCCGATGAACTACGGTTATCAGCCTCTGTTTGAAGACCGCCGTCCACGTAACGTGGGTGACACGCTGACCATTGTCTTGCAGGAGAATGTCAGTGCGAGCAAAAGCTCCTCGGCGAACGCCAGTCGTAACGGCGCAACCACCTTTGGTGCTGCGACAGCGCCACGTTATCTGGAAGGCCTGTTCGGCAATGCCCGTGCCGATCTGGATATGTCCGGTGCCAATACCTTTGCCGGTAAAGGCGGCGCAGCGGCCAATAACACCTTCAGCGGCACCCTGACCGTGACGGTGGCGGAAGTGCTGGCCAACGGCAACCTGAAAGTTGTCGGTGAGAAACAAATCGAAATTAATCAGGGAACTGAGTTCATCCGGTTCTCCGGTGTGGTCAACCCGCGCACCATCAGCGGTGCGAACGCCGTGATCTCCACCCAGGTGGCTGATGCACGCATCGAGTACGTCGGGAATGGCTACATCAATGAAGCGCAGAACATGGGCTGGTTGCAGCGGTTCTTCTTAAACTTATCGCCGTTATAACGAGGCAATCATGCGAAAACTACTTTCCGGTATTATCTGTCTGGCGATGTCCGCCCTGGTGGTACTGCCCGCATCCGCCGACCGTATTCGTGATCTGACGACGGTACAAGGTGTGCGTGATAACGCCCTGATCGGCTATGGTCTGGTGGTGGGCCTTGACGGCACCGGTGACCAGACCACACAAACGCCTTTTACCACCCAGACGCTGACCAATATGTTGTCCCAGTTGGGTATTACCGTACCGGCGGGCACCAACATGCAGTTGAAAAACGTCGCCGCCGTCATGGTCACGGCCAAAATGCCCCCGTTTTCCCGCGCCGGACAGGCGATTGACGTCGTGGTTTCTTCTATGGGTAACGCCAAAAGTATTCGCGGCGGTACTTTGCTGATGACGCCGATGAAAGGGGTGGATAATCAGGTTTACGCACTGGCGCAGGGTAACGTGCTGGTCGGCGGAGCGGGCGCGTCTGCCGGTGGCAGCAGCGTGACGGTTAACCAGGTTTCGGGCGGGCGTATCACCGGCGGGGCGACGATTGAGCGTGAATTACCGAGTACTTTCGGTACCGAAGGCGTGATCAATCTGCAACTCAATGATGAAGATTTTAACCTGGCGCAGCAGATCAGCGACGCGATCAACCGTCAGGGGATGGGCATGGCCTCCGCCCTGGATTCCCGCAATATTCAGGTGGTCGTACCGCGTGGCAACACGTCTCAGGTGCGCATTCTGGCGCAGATCCAAAATATCGAAGTGAATGTCGGACCGATGGACGCGAAAGTGATCATCAACTCCCGTACCGGTTCCGTGGTCATGAACCGCGATGTGACGTTGGATAACTGTGCGGTTGCCCAGGGCAATCTGTCCGTGGTGGTCGATCGCCAGAACGATGTCAGCCAGCCGAACACGCCGTTTGGCGGCGGTCAGACGGTAGTCACGCCGAACACTAATATTTCCGTCCGCCAGTCCGGCGGGTCGATTCAGCAGGTACGCTCCAGTGCCAGCCTGAACAATGTTGTCCGCACCCTGAACGCGTTAGGCGCAACGCCTATCGATCTGATGTCCATTCTGCAGGCGATGAAAACCGCCGGATGCCTGCGTGCTGATTTGGAAATTATCTGATGAGCGATCTGATGTCGATGTCAGGGGCGGCGTATGACACGCAGTCCCTTAACAAACTGAAGCGGGATGTGGCGCAGGATCCTCAGGCGCACATCAAAGAAGTGGCGAAGCAGTTTGAAGGCGTGTTTGTGCAGATGATGCTGAAAAGCATGCGTCAGGCTCTGCCGCAGGGTGGCATTCTGGATAACGAATCCACCAAACTTTATACATCGATGTACGATCAGCAAATTGCCCAGGACATGTCCGACAAGGGGTTGGGCATGGCCGATATGATGGTTGAACAACTGACCGGTGGCAGCAAGCAACCGTCCGAACTGGCGGGAACGGTGCCGATGGCGCTGGACGGTGAAGTGCTGAAAACTCTGCCGGTTCAGGCGATGGAGCAGTATCTGCGTAAAGCTATTCCGACTGCGCCGGACCGCACCACCGGCGGCGCACCGTTGCCAGCCGACAGCGGCCAGTTCGTGTCCAGCCTGACCATTCCGGCACAGGTCGCCAGTAAAGACAGCGGGATTTCGCATCAGCTGATCATGGCGCAGGCTGCACTGGAATCCGGATGGGGCCAGCGTGAAATCCCGACCGCAGATGGTAAACGCAGCTTCAACCTGTTTGGTATCAAAGCGGGCAGCAACTGGGACGGTCCGACCACGAATATTACCACCACGGAATACACCAACGGTGTGGCGAAAAAAGTGCAGGCCAGTTTCCGTGTGTACGGCTCTTATGTGGAAGCCATCAGTGACTACATCAAATTACTGACCAATAATCCGCGTTACGCGCAGGTGGCCTCAGCTAACACCCCTGAACAAGCCGCACATGCGCTGCAACGTGCCGGCTATGCAACTGACCCGAATTACGCCGACAAACTGGTGAGTGTGATCCAGAAAATTAAAGGCGCGGGCGAGCAGGCCGTGAAGGCCTATAGCCATGATTTAAAAGATATCTTCTAGTCCTGCAAATCCTCGTTTTTTTTCTCAAGTTTTAGCGGTGCAGGCCGATAATACGATCAGAATGGGAAAAGGGGATAACCCCCGTTTCAGTTCCCTTAATTATACGGTGGTAAAAGTCACCGGCAGCCAAAAGGTCACTCATGTCCAGCAGCTTAATTAATACCGCAATGAGCGGACTGAACGCAGCGCAGGCGGCGCTCAGTACCACCGGGAACAACATCGCTAACGTCAGTGTGGCAGGTTATAACCGCCAGACCGCCATTATTACGCAAAGTAATGGTACCTCGACGCCTGTCGGTTATATCGGAAATGGTGTGACGGTGACGGGTGTGAATCGTGAGTACAATTCTTTCGTGGTGAAACAGCTTCTGGGTGCCAGCGCAACCGGCAGCGCGCTGTCAACGCAGCTTGATCAGGCCAGTTCTATTGATGACCTGCTCGGCGACAGCTCCACCGGTATTGATGCCACCATGTCGACCTTCTTTAAAGGCCTGCAAACGCTGACCAGCAATGCCAGCGACAGCTCGGCGCGTCAGTCTGTTCTGGGGGAGGCTCAGGGTTTAACCGCCCAGTTCAACAGTTCCGCCAAATACCTGAACGACATGAATACCGCCGTTAACCAGCAAGTCACGCAGAATGTTGACCAGATCAACACCTTTGCGTCGCAGATTGCCAAACTGAATAATCAGATCACCGCAACGCGCGGCAGCACCGGACAGGAACCTAACGCCTTGCTCGATCAGCGTGACCAACTGGTCAGTCAGCTGAACAACGTCACCGGTGTGGTTGTGACCCAGCAGGACGGCGACACCTACAATATTTCCTTCGCCAACGGCACGCCGCTGGTGAGTGGCGGCAACGCCAAAACGGTTGTTGCCATGGCTTCGAGTGCCGATCCTTCCAAACTGACGGTCGGCATGACCCAACCTGACGGTTCGGTTTCTGAAATTCAGGAAAGCCGTCTGACCACCGGTTCGCTCGGCGGTACACTGGCTTTCCGTAAAGACAACCTGGAACCGGCCATTAACCAGCTCGGGCAACTGGCGCTGGCGCTGTCTGACAGCTTCAACACCACCAACAAAGCCGGTTTTGACCTTAACGGTGACGCGGGAACGAACTTCTTCTCCTTCACCGGTGCCACTACCGTAGGCAACACCAAAAACACCGGCAGTGCACAAGTGAGCGTGGCGTATACCGACACGGCAGCAGTGAAGGCCAGCGATTACACCATGGCTTATAATGGCAGCAGTTGGGATGTGACACGCGTCTCCGACGGAGCAAAAATCACCCCGACAGCAGGCACCGACAGCAGCGGTAATCCGACGATGAATTTCGACGGGTTGTCGGTTTCCGTCAGCGGTACGCCGGACAACAATGACAGCGTGACCATCAAAACGGTCAGTAACGTGGCAGGCAGCATGAATGTGGCCATCAGTGATTCTTCATTGATCGCCGCTGCGGGCGCGGCAAACAGCGGTGTGAGTGACAACACCAACGCGCAGAAATTGCTGAATCTGCAAACGGCAAAACTGGTAGAAGGTAAATCCACCCTGTCAGGCGCTTACGCCAGCATGGTAAGTAACGTGGGCAACCAGGTTGCCACCCTGACAACTACCAGTACCTCGCAGGCCAATATTGTCACGCAGCTCACCAGCCAGCAGCAGTCTATCTCCGGGGTCAACCTCGATGAAGAATACGGCGATCTGCAACGTTACCAGCAATATTACCTGGCGAACGCGCAGGTCGTGAAGACGGCTTCGACGATATTCGACGCGATCATCAACATTCGCTGATCCCAGAACTGACAAGGAACTGATGCCATGCGTCTTAGTACCAATATGATTTACGACCAAAACATGAATGCGGTGCTGGATGGCCAGAACCGCTTTCAGGCGACAGGTTTACAGCTGTCCACCGGCAGCAAAGTAAGCAAACCTTCGGATGATCCGCTGGCGGCGTCGCAGGCGGTGCTGGTGCGTCAGGCGCAATCGGAGAACAGTCAGTTTTCCGTAGCCCGTACCTTTGCTAACCAGAGCATGAGTCAGGAAGAGTCGGTTTTAAGCAGCGTGACCTCGACCATTCAGTCTGCGCAGACGCTGATTGTTCAGGCCGGTGACGGTTCTTTAAGCGATGATGACCGCTCTTCTCTGGCGACCAAACTGGAAAGCCTGAAATCGCAGTTACTGAACCTTGCGAACAGCACTGACGGTAACGGCCGTTTCATTTTCGCTGGCTACAAAAGTGATACCGCGCCGTATACGCAGGACGCCACAACGGGTGCGGTGACCTATTCCGGGGGCACGACGTCCATTACGCAGCAGGTTGATGCCAGCCGGACGATGACCATTAACCATACCGGTAACCAGATTTTTGATTCATTAACCGGTGATGCAAAAGCCGAACCGGACGGCTCGCCGAGCGAGACAGATGTGTTCAAAACCATCGACGGTGCACTGACCGCGCTGAAAACGCCTTCGGCTGATTACACCACCGATACGCAATACACCGATGCCATTGATAAAGCCAACCGTGGCCTGAGTAACTCACTCAATAACGTACTTTCCGTGCGTTCAGAGCTGGGTACGCAGATGGATGAACTGGACAATCTCGATACGCTGGGCGACAACCGTGACGTGGCGAACTCCACCAAACTCAGTAACCTGGTAGATACAGAGTGGACCTCCGCCATTTCAACCTATACATTGCAGCAGGTCGCGCTTCAGGCATCGTATAAGACATACAGCGCCATGCAGGGGATGTCCCTGTTCCAGATGAATTCGTAATACTCTCCGGCGCGTAAATTTACGCGCCAAACCTTCACTCTTCATTATCGCTGCCTGCCTTTACCGCAGGTATGCAGACATTTTTCTGACTGTACTTAAACCGGGTACTTTCAGCTTTGTATGTCGTCTTTCTAAGGTTTGGCGACATACTCTTTTTCACTCCCTCTGATCCTATTTTCTTCCAAATATTCCCTCTGAAAATATATTTACAGGCTTATTGTCTTTAAATCATCAGATCAATAGCTGAGCGGAAGCTGACGTGTCAGCCATCCGTAATCTACAACTTTCAATATGTGTTTTGGTTTATAACCCCTGTCACTTACGCTTTCGGTTTACTGAAATATCATCCGGTGATGGGGGGGTAATTCTATATTTTCAATAGGATACAAGATATTTAGCAATGCTTAATACTTAAGTAAGAGGATATCCTGGCCTGGGAAATATACAATTTCTGAATAGATTATTTAATCGTTTCACTGTCTGGATGATATATGGAAGAAAGTAACCCCTGGCCCACTTTTGTGGACGCCTTCTCAACGGTTTTATGCATATTTATTTTTCTGATGTTGGTATTTGTTCTCAACAGCATGTTGACGATGTATGAAAGCGCTAAAAAACATTATGTTCCTGAAACCCCCTCGGCGACATATACCGCAAAAGGATTACCTGAACAAACGGCATTACCCAAGCCCGTAGAGTCGCAAAAAAATATGAGCAAATCTGCTGAAAATGTCCCGGAAAATAATTCCACCGACGTAGCAGCAACCGGGGGGAAACAATCTCCGGCTCAAACTGAAGAGCAAAAGGAAAACCAGACAGTCATAACGCTGGCACAACAAGGAGGCACGCCGGTGCAAAGCGCTTACGGCAAGTTTGATGTGCAAAAAGAAAATCCGGCATATGAGATAAAAGGTAATCAATTTATTATTCATTTTAAAAAAATGGAGCAGGGTTATTCCCCTGAAATTATAGATAAATTGAATGAATGGTTAAAGGCTGATAATAAAGCTGCTTCTGTCAAGGTATATACCAATGTCGAAAAATCTATTTCCGTCTCCGATGCTATGCGACTTGCTTATCAGCGGGGAATTATTCTTTTGAAAATTGTGAAAGAGACTGAAACTAATCAGGACGTCGCTATTTCAGTGATCAACGATGCTGCTGTTATGAATAACAGCGCTGTCATTACAAAAACTGAGTAACATAATGAATTACATTAAACAAAGTGGTATTTTCCTGAAGAATAAAATGGGTTTTTTGGGGGCTTTATTTATTGCCTTAATCCCTTTGATACTCATGATCGTTCCTGGTGTCCGAAGTTATATTATCGGCACTTATGCCGTCGCAGCATTTTATAATACTGTCGTCATCATTGTGTATGCCATCGGTTGTGTGATCGTATTATCATCATTTATTGAAATAAACAGATGCGACATTGTATTAAAAACAAAAGACGATAAAAAAACAGCTCACCTGTTAGGGGATGCGAATAAAATTGTCTTTAAAAAAGAGCACGGTCTTGACGATGACACATTACTGTCAGTGTATGAAAACATTGATGAAAGTGTGAACCGTAAACACAACCAACGCATGTCTGCGATTTTAAGTTGCGCCAATATTTCCACCATGATTGGTCTGCTGGGCACGTTTGCGGGTCTCTCGCTGACCATTGCGTCGGTTATCTCCTTGCTTGATAAATCACAAATAGGGGGAGGGAATGATGCGGATACTCTGAAGATCATCGTGAACGTCGTCTCTTCTTTGTCTGAACCTCTCCGGGGTATGAATACGGCGTTTGTTTCTTCAATTTATGGTGTGGTAAGCGCCATTCTTCTGAACGTCATGAGCTCACTGGTTCGCAATGCGTTTGTCCGTCTCAACGTGACGCTGCGTGATACTAAGCTCGAATTCATTCGTGAAATGAAGCGCAAACATCAACCCGCAAAGACCCGCACTCTGCGCATTGTTTCATCGCTGGATGAAATGGTCAGTGACATTAAAGATACGCTGCTCAGCTTCCAGGATCGTTTACTGAATATGTGCGCAGACTCGAATAATACCCTGCACAGCATGGTCGAGCAGGACAACATTAGCCATGCACAGCGCGCACAATTTGAAACGTCATTATTGACCGTCTGCGAAAGGGGCGCGGGCCAGTTAAATGAAATCCATCAGGGTGTCATGAAAGCAAATCTGCAATTAACCGATCAGCACACAGCCATCACTGCCACACAGCAGCAGGTTTCCGGTCAGCATGCTCTTCTGGTCAGTCAGCATGAACAGCTTGATGCTCAGGAAGGTCAGCTAAAAGCGTTAAACCTTTCTCAGCAAGACATCGGGCGCAGTCAGGAAACGCTTTTGCAAGAGACAAGCAGTTTACAAAACTCGCTCACCGACCTGCATGCCACCACACAAATCATTCATGAAAAGAATCATCTGCAGCTGAACAAAATGGATGAACACATTGTTCTTCATGAATTGAAAAATACCGACCTGCACAGTGAAACTCAGAGCCATATCCAGGGACATCTGAAAACGTTCGCACCTCTGTTCTCCCAAATTGCCGATATGCAATGTTCTTTGCAAAAAGATGTGCTGGTATTGAAGGATAAGAAAAACCCGTGAAAATCTCGATAATCTCATTAATGATCGGTATTTCCGTATTGTCTGTGCCGGCTTTCGCTTCACAGCGCGCGGTTCAGGACAGCGGAGCCTATCCTCTTACGGTCCTGGTAAAACACGCGCTGGAAGCTCAGCCTTCTGTGGCTATTTCTTTTCTTGATATCGAACGTCGGCATCAGGAAACGAATATGAGCAAATCTTCCCTTTATCCGACATTAGATGCAACATCGGAAACTTCGCAAAAAAATAAAAGCGACGGAGACGAGAATAATATCGAAAATAAAATCAGTCTTGCCTATCGGATCGCCGATTTTGGTGTGAGGAGTAACAATATTGAGAAATCTGAAAGTATTGAAGAAAGCAGTGCCAGTGATTTCTTGCAAAGCATGAACACGACTGCGAAAGAAACGACAGATGCTTTTCTCAATATTGAAAAACTAAAAAATATCCTGGCAAGTATTGATGAAGAAAAGATTTTCTACAAAAAAATGTTGAATGATTTTTCTGAACTCATCAATTCAGGGGTGGCGATGCAGTCAGACTTACGTAAAGTCCAGGCATCCATCGATGCGTTAAGCACGCAGGAATTAACGTATCGTTCGCAGGCAGACACCGAACTGGCTAAAATCCGTAATATGACAGGTGATGCAGTCACGTTGGAAAATATTTCCCGTTTACCTGATGTTTTTGACAGTTACAAATTTGATACTGACAGTAAAAGCGTGATTAAACAGGTAATGCGGGATAATCCGACCTGGAAGTCTCTGCAAAAAAATACTGATGCGGCATATTCTGATATTAAAGCAGCTAAAGCTGCCAACTATCCGACTATAGATGCGAACATCAACTATACCGACAATAATCCTTCCGGAGATGCTGAGCCGGAAGATTATCGAGATGAAGTTAGAGTTGGCGTGAAAATAGGATTCAATATCTTCAATGGTTTCAAAAATCAGTCAGAAGAAAGCAAGTTTGCTGCTCGCTATGGTCAGTCAAAACTGGAATCAGATGATTTTATTTTAAAAAGTCGTAATAGTATTGATGTGTCATTGTCGAAATATCGATCCAATCTGGAAGCCCTTGATATTGCAAAGCGCTCCTATGATAACGCCGGTAAAATGACGGAGTTATACAAAGAAGAATTCAACCTTGGGCAAAAATCATTGCTGGATGTTATTTCCAGTCGCAATGAACTTTTCCAGGCTCACATATCCATGATTGAATCGACGTACGGTATCTACCAGTCCAAGCTTGAACAGATGTCGCAGATTTCGACTTTGCTCAAAGTATTGCAACTGCAAGATGATGTCATAAAACCGGGATCAAGGTCTCTTTTGCGATGAACAGAAAACAAAGTGACCATCTGATGATGGTCATAATGATCATGACGTTCCTGATCATTATTCTTTTCAGTTTGGTAAAAGTAAACTCCGTTGTACATGGGCAGGGTATTATTGCCACGAAAGATAATACTCAAATCGTTTCCCTTTCTAAAGGTGGGACAATAGAAGAGATTTTTGTCTCCGAACGTGATGTCATTAAAAAAGGCCAGATTCTCGCCAGGGTCTCAAACCTGGATGTGCAGAAAGAATATGACCGCTACTTTACCCAATCTGAATATTTGAAAAAAAGTATTGAAGAACTCACCAGCGTTTTATCCAGTGAAAATAAAATCACTGCGCTTAACGTAAGTGATCTGATCAATAAAGACATTATCAGTAATATTCAGATGGTGAAGAGCCAGATCAGAACTAAGGAAGTCAAAATTACCGGACTGTCTTCAGATATCAATGGACTGAATGTGTCAAAAATCAGTAAGAAGAGTGAACTGGGGTTGCTGCAGGAAGAAATTAATATTCTGTCTCCTCTGGTCAAAAAAGGCATCAGCTCCTACACCAACCTTTTAGATAAAAAACAGTCCGCAGTGCGGCTGAATTCTGAGCTGATTGACCTGGATAACCAGATTTCATCAAAAAAAGATGAAGTTGATTTCATTAACAGTGAAATGAATAACGCAGACTATGAACTGCGTAATTCACTTTCGAAAGATCTTGCCGAAGCTCAGAAAGAACTGGCGATGTGTGAGTCGACGATTAAAATATTATCACGTCAGTTACAGGAGACGAATGTTAAATCTCCGATTGATGGCGTCATCTATCAGATCAATAAAAGCGCATCTACGAAAGGCGGCGTCATACAGCCGGCGGATTCTTTGTTCGAAATAAAACCTTTTTCAACCCTGATGCAGGCAGAAGTCAAAGTGATGCCTAAAGATCGTGATCAGGTGTTCATCGGGGGCAAGGTCAATATCAATGTCCTGTCCTTCATGATGTCGGGCACCAAACCCTATAAAGGGACTATTGAACAGATCAGTCCTGATTCCTATGAGGAGTCTGTCAACGGTTCTATGATCCGATACTACAAAGTCATTGTAAAATTTGAAATACCCCCTCAGGACTTAATTAAAATAATGCCCGGTATGACGGTGGACGCAAATATTATTACCGGCCGGCACAGCATTATGAAATATCTCATGTCACCACTGACTAAAGGGATGAGACAAATGTTTTCTGAACCTTTATCCCCTGCACAACGTAATGCGCCTGAATTATAATTGAAAGGATTACAAAATGGCTAACAAAACAATATTCATCAATGACAGCTCAGTTGTCGATTTAAAACAGTTTGGCAATAAAGAACAGGCGCATTTCATCATTAGCGGTACCGATTTAAAGTTTATTTTTTCCGATGGTACAACCGTAAATATTGTCAACGGTGCTTTATATTCGAGTCTTGAACACAGTAAAGTGGTGTTTTCTTTTACTGATGGTGATATTTCCGGGCAAAATCTCCTTAAATCCATTGATCTGAGTAATTTAGAGCTGGAACGACTTGATTCATCATTATCGGAAGACCGGCAGGCGCGCGTCATCAAAGAAAATGCCGATACGAAAACAGAAGATGAGGCAAACCGTCTCGAAGAGGTGAACAAAGAGGCGGATAAACTCAGGAAAGAAGCAGAAGGTTTACGCGCAGAAGCGGAAGAAGCCCGAAAAGCGGCCAATGAAGTTGAACAACAATTGCAGGAATTCCTGGATAATAAAGCTAAAAATAAAGTTTCCACCAATGGCAGCGGCGTTTCTAATGAATCCGGCGAAGAACAGGAGGCCGCATCCTTCAAAAAGAAAAAATATGATGAAGAAGGCGTTGCAGAGTCAGAGCGGCTTAAACTGGAAGATAATAATTCCTCATCTTCTTCTTCAAGTAGCAAAACGTCTGAAAAGACGGGCGATGAAGTTATTGTTAAGCCGGTTGATATTTCTTTAAAGCTTGATGACAAAAGCGACAGCGGTACAAAAAATGACAATATCACCAATATCGCATCCCCTTCATTTATCGGTTCGACCGCGCCTAATGCAAACATTATCTTAAAAATTGACGGGATTGTTGTGGCGGTTGTGCAATCAGACAACATGGGGAATTTTGTTGCTGATGTTGCCTCAGAACTCCCGGATGGTCAGCATACGATCCAGGCCGATGTTGAGGATGGTCAGGGGGGAAGCGGTAGTGCTAAAATTCTGGTTACCATCGATACCGTGACAGAAATTCCTACCTTTGAACTGAGTTCACAATATTCTATTCCAGTAGAAGATCAGATCCCTGATGAAAACTTAACGCGCTTTACCAATGCCAAAATTATAGGTACGGCTGAAGCCGGTGTGAGCATTGATATTTATATCAATGATATTTTACTGACGACCGTAAAAACGGACGCTGAAGGTAACTGGTCATATCAGTTTAGCGGAAATGAACTTCAGGAAGGCATTAATGATATTACGGTAGTGGCGACTGATAAAGCGGATAATAGTGCCAGTACAACAGGTATTATTACGCTTGATACCATTCCCCCTGAAACGCCCACCATTATTCTTGATGAAAACAGTGATACCGGCCTCTATTCTGATGACAAAATAACAAATGATGTCACGCCTGGTTTTCGCGGTAAAGCCGGACCGGACTCTATTGTAGAGTTGTATGTTAACGGATATAAAATCGCTGATGTTACCGCTGATAGCAAAGGTGACTGGAGTTATACCCTCGACAGTAACGTTATTTTTATGGACGGCACCTATAACGTTCAGGTCATTGCCTCGGACCGTGCCGGGAATACAGCATCGAATGCGATTGATATTGAAATTGACACCAATATCGATGCATTTTCTATTCAGATCGAAGCGGGCAGTGACAGTGGCAATGCTGCCGATAATTATACGAATGTTGCCAGCCCGATATTTACGGGTAAAACAGACTCATTCAGCCATATCAGCATTACCAATACGACCACGGGTGAAACCCTTGAAACCGACGCTTCTCAAAGCGGAAATTATACCTTCAGATTCTCTGGCGAATCCGCAGAAGGGGTAAATCAGCTTATTATCACCGTTGTGGATCTTGCGGGTAATGCGCAGGATTATGATTTTAGCTACACGATAGATACCATCGCACCTGTAACGCCGACTATTGCCCTTGACGATTATGTTATCTCACAATCCGGTGCCACCCTGACAAATGATACGACACCTCTTTTAGTGGGAACCGGCGAGGCGGGGAGTCATGTCAGCGTTTATATTGATGGCAAAAAATACGCCACTGTGGCGGTCACTGCTGAAGGAACGTGGTCAGTTGATGTCGCCCCGGGGTTGAAAGAGGGTGAACACAAAATAGTGGTGGAGGCTCAGGATATCGCGGGTAACGTCTCGCTTCCTTCAGAGGAATACATATTCTCTGTCGATACCATGACTCAAAAGCCTGTTGCTGCATTGGATACCGATGATGATACAGGATCCAGCCAAAATGACTGGATTACCAACCATAATGATAATTTACTGGTAACAGGGGTCGCTGAAAAATACGTCACAATTACCCTCATGCTTGATGGCAAGGAAATGGGGAAAACGACCGCTGATGAAGAGGGGCACTGGTCTTTCGAAATAAATCCCAACCCTGGCCTGGCCGATGATAATTATAGTGTTGAGATCATCGCCATGGATGAAGTCGGCAATATTTCCAGTTCAACGTATGAACTTATTATTGATACCGTCACTTCAACACCCACTATCATGCTGGATGCTGATTCTGATACCGGTATTACACATACAGATGGGATTACTAAAGACCCGCAACCATTATTCAAAGGTGTAGCGGAAGCCGGAGCTGAAATCAGCCTGATGATAAATGGCACCTATTATGGCAGTGCTATTGCGGATAAAAATGGTAACTGGAGTTTCCGTATCCCGGCAGATAAAACCTTAGCCGAAGGCGAATATAACGTCATGGTTACGGCAGTCGATATTGCAGGTAATAGCGCGAACTCGGTTTCTATCCCGCTTATTATCGACTTACATACTGATATTCCTACTATCGATTTATTAAGTGACAGTGGTGACAATCCGGATGACCATATTACCAGCGTTAATTTACCGTCATTCGCGGGTACGGCGGAACCTTTTGCCAGTATCACATTATACTGCGACGGCAACATAGCGGGTAAAGCCAGTGCTGATGCAAAAGGCCAATGGCAATTTACCTATCCACAATCTCTGCCGGAAGGCAGCTATGCCTTTCATGTGAGTGTCGTTGATGTTGCAGGCAATATTGCTACCTCCGAAAGAATCCATGTCACTATCGATACATCCCTGAATATACCTTCTGTAGACCTGCTGAATGAATCCGATTCCGGAGCTTCAGCCACAGATAATATTACGAATACTAAAAGTCCTATTTTCGTACTCAATAGTGTTGATAGTGATGTCACACATGTTCTGATTAACATTGATGGCACTGACTACCCGGCAAGTCTGAATAATGGCGTCTGGTCACTCGTTTGCCCTGTTGAGCTTGCGGATGGCATTCATACCATTACTGCCACTGTTACCGATCTTGCGGGTAATAGTGCGACCTCGGGCACGCTGGACGTGACGGTGGACACCGCGATTTCTGCGCCAGTAGTCACCCTGAGCGACGACACCGGCGTGGCGGGCGATAACCAGACCAACGACACCACGCCGGGCTTTGCGATCGCGACCGACAGTGATGTGGTGACGGTCACGGTCAGCGTGGACGGCGGCGCGGCGCAGGCGGCGGTGCGGGACAGCGAAGGGCAGTGGCACTTTACTGTACCGTCGGCACTCACTGACGGCGAACACAATCTGGTGGTGACGGTGACGGATACTGCCGGTAACAGCATTTCCGGCGAGGCCTTCGCCTTTACCGTGGACACCACGCTGAGCCTGCCGGTTATCGATCTGACCGACGGTTCAGATACCGGTGCACTCGCCACGGACAACATTACCAACAACATTACTCCAGCCTTTGCGCTGAGCCAGATTGACGCCGACGCGGTGACGGTCGAGGTACTGATCAACGGCACCGCCTACCCGGCGACAAAAGAGGGTGACGTCTGGAGCTTTACCGCGCCGGAACTGACGGACGGTGACTACAGCGTGCAGGTGCGGGTCACCGACGACGCGGGCAACGTGGCCACTTCCGGGGCGCTTGACGTGACGGTGGACACCGCCATATCCGCGCCAGTAGTCACCCTGAGCGACGACACCGGCGTGGCGGGCGACAACCAGACCAACGACACCACGCCGGGCTTTGCGATCGTGACCGACAGTGATGTTGTCACCGTGATGGTCAGCGTGGACGGCGGCGCGGCGCAGGCGGCGGTGCGGGACAGCGAAGGGCAGTGGCACTTTGCGGTGCCTGCCGCCCTCGCTGACGGCGAACACAACCTGGTGGTGACGGTCACGGATACAGCCGGTAACAGCATTTCCGGGGAGGCATTCGCCTTTACCGTGGACACCACGCTGAGCGTGCCGGTTATCGACCTGACCGATGCGTCCGACAGCGGCGCGGATATGACCGACAACATCACCAATAACACTACTCCGGCCTTTACCCTGAGCCAGATTGACGCGGACGCGGTGACGGTCGAGGTGCTGATCAACGGCACCGTGTATCCGGCCACGCAGACCGGCGGGATATGGAGCTTTACCGCGCCGGAACTGACCGACG